>CAWJXQ010000017.1:0-626481 GCA_963846845.1 uncultured Pseudomonadota bacterium | reverse complement strand
AATCCCACCCGCCCGGCCATCGGGCGGTAGCTCAGCGGATAGAGCGCTAAAACCGGTTCGCCATGTTCCCTGGACGCCCGCCTGCACGATCTCAAGTCCGCCCGATGGTGCAGATGACGGTTACTTCGTCTTCCAACGATCCCGTACCGCCATCGCCGTTTTTCCTCGGGCGGACCTGAGATTTTGAAACAGGAGACCAGAAGCCAGTCGCGCGAGGAGGCATCTGGCCGTGCAGAACTCGGTGAGATTCCCTCTCCCCATCCTTCATGGGGAGAGGGTTAGGGTGAGGGGCAGAAGCTCGCCGCAGCGCCAGTAGCTGCCCCTCACCCCGACCCTCTCCCCGCGCGCGGGGAGAGGGAGAAGTTAGGCAAACCAGAGGCGAAAGCAGAAAGAAAAGGCAAAGGCACGCGCCGGACGAACGGCCGATGGTGAAGAGATCGGATACTTCGAAACTCGTCCAACTTTCGGGTCATCAAGCCGTCTCGCTAAGTTCCTCGGCCATTGATTTCGTTCGTGAGTTTGAAAACAGGTGATGCGATGAAGTTGAACATGTTCAAGGCAGAAGGCCCGCAAGGCCGAGCGTACGCACGAGGGTGCGCGCGCGGTGAAGCTCAACGACGAGCTGCGCCTGCGCCGCACCGTCCTGTCGTGCATGCTGTGGGAGAACGAGTTCTACGAGGATGGCGAGACAATCTCCGCGCGCATCACGTCGCTCGCAGAGAAGGTCGCGCCGGAGACCGTTGCGGCTCTGGCGATCGAGGCACGCACGCAGATGAACCTGCGTCACGCACCGCTGTTGCTGTTGACCGTTCTTGCCAAGACCGGCGCCAAGAAGGAGAAGCTCGTCGCCAACACGGTGGCCGAGGTGATCCAGCGTGCCGACGAACTGTCGGAGCTGGTCGCCATCTACTGGCGCAACGGCAAGGTGCCGCTCTCGGCTCAGCTCAAGAAGGGGCTGGCGCGTGCCTTCGCCAAATTCGATGCCTACCAGCTGGCCAAGTACGACCGGCCGGGCCCGGTGCGTCTGCGCGACGTGCTGTTCCTGGTGCACGCCAAGCCGAAGGCAACGGAGCAGGCCGAGACATGGCGCAAGCTCGCCGGCAAGGAACTCGACTCTCCCGATACGTGGGAGGTCGCACTTTCCGGCGGCGCCGACAAGCGCGAGACGTTCACGCGTCTCATCGGCGAGGGCAAGCTCGGCTACCTCGCTCTGTTGCGCAACCTGCGCAACATGGCGGAGGCCGGCGTGAGTGAAAGGCTGGTTCGCCGCGCGATCCTGGATCGCAAGGGCGCAGGCCGTGTGCTGCCGTTCCGCTTTGTGGCGGCGGCGCGGGCTGCACCGCTGTTCGATCGCGAGATCGACACGGCATTGCAGGCCGCAATCACGGACCAGACGGCACTCGCCGGCCGCACAATCGTGCTGGTCGACGTGTCGGGCTCGATGAGTGCGCAGCTGTCGCGCCGTTCGGATTTGTCGCGCATGGATGCGGCAGCGTCGTTGGCGGCGGTAATCCACGGCGACGTGCGTGTCTTCACGTTCTCCAACGAGGTCGTGGAAGTGCCGGCGCGCCGTGGCCTGGCCGGCATCGATGCGGTTGTTAAGTCGCAGCTGCACGGTGGCACGTACCTGGGCAAGGCCGTGAAGCACGTGAACGGCCTTGAGCACGATCGACTGATCGTCATCACCGACGAGCAGTCGCACGACAAAGTGCCGGATCCTGTTGCGGCGCGCGCATACTTGATCAACGTCGCCTCCGCCCGCAACGGCGTCGGCTACGGCAAGTGGGTGCACTTCGACGGCTTCTCGGAGCACGTGCTGCGCTACATCGCGGAGTACGAGCGCGAGTTCGGCTGAACGCAACGTCGCGAAGGCGACCGTCGAGAAGGGGTCAGACCCATGGGTCTGACCCCACCTCAACGCCGCAAGCACGCTATTTGCGTCTCAGCGGCCAATCGATCGCGCGAGAACAGAACAGCGCCCACCACACGATCACCGGCTGAAACGCAAGTCGTGGCACGTGATACCACCAGAGCCAGTCACCGTTTGAAACCGCAAAGCTGTCGATGGCGTGCTTGAAATTGGCAGGCCAGACGCAGACGGCATAGACGGCCATCGCGATACCGGCAGCGCGCCGGAAGCGGCGTGTCAGCAAGGCCGGCGCAACAGCCAGCTCGAACAGGCCGGACAGAACGATCACTGCGCCAGGATACGGCACCCAATCCGGTGTGATGGCCAGGAACGGTTCCGGCTTCGCGAGATGGATGACCCCGGCGGCGAAATAGAGCGCCGCAATGACCCACCTCATCCCGGCGCGTAAGCGGTCATGCCGGTCCGGGAGCGCATCGGCCACGAGCGTCTCCCTCATTTTGGCTGCGACTTTGCCAATGGGTCAGACCCGGCGGGTCTGACCCGACAACGAACGTCTCAGTTCGCGCCGCCTTCGAGCAATCGCCGCGCGATGACCTGCGCCTGGATCTCAGCGGCACCCTCGAAGATGTTGAGGATGCGCGCGTCGCACAAAACGCGGCTCACCGGATACTCCAGCGCGAAGCCGTTGCCGCCGTGGATCTGCAGCGCGTTGTCGGCATTCGCCCAGGCGACACGAGCGCCGAGCAGCTTGGCCATGCCGGCTTCGAGGTCGCAACGGCGGCCCTGGTCCTTCTCGCGCGCGGCGAAATACGTCAGCTGGCGCGCGATCTGCACTTCCACAGCCATCATCACGATCTTGTTGGAGACGCGCGGGAAGCTGTAGATCGCCTTGCCGAACTGGTTGCGCTCCATGGCGTACTTCAAAGCCAAGTCCATCGCGCACTGCGCCACGCCGACGGCGCGCGCCGCCGTCTGGATGCGGGCGGCCTCGAACGTGTTCATCAGCTGCTTGAAGCCCTGGCCCTCGACGCCGCCGAGCAGATGCGATTCCGGCACTTCGAACGCGTCGAAGGAGATGTCGTACTCCTTCATGCCGCGATAGCCGAGCACGTGGATCTCGCCGCCCGTCATGCCCTTGGCGGGGAATGGATTGGCGTCGTCGCCGCGCGGCTTTTCCGCCAGCAGCATCGACAGGCCCTTGTAGCCCTTCTCATCCGGATTGGTGCGCACCAGCAGCGTCATGACGTCGGCGCGAACGGGATGCGTGATCCACGTCTTCTGCCCGGTCACGACGTACTTGCCGTCCTTCTTCACCGCGCGCGTCTTGAGCGAGGCGAGGTCAGAGCCGGTGTTCGGCTCGGTGAACACGGCCGTCGGCAGCATTTCGCCGGATGCCAGCTTCGGCAGGTACTTCTGCTTCTGCTCGTCCGTGCCGTTGGTGAGGATCAGTTCGCCGGCGATTTCCGAGCGCGTGCCCAGCGAGCCGACGCCGATGTAGCCACGCGACAGCTCTTCGGAGACGACGCACATGGCTTCCTTGCCCAGCCCCATGCCGCCGAACTCTTCCGGCAGCGACAGGCCGAACACGCCGAGCTCGGCCAGCTGGGTGATGATCTCCATCGGGATGTAGTCGTTCTTCAGATGCCACTCGTGCGCATGCGGCACGACTTCGGCCTCGGAGAACTTGCGCATCTGCTCGTGGATTTCGGCGTGCGTCTCGTCGAGACCGGAGTTGCCGTAGGTGGTGGCGCCGGGATGTTCGGCGATCAGCTCCGCAAGCCGCGCCTTGACGCCATCATCGCTGCCGGCAGCCACGATATCGGCCACGCTGTCCTCGAAGCGGCGGACATCTGCGACCGGCACGCCCAGCGCCGTCACGCGGACAACCTCGCCCTGGTTCATCGCAATGCCGCCGGCGATCTGCGCCAGGTACTCGGCAAAGCCCGCAGCCAGCAGCAGATGCTCGAACTCGCCGAGCTCCCCGTTCTCCTGCAAGCGGCTTGCCCAGGCGTGCAGCTGACGCAGGCCCTCGACAGTCGTCGCCAGCCAGGCGAGCCCATGCGACGCATGTTGCGCGGCGTCGATCGATCCCAGTTCCTTGACGCGGGCCGCCACGCCGGTTTTGGCCGAAGCCAGGATCTTGTCGGCAACCGCCACGGCTTCGGCCGTCCGTTCCAAAAGGGCTGCGGGGCCCTTGCTGATCAGATCGGTCTGGGGCTTCAGCTTGGCAACGGACATCGGTCTCTCCTGAACGGCGGCTCCAGCCGCGGCAACACATATGCAAAACTCGGAATGCCCCGCAAATTAGCGGCAAGGCGCCGCAACGCAACGCCTGATTACGCGACTTTACGGTGCGCGGTGCGCGACAGGACGGCGCGGCCAGGCCGCTGAAAGGCGGCTAATGGACCGGGAATCCCACTGCGAAACGCCATTTGCCCTCCAGCGTTGCATCGAAAGCGTTTACCAACGCCGCGCGCGGCAATAGGGTCGCCCGTCCAACGTCCCTTTGAGAAGCCACCGAAGCAATGAAGAAGCCACAGCCGCCACAGACCCTGCTCGAGTTCGATCTACCGGCTTTACGAGCACAGCGGTTTCTCGATGGCGGGCAGTGTCGCCTTCTCGTTCGTGGTTTCGCTTTTCCCGTTCTGTATTTTCCTGGGCGCGCTCGCCAGCATCTTCGGCGGCCGCGAACTGGCCGACCAGGCCGTGGGCCAGCTGTTCCAAGTGCTGCCCAAGCAGGTCGCCGAAGGCCTCGTGCCCCAGGTCGAAAACATCATGGGCACCCGCCGCATCGACCTGCTGACGTTCAGCGGCGGCCTGGCTCTGTTCTTCGCAACCAGCGCCATCGAAACCTTGCGCGCCGCATTGAACGGCGCCTATCGCGTCCACGAAACACGCGCCTATCCGCTCTGCCTCCTGCTGTCGATGTGCTTCGTGTTCGTCAGCGCCGTCTCCATGCTGGTGCTGACCTGGACGGTCGTCGTCGGCCCCACCATCGCCGCCCAGTTCGAGCCGTCGTGGCTGAAGACGCTGCTGGATTCCAGCTGGCTCACCGTCACCAAGCGCTACGCCCTGGCCGGTGCCGTCATCGGCGCCCAGTTGTTCGCCTTCCATCTCTGGCTGGCGGCCGGCAAGCGCCGCATGCGCGACGTCTGGCCGGGCGTGGCCCTGTCCGTCGTGCTGTGGCTCGCGCTGGCGGCGCTCTATTCGTACTACCTCAACTTCAACGACTACGCCCGCTTCTACGCCGGCCTGTCGCAGTTGATGGTGGCGCTGATCTTCTTCCAGTTCACGGCGATCATCATCATCCTGGGCGCCGAGCTGAACCGCGGCATGATGGAATTCAAGAAGCTCGCGAATGGCGAGGAGATCGGCGTCGGCGGCGTGGCGCAGAACGCGAACTCGTAGCGCTAGCTCGTCCAACCTCTCGGGATACTTTCAATAAGTTGTCATCCTCGGGCTTGTCCCGAGGACCCATGGTGCCGCCAGGTCGAGCGCTCCAACGTGAAGCGCTCGACCTAGCCGATGGCTGGGTCCTCGGGACAAGCCCGAGGATGACAAAAAATATTGACGGTTGTCCGGCTATTGCTTCACGGCCTCGACGTCGATGATGAGTTCCACGTCTTTCGCGGCAGGCCCCAGGTCGCGCTTGATCGCGAAGTCGGCCAGCGTCAGCTTGGTGGTGCCCGTGAAGCCGACGCGCTCGCCGCCCCAGGGATCCTTGCCTCCGCCCACGAAGCTGGCGTCGATCGCGACTTCCTTGGTCACGCCGTGCAGCGTCAGATCGCCGGTGATCGTCGCCTTGCCATCGCCAGACGCCTTCACCGCCTTGCTGACGAACGTCGCTGTCGGGAACTTCGCCGTGTCCAGGAAGTCGTCGCTGCGCAGATGCTTGTCGCGCTCGGCATGATTGGAACTGACGCTTGCCGGATCGATCTCCACCTTCACCGCAGACTTCGACGGGTCTTTGTCGTCATAGCTGATCGTGCCGGAGAACTTGTCGAAGCGGCCCGTCAACCAGCTGAAACCGAGATGCTTGATGCGGAAGGTGATCGCCGCGTGCTGCCCCTTGGTATCGATGGCATAGTCTGCCGCCGAAGCCGGACTTGCTGCCAGCAGTGCGCTGCCCATCAGCGCCAACCCCAAACCAGCCAGCGGCCGGATCTTCGTCTTTAACGTCATGCGAACGTCTCCATCTGTTACTCGGATTTGCTGAACGGGCCAGACCACATACGTGTCAGCACGTGGCTCTTGTCCCAGACGTGATGTTTGATTGCGGCCAGCGCGTGAACGGCGACCAGGGCCATCGCGGCCCACGCTAAAATCATATGAATGGTGCCCGAGGTGCTTTCCTGACCCGGCCCGGTCAGCGTCGCCGGCACATCGAACCACCCGAACACGCTGATGGGTTTGCCGTCGGCCGTCGAGATCAGGTAGCCGCTGATGAGCAGGGCGAACAGCAGCGGGTAGAACCCCCAATGCACGGCGTGGGACGCGACCCGCTCCCAGGGCGACAACTCGTCCTGCGACGGCTTCGTGCTCGCAATGCGCCAGGCAAATCGAAAGACGAGCGCGAACAGCAGCAGCATGCCGACGCTGCGATGAATGTCGGGCGCCGCCGTATACCAGGGCGAGTAATAGTCGAGATCGACCATCCATAGGCCGAGACCGAAGACGACGAGCATGGCAACGAACATCACCCAGTGCAGCAGCCAGGTGACGATGCCGTAGGTAGACGTGCTGTCGGTCAATCGCATGGCTGCCCCCAGCGCACCCCTACCGGGTGCACCCCCAAGTCCGCGTGAGCTTTACTTAGGTGCGTGCTGGCGACGATCAATGCCCACAAGTGCTTCCGGAAAAGTGCGCAGCGGTTTTCCGGTAAGGAGCACGAGGAACGAGAGTGCTTCCGGACAAAGCGCGAAGTCGGTTTCCGGCAGACGTGCAAGCCGGCTCAGGGCATGCAAAATCGGCAGCGGGCCCTTGCGGGCCCGCTGTGCGATGATACGAAATGCGCCGGATTTTATGCGGCTTTCCTGGTGCGGGCCGGGGCAGCAACGCGGACGCGCTTTGCCTTGCGACCAGCCAGATCCACCGGGAACGGTAGGCAGTGCCTGATCGTGCTTATGCGCTTTCAGGACGGCTTCCCGCGCCTTGAAGGCGACGCGCAGTTCCTCTACGGCGGCAAATGCATCAGCATCGGACGCCATGTAGATATCGAACGTTGCGGCACCCTTTACGGGCGAACGATGGAGGTGTGCGCCGAGGAACATCGAATGCGCGGCAGCGACACAACCCTTGAGGATTTTGTCGACGTGCTTGGCGTCATCGAGGCTTTTGGCACCAATCAGATCTACGATCAGATGCGAACCAGCAAACTGAACGCCTTCGCGTTCAGCAAAGAAATTTTTCCTGTCACCAAACTCTACGCGAGCAGAACCAGCAACGATATCTTCCTTTTGGGCGGTGCTTGAACGAGTCAAGTCCATCCCCAATTGGAAGAGGGTGTCATTAAAGGCCATATGACCCTCCCCAACCAGCAGATAGATTCAACCCGCCCGCTCCTTACCTTTTGCTTTGGGGATCGTGTCCTTGGGCCTTGGGGCAGGTGGACGAACGGTGTGGGGGTGCATATGAGGCCAACACCCCCCCTGCGCAAGTAAAAAATGTCCCCTGCGAAAACAAAAGTTTCGCTCGCCTTCACATGGGCTTAACAGCGATCTGCTTGGGTCTGAATCGCAGTGGCAAAAAAGGGCCGTAGATCGGCCATTTGGGCTGACATGAAGCGCCGCGCGCCGTCCGGGCGTGTCAGATGCGCGCGGCCGGCTCTGTTGCGCTAGCGAAACAGCTTGTCGAGCAGCTTCTTGGCTTTGGATTCGCCTTTCGAATCCTTTCCGACCAGCTCGTCGACGATTTCACCCGCGTCCTTGCCCTTGAATCGCTTGCCCAGCTCTTCCACGGCACTGCCGACGTCAGCCTTGTAGCTCGGCTTCTCCCACGATCCGGAGACCCGCACCGGCACCTCGATACCCGCTAGGCCCTTCCCGTCGTCCGGCTCGCCGCCGGTAAGCTTGGGCCGCACCGTATAGTCGAGCGACCTGTCCGGCAGCAGCACCGAGCCAGACCCTGTCACCTGCACGATGTCGCTCGTCAGCCGCAGGTCGTTGTTGGAGGCGACGCCATCCTGGATCTGCCACGTCGCCGTCAGGCTGGAAAACGCAGTCTTGTCGCCCGCTTCCGGCTTGAGGCCCTTGAACCGGCCGTCTGCCAGGTTCTCCGCCATGCGATTGATGTCGATGCCGCGCACGGCCCCTTGGGCAACCTTCAGGTCGGCCTTGCCGGCCAGGGATTCGATCACCGCCCTTTGATGCGGACCCGACCCCGCCACGGCGATGCTGGCCTTGCCCTGGCCTTCGATCCAGTCGAGCTTGGCAGCGTCCTGCAACAGCGGCCGCATGGCGATATTGTCCAGCGTCAGGTTGAGCCCGACGTGTGCCGTCTCTGCCGAACGTCCGTCCAAAACGACGAAGCCGCGGCCGCGCCCGCCATACAGAACGGCGTCCTCGATCGTGGCCTTCAGCACGCTGTCGGCAAGACCCAGGGCAATGCGCGACTGGCCGAACTTGATGTCCTTGTACAGCAGGCTTCCGATGGAAAGCTTGAGGTCCGCATCGGCCGCATTCAACGCCGTCAGCCGGATCGGATCTTCGTTCCATCCGCCGCGCGCCGTGTAACCGTTGACACGCGTGCCCGGCGCCGGCGCGTCTTTGGGCTGTTCTTCAATCAGATTCTCGATCGAAGCCCCCCCTTCGCCCCCACCTGCCGCAGGCGTTTGCCCATCAGGTGCCAACGCTTTCGCCGGCGCGACGAACGCATTGAGATCCAGGTCTGCGATCTGCAGATCGCCGCGCAGCAATGGCCGTGCCGCACCCGTGTCGAGCGTAAGCTGCCCCGTCGCCGTCGCCCCGTTCGCCGTGAGCGTGGCATTCGTTAGCGCGTACAGCTTCGCGGAGCGCCGCAGTTGCCCGGTGAAATTCAGGGTGCCGAAATCGGCATCGGCAGGCACGCTGGCCCCCAGCCACGCCGCTGTCTTCGCAATCGAAGCCGCATCGACCCTCAGCGACCCCTCCGCCTCGCTGTTGGCGGGAAACACAGTGCCTTCGTAGTTCGCCGTGAAAGGCCGCGACGTCAGCTTCAATGCCACCTGCGACGATCCATGTGTCAGCAGCGGCTCGATCGCACCCAGCTCCAGCGTGAACGCAATGTTCTCGCCCCGGTAATCGAACGCACCGTTCGCCGTAGCCGGGCTTTGCAGCGAGTGAACCGCCACTTGCGCGGAAATTCCCGTCGCCTCATGCGTCTTGTTGGTTCGCGCATCGGCGTAACGAAGCGTGCCGTTCTCGATCGTCAGGTCGCGCAGGCTTACGTTGGAAATATCATGCCGCTTGAGAATATCCCTCGGCAACGGCTGGCCCTGGCCCGCGTCGCCCGGGCCCGCGTCGGTGGCCGTCTCGCCCGTTGCCTGCGCCACGCGTACCGGCGGGAAGTCCGCCGCCGCCGTGCGCGACATCTCCCAGTTGTTGCGTCCGCTGCCGTCGACCGCCAGCGAGATCACCGGATCCTTCAGCACGACGCTTTCGACGATCACCTCGCGCCAGAGCAGCGGCCAGAGCGCCACGCGCACGTCGACTGACTGCATCGCCGCGAGCGGCGGACCGTCCATGCCGGCCGGAGCCGATAAGCGTGACATCCGCCAGCGACACATGGGCCGTCGGCACGGCTGAGAACGTTGCCGGCCCGTCTGACGGTCAGGTCGCGGCCGGTGCGGGCCTTCACTTCCGCTACCAGCCGGTCGCGCACGACATCGCCCGGAAACAACAGCGACAGCGCCATCACTCCGCCGCCGACGATCACGCCAAGGACCGTCAACGCGATGAGCGTATTGCGTAACGCATGCGACTGAGGCGGCGGCGGTGGCCTGCGGCGCGGCGGCCCTGGACGCGCACCGGCAGGCGGCCGCTCATGCTGCGGCCGGTAGCTTTCCAGCGGAGGCGGCCCCGGAGGACGGCGGGGAGGGCGTTCGAACGTCATATGCTTTTGCTGCTCTTGAAGCTTTCAGCCTTCATGAGCGGAAAATGGCACCAATACAAGGCGACGCAAGCCTTGGCGCCCCCGCTCTCCCAACACAACTGCCCGTTGATCGCCCTGTCTCCGATCGGCACCAGCCCGCGCGGCTTTGCGATTGGACGCGCGCGCTGATCATCTGCCTGAATCGTGATTCAACCTGTTGAATCAGTCATCTCTTCGACACCCCTTCAGCAAATTTCAAACAGACGCCGGACGTGGCTGCGCCATCCGAATCAGACAGGTTCAACCTATGAGTGAACCTGCATTTTGGACGTTTGCTCGCCGCCCAGTGGCGCTTGCGCTGGCCGGCGTAGTTGGTCTGACCGCCTTCAATCAGCTTCTGGGCTCGCGCCTCGAGGCCGCTGCGCCCATGTCATTGGTGTCGCTTAGCGGCCGGGCGGTCGCCGTCGACGGCGATACGCTGGATCTCGACGGCAAGCGCGTTCGCCTGGAAGGCATCGACGCGCCGGAGATGGGCCAGACGTGCGGCCGCCGCTGGATCGGCACGTGGAACTGCGGCCGCGCCGCGCAGAAGGCGCTCAACGGCCTCGTCGACGGCCGCCGCATCGAGTGCCAGAGCAAGGGCCAGGACAAATACGGCCGCGAACTCGGCATCTGCTTCGTCGACGGACGCGACATCAACGCGGAACTGGTTCGCCAGGGCATGGCCTGGGCATTCGTGAAGTTCTCGCAGAGCTACATCGGCCAGGAAGCAGCCGCCCGCAAGGACAAGACCGGCATCTGGCAGGGCACGGCGCGAAGCCCCGTGGACCTTCCGCGAGCAGAAGTGGCAGACGGCCGAAACCACTGCGCCCAAGAGGCTGCGCCATCAAGGGCAACATCACCGCCAACGGCCGGATCTACCACGTGCCCTGGGGCGACTGGTATTCGAAGGTCAAGGTCGAACCCAACAAGGGCGAACGCTGGTTCTGCACCGAAGCCGAAGCCGCCGAAGCCGGCTGGCGCCCGGCGATCTCGCATTGACGAAGTCTGCTGACCGGCGGCTTTCGCCGCCGGTCATCTTCACTTCTGTGCGTTCATCAACTCGATGAACTTGTCCCAAGTGATCCGTTTGCCGTTCTCGCGTTTCGTTCGGCCTTCACACCAGATGACTGCCGACTTCGTGAGAACAAAATCTCCCTGGTGCTTGGTTCCATCGGCTGAATAGACCTCAAACTCGACACCTGAGTTCTTCACTTCCATTCCGACGTCAAAACTCTTGATCCAAACCTTCATTGCAAACCTCAAAATATCATCTCAACAATGACGCTAGCTGAGTCTTGATTGCAACTAAAGGTTGAATGTTACTTGGCCATCGCCATCCGGCGCCCCGACCAATCCACCCGCAGCGTGGCGAACATCACCACCGTCAGCGCCAGGAACCCGCCGATGGCGCCAGCCAGCAGCGCATAGTCCTCAAGCCGCAGGATCAGATACAGCAGCGCATAAAGCGCCAGCAGCACGCCGAGCATGATGAGCCCCTTGCGCCCGCTCGCCTGCGCCTTGGCGATGTACAGCGCCAGCATGCCGCTCGTCGCGCCCGCCGCCACCACGTACGCCGCCTCGAAGCCGATATGCTCGGCCAGCGACAGCAGCAGCACGTAGAAGAACACCATCGTCAGTCCGACGAACAGATACTGCACCGCGTGCACCGGCCGCGCCGAGCCCACTTCCATCAGGAACACGGCCATGAACGCCGTCGCCAGAAACATCATTGCGTATTTCGCCGCGCGCGAGGCCAGGTCGTAGAAGTCGACCGGAATGTAATAGTTCACGCCGAACGAGAACGGCGCCAGGCGCTGCGTCGGCCCCTCGCCGTATTCGTTGCCGCCCGCCGCGATCGTCCAGGCATGCGGCACGCTGCGCGCCAGATGCGGAATTTGCCAGCGCGAGGTAAAGCCCTGGTCGCTCACGGCCCGATCCGTCGGCAGGAAATTTCCCGTGAAGCTCGGATGCGGCCACGGGCTCTGCAGCGAAACGACGGTGTCGCGCGCAATCGGCGCGAAAAACATGCTCGAGCTGCCGTCCAGGTTCAGCGCGAACGTAAAGTCGAACGCTTTGATGGACTGGCCCTCGACTGCCGGCGAGCCGCCGAGCCGCGCGTGAATACCCTGCGCACCGTATCCCGGCAGGCCCAGGCTCGGATCGAACGTGACATCGGCACCGCCGTTGATCTTCAACGCCGCCGTCGATTTCAGGCCCGAGACATCGCTGATCGACACGGCCAGCAGCGCATCGCCCCATCGGATCGTTTTTGCGTCCGGCGCCACCTCGGCCATGTTCGGTGCATCGAACCGGCCCGCGAAGCTCAACGCGCTGGAATACACCGTTACATTGTAGATCGATCGCGACAGCACCTTCGGCATTGCCTTGCCGTCGATCGCCGTCGCCGACGGCAGGAACACCGCACGCCGTTCCTGGATCTCTTCGATCTGTTTTTCGCCTTGCGTGATCGTGCGCGACACCGTGTAGGGCACGACGAGGAACGGGCCGATGATCGTCTGCTGCTCGCCCCACTCCTGCGCAATTTGCGAGGCGACGCCCGTCGCATGCTGCGAGCGTTCCTCGATGAGCACCCAGACCAGCAGCAGCGGAATGGCAAGCATCAGGATCAACGCCGCGATCAGGAAGAATTTTGCGCCCGGACTGCGCAACGCATGACCGAGGGCGGTCGATAAAGTCTCCACGGGATGAACCTCGCTTTGGATGCCTGGCTTTGTGCTGCTTGGAACGACTGGCGCCAAACTGCCAGATCGGCTGCGGCGCTTGCTGGACAGCGTGCGCGACATTACTGCGGCGTGTGTGCTTCGCCGACAGGAACGGGCGGCACATCCCGGCAATCTCCAGTACGGACCCGTAACGGCCGGACTGTGCCAGGACGGCAGAGGCGTCAGCCGCCGCTCGATGCCAAAGTCCGGCACGTCGCAACCGCCCTTCGACAGTGGTGGCGAACCGCACAGACACGCGATACACCAGGGCCGGCTAACATCATCCCCGGCAACGCCCGTCCTCACTTCGTGGCTTCGAGACAATGATCCACAATACGTTCGCGCGCGCGCCAATCCCGGTCGTCAGAGACCGGCAGCGACTATCCGATGCAAACGCTGAAAGCGGAGCCGGCCCGGCTGCACGCGCTGCTCGATGCCGCCACGCGCCACGCCCCGCGCCGCAGCCCTGCGCCAGCTCGACAAAATCTCGCGTCACTGGCTCGTGCGCTGGAACAGCCCGCATCTGTCCGAGATCGATGCCATCGCCGAAGCCGTCGGCCGGCCCGGCGTCTTCTTCTTTTCGGTCAACTACGAGTGGGGCTGCACCACCGCCGCCAAGCCCGCGCCGGATCACAGATCCGCCCGGCTCATCCGCGTGCTCGACTGGCGCACGCCAGGCCTAGGCCGCAACATCATCGCAGCCGACGTCGATGGCGCGGCCGGCCGCTACCTCACGCTGACGTGGCCCGGCTACACCGGCGTGCTGACGGCCATGGCGCCGCAACGCTTCTCCGCCGCCCTCAACCAGGCCCCGATGCGCAAGCCGTTCGGCGTCTTCGTTCTCGATTGGGCCCAGAACCGCGCCCGCGTCTGGCGCATGCCGCATCAGATGCCCGGTCACCTTCTGCGCAGCGTCTTCGACGAGGCGAAAGATTTTGCCGATGCGCGATCGCGCCTGATCACGACGCCGGTCTGCTCTCCAGCCATCTTTACGCTGGCGGGCCTCAAGCCCAACGAAACCGTGGTGATCGAGCGGACGGAAACGGAAGCGCGCGTACACGACGGCGCCAACGTGGCCGCCAACCACTGGCAGGCGGCCGGCTGGCAGGGCCGTCCGCGCGGCCAGAACAGCGCCGGCCGCGCCTGCCAGATGCACGCCATCCCCGCAGAGTTCGACACAACCTTTCCGTGGATGAAAGCGCCGGTTCTGAACGATCACACGCGGCTTGTCGCGATGGCCGATGCGTCGCAAGGCCGTCTCATCGCTCAAGGCTGGGAAGCCGACGGCCCCGCCACCCTGCCGCTCGACATCACGCTGTAGCGACGTTGAAGTTCGGGGTCAGACCCATGGGTCTGACCCCATGCATCGCGCTCAGACCGTTAGGTCAGCCAATCACCACGCAACCTAATGGCAAAAAACCTGCTCCAGGTGTCATCCTCGGGCTTGTCCCGAGGACCCAACCATCCTCGCGCGCGGAAGCCAGCTATTTGAGATAGTGGCGCCTCAGTTCAGCGTCTCTCCCGCAGCACACTGGGTCCTCGGACAAGCCCGAGGATGACACTGGGGGGTGGTGGGCGTGGGCGCCTTCAATACCCCAGCCACGCCTCGAGCGGGCCCTTCGGCAGCGGCACCAGGAACCAGCGCTCGAACATGAAAAACAGCGCCAGCGGAACCGCAATTCCCACGGCAAGC
Source organism: uncultured Pseudomonadota bacterium (assembly GCA_963846845.1). Taxonomy (GTDB): domain Bacteria; phylum Pseudomonadota; class Alphaproteobacteria; order Rhizobiales; family Hyphomicrobiaceae; genus JAKAXS01. The sequence continues at coordinate 612,086 of CAWJXQ010000017.1, read as the reverse complement.
GACTTCGGCAGTTTCTCGCGGCCAATGATCATCATGAACAGCGCGATGAAGAACCCCGACGCGGCATAAATGCCGATGTAGTGAATGGCCGCCACGTACAGCACCAGCGGCAGCAAGACGCTCATCACGCGCCCGAAGCCCGCCGTCGTCACGAAGACCGGGTCTTCGCTTTCCGGCCCGTGCAGCATCACGCGAACGATATTGGCCAAGCTCGCCGCGCCCATCAGTGACGCGACGATGAACGGGAAAAATCCCGACGCAGGCCCCTGCCCCTCCACCCAACCGAAGCCAAGCCGCACACACTCGCGGATCACCACCGCAGCCAACGCCAGCAGCGCCAGAGACGTCACGATCTCCATCGTCTTGGACGAAACGAGCGGGTGCTCCCGGTCTTCCGGAGCGTGCTCGGCGTGCGGTACTTCTTCGGTCATTGTCTATCCAAATCGGTCAAGCCGCGCAGGCCGGCTCGCGACGAGCCGGCCGCGCGATGTCTTTACTACTGCGGCGCTGCAAGGAAGCCGGCTTCCTCCATCAGCGATTTGTGCTTGGCCTCGGTTTCCGTGAGCCAGGTCTTGAACTCCTCACCCTTCAGCGAGGTCTGGTTGAAGGCGCCGTCCTGCATGAACTTCTTCCAGTCGTCGGTCGCCATCACCTTGGCGAACAGATCCTGGTAGAAGGCCACTTCTTCCGGCTTGGCTTCAGGCCCCATGAAGATGCCGCGCAGCATCTGGTATTGCACGTCGACGCCGGCTTCCTGGCACGTCGGGATGTCAGCCCAGCTCATGTCGGCCGTGATCTTGTCGGTGTAGGTGCTGCGCGCCTTGTCGAAGATGCACAGCGGCCGCAGCGCGCCCGACTTCCAATGCGTCGCCGCCTCGATCGGGTTGTTCACCGTCGAGTTCACGTGACCGCCCACCAGCTGCGTCGCCACGGCGCCACCGCCCTGATACGGCACGTAGGTGAACTTCTTCGGCGCGATCTGCTTTTCCAGCGCGACCGTGATGATCTGGTCTTCCTGCTTCGACCCGGTGCCGCCCATCTTGAACGTCTTGTCGTCGCCGGCTTTCACCGCGTCGATATAATCCTTCGCGGTCTTGTAGGGGGTCGTCGCATTCACCCAGAGAACGAACTGGTCCAGCGCCAGCATCTGCACCGGCGTCAGGTCCTTCCAGTTGAAAGGAACGCCCGTGCCCAATGGGGTCGTGAACAGGTTCGACAACGTGATGGCGATCGTGTGCGGCTGCCCCTTGGCGCCCTTGACCTCAAGGAAGCCCTCCGCACCCGCGCCGCCCGCCTTGTTCACCACCACGACTGGCTGAGCCATCAGCTGGTTCTTGGCGATGACACCCTGGATGAAGCGCGCCATCTGGTCGGCACCACCACCCGTGCCGGCCGGCACGATGAAGGTCACGGGGCGCGTTGGCTCCCATGCGCTCGCCACGGCGGGCACGGCGGCGGCAGCAATCAGAGACGCGGCGGCAACAGTAGATCGACGCATGAAGGAACGTGAACGCATCGGACTTCTCCCTTACACCTGAGCCAGCTCAGGTTTTCATCTTTGTTATGCAGACTTCTCCAGCGGCGTCCCCGACCGGGGATTCCCTGTCAGCTTCTCCCAGACCCAGCCGAACATGGGCCAGAACAGCAGGATCAGGCCAAGCGTCATGATCGAGCTGGAGAGCCAGTTCGAAAAGAAGATCCCGGCGTTGCCCTGGCTGCCGAGCAGCGCCTGGCGGAACGCTTCCTCCGCCTTGTCGCCAAGCACGATCGCGAGCACCAGCGGCGCCAGCGGGTACTTCAGCTTGTTGAAGATGTAGCCGACGATGCCGAAGCCCAGCATGACCCACACGTCGAACATCGAATTGTGCACGGTGTAGGCGCCGATGGCGCAGACCACGAGAATGATCGGCGCAATGATCGGGAACGGAACGCGCAGGATAGCGGCGAACAGCGGTACGCACGTCAGCACGATCAACAGGCCGACGACGTTGCCCAGGTACATCGAGGCGATAAGCCCCCAAACGAAGTCATGCTGTTCGATGAACAGCATCGGTCCCGGCTGCAGACCCCAGATCATGAGGCCGCCCAGCAGCACCGCCGCCGTCGGCGAACCCGGAATGCCAAGCGTCAGCATCGGCAGCAGCGCGGCGGTGCCGGCCGCATGCGCTGCCGTTTCCGGCGCAATGACGCCTTCGATTTCACCCTTACCGAAATTGTTGCCGTTGCGAGAAAAACGCTTCGCGAGGCCGTACGACATGAACGACGCCGGCGTGGCGCCACCTGGCGTGACACCCATCCAGCAGCCGACGAGGCAGCTGCGCAGCGACGTCACCCAATACGACGGCAGCTTCTTCCACGTGTCGATCACTTTGCGAAAGTGCAGCTTGCCCGTATTGCCCTTGAACGACAGGCCGTCTTCGATGGAGCACAAGATCTCGCCGATGCCGAACAGCCCGATGACGGCGATCAGGAAGTCGAACCCCGACAGCAGCTCCGCATGACCGAACGTCATGCGCAGCGTTCCGGTCATCTTGTCGAGACCGACGGCACCCAGCGCGAAACCGAGGCTCATTGCGGCCACGACCTTGAACGGCGTGCCGCGGCTCATGCCGATGAAACTCGCGAACGTCAGGAAGAAGACGGCGAAGAACTCGACGGGCGAGAATTTCAAGGCAAATTTGGCGACCACCGGCGCCAGGAACGTGATCATGATGACGGCGACGAGAGCGCCGACAAACGACGACGTGAAGGCAGCGGTCAGCGCTTCTTCGGAACGTCCCTCGCGCGCCATGGGATGGCCGTCGAACGTGGTGGCCACCGACCACGGCTCACCGGGGATGTTGAACAGGATCGACGTGATCGCCCCGCCGAACAACGCCCCCCAGTAGATGCAGGACAGCATGATGATCGCCGACGTCGGCGGCATGGTGAATGTCAGCGGCAGCAGAATGGCAACGCCGTTGGCACCGCCCAGTCCCGGCAACACCCCGATGATGACACCCAAGATGATGCCGATAGACATGAGCATGAGGTTGTATGGCGTCAACGCCACAGAGAACCCGTGCATCAACGATGCAATATCTTCCACGCTGGCTTTCCAACCCCTTGTGCCGCGAAAGTTCAGCCTTTTCGGCCGCGACCGCGGTCATTTTTTCAGTTCCGTCAAACTGGGACGAACCGGCCCAAGGGTCGGCATCGGCCAACTCCAGTTGTACCTTAGTTCAAGCCCTTAAGCGCGAGCACCTTGCTGAAAAAAATGTTTCCTGACAAGACGGCGCAAACGTTTCTCGCTCGCTGAACCGCCGCATAATTAATCAGCGGACCGTGTGCAGCGCGAAACGGGTAGCCTGAATTTCTGGAAATTGCGGCGCGGCGGTTGCGGTCAGCCGTCAGGCGACGCCGTTGGCGTACGTCACGACGACGTATAGCCTGGCGGCCTCGGGCCCCGCGTTACGGTAAACGTGCGGCTGATCGGCCGCAAACAACAGCGCGTCGCCGGCCCGCAGCAGCACCGGACGCTCACGCCCGACGATCACTTCGACACTGCCTTCTTCGATCACGAGGTTTTCGCGCGTTCCCGCGGCACGTGGTTTGTTCTCTTCGCGATAGCCAGGCTGGATCGTCACCTCGTAGAACTCGACCCGCCGCTCACCGCCCAGCGGAAACAGCGCGCGTGCCACAAACTTCCCGTCACTCGAGACGATGGCGTGCGTCTTGCTCGGCCGAAGCACTTCGGTCTCGACGGCATCCTGCGACGTTAAGAGCCCCGGAATGGAAACATCCAGCGCCACCGCAATCTTGGCCAACAAGCCGACCGTCGGAACGCTGCGGCCGGTTTCGATCTGCCCCAACATGGCCCGGCTAACACCCGACAGTTTCGCCAGACGCTCCAGCGAGTACCCCTGCCGCCGCCGCAACCGCTTGAGATTTTGCCCAACCACTCTTGCCAGCACCGCCGGCGCGGACGCGGCCCTGTCCTGGGTCGAGACCTCGGCCCGCGCTGCTGCGTCCGCAATCTTTCGAGCCATGTCTGCCTGCGGCGCTGCATCGGCAATCAGGGCAGAAGCGATATCACTCTCTAGGAGATGAGACATGGGTTTGCTCGCCGGCCTGTCGCTGCTGTGTGGCAAATCGCGAGCCTGAGACAGGGGCATCGGACGGTCTGCAGCGTCGCCGGGAGAGGTTACGCAGACCGCCCGATTTCCCTCGTGCTCAAGTCGCAAGACAGACGCTACGGGCAAGGCCCGCCGCCGGGAACGAAGAAGAAATGCAAAGCTTATTCCGCAATCTTGGACAGACGTTGCCCAGGCTGCAGCGATTAACGGCGCAGTTCGGCCGCGGTAGCCGCAGGCAGGCCGCCCGACAACGCCGCACTCAAGGCCGACGACCCGGCCTTCCGGGCCACGCTTTCGGGCACGATCCAAAGGCGATAGCTGGCCGACTGCGAGCCTTTTGAGCAGCGCAGATAACCACCTGCCGCGGTGCAAGAACGATCCGTTTCGACGGACATCTTCTCGCGGCGGTCGTGGCGCAGGATGCGCATGTCGATCGGCTGCACGTCGAAGCGTCCCGCGCCCACAGGCACGTCGCGGAACACGCACACCAGGGAGTGCCGGCACGCACCGGCACGCTGGCCCAGGGTATTGCCTGGCCCGAACGCCCGGCCCCGCGTCATGGCCGTCGCCGCCTGTTCCACGCCGTTGCCGACGTAGCAGTTGTCACCGATGCAAATGATGGGATCGGCCGTCTTCTCGTAGCGCCGGATGCCGCGCGTGCCAGGCTCCATGACGAGCAGGATCGTCGCCCGCGTTTCGCCCTCAGCGGCCAGCGCCACGCCGTTCTCGGATTTTTCGGCCGCAACAGGCGGAGGAACTTTTACTGCATTTACCGCCGGTGCCGCCGCTTGTCCGCCCTGTGCGGCAGCCGGTTCGGCCTCGCGCTGCGCCTGCGTCGGTTCCGGCCGGGGTGGGTTGCCAAGAGCGCTATATCCCTCGCCGAGCTCCTTTGCGGCACGCTGCTCGCGCGCCCGTGCCAGCTTCTCGCTCAGGCGGCGCGCCTCTTCCTCGCGCTCAGCTTCCATGCGGCGCTGTGCATCGGCGTCTTGCTGCCGTTGCGCATCCGCCTGGCGCGCGTCTTCGATCCGGGCCTTCGCTGCCTCGATCTCGCGGCGCCCTGCCTCCGCCTTCTCGGAGGCCAAGCGTGATGCCTCCGCCTTCTCGGAGGCCAAACGTGATGCCTCCGCCTTCTCGGAGGCCAAGCGTGATGCCTCCGCCTTCTCGGCCGCCAAACGTGCCGCCTCCACCTTCTCGGCCGCCAGACGTGCTGCCTCGACCTTCTCGGAGGCGAGGCGTTCTGCCTCCGCCTTCTCGGCGGCGAGACGGTCTGCATTGGCCTTCTCGGAAGCCACACGCTTCGTCTCGGCGTCTTTGATCCGCGCAGCTTCCCGCGCCGCACGCTCACGCGCGGCCTTGTCTTCGGCGATTTCTTCCTCAGCCTTACGCTTTTCTTCGGCCAGACGCTCAGCATCCTCGGCAGCACGGCGATCAGCCTCAGCCTTTTCCGCCGCGAGCCGCTGTTGCTCTGTCTCACGCGCCGCCTGATCGGCCGCCTCTTTCGCAGCGCGCTCGCTCGCGGCTTTCTCGGCGGCGAGCCGCTGTTCTTCAGCGCGACGCTTGCTGTCGGCAGCACGCCCCTGGTCGGCGGCTTCGGCCTTGGCCCGCTCCAGCATCTCGGCCTCATCGGCCTTCAGGCGCGCCTCGTCTTCCAGCTTGCGCTCTAGCGCATCGCGATCCTTGTCGCTAGCGGCCGGCGAACTGTCGCTGTCGTGCGCAAATCTGTCGGCGATGGAATGAGCGGCACTGTCGTTCGCACGCACCGGCGCAGCGCTCAATAACGCCGCCGCACTCACGAGACCCAACAAAGTCCGCCAGCGCACCGTCGCCATGGCCCGCACCCATATCCCTTTGATTCCGCCACGGGCACTGTCAGATGAAATTCAGGCAACAAAGCGATTGAAGCGAGTCAATCCAATGGCTCTCGGACAACGATAAGAACCAGCCCCCCGCCGTTGGGCGCTGTCCGGCGATCCGATCGCGTCAGCTTCCCGCCAGAATTCCGCGCAGCCCCTCACGATAATTCGGATACCGCAACACAACCCCGAGATCGCCCTTCAGCCGTGCATTGGAGACGCGCCGGTTGGAATTCATAAAAGCTCCGCGCCATCGCCGACAACGCGGCGTCCGCGTACGCGATCTCCGGCGGCGCAGGCACACCGATAAGCTCGGCCGCATACGTGATGACGTCTTGCGGCGGCGCAGGCTCGTCGTCAGCGACGTTGTAGACGTCGTGCACGCCACGGCCGCTCATGGCCGCCGCCAGCACGCGCGCAATGTCGTCGACATGGATGCGGTTGAAGACCTGCCCCGGCTTGATGATGCGCTGCGCCCTGCCCGATCGCAGGCTGTCGAACGCGCTGCGGCCAGGACCGTATATGCCCGCGAGCCGGAATATCTGAGCCTGCCGGCCGGGCGCCGTCAACTTCGCCAGCCAGTTCCGCTCCGCCTCGATGCGCCAGCGAGTACGATCGAAATCGCCGCTGACGTCGCTGGCCTCGTCCACCCAGCCGCCGAACGTGTTGCCGTACACACCGACCGTCGACAGATAGCCGGCCCACGTCAGTCCCGCTGCGCTGCTCAGTGCATCGCCGTAGACACGCAAGACAGCATCGCCGCGCTCGTCTGGCGGCGCCGACGTCAACACGTGTGTTGACGACGCGACCGCGTTTGCAATACCGGCGTCGCCCGTGTCGCCGTCGAAGGCGAAAGCCTCAATACCGTCGCGGCGCAGGCTCGCAACGCCGTCCTGCGTCCGTGCCGTACCCGCAACGTGCCAGCCGGCTTGCATCAGCGGACGCGCAAGCGCGCTCGCCGTGTAGCCCAGTCCGAAACAGAAAAGCCGTGCTCATAAAGCGTTTGCCTCGGCCGGCGCCGGCCGCGAGCCGTGTTGCCACTCCGCGATCACCGCCGCGTCGTCCTCGTTGACCAACGCCGCCGAACGCAGATCCGGCCACCTCGCCGTCATCCAACAGCTGTTGCAGCGCCCAAACCGCCATGGCCCGGACAAGCGGCGACGCCGAGCCAAGATGCTGCCGCACCGGCTCGACCAGGGTGCGGTCTCCGGAGTTTCCAGCGGCGATCAGCACATTGCGCAGAAAGCGCTCGCGCCCGGTGCGTTTGACCGGCGTGCCGCGAAACCGCTCGCGAAAACCGTCCTCGTCGAGCGCCAGCAGTTCCTGCAACGATGGCAGCACCGCCCCCGGGACCGCCGCGAACTTTGCTTCGCGCGACGCTTCGGCAAACTTGTTCCACGGACAGACCGCCAGGCAGTCGTCGCACCCGAAAACGCGATTGCCGATCGCAGACCGGAACGCGCGATCGATATGCCCTTTGTGCTCGATCGTCAGATACGCGATGCAGCGCCGCGCATCGAGCTGGTAGGGCGCCGGAAAAGCCTGCGTCGGGCACACGTCCAGGCAGCGTCGGCAGCTGCCGCAATGATCCTGCTCGGCCGCGTCCGGCTCAAGCTCGGCCATGCTCGCGATGGCGCCCAGAAACAACCAAGACCCATGCGTGCGCGACACCAGGTTCGTGTGCTTGCCCTGCCAGCCGAGCCCGGCCGCTTGCGCCAGCGGCTTCTCCATCAGCGGCGCCGTGTCGACGAATACCTTCACGTCCTGCCCCGACGCCGCGTGCAGCCATCGCGCCAGCTGCTTCAGCCTGGCCTTGACGACGTCGTGATAATCTTTCCCCTGCGCATAGACCGAAACGATGCCCCTGCGACGTCTGACGCAGCCCATCCATAGGGTCGCTTTGTGGTGCGTAGCTCATGCCCAGCATGATGATCGAACGCACCTCCGGCCAGAGCACGCGGGGATCGCGTCGCCGCGCAGCCGTCGTCTCCAGCCAATCCATGTCGCCGTGGCGGCCATCCGACAGGAACGTCATCAAGCGATCGCCAGCCGGGCCGATGGCATCCGGGCTCGTCACGTTCACCGCATCGAATCCGAGTGCGCGCGCGTGATCGAGCAGCGCCGCCTTGAGATCAAGCGGAGCCGGTAACGGCGGAACGGATTTTGCTGCGGCGGGCATAGCCCTGTTAGACCTCAAAAATCGAGATCGGTATAGATTAACGGCGGCGCCAAGCCTGGTAGCCGATCGGTCAAGATCGGCCGGAACGCCTTGCGCGACTTGATGCGCGAGTACCAGGTCCGCACCGAAGGATAGTCATCCCACGGCACCTCGCCCAGGTAGTCCGCGCAAGAAAGATGCGACGCGGCCGCCATGTCGGCGAAGCTCAGGTCTTCCCCGGCCAGCCAGCCATGCTGGTCTGCCAGGTGCGCCAGGTAGCTCATGTGATAACGCAGGTTGGCGCGAATGGCTCGCAACACGCCCGTATCGGGCGCTTGCGGCACGTCCGGCCGCATGCGCGAATAGACCTTCTCGGCCAGAAGCTCTCGTGTCACTTCGCGATTCATCTTGCCGTGGAACCAGTCGACCAGCCGCCGCACCTCGGCACGCTTGGCAGCGCTTCCGGGAAACAACGGCCCGTCTTCCCGCGGAGCCTCATCGGCGGCCTGCTCGTCGGCCAAAAACTCCGAGATGGCGTAGGCCCCGCATACGGCAACGTTCGTTCCTGTCTGTAGCACGGGCAGTTCGCCGGCCGGGTTCAACGCCAGGAACGCCTCGCGCCATTCCCACGGAAACTCTTCGACGAGTTCGACCTCGGTCTCGAGCTCACCCAGCGCGACACGGATCGAGCGCGAATGCGGGCAAAGCCGGAAATGCGTGAGGGAATACATTGCGTCCAGTCGAACCCTTGAGCTTGAACGGTCTCAGGCAGCAAGCCGGCGGCGTGAATGGCGCATTCGACACCGGGCGTACGAAGGCATCCAGCGTCCATCCACCTCATGCCGGTCCCGATCCTCGCACTGGGCCAGCGGGCCGACTTATGCCATAACGCGCCGCGGTTGACCCAGCCTAATTATACACCCCTCAGATATTCGGAGCCCGCTGATCATGCCCACCTGGCAAGTCGTCCTGCTCGGCCTGATCGAGGGCCTGACCGAGTTCTTGCCGGTCTCTTCGACCGGCCACGTCGTCCTGGCGGGACATTTCCTGGGCTTCGACTCGCCGGGCAAGACGTTCGAGATCCTGATCCAGCTCGGCGCCATCCTCGCCATCCTCACCGTGTACTTCGCCAAGCTCTGGCAGATGGCGCGCGACCTGCCTCACGACCGCGGCACGCAGCGCTTCGTGTTGGGCGTCCTGCTGGCGTTCCTGCCGGCGATGGTGCTGGGCGCCGCGCTGAACCAGGTCATCGATGTGCTGCTGAATACGCCGGTCATCATCTGCCTCAGCCTGATCATCGGCGGCGTCATCCTGCTGGCCGTCGACCGCATGGCGCTGTCCCCCAACATCACGCGTGTTGAAGACATTCCCCCGCTCATGGCCCTCAAGATCGGCCTGTGCCAGTGCCTCGCCATGATCCCCGGCGTGTCGCGCTCCGGCGCAACCATCGTCGGCGCCATGTTGATGGGCACCGACAAGCGCACTGCCGCCGAGTTCTCGTTCTTCCTCGCCATGCCGACGATGGCCGGCGCCTTCGCGTTCAAGCTTCTGAAATCCTGGGGCAGCCTCTCAGCCGACGACGCACACGCCATCATCCTGGGCTTCATCGTCGCCTTCATCGCCGGCGTGATCGTCGTGCGCAAGCTGCTCGACTACGTCAGCCACTACGGCTTCAGCATCTTCGGCTGGTGGCGGATATTGGTCGGCACAGCCGGACTGATCGGGCTCTACTTGATGGGCCAGCTCGTCTGAGGCAACGCACCCGCCGCCTCGGCTTCATAGTCCCGTCCGCGCTTTCGTACCGGCGGCCGTGCGGCCTCTGCACGCCATCAAGCGGCGTGCGACGTAACCGGCGCCATGAGCACCGCCCGTAGCGCTGCCGCATCACGCGCGCCCCGCAACTGCTCCAGCGTGCTCGGCTCACGCACCAGCCGCGATATCCGTGCCAGCGCCTTAAGGTGATCCCCGCTCGCATGCTCCGGCGCCAGCAGCAGGAAGATCAGGTCGACCGGCTCGCCGTCCTGAGATTCGAAGTCGATCGGCTGGGCCAGCCTGGCAAATAGGCAGGTTATCCCCGCCAACGCCTTCATCTTGACGTGCGGAATGGCGATCCCGCGCCCAAGGCCGGTAGACCCCAGTCGCTCGCGTTGTAGAAGCGTTTCGAAAATCTGCCGCTCATCCACCCCGGTCGCGGCCGCTGCGCGTGCCGCAAGCTCTTGAAGAGCCTGCTTTTTGCACGTCACGTCGAGTGACGGCAGAATGCCGTCGGAAGCCAAGAGATCGCTAAGATCCATCACGTTCGTCCACCCAGTTGCGACCGCCGCACCTGATGCAATGCATCAAGCGTGCCGGTTGTCGTCCCTGATCCTTACGGGCCCCTGCCCAAACGCGCGAACTATCCCTAGGATCCCGCGCCCACCCCCGGCTTCGGATCGATCCATCCGATATGACCGTCGTCACGGCGGTAAACCACGTTCAGGCCGCCATGACCAGCGTTACGAAACACAAGGAATGCGGACTCAGTAAGGTCGAGCTGCATAACCGCTTCGCTGACCGGTAGTTCCCGCACGCCCCGCTCACTTTCGGCGATAATGACGGGATGCGCCGACCCGTTAGCCTCGTCGTGGGAATCATCGTCGACGCGCACCGTGTAATCGGCCGCCGAAACCTCATTGCCGTGTCCTTTGACACCATGATGACTTTTCAGGCGCCGCTTGTGCCGGCGCACACGCGTTTCGAGCCGTTCGATCGCCGCATCCGCGCTGGCATAGGCGTCCCCGCCTTCGCCGCTGGCCTCCAGCGTCAACCCGCTCGGAATCTTTGATTGAGCAATCCGTCTTGAACCGCGACCGCTCTTTTTCCAGGCGGATATGGCCGGTGACATCCGGACCGATATACTTGCCCAGGCTGGCCACGATCTTGTCGGAGATGTAAGCCTTGAACGCATCGCCTGCGTCGACATTCTTGCCCGTGATTTGGATGGTCATCGTGTTGCCTGCACCGCTGCCTCAGAACTCAATTACCGCCAGCTTCGCCGACCTTTGGACATCGAAAGCGATAAGAAAAACTGAATTCGTTCAATATGTTGACCTGGCAACGCATCGCAGTGTGTGACATCGATCAACGTTAGTGCGCGCCGCCGTTCATGTCAAACATAAGCCTGCGGCGCAAACCATTAGAAGGTGCGATGCGCAGCTTACGCGGAGCGTTCCAGCATGCGCTTCTCCCGCCGCCTCTGTACGGAGGATGGGATGCGCATCGCCTCGCGATATTTAGCAACCGTCCGGCGCGCGATGTCGACGCCGTCCGTCTTGAGCTTTTCGACGATCTTGTCGTCTGAAAGGATCATCTTCGCCGTTTCACCATCGATCATCTGCTTGATGCGATGCCGGACGGCTGACGAGGAGTGTGCTTCGCCTTCGTCCGACGACGCGATCGAAGACGTGAAGAAAAACTTCAGCTCAAACAGCCCGCGCGTGGTGGACATGTACTTGTTCGACGTCACGCGTGACACGGTCGAACTCGTGCATTGAAATCGCATCGGCAACCGTCTTCAGATTGAGCGGCCGCAGATGCTGGATGCCGTGCGCGAAGAAACCGTCCTGCTGGCGCACGATCTCTTCCGCCACGCGCAGGATCGTCCGCGCGCGCTGGTCGAGGCTCTTCACCAGCCAGTTTGCCGTCTGCAGACAGTCGACCAGATACGTCTTGTCTTTCTCGCTCTGCGCGCCGCTCGACACCGTCGTCAGATAGCTGCGGTTGACCAGGACGCGCGGCAGCGTGTCAGCGTTGAGTTCGATGAGCCAGCTCTGGTCGGCCGCCGGCCGCACCAGGATATCCGGCACGACCGTCTGCACCGGCGCCGATCCGAAGACCAAGCCCGGTTTCGGATTGAGCTGCTTGATTTCGTCGATCATTTCGCTGAGTTCGGTCATGTCGCAGCCGACAGCCTTGCGCAGCCCCGTCATGTTGTGCGCCGCCAGCAAGTGCAAATTGTCGAGCAACGCGCCGATCATCGGATCGTAGCGGTTCTGCTCCTTCAGTTGCAGCGCCAGGCATTCGCCGAGCGACCGGGCGAAAACGCCGCTTGGCTCGAACGTTTGCACGATCGCCAACACCCGCTCGACCATGCCCAGCGTGGCGCCCAGCTTTTCGGCCAGCTCCTGCAGGTCGGCCGGCAGGTAGCCGGCGTCGTCGATCAGATCGATGAGGTACTGCCCGACGATCCTGTCGGCCGGATCCTTCAGCGCCAGCGGCAGCTGCAGTTGCAAATGCTCCCGCAGCGATCGCTCGTTCGAAATGTAATCTTCCAGGCTCGAGTCGCCCAGATCCAGGTTGTGTGTGCGCTGCGTCAGCGACGCCCAGCCGGAATCGCTGGGACCACCACCCAGATCCATGGACGGCGTATCCGGAAACACGTTGTCGATGTCGGTATCGAGCGATGCAGCCGCATCGCTGCTCGGCCGCTCCAGGTCCAGCCAGTCCTCGGCTGCCTCGCCATCGCTGGACCGCGACGGCCACCGGCTCCCGCTCCTCTGCCGCGTCGGCGTTGCGCGCATCTTCCGGGCCTTCGTCGCGTTCGAGCAGCGGGTTGCGCTCGATCTCGGCATCGACGAACTCAACGAGTTCCATGTTCGACAGCTGCAAGAGACGGATGGCCTGCTGCAGCTGGGGTGTCATCACCAGCTGCTGGCCTTGTCTCAGCTCCAGCTTTGCCGAAAGTGCCATTCCGCGCCCTTAACCGCACCTACTCACAGACGGCCGGATCCTAGATCAACTGCCGTTAACGAACATGTCCCCGAGGTAGACCCGGCGGACCTCTTCGTTGGCTATGATTTCCGAGGGGTTACCATGTGTCAGAACCTGGCCGTCGTAGATAATGTAGGCCCGGTCGATAAGACTTAGGGTCTCCCGCACGCTGTGATCCGTGATGAGAACGCCGATCCCGCGATCGGTCAAGTGGCGCACAAGCTCCTGGATGTCCTTAACGGCAATCGGATCGATGCCGGCAAACGGTTCGTCGAGAAGGATGAACGAAGGATCGGACGCCAGCGCACGGGCGATTTCGCAGCGCCGCCGCTCACCACCCGAGAGCGCGATCGACGGCGACTTCCGCAACCGCGTGATGCGGAATTCTTCCAGTAGGCTGTCGAGCTTCTCGCGCCGCTTCTTGGCGCTCTTCTCCGTCAGCTCCAGCACGGCCATCAAATTCTGCTCGACCGTCAATCCGCGGAAGATCGACGCTTCCTGCGGCAGGTAGCCGATACCGAGCCGGGCGCGCTGATACATCGGCAACCGCGTCACGTCCGCGCCGTCGATCGAAATGCGGCCCGCATCCGCCGGTACAAGGCCCGTGATCATGTAGAACACGGTCGTCTTGCCCGCGCCGTTCGGCCCGAGCAGCCCTACGGATTCGCCGCGCCGTACCGCTAAGCTGACACCGCGCACGACCTTGCGCTTCTTGTACGACTTCTGCACGTGCTCGACCGTGAGCCAACCTTCGCCGACCGGCTCTTCGTAATTGTCGTACTCGCTCGTTGCAGCGTCTTGGTAGCTGTCATGACCTTGCGGCTGTCCCCAGCCGGATTGATCGCCGTACCCGTTCGGATCGGCGTAGCCGTTCCCCGGCGGCTGTTCGTAGAATTGCCCGTTCTGGAGCAGCGGCGGCGGACCAGCCGATGCCGGACGGCGCGGCGCGCCACCTTTCTTCGCCTTCGACCCTTTGCTGAAAGGAAATTTCACGAACAGGAACTCGCTACAAAATTTGCAGATCGCCGGCGGGATCCGCACAGCGCAGTTTGCGCCATCGCCCGCCCGCCGCAATGGGCACGACAGCGCACCCGGTGCAATTCGACCAAGTCGCTCAATGAACTTTCCCGGGCCATCACTCTTTTTTCTTGATCTTGTTGGCCTTGAGCTCCAGCGGATAGGCCGTCATGCTGGGACGCCCGCCCTTGACGATGATGCCGTCGCCACCGGCTCCATTGGCCTGCCAGCCTTCGTTGCCGGGCCCTTCGGCAACGCCGTCCGATTCCATCTTGCTCTCGCCCGTGGTCATGTCGATCACCAGCTTCGTTCCGCGAACGAGGCTCTTGCCTTGCGCGAGGATCACGTTGCCGCCGACGGTCACGGTGTTCGCCTTCATGTCGACGTCCGCCCAGTCGCCGTCGACGGTGCGGCCGTCCTTCGTCGTCACCTGCACTTTTTGCTTGGCCTGAATGCGGCTGACTTGCGCCGGGGGTGCCTTTGCTGCTTCCGGGTTCGTCGTCGCGACATCGGCAATACCTGCCGCCCCGGTATACGTCGCCACCATCACCGGCGTGCGCATCACGAAGTCACCCTGCTCGGCCACCACATCGCCACTGAACGTCGCCGTCTTCGCGGTATCGTCGACATCGAGCTGGTTGGACGTCATCTTGATCGGCGCATTGGGATCGGTCTTGAACTGCCCGCCGCCGAACGGCATCTTCGACTTCACCGCATCCACCGCCTGATCCACGGCACCCTTGGCCTCTGTTGCTGCAGCCGGCTTCTTTTTGGCGTTCTGCACGAGGTTGGCTGTGATGCGTCCGGTCTGCGGCGACGTCAGCTGCGTCTTCGCCGTCTTGCGATCGACGGCTAGCCGCTGGCCCCGCAGCTCGTTCTTGCCTTGCGTCACGACGACTTCGCGGCCCGACAGCACAACACGTTCGTTGCGCTGGTCGAGATCCACCCGGTCGCCGGTCGCCCGCCGCTCCACACCGGACGTCATGACGACGTTACCCGTCAGCACGCCCGTCTCCGCCTGCGCGTCGAAGTCGGCCCGGTCGCTGGTCACGCGGTCGGTGGTGCCGCGCGTCATGACCACGGGTCCCTGCGCGATGATGTCCTTCACCTTGCCGGCGGCCCCGGTCAGCGCACTGGCTGCCGGCTGTGGCGCTGCACCCGGCGGGGCGTCGCTGGCATAGCCGACCGTCAGCTCCGGCGTCTCCATCACGCTTTCACCCTGCACCGCGCGCACGTTGCCGGAGAAGATCGCCGTCTTCTTCAGATCGTTCACGTCCAGGCGCTGCGACGTGACGTCGAGCGGTGCATTCGATTGCCCGAACATGCTGACCGTCGTGTTGGGTTTCGCCGCCGCTTGTCCGGCGGCATCGCTTGGCTTTTCATCCTTGGCCGCCGGCTTCAGGTGCGCCACCACGTTGCTGTTGAACGTGACCTCTTTCACCTTCTGGCGCAGCGTCAGCCCGTTCGCGTTGATCGTACCGGCCGGAAACGCAACGACGACCGGATCGGCCGACGTCAGCAAGCCTTCGCGCGTCTTCAGCTTGGCTCGCGGCAACGCCACGCTCATGCCGCTCTCCGACACGACCTTGATGCCGTTGTCCAGATCGAGCACGCTTTCTTTGCTGTCGTAGTAGCCCGTCTTCGCCGTGATGTTGGTCTTCGTCTTGTCCACCTGCACCAGCTGCCCGGTGATCTCGTCCAGCGTGACGTACCCGGGCTTCAGCAGATCCTGCTGCGCCGTCTTGGCTGCAAAATTGTAGGAGCTGCCGTCGTCGCCGAAGCCGTTGTACTTCGGGTTGGACATCTTCAGATCGGTGCTCGCCAGCTTGCCGATCTCGATAGCCGGCAAGCCCGTGTCGACACCCGACCGGCTGAGCACGCTCAACGCGTATCCCGCAATCATGACGGCGCAACTCGCCGGCAGCAACTTGCGCAGAATGCGAACGATGCGGCTATGCCGCTTGGCCACGCGCAAGCCGTTGCCGCGCCTCTGCGGCGCCGCCTTATGATCGAAGTCGCTGAGTCGCGGTCGTCGTGGCCATAGCCTCAGACAGACAAGCCGTTGTCGAATCTCAATTAATCGCGCGGACCTTCGGCGAGAATTAGGGTCACATTGGGACTATCGCGCGCCGCAGTCAAAAATTGAATGCGATCAACGGTAAATACCGGTGCCTAGAGTGCTTCCGGACAAAGTGTGGTGCGGTTTTCCGAAAAGAGGCACGACAACTCTAGCAGCCGCATCAATGCGCGAATAGATCGTCCTCGCTAAAGCCGGCCAGGTCCAGCTTGGATCGCACCGGCAGAAAATCGAATGCCGCCTGGGCGAACGCCCGCCGCCCGCTGCGAGCCAGCATCGCATCGAGCTTGGCTTTGATCGCGTGCAGGTAAAGAACGTCGGAGGCAGCGTAAGCCAGCTGCTGTTCCGACAGCGTATCGGCGCCCCAGTCGGAGCTTTGCTGCTGCTTGGACAATTCCACCTGCGCGAGTTCCAGCGCCAGATCCTTCAGGCCATGCCTGTCGGTATAAGTGCGCACCAGCTTGGAGACGATCTTCGTGCAATAGATCGGCGCCACCGCAGCACTGAGATACTTGTCCAGCATGCCGATGTCGAAGCGGGCGAAGTGGAAGATCTTCGTCACCGCCGGGTCTTCCAGCAGCGCCTTCAGCCGCGGGGCCTCGGTCTGCCCCGCCGCGATCTGCACGAGGTGCGCCGTGCCGTCGCCCGACGACAGCTGAACGAGGCAGAGCCGGTCACGCTGCGGATTGAGCCCCAGCGTCTCGGTGTCGACCGCCACGGCATCTCCGAACGACAGCCCCTCCGGCAGGTCGCCCTTGTGCAGCATGATTTTCGGATTGGCCATTGCATACCCCGCTGAAGTTCGGGCTATTTGCAATATGTGCTGCCAGCCGGTCAACGCGATTGTTCGAGCATTGCCGCCGCCAACGCCGCGTCAGCGCAGCTTTGAAGCTAGGTTCTAGCGTCAGGCGGTCATGACCATCCGGCAGAACGCATTCATTTTACCTGGGTCATGATACTCGCTGATCCGGCTGAACTTTGCGTCCCTGAATGTAATGATTTGACGATAGCTCTCCTCGAGCTTGGCTCCCGTCTCCTTATGAGTGATCACCGCCGACAGTTGCACGCGGAGCAACGAGCCATTGATCGTGATCTTTTCCGGCACCGTATGGGTTTTGACAACAGCAAACACCGGCTCCCAAAAGTGAAGAAACTCCGCCTTGCCAACCAAGCCGACCGGACCCCTGCCAGCAGGACCGGCGTTGCTCTCGTAAACGAAGTCGTCGGTGATGAAGTCGAGAAACGATGAGATGCGCCCGGTGTTCAGCGTCTTGTGCGCCAATTCAACGATCTGCTTGCCTTGTGCAAGGTTCATGGCCCTCTCGCTCTCGTGTGCTATTCCCTAAATCTTGCTTCGCGCCGAGCAAATCTAGAACGCAAATGACGGACAGATCGATCCCCGTATACGGCATCCACACGCAGATCATCGCGACTAAGCGCCAACGATGCCGTCACCGGAGCCGAGGGTGACCGCTTGCAAGCGCATCGGGAGTATCACAGGGCATAACCTCCAGACGCCGCCATTCCATCCTAGAGGATTGCAGCGCGCCGGTCTCCATACCGCGCCTCAAAATCCAAAGGAGTGCCGCGGAAGCCCGTCGCTGAAACTGAGCATTGCGCGAGTTCTTGCCTCGCGTCTGATCTGCCGCTGGCAGCACCATCGTGATGCACCCCTGCACGACAGTGGTGGCAACCCAAAACTCAATGATGCGAGATACTTACGACGTATCAACGACTTGAGGAAAGTCATGGTGCCCAGAAGAGGACTCGAACCTCCACGCCTTGCGGCGCTGCTACCTGAAAGCAGTGCGTCTACCAATTCCGCCATCTGGGCATCAGGAACGGCATTCGTTAGTGGTAAGCCCGCGCCTTGTCAATGCGTTGGGCGCCGCAGCAGCACGACTAAGACGCGGCCACCCCACCTGCCAGGGGTGCCGACGCAGCCGGAGTGCCGCCGCGCCGGGACAAGAGCCGCAGAATGGGCTTCTCGATGAAGAACCAGGACAAGACGCCCGCCCCGGCCGACATCACGACCGCTGTCGATACGAGCTTCGAGATATTGGTTGGCGTGGCAGGCAACGCCAGCCGCTTCCAGCAGACAGCCACGAAACCGATCGCCAGGCTGTGCAGCAGGTAAATCGAATACGATGCATCGCCGAGCGTCCAGCAGCCGGCTGCCGGCGTGCTGGCGTGCTGGCGGAAGTGTCGCTCCAATACCAGCATTCCCGTCACCAACATCGCAGCCGCGGTGCGGGCCACGCAGGTATTGGATCGAGAGGACCCTGTCGCTGACCAGCTCGAGTGCTACATCAGCTTCAGTCATGGATCCCCGCGTTCGCTGTCGTGGCCTATCGTCCCGCTTTCGGCAGCAGACGTACACGACGTTCGGCCCCCGCCGCCTTTGCCGCCCGTCAGTAACGCTAGCGGTGTATGGGGCTGGACGGCCTATCCCGGCAGGGCGAGCGGTCCGGCCGGAAACCCACGTGCTGCCTTCCCGCCACCAGCCGTAACTTGTATGTGTTAACCAACGCACTTTGATTGAGGGCAACCACAATGACTGACATCGCCAAGGATCGTCTGGCAACCGTGATCGGGGGCTCCGGCTTCGTCGGCCGCTACGCCGTTCGCGCGCTGGCACGCGACGGCTGGCGCGTGCGCGCTGCCTGCCGCCGACCCGATCTGGCCGGGCACCTGCAGCCGATGGGCCGCGTCGGCCAAATCCACCCGGTGCAGGCCAACCTGCGCTACCCGGAAAGCCTGGCTCACGCCGTCCGCGGCGCCGAAACGGTCATCACCTCGGTTGGCGTGCTGGCGCCTGTTGGACGTCAGTCGTTCGAAGCCATTCACGTCGAAGGCCCCCGCGCTGCCGCCAAGGCTGCCCGCGAAGCAGGCGTTCGCCGTTTCATCCACATCTCCGCCATCGGTGCCGACGCGCAGTCGAATGCCCGGTACGCCCGCACCAAGGCAGCCGGCGAAGCCGCGGTGCTGGAGGCGTTTCCCGGCGCCATCATCCTGCGTCCGTCGATCGTATTCGGACCGGAGGACCAGTTCTTCAATCGCTTCGCCTCGATGGCGCGGATGTCCCCGCTGCTGCCGCTGATCGGCGGCGGCCGGAACCGGTTTCAACCCATCTACGTCGCCGATCTGGCCGATGCTATCGCCGCAGCCGCATCGGGCGCGGGCGACACCCGGTACCGTCTACGAAATCGGCGGACCCGAGGTGCTGACCTTCCGCCAGCTACTCGATAAGACGCAGCACTGGGCCGGGCGCGATCGCGGCTATTTCCCGATGCCGTTCTGGCTCGCCAAGCTGCAAGCGGTCTTGACGTGGCCGCTGCCGAATGGCCTGCGCCCGGTCACGGTGGATCAAGTGCGCATGCTGCAGCGGGACACGATCGTCTCCGAACAGGCAACGGCCGACAGGCCGCACCATCGCCTCGCTGGGCATCGCCCATCCCGAGTCGGTCGACGCCATCGTGCCGACCTACCTGGAGCGCTTCAAAGCCAAGGGCCAGTACGCGCATTATCGCGGGGTGAGTGGTGAGTGGTGAGTGGTGAGTGTGCTCGCGAACCCCTAGAGGTCAACAACTCACGACTCACCACTCACGCCAAACAAAACCCCGGCCGCTTTCGCAGCCGAGGCTCTCAAATTCCTGCACGCGCTCGACGGACTAATGAACGCTGGCCACCGCCAGCTCACCATCCATCGCGTGCGACAGCGCCGCCTGCTTCGTATCCGTCAGCGCGATCGGCGTGCCGTCGGCCGCATGCAAGGCGTAGAGATCGATGCCCGACGGCAGGCCTTCTACCGAGGGAAACATCTCGCGCGCTTCATCGGGTGTGAGAACCTTGATGTAGGCGACATGGCCGCCGCCGAGACGGGCCAGCTCGAGCTCCGTCATCACCGGTTCAAAATCTTCCGGCTCAAGTCGCTTTGTGTTCGTTTCATTCATGACGCAACTCCTCTCGTGTTCGAGGTGCTTTCGGGCGTCGTCATGGTCAAGAGCGGAAACCCCGCCAATTGCCTTTGATGCTCGCCCGATTCGCCGCCGTTGGCTGTGTCTGCCTGGCCTCTACCTCGACTTTTTTGCCTGCCCGATATCGATCTTTCGTATGAGCCGCTGTGGCTCATGCCGTTGCAGATCGATCGCTAGCAAACCGTTATTCAGATCCGCGCTGGTGACCTCGATGCCATCCGCCAGCACGAAGGTGCGGGTGAACTGCCGCGCAGCGATGCCGCGATAAAGGTACTCGCGCGTCTTGTCATCCTCCTGCTTGCCGCGCACGGTCAGCTGCTTGTCCTCGACGCTCACGTCGAGTTCCTCGCGCTTGAAGCCCGCGACGGCCAGCGTGATGCGCAACGTCTCGGAGCTGCCTTCGGACTGGCCGACGCGCTCGATGTTGTAGGGAGGATAGCCGTCACCGGTGCCCTTGTTGGCACGGTCGATGAGGCGCTCGATTTCTTCAAACCCGAGAAGCATCGGGTTCGATAAGAGAGAAAGTCGGGACATGCCAGAAGCCCTTTTCTGAAAGCGACCTCGAAGTGCAACCATTCGATCCGGGCCAACCTGGCCCCGCATCGTGCCAGCCCCGTCAGGGCGCTGACCACTTGGTGAAGATATGGGATGACCTGCGTGCGGTTCAAGCGACCGTTTTATCGCCGCCACCGAGCCATTTTTTGGCACCGGTTGCCGCTCTACCAGGACGTTCGGACCATTTGCGCCGGCGTACACCTTCAAACCTCCGCAACGCAGGAAACGACTGTCTCATGATAGATACGCAGCCCGGCCGCCTAATCCTTCTGGCACTTTTTGTCGCAGGCCTCGCCAGCCCTCTCGGTTCGGCCCCCGCCGCTTTAGCGCAGGACAAGAAAGCCGACGCTGCCACGCTGTCGTCTGACGTCAACCTGACGCCCGAGGAACAGGCCGAACGCGACGGCCGCAAGGCCTGCAAAGTGGCCATCTGCGACGCCTTCCACAACCGCAAGCCGGGCGCCGACATCGCCTGCGCCATCACCAAGTCGATGCGCAAGGAGCAGCTGACCAAGATCGTCTCGAAAGCCAAGGTCAGCTGGCCCTGGGGCCGCGTCGTCTGCAAGACGGACGTGAAGGCCTCGCGCGACATGCTCATCAAGGCCATGACGGAGGCCAAGACCGAAGCCCAGTTCGAGATGCACAAGATCACCTGCACCGTGGAGCGCGACAAGGAAGCGCCGTCGGAAATTACGGCGGAACTGTCGCCCAAGATCACGTTCGAGAACGGCAAGGCCACCAAGGCGTCTTTGCAATGGGGCAAGGTCGAAGGCCCGACCGTCATCAAGGGCGCGATGTGGACTGCCACCGCCGCCGACAATACGATCGGGGTCCTGCAATCGATGATCGTCGATGACGTCAACGATTTCGTCGACAAGAAGTGCGACGAAGTCAAAGCCGACTGGGCCGGCAAGTAGAGCGTCAGCTTTGGAGCCGTTCCGTGTCGGTCAGCTTGTTCATTGCACGCCGGGTGATGTGGATGGGGGCTGCTTGGCGGCCACCTTCCCCGAACGTGACGTTCTGCTGCGAGGACATGACGAACGCGATCGCGTTTGATTGCGACCAGCATGCCGATCCATTCGAATGCAATGACCAGCTCGTCGTCTACAACGAAGTGTTCGACGAATATGGCGTCGTCGTTCACGACGGCGGCGCCTCGTACGTGCTCATGAGCTTCTGCCCGTGGTGCGGCGCAAAGCTCCCCGACTCCCAGCGCGACGGCTGGTTCGACGAGACCGAAGCTCTCGGCAATCCAGATATCCTGCCGGCCAGATATGAAACGGCGGAGTGGCGCCTCAAGCCCGGATAGAACGCCCGTTGAAGCGATCCTGCTAGCCGATACCCGGCACGCTCATCACCAGCGTGTAGCCGTTGACCGTCAGGAAGATGCCGAGCACGCCCAGGCCGATGCTGCCGAACAGCATCCACACGCCGCCGGTGATGATCGAGATCGATGCCAGCACGATGGCGATCTGCAGAGCCGCTTCGGCGTAGTCGAAATACGGATCCTTTAGCATCGCCGTATCGCGATCCACTTCCAGCGCCTTCGCCTTTGTCCAGAGTTCGTCCAGGCCTTCGTTATTCGTCTTGTTGCTCGTCAGCTGCTTGTCGAGATCGCGGTACTCCGTCAGCTTCCCCTCGATCGCGGTTCGCGTCGGCGGCGGCATGGTGTTGTTGGTATCCAGCTGCAGTTGCAGCTCGTCGGCTTGCAGGCGGATGGCCTGGCGCCGCAGGTTCTTCGACTGGAAGAACGCCCACGTGTTCGCCGCTTCGATATTCTTCAGCGTCGCGTCTTTGCCGGCATTGCTGCCACCCATCGAGCAGATCGCCAGTATGACGGCGAGAGCACCGATCCACACGCCGATCCAGCGCTCGCGATCGCGATTGTTATCTTCTTCGGCCATTCGCCCCAACTCATCCCAGGCCATGATCGCGTCCCTTGGACGTTACCAGTTCCCTGCGTTCCGCCACCTTGCCCTCATCATTGAGGCGATAGAGAATTGGCGCGGCCGTCGCCAGCTCGCGCGCGATGATTTCATCGCCCGTCAAATCTTCCAGATGCATGATGAGCGCGCGCAGGGAGTTGCCGTGCGCCACGACGATCACCGTTTCGCCGGCCTGCACACGCGGCCAGATCTGCGTCTGCCAGTACGGCAGCACACGCGCGGCGGTATCCTTGAGGCTTTCGCCGCCCGGTGGCGCAATGTCGAACGAGCGGCGCCAGATCTTTACCTGCTCTTCGCCCCAGCGCTCGCGCGCCTCATCCTTGTTCAGGCCGGACAGATCGCCATAGCTGCGCTCGTTCAGCGCCAGGTCGCGGATGGTCCCCACGTCCGGCTGCCGGCTCTCGTCGAGAATGATCTCCAGCGTATGCTGCGCCCGCTTCAACTCGCTCGTAAAGGCGATGTCGAACTTGAGCTTTTCGTCACGCAACACCCGGCCCGCCCAGCGCGCTTCGATAACGCCCTTTTCCGTCAGGTCGGGATCCTTCCAGCCGGTGAAGAGATTTCTGCGATTCCATTCGCTTTCGCCGTGGCGCACCAGCACGAGGCTGTTCGTCATCGCATCCATGCGGCGGACTTTCTCCATTACCGTCATCATAGTCCCAGAACGTCACTCATGGCGTAAACGCCAGGCGACCCCTTGCCGCGTCCCCACATCGCCGCCTTGACGGCACCACGCGCGAAGATCGACCGGTCGGTCGCGCGATGCGTCAATTCGATGCGCTCGCCAGGCCCGGCGAAGATGACGGTATGGTCGCCCACCACGTCGCCGCCGCGCAATGAGACAAATCCGATATCGCCCGGCTTGCGGCTGCCGGTGTGGCCGTGCCGCGAATGCGCCGTATGTTCCTTGAGATTCACTTCCCGGCCTGCCGCTGCAGCATTCCCCAGCATCAACGCCGTGCCCGATGGCGCATCGACCTTGTGCTTGTGATGCATTTCCACGATCTCGATGTCGAAATCTTGGTCGAGCGCTTCGGCCACCTTGCGCGTGATCGCCGCCAGCAAATTGACGCCCAGGCTCATGTTGCCGGCCTTCACGATCGTGGCGTGGCGCCCGGCCGCAGCGATGGCAGCATCGTCACTCTCGCTCAGGCCCGTGGTGCCGATGACGTGCACGATACGCGCGTTCGCCGCCAATCCCGCAAACTCCACGGTAGCGGCCGGCGAGGTGAAATCCAGGATCGCATCGGAGCGCGCGATCAGCTCGAGGGCGTCGCTGGTGACCGTCACGCCAATCGGCCCCAGGCCGGCAAGCGTTCCCACGTCCTGGCCGACAGCAGGCGAGCTGGCGGGCTCGATACCGCCAGACACAGTGCAGCCATGTTGCGCGATGACGGCACGGACCAACTCGCGGCCCATACGTCCGGCCGCGCCCATGACGGCGATCTTGATGTCGCTCACGCTCGATCCTCTCAGAGTGCTTCCGGACAAAGTGTGAAGCGGTTTTCCGAACCCAAGCTCGGGCAGAACCAGATGCCCGCGCCGATATAGCAACCTGCGCCCGGCCCGCAAAGGGCTGCGTTTGGTAGACGGTTTACGCCTTGCCCTTGCCGGCGTCGCGAGCCCGGACAATGGCGTCCCCGATCAGCGACTTCGCCATCGTCACGTCACCCATCTCCTTGATTTTAACCCATTTATCGGGCTCGAGATCTTTGTAGTGGGCAAAGAAATGTTCGATCTGGTTCAGCGTGATGGATGGCAGGTCCGTAAGCGTGCGGATCTTGTCGTAGCGCTGCGTCAGCTTGGAGCTGGGTACAGCCAGGATCTTTTCATCGCCGCCGCCGTCGTCTTCCATCACGAGAACGCCGATCGGCCGGCAGTTGATGACAGCGCCAGGAAAGATCGTCCGCGTGTTGCAGACCAGAACGTCGATGGGATCGCCGTCGGCCGAAAGCGTGTGCGGAACGAAGCCGTAGTTCCCCGGATAGCGCATCGGCGTATAGAGAAAGCGGTCCACGAACAGCGTGCCCGAGGCTTTATCCATCTCGTACTTGATGGGTTCCCCGCCGACCGGCACCTCGATGATGACGTTGATGTCGTCGGGTGGGTTCTTTCCGATCGGAATGGCTTCGATGCGCATGTCTGTAGATCTCCATGACGGCACGACATGAATGTCGCGATAGTGCGCTCACTTTCCACAGATCCCGCCCGAATTCACCCCCTGATTTCGGCCAAGATCATGAATAGACTGCAGCGCAAATGGCGAAAAAGCGGCTCCCCTGAACGCCTGCCATCTGGGATTTGCTAGGTCTGCGGAGGACTTCCGACGGATGCACGTGCGGCCATTCGCCTTGGCCATCATTCTCAGCCTGGCTTTCGCGCCGGGCGCCTCAGCCGTGCAACAGGCCAAAAGCCGCTACAGCACCATTGAACTCAGCAAGTGCCGGCCGGCCGGCAGCTCAGCTTGGCAGTGCAACGGTCTGCCGGGCTATCCCATCTACGTTGCCACTGCCCAGTTGCACACCTTCGTCAGCGCCGGCCGCGCGGGCCACGCCCGGCGCGCTGCCAGGCAAAGCCTGGGCGTCGCCAACACCCTGTTCGACGGCAAGTCGCCGCGCACCGCGGTGGAATGGCGCTTCATCATTCGCGACAAGAAAGTGGTGCCGTACGCCACCATCGTCCGCTACTTCACGCAAAGCATGGAGGCGCGCGGCGAAGTCGTCGTGGTCACCCGCGTAACGGACAACGAAAGCTGTCAGGTGGCTCGCATCGATGCCTTGGCCAACAGCAATGCCATGGTGCTGGCCCGCGAGATCGCCGACCGGCAGGCGCGCACATTCGATTGCCGGCAGGAACCCGCCATCGCGGGCGCCACCGGCAAGAGCCCAATGTGATGTGATTGGATGGATCGATGTGCAGTCGATAGGTGCAGATGGCCGGGATCAGTCCGCAACCGTCTCGCGACAGCCCGATCTACTGCCAGGCGAAGGCGATCTTCTCCAGTTTCGCCCCGCCAATGTGCTCGATCGTCTTGGCCACCGGCCGGCCGCCGCGTCGCCAGTAGAAATCCGTCGCGCTGCTGTTTTCGCTCAGCGCCCAAACGAGCAGCCCGTTCAACCCGCGGCTGTCGAGACCCGCGCGCGCTGCCTCGAACAAGTACTCGCCGAACCCCAGCCCCTGGTGTGACGGCATCATGTAGATCTCATAGATCTCGCCCTGATAGGGCCCGCGCGTCCGCGCCGTGCCCGTCGTCGCATAGCCGACGACTTCACCTTCCAACTCGACGAGAAGAACGGTATCTCCCGCGCGCACCGTGCTGCGCCACCAATCGGGACCGCGCCGGCGGATCATGTATTCCAGATGCACGTGAGGAATGATGCCGCGATAGGCCTGCTGCCAGGATTCCTTGAACACGCCAGCCAGAGCCTTGGCATCGCCAGGCTTGCCACTTCGGACCTTGATCGGCGCCCTACTCTCCAGCATGGAGCGCACTATAGTCGGAATTCCATCGGCGAACATACGTCCCAGAGCAATTCTTTCGTGCCGCTGTGCCGCAAATGCACTGCAGATAATTAAAGGATGAATTTGGAAAGGTCAGCGTTCTTCGCCAGCTCACCGACGCGGCTCGTCACGTAGCTCGCATCGATCGGGATCGCTTCTCCCGAGCGATCCGACGCGGTGAACGAAATCTCGTCAAGCACGCGTTCCATAACGGTTTGCAGCCGCCGTGCGCCAATGTTCTCGACCGTCGAATTGACCAGCACAGCAGTATCCGCCAGCGCATCGATGGCATCGTCGGAGAATGCCAGCGTCACGCCTTCCGTTGCCATCAACGCCACGTACTGCTTGATGAGGCTCGCTTCCGGCTCAGTCAAAATGCGCCGGAAATCGTCGCGGGTCAGCGCCTGCAGTTCGACGCGGATAGGCAGACGTCCCTGCAACTCCGGCAGCAGGTCCGACGGCTTGGAAACGTGGAACGCCCCCGAGGCAATGAACAGGATGTGATCGGTCTTCACCGGGCCGTGCTTGGTCGCAACCGTCGTGCCCTCGATCAGCGGCAGCAGATCGCGCTGCACACCCTCCCGCGACACGTCCGCTCCGCCGCGCGTGCCGTCGCCGCGCGAACAGATCTTGTCGATCTCGTCGAGGAACACGATGCCGTTGGCTTCCACGGCGGCAATGGCCTCGGCGGTAATCTGATCGCCGTCGATAAGCTTGTCGCTCTCCTCAGCGATCAGCACTTCATAGCTGTCACGCACCGTCACACGCCGCGACTTGGTCCGCCCGCCAAACGCCTTGCCGAGCATGTCGCCGAGATTGATGGCACCCATCGAGGCCCCGGGCATGCCCGGCATATCGAACATCGGCAACCCAGCCGGCGCATCGGCCACCTGGATATCGATTTCCTTATCGTTCATCTCGTTCTCGCGCAGCCGCTTGCGAAAGCTCTCACGCGTGGCCGGAGACGCCGTCGGCCCCACCAGCGCATCCAGAACGCGTTCCTCGGCGGCCTTCTCGGCCTTGATGCGCACGCCCTTGCGCTTCACCTCTTTGACGAGCGCAATGCCGACCTCGACGAGGTCACGCACGATGCTTTCCACGTCGCGGCCGACATAGCCCACCTCGGTGAACTTCGTGGCCTCGACCTTGAGGAACGGCGCACCGGCAAGCCGCGCCAGCCGCCGCGAGATTTCCGTTTTGCCGACGCCCGTCGGCCCGATCATCAGGATGTTTTTCGGCAGCACCTCATCGCGCAGGTCGCCGGTCAGCTGTTGCCGCCGCCAACGATTGCGCAAGGCGATCGCAACGGCGCGCTTGGCGTCGTTCTGGCCGACGATGTAGCGATCGAGTTCGGAGACGATTTCACGGGGCGAGAAGTTGGTCATGACGCTTTCGATGGATGGCCGATGCGATCGCTACTTGCCGGACGGCAGCGTTTCGACGACGAAGTTGGTGTTCGTATAGACGCAGATTTCCGCAGCGATCGACATCGCCTTGCGCGCGATCGCCTCGGCATCCAGATCGGTATCGAGCAGCGCGCGCGCCGCCGCCAGCGCATAGTTGCCGCCCGAGCCGATGCCCATCACGTGCGCTTCCGGCTCCAGCACGTCGCCGGTACCGGTAAGCACCAGCGTTGTCGCTTCATCGGCCACGATCATCATGGCCTCCAGACGTCGCAGATACCTGTCGGTTCGCCAGTCCTTCGCCAGCTCCACCGCCGCCCGCGTGAGCTGCCGGGGATACTGTTCCAGCTTGGCTTCCAGCCGCTCGAACAGGGTAAAGGCATCCGCCGTCGCACCAGCGAATCCGCCGATCACGTCACCCTTGCCCAGCGTACGCACCTTGCGCGCGTTGGCCTTGATGATCGTCGCGCCGAGGCTCACCTGCCCGTCCCCCGCGATGACGACCTTCCCGCCCTTCCGGACGGTAAGGATTGTCGTGGCGTGCCAGCTTTCGGGGCCGGAGGCATTGTGCGAGGTCAAGGTCATCAGTCCCGAGACGTTGGTGTGGGGAGGTTGTAAATCAAGATCCGGGAACGCCGCGCTGCGGCCTTTAACCCTGAGCCTCAAGCTGATAAACGCTACGCTTCGAGCGCGCAAGGGACGACCCCGCCCTGAACCGGCGCGTTATATTGAAAGCGACGAGGCGAAACGTGAAACGGCAAGCGACCATCACGCGCAAGACCAAGGAAACCGAGATTTCGGCCACCGTCGATCTCGACGGCACGGGCGCGTACGATATTAAGACCGGCGTCGGCTTTCTCGACCACATGCTGGAGCAGTTGGCCCGGCACGGCCTGATCGACATCACCCTGCGCGCCAAGGGCGACCTGCATATCGACTTCCACCACACCACGGAAGACTGCGGCATCGTATTGGGCCAGGCGGTCGCCAAGGCGCTCGGCGACAAGCAGGGCATCTCGCGCTACGCCGACGTGCATCTACCGATGGACGAAACGCTGACGCGCGTCGCCCTCGACGTCTCCGGCCGGCCGTATCTCATCTGGAACGTCACGTTCACGCGCGACAAGCTTGGCGAGATGGACACGGAGCTGTTCCGCGAATTCTTCCAGGCCTTCGCGCAGAACGCTGGCATCACCCTGCACGTCGCCAACCTGTATGGTGAGAACAATCACCACATCGCCGAAACCTGCTTCAAGGGCTTGGCACGTGCACTGCGGCTGGCGCTGACGATCGATCCGCGCCAGACTGGCCGCGTGCCTTCGACCAAAGGAATGCTGGCCGTATGATCGGACTGCTGCTTGCGGCGTAACGATGTGGTGTGCAGCGTGCACGAGCGGCCCGATCACGCCGCCGAGCTGCAGCAGCGCGCCGACGAACTCGTGTTCCTGCGCGACGGCTTTTCGCTGCCGGTGGCGATCCTGCCGCCGGTAGCCCTCATCTATCGCCGCGCGTGGCTGGCAACGCTGGTCTACCTCGCACTCGCGACTTCGATCGTCGTCGGGCTCGACGCCGCTCGGCGCACCGCCCGGCAGCCTATCTGCTGGCACTGTTGGTGCTCGGCATCGTCTTC
Source organism: uncultured Pseudomonadota bacterium (assembly GCA_963846845.1). Taxonomy (GTDB): domain Bacteria; phylum Pseudomonadota; class Alphaproteobacteria; order Rhizobiales; family Hyphomicrobiaceae; genus JAKAXS01. Next base: position 583,105 of record CAWJXQ010000017.1, on the reverse strand, counting down.
GGCTTCGAAGCCGTGAACTTCGAACGCTGGTCGTTGAGCTCGTTCGGCTGGACCGAGGTAGGTGTCGTCAGCGGCGCAAACTTCGAGGAATGTGAAATCCGCTTTTTCAACGCGTGGCAGCCGGCCCAATACAAGCCCGCTGCACTTCCCGGTGATGCCTCTCATCAGCTGAGCATGCTGCGGCGCCTCTTTGCGGCGGGACCCTGAATTCACATGCAGCGCGTCGCCATCATCGACTACGGCTCCGGCAATCTGCATTCGGCTGCAAAGGCTTTCGAGCGCGCCGCGAGAGAGAGCGAAGCGCCTTCGCAGATCCTCGTGACATCGCGCGCCGAAGACGTCGCGTCCGCCGATCGCATCGTCCTGCCGGGCGTCGGCGCCTACGCCGACTGCAAGCGCGGATTGCTCGCAGTGCCCGGCCTGGCAGAAGCCCTGACCCGCGCCGTCCGCCACGATGGCCGCCCATTCCTCGGCATCTGCGTCGGCATGCAGCTGATGGCGAGCCGCGGCCTCGAGTTCGAAGTCACCGATGGCCTCGGCTGGATTCCCGGCGAGGTCCGCGCCATCACCCCGTCCGATGCCGCGTTGAAAATTCCGCACATGGGCTGGAACAACCTCAACGCCTTGCGCCCGCATGCGCTCCTCGACGGCATCACGACCGGCGCCAGCGGCCATGCACGCCTACTTTGTGCATTCGTTCCATCTCGCCGCCGAGCGCCGCGACGATGTGGTGGCGGAAACCGACTACGGCGGCGCGGTGACGGCAATCGTTGCGCGCGACAACATCGCCGGCACCCAGTTTCATCCCGAGAAGAGCCAGCACCTCGGCCTAAAACTGATCGGCAATTTCCTCAACTGGCGTCCCTAACGCCGGCGTGCCGCGCGCAGATCGCTGCGCCGAGGCGCGGCGTCCGGCATGTGGCGTCTTATTCCAATGGAACGGCCTGACGAAGTACTCGTAGACCGCGCCGTACGCGGCGGCAGAGATCAGCAACCAGTAAAACGGCATCGCCAGGACATGCCGCTCCAATCCGCGATGCCCGCTTCGCCGCGCCGCCACCAACGCCACGGCGAGGCTCGCCGCGTATCCCGCAAGAAAAACGATCAACCCAGCCCACCACCAGCCATCGAACGCCACGCCCGGCTTGGCGATGGAGGCAACGAGTGCGAGAACATAAATCGGATGCACGAAGGCCGAGAGCAGCATGCTCGCCAGCGTCACATGCACCGCGGCGAACTTCACCGGCCCCAGTTCGCGCGCCGCACGCAGCGGCTGGCGCGTGTGAACGATCGCCGTTTGCAGCCAGCCCTTTAGCCAGCGTTTACGCTGCTGCCGCCAGTCGCGGTAGGTGTCGGGTGCCTCTTCCCACGTCGCCGATGGCAGAACGCCCACATGCCACCCGAAGCGCGCAAGGCGGATGCCGAGATCGGCATCTTCCGTCACATTATAGGGATCCCAGGCGCCCACGTCGGCCAGAACACGGCGCGGAAAATGGTTGGATGTCCCGCCCAGCGTGATCGGCAGGCCGAAGCGCTCGAACGCCGGCAGGATGAATCCGAACAGCGCCGCATATTCGATGGCGAACTGCCGCGTCAGCCAGCAGCGCTCCGCGTTGTAGATCTTGAGTTGGCCCTGCAGGCAGCCGAGATTGGGCGCGCCATCGCGAAAAATTGCAACGGCCTTGCGCAGCTGATCCGGCTCCGGCTCGTCCTCCGCGTCGTACACCACGACATAGTCGCCGGTCGCATCAGCGAGCGCGTAGTTCAGCGCCCGCGGCTTCGTCCGCGGCTGGCCATCCGGCACGACGACCAGACGCATGTTTGCCGCCAAGCCGGCATGACGCAGGGCCGAATGTGTTGGCACGTCATGTTCTTCACAGATGAAAAGGATCTGCAATTTTTCGGCCGGGTAGTCGAGCGCCGCCAGGCCGCGGATCAACTGGGACGCCACTTCCGTCTCGCAGTACATGGGCACCAGCACCGTGTAGGGAGGCAAGTGGTCGTCCGGCAGACGCGGCTCGTTCACTGTCGGCGGCGTGCTTGGAACCAGAATCGTCCAAAGCACCAGGCAACGCACCGCAATGATGCAGATGAACGTCCCCATGAGGATGGCCGCTAACAGAGACCGCTCCGCCTCCAGCCAAGAGAGCCAGCCGGCCAGAAGCAGGGCCGCAATGCCGGCAAAAGCCGTCCGCTGCCACAACACCGCTCCACCAGCTGCGGATAACTCCGGGTGTTGCCACCGCAGCCCGAACGTTGCGTCTTGGAGGCGGCGGCAGGGAGCGCTATCGTCCGGCGAAACATGCGTTGCCCGGCCGGACTTGGCCGTAGCAGAGCATTGGAAAGCTTCATCGAGCATGCGAGCGGCTGGCCGAATCTGACTGAAGAAAAAGCAGAAATCACAAGTTTAATCGGTGCACACCGTAATATGGCTACCTTGAATTGTGGAAGGGTTTTTATGCAGGTCGCGCTGTTTGGCGCGCTCTTGTTGCTTGCCGGCCTGTCCGCCAACGCGCTGGCGCAGGCCCCGGCTGCACCGGCCGGCGCGGCCGACGGCAATGCGCCCGTCGCAAAAGGCTCTGAGGCACCTCAGAAACGCCTCGTCATCCGCTTCTTGACGACGGACGATTTCCCGCCGTTCAACTACTATGACGACGAAGGCATCCTCACCGGCCTCAACGTCGACCTGGCGCGCGCCGTTTGCCTGGAAGTGGGCGCGGCTTGCGACATCAAGGTGCGGCCCTGGGAAGAACTGATGCTGGCAATGAAGCGCGGCGATGCCGACGCCGTCATTGCCGCGCAGACCGTCGGCGGCCCCACCGCCAACGACGTCGACTTTACCGATCGCTACTTCCAGACGCCCGGACGTTTTGCAGGCCCCGCCAATTCTGAGGCGACCGAGGTCAATCCCGGAGACCTCTACGGCAAGCGCCTGGGGGTAGCGAAGGGCACGACGCATGAAGCGTTCCTGCGCGCCTTCTTCCGCGACAGCCGCATCGAGGCCTTCGAGAATGTCGAGCTGGCGCGCGACGCCCTGCAGCAAGGCAAGGTCGATTTCCTGTTCGACGATGCGATCAGCCTGTCTTACTGGCTGAAGGGCACGTTGGCGCGCGGCTGCTGCGAATTCAAAGGCGGCGGCTTCCTGGAGCCGAAGTATTTCGGCGACGGCCTCGCGATTGCCGTGGCGCGCAACGACCCCATGCTGAAAGCCCAGATCAACGACGCGCTGAAGCGCATCCGCCGCTCCGGCCGCTTCGAGGAAATCGTCAACCGCTACTTCCCGCTGGGTCTGTATTGAGACGCGTCGAATAAGGGGTCAGACCCATGGGTCTGACCCCTGGTTTGCGTCAAGGCTTCCAGATCAGCTTGTCGACCAGGATCTCAAGGTTCTTCGCCTTGCAGTAGTCGACGTCGGCATCGAAATACGCTCCATCGACCAGGCGCACCTGCGTGCGAACCGAGCACTGGCCTTCGGACGTTTCGAAGTCGAGCTCAACCTTGTCGCCAGGCTCGATACGCTTCTCGATCCAGTTCTCGCTCCACTCGCCCTCTTCCTGGGTACGGAACTCGACGACCGGCGTATTGCCAAGGTTCTCGAGGTTGAACTTCCAGCTGTCGGCCTGCGCCAGTTGCACGCCAGCCGCAATGCTCGCAGCACTCGCGATCGTAATAAGCAGAAGACAATTCATGGGACCCTCAAAGCTATTGGACAATTCTGAATAGCCTGAGTCTTTTAAACATCTCATAAATTATGTGGTTGAGAGCAGATTATACATAAAATTGCAAAAAAGGCCGCGTAGCTCTTGGAGCAACGCGGCCTTTGTATCTACCGATGCGGCTTAGTTCACCCGGGTCACTTCCACCAGATTGTCGGAATACGTCGGCGCGCGGCCCAGCCCGCTCCAGGCATCCGACGAGATCGAGTTGACCGATCCGTCAGAGCGGTTGAGCGAACGCCAATAGCCCAGCGTCGCCACCACGATGCCGGGGTTCACGTCATCGGTCACCCGCGCCAGGCCCTCGAATGCGCCGCGGTCGTTGGCAACGCGCACCGGATCGCCCTCGCGAATGTTGCGGGTCTCGGCATCGGCCGGCGAGATCATCACGAACTGCTCGCCCTGGCCCCGGATCTTGTGCGGCTCGTTGGCGTAGCACGAGTTCAGGAAGCCGTGGCTCTTCGGCGAGATGATGTTGAGCGGGTAGCGCGCCGCCAGTTCCGGGTTCGTCACCGGGCTTTCGCGCGGTGGATCGTAAGCTGGCAACGGATCGACAGGCGTACCGTCCTGCTCACCCTCGTACATCGCGCGGAACGGTCCTGCGACGAAGTTCTTGTGATCGGGCAGGTAGACTTCGACCTTGCCGGACGGCGTCGGGAACCCGCCGTTCGCATGCGGCGCACGCGTATCGCAAGAGCCGACATCGATCTTGTAGAAACCCTTCTCCTTGAAGTGATCCATGTCGATCCCGCCCATCTTCGGGTCGTCCCAATTGATGTAGGCGGCGCAGAGTTCGCTGTCCGTCATTTTGAACACGTCGTCGTCGAAGCCCATTTCCTTGGCAAGCCGGCGCCACATCTCGGATGTCGGCAGGCACTCGCCCGGCGGCTCGACGGCCTTCTCGTTGTAGGTCAGGTAGAACGTTCCCCACGACCACATCATGTCTTCCGCTTCCGCGGCCATCGCGGAGGGCAGGATGATGTCGGCGTACTTCGCCGTGTCGGTCAGGAAATGTTCGGCCACGACCGTGAACAGATCCTCGCGTTCGAGGCCCTTCACGATCTTGTTTGTCTCCGGCGACTGGCTGACCGGGTTCGTGCAGAACACGAACAGCGACTTGATCGGCGGATCGAGCTTCATTTCTCCGGTCAGCGCCTGGCCCAGCCGCAGGTTGTTCACCACCCGCGTGCCGGGCTTGATGAAATCAGGCCGTGCCGCCTTCACCCAGTCGATCGGGAAATCCCACAGCGGCAACTGCAGCATGCCGCCGCCCACGTGACGCCACGAGCCCGCTAGTGCGGGGATTGCGTAGATCGCACGCGAAGCCTGCGCACCACCCGCCGAGCGTTCGATCGCAACGCCGATCCGGATCGCGGAGGGCTGTGCCGTGGCGAACTCGCGCGCGAACGTCGTGATATCCGCAGCCTTCACGCCGGTAATTTTTTCGACGTAGTCGAGCGTGAACTCGGCGGCGCGCGCCTTTAGCTCGGGGTAACCCAGCACGTGCTGGTCGGCATAGTCCTGGTCGACAAGACCCTGTTCGACCATCGAGTTGATGATGCCCATGGCCAATGCACCGTCCGTGCCGGGCTTCGGGCAGATGTGCCAGTCGGCGCCCTTCGCGGTACGAGATCTGAATGGGTCGATGACGACGATCTTCGCGCCACGCTTCTGCGCTTCCAGCACGAAGGGCCAGTGATGCAGGTTGGTCGAGATCGTGTTGCACGCCCAGATCACGATGTACTTCGAGTGCACGAAGCTTTCCGGATCGACGCCGCCCGTCGGGCCGTGCGTCAACAGCCACGCCGTCGACGAGCCCGACGTGCAGAACGTCTTTTCGTTCACGGTCGTGCCCAGGCGATTGAAGAACGGATCGCCCGAGTTGATGCCTTGGACCAAGCCCCATGTTGCCCAGATAGCTGTAGGGCATGATCGCCTGGCTGCCATACTTCGCGATGATCTCGCGCCACTTGGCGCCAATGGTGGAGATCGCCTCGTCCCAGGTGATGCGCTCGTACTGCTTCGAGCCCTTGGGGCCCGTACGGCGCAGCGGATACATCAGCCTGTCTGGGTTGGCGTGGTGATCGTGGAAGTCCTTGAGCTTCACGCACAGGCCGCCGCGCGTGAAGGGATGCTCCTTCTTGCCGCGAACATCGACCAGCTTGCCGCCCTTGACCTCGTACGTCATGCCGCAAGTGTCCGGGCAATCGTGCGGACACGCGCCGTGGAAATGCTCAGCCTTCAGCTGTTCGTTCATGTGCTTCCTCCCGATGAAAGCGAGTTCCCGCGCGAGTTATTTGTGCTTTTTCTTCGCGTTACCAAGTAACGTGCCACGGATGGCAAAACCGATCAATACAGCCGCACGGCGATATCTTCGCATGAAGGCCTCATCTTCAGCATAGTGACGAGCAACGCAGCGCCAACTGCACCTATAGTGCCGCCTCTGCGTGTACGTTGCGACGCGGCCTCCACCAGGGTGAGCGGGTCAACGATCCTCGCTTCCCGATCTCAACGAGTGGACCACCTACGAAGCCGCCCGCCGCGCCATGGCCGCCCGGCTTTCGCGTTCCGTTCCCGCCGACCGCTACACTGGCGGCCAACGCAAAGTCGCCTGAACGAGTGTCACTTGAGCCTCCAAGAAACGGGGGCTCGGGGGCGCCCCCCGAACGGGGTGCGGGGCCGGTGGCCCCGCTTGCGCAGCAACCCCACACTCAATGATAAATGTACGTGATCGTGAAAGTGCGGTCGTCCTTGGTCGCGCCGTTGGGCGGAAACGGGAAGCTCGCCTGCTTTGTCGAGAAGACGATTGCGCGATTGAGATCGGTGTTCTCCGATCGGCTCAGCACATCGACCTTCTCGATGTTGCCGTTCAAGTTGATCAGGATCTTCACCGTCACGCGCCCCAGCACGTTCATCTGCGGCATCGTCTTGCGCAGCGCCTTGATCACGCCGCGAGCGAAGTCGTCGTTGGCGCCCGAGCGCGTAATGCCCGCCGGCCGCTGAACGCCCGCTGATCGTCCCTCGTACGACGGCGTTGTAGTCGAATCTTGCGGCATCGACAGATTGGGCTGCGTCTGCATGGCTTGCTTCTGCTGCGGCTTGGCGGGCTGCTGCTTCTGCCGTGGCGGCTGCGCCGGCGTAGTCGTAGGCGGCAGATCGAGCAGATCGGGCCGCTCCTTCGTCAATTCGTGCGGCAACTCGACCGGCTTTTTGTCCTCTGGCTTCTTGGTCTCCTTGGCTTCGGTCTCGCTCGTCTCTTTGGCCGCCTTCGTTTCTTCGGCCTTCTTTTCCGGCACGTCGTCTGCCGGCATGGTGTCGCGCAGCGTTGGCGTTTCCGGAGCCGTCGTCTCTTCGGCCTTGGCCAATTGCTCGGCTTTCGGCTGCACCGGCTCGGCCTGCTCCTCGGGCGGCTTCGGCGCCGGCGGAGGTGGCTGCGCTTCCGCGGGCGGTTGCTGCGGCTGAGCCTGCGGCTCGGGCGGTTGAGGCGGCTGCACGGGCTGTGGCGCTGGCGTCGGAGGTGGCTGCGGCGGCGGCGCCGATGGGCCGCCATCCGCACCCGTCGACGCGTCCCGCAGTTCGGCCTCCGTCACGAACGAAACGCTCAAACCGTCCGGCGTCGAGTTCGGATCGCCCATTTGCTTTGGAGCCGAGCGCACGATCCCGATGAGAATGAGGGCATGGATCGTCAACGCCACGGACAGCGTGATCCAGAACCTGCGCTCACGCGTTTCCGGCGCTGCGGCACGAAATACCGCAACGAGATCAAACTCATCCTTGGTTTCGACGGTCGTGTCGGTCGCCATTTCACCGTCCGTTCAATCGGCGGTCACGTTACCCCGATTGATCCAGGCAGCAAAATGACAGGAGGCCGCTATCGCTACGCCCCGGCCGCTTTTCCACCCAGTATATCCCAGGCGGCGTTGATCTGCTTCAGCCGCAGTTCGCGAACCCGCCGGTCCGCCTCGTCCTGCGCATGGTCCGGATGCCAGTTCATGCGTAACCCGTCGATGATCTTCTTCAGCGATCCAAGATTGCTCTCCGACGCGACGCCCATTCCCAGCAACGCCAGTGCCTCGTCCTTTGTGCTCGGCATGCGCTCGCCGAGCGTCATCGGCCGGGCAACATGCTGCGTCGCTTGCCGCCGGAGCGCGGCTGGCGCGGTAAAATGATGCGTCGCGACCGCCAGCGCCGTACCGGATGACGGGCCCAGCACTTCCTCTAGTTTCCCCGGCCTGCGGGCAACGGCGACAGAGCCGCCCATCACTGACGGCTGGTGGTGGCTTGCGGAACATCATCGCGTCCTGATGTCTTGCGGCACCGTCTCGGTCGTGTCCGCGCGGCCGAGCCATTTTACGACCAGCAGCGTCGTCAGCAGGAAGCCGCTCGCCAGCGCGACGATGCACGTAGGCAAGGATATTCGCCGGCATCGGGTTCCGTCGCCGTCACCACCATCGGCGGTTCGGCAGCGCGCTCAGCGCGGCAGTCTGCGACACGCCAGGCGGGTTGGCTTCCGCGACACGCGCCGGTTCGTCTCGCACCTCAAGCGCCGCAACGCTGCGATGCCACATCATCCTGTGTTGCGGCCTCTGCTGGCGGTGCCGTCGCGATTCTCGATTGCGGAAGGAGGCGCCCGTTCAACTGGGGCAGGCTGAGGTGACAATCGGTTTGACGGCGTTTGCACGGCGCTTGCTGGGCAGCGTTTGCTCCTCCATGCGCACGGTGTCGTCGGCTTTGACAGTCGACGTCTCTGATGCTGACGGGCAACCGGCGCGGCAACGGCTGCCACCTCAGCGCGCGGCCGCCTGTCTCTTCACCCTCCGCGATTTCGCCGTCTCGCACCACTGCTGGCGTGGCCGCCTTGGCTTGCGGCGCAGCTTGAATCGAAGCCGTCTCCGCACGCGCGGCCGGCGCCGGTGCAGCCTTGGCGATGCGCGCAGGCGGCATGGCGATGGCACTCTCCGGCAGGAACACCGCGTCCAATCCGACCATCGGCGCAAATCCTGCCGGCATATCCGTTGCCGTCGGCGCGTTCAGCGGCGACACCTCGTCGCAGATTTCGTTGACGCTCCACCATTCCTGATTGACCCCCATGCGGCGCGCGCACATGTCGTCGATGCGCTTGCTACGCTGCGGTGTGTTTTGCACGCGCAGGCGGCCGTTCCGCTCCCAGACACGGCGGCGCGTGTGTTCGCTGGCGTTGGCAAACACCTGCATCCACGGCACGCGGTCGCCACCACAATCCACGTCGAATTTAAACGTGGCCCACTGCCGGCAGCGTTTCGGATCGACGGTCGAACAGGTCTTCACCTTCTGTTTTTCAAGCTTGCCCAGCACGCGATGGCCGGTCTCATCTGCGGGCGTCAACACCGGGCGGCCCTCGACGACGGCGCAGCGATACGGCATGACGACGACATCGTCTGCGCTCGCGGTCGACGCTGCTCCCGCCAATGCCGTCAGCAACGCGATCGCAAAGCGCGGCCTTCGATACCGGTTGCGCATAAAGTCCCCCAGTGAGCCTTGAAACGTGCCGTGACGTGATGCTGAAATTCGGCTCGGCGCCGACGGGCGAAGAATTCGCATGGCATTTGGACAAGTTGCCTTGGCGACTTTATGTCGATCCGCAGGACAGACTGTGGCAGTCATGCGGCCATGACAGGACGGCGCAATAGGCGGCGCGGGTCAGGAGACGTCGTCGCCCTCGGGCGCGCGCTTGCGGCCGGTGATCATGGCCCGGATCAGGCTTTCCCGGTGCCGCACGCTCGCCAGCACGACCCCGCCGACGTGCAGCGCGATCAATGCCATCGCGACGTTGCTCAGCGTCTCGTGCACCTTTTCCATCAGCGCGCTGCCCCAGAAGGCGTCTGTCGTCATCAACCAGCCGCTGAGGCAGATCGCGCCGACGATCGCCAGCAGCGCCACGACCATGGCGCCACCCGCCGGGTTGTGACCGAGGTAACGCACCTCCCGCCCCGTCGCGACATCCGCCAGGTACCGGAAAACCGTGGACGGCGCGCGAACGAACTGCGCGAACCGCGCAAAGCCTGTGCCGGCGATCCCCCAGGCAATCCGGAGCGCAATCAAAGCCGCGGCGGCATACCCGGCAACGCGATGGATCGTTTCATAATCATCGTCGATGAACAGCCAGGCCGTGGCAAAGGCCAACACCAGCCCCCAATGAAAAACGCGCACGAAGGCGTCCCAGACCCTGATCGTGCGCGTTTCTTCTATTCATGCTGATCGCCTATGGCTGCGTTCCGCCTTGATAGCGGCTCGCAGCACGCGCGTCAGTCGTCGTCCTGCGTCTTCATCAGCTTCAGGTCGACGGGATTGTAGAACAGCTCGAACTTCTTGCCGGCCTTGTCCTTGGCGTAGACCTCGTAGCAGGTGCCGGCAACCTTCACCTTGCTGACGGTGTAGCCGGCCGTCGTGGCGGCAGCTTCGGCATCCTTTTCCGGCTTCCACTTGTCCTTGGCTTCGGTCGTGCAGTCCTTGAACCCGTGGGCGGACGCCAGCGACGCTTGCAGCAGCAGTGCGCCGGCGACAAGCATTGCGGTCTTCGCGATCGTGGTAACGGACATTTCCTCGCTCCTGATTGAATGGGCTCATGACAGCGTGATCGTGCATCACGACGTACAATGTAGCCAATCCTGAGGCAGCGAGACGACAACTTTTGTGACAGCACAACGACTTGCGAGTCGTTCTAATGTGCAGTCGCAGCTGGCCAACATCTATGGCATGGAATGGCCGCACACGGCGGCCACCTGATCATCTTGCGGTCGCCAGCTTCTTCACTGCATCCACCAGCACGTCGATCTCACCGAACGTGTTGTAGAACGCGAACGACGGACGCACCGTCGTCTCGTGCCCGAAGCGGCGCAGGATCGGCTGGGCGCAGTGGTGACCTGACCGCACGGCGATACCCTCCGCGTTCAGAGCCGCACCGATTTCCTCGCTCTTGTAGCCCATCGAGCACGAACGAAACCACGCTCGCCTTCTCCTTGGCTTGCCCGACGATCGTCAGCCCGGGGATGGGCGACAGGTGATGCGTCGCGTACTCCACCAGGCTCGTGCTCGTAGGCATCGATCTTGTCCAGGCCGATGCGCTCGACGTACTCGAGTGCGGCGGCCAGGCCAACGGCGTCGGCGATGTTGCCGGTACCGGCTTCGAAACGCAGCGGCGCCGGCTGGAACAACGTACGCTCGAACGTGACGTCGGCGATCATGTTGCCGCCGCCCTGCCAGGGCTGCATGGCGTTCAGCACGTCCGGCTTGCCATACAGCGCGCCGATGCCGGTCGGCCCGAAGATCTTGTGTCCCGAGAACACGAAGAAGTCCGGGTCCAGTTCCTGCACGTCCACCTTCATGTGCGAGACCGACTGGGCCCCGTCGAGCAGCACCTTGACGTTGTAGCGCCGCGCGATCTCGATCATCTCCTTGGCCGGCGTCACCGTGCCCAGCGCATTCGAGACGTGCGTGAACGACACCAGCCGCGTGCGCGAGTTGAACAGCTTCTGGTATTCGTCGAGCCGCACCTGGCCGAGATCGTCGACGGGCGCAACGCGGATCTTCGCGCCCTTTTCGCCAGCACAACAGCTGCCACGGCACGATGTTGGCGTGATGCTCCAGATGCGTGATGACGATCTCGTCGCCCGGGCCGATGTGCTGACGGCCCCAGCTTTGCGCCACGAGATTGATCGCCTCCGTCGTGCCGCGCGCGAAGACGATGCTGTCTATCGACGGGGCATTGAGGAAGCGGCGAACTGCCTCGCGGGCGTCTTCGTAGGCATCCGTGGCACGCGCCGCCAGTTCATGCGCCGCGCGATGGATGTTGGAGTTCTCGTGCTCGTAGAAGTACGACAGCCGGTCGATGACGGCCTTCGGCTTCTGCGTCGTCGCCGCGTTGTCGAACCAGATCAGCGGGCGGCCGTTCACCTTTTCCGACAGGATCGGGAAGTCGCGGCGGATGGCATTGACGTCGAACGGCGGATGCGCCGACGCGAATTTCGGATCGCGCTCGGTCTGGCGATCGAAACGCCGCGTCGCTTGGTCGTCGACCTTTGAGCCGCCGATGGGTGCCTTGCCGGACTGGCGGCACGCCGGACTGATCCGCGCCCGATGGAGCGTCCTTTTCCACGTAATAAAAGGATGACCCAGGCTCCGTCGTGGACGCCGGCGACCCATCGCCTGCCCTAGAGCGGGGAACGTCATGCACCAGGGACTGCAATCCACCATCGCCCGGATTGTCGAGGCCCAGCGGATCCACATGGAACGACGCGACCTCTCCGTACGGCGCGCGCGTCGGCCCCGTGGCCGGAGCGCCGGTCGTCGTGGCGATGCCCGGGCTTGCATCAAGGCCACCAAGACTGGGACCGCCGTGGACGGAGCCGAGCAGCGCCTGCGCCACGAGATCGTCGAGCGGCTCGTCGGCCGGCTTGGATGACACGACCGCTGGCCGCGGTTCGGCCAATCCCGGCACACCGAAGCCTGGCAAGGCGTGCGCCGCGCCAGGGCTGGCGCCCGCGCCACCGACGCTGGGACCGCCCAAACCCCGCCTGGGCGCCGTTCCCGCCAGCACGTTCCCCGCCGGCAGATCCGGCGGCGCACCCGATGGGATCGCGCTTTGCACCGGCGACGGCTCCGAGATCGGACCTGGCGCACTCGTTGAGATTGCACCGGGGCTGAGCCCGATGCCACCAGCGGCGGGATCGGCGAAATTAGGCGCCGGCCCATGCCGCCTGCCGGCGTGCGGGTGATCTCGTTGACGAGCCGCGTCAGCAGGACATCATGATCGCCGCCCGGAGCGCTGTAGGCGTTCTTCGCGTAATCAGCTGTAGACATGGTACTTGTCCACCTCGACGCCCTCGAGCACGCCGAGCGCATCGTCGGTCAGCACGGCGAGCGAGCAGTAGAGCGAGACGAGGTAAGACGCGATCGCCTTGTGGTTGATGCCCATGAAGCGCACCGACAGGCCCATGCTCTGCTCGCCGGGCAGGCCCGGCTGGTAGAGGCCGACGACGCCCTGGCGCGCTTCGCCGGTGCGCATCAGAAGGATGCTGGTCTTGCCGGTCGACGAGATCGTCGAGCTTGTCGGACGGGATCAGCGGCAGGCCGCGCCAGGTGATGAACTGCGAGCCGAACAGGCTGACCGTCGGCGGCGGCACGCCGCGGCGCGTGCATTCGCGGCCGAACGCGGCGATGGCGAGCGGATGAGCCAGGAAGAACGCCGGCTCTTTCCAGACGCGGGCGATCAGCTCGTCGAGATCGTCGGGCGTCGGCGCGCCGCTGCGCGTCTTGATCTTCTGCGTCTTCGCGGCTGCGCGAGCAGGCCGTACTCCTTGTTGTTGATCAGCTCGCTTTCCTGCCGCTCCTTGACGCTCTCGATGGCGAGGCGCAGCTGCTCTTTGATCTGGTTGTGCGGCACGCTGTAGAGGTCGGACACGCGCGTGTGGATGTCGACGACCGTGTTGACGGCCGAGAGCATGTACTCGCGCGGGTTGTCGTCGTAGTCGACGAACGTGTCGGGCAGGGCGTGCTCGTCGCGGTCGGAACAGGCGACCTCGACGGCCGAGCCGTCCTTGACCTTGTTGACGCGATAGATGCCGGCTTCGACCGGCACCCAGTTCAGCAGATGCACGAGCCACCGCGGCGTGATCGCCGACATCTGCGGAACGGTCTTGGTCGCATTCGCCAGTTGGCGCGCGGCGACATCGCCTAGCGCGGTTTGGACTTCGTCTGCCATATTAGACCCCGTTTCTGTTATATTGGAGAATTATATTCCACATTCAACTACGCAATAAGCAAATCATTCCAGATGATGATATGCGTCAAATTCCCGCGCCGTCGTCGAACGTCTCCGCGCGCGCTGCGCCTGGACGACGTTGCTGCCCGGCGGCACGCTGCGGGTGAGCCAGACGTTGCCGCCGATGACGGATCCTCGGCCGATCGTGATGCGGCCGAGAATCGTCGCGCCGGCGTAGATCACGACGTCGTCCTGGACGATCGGATGGCGCGGCATGCCTTTCACCAGCGCACCGTTCTCATCGACCGAGAAGCGCTTGGCGCCGAGCGTGACCGCCTGGTAGAGCCGCACGCGCTCGCCGATCACCGCCGTCTCGCCGATCACGACGCCGGTGCCGTGATCGATGAAGAAGCTGCCGCCGATCGTCGCGCCGGGATGAATGTCGATGCCCGTCGCACGTGCGCCAGCTCGGCGACGATGCGCGCGACGACCGGCGCGTCGAGATTGTAGAGCGCATGCGCCAGCCGATGATGGATGACGGCCTTGACGCCGGGATAGCTCAGCAGCACCTCGTCCGGGCTCTTCGCGGAAGGATCGCCCTCGTAGGCAGCGCGCACGTCCGTCGCCAGCACTTCGCGAATGGCCGGCAGCCGCTCGGCGAACTCGCGCACGATCGCCAGGGCGCCATCCGCACTCGCCCGCTCGCTACGGTCGCGCGTGGCGTCCGCCTTCAGCTCCCGCTTGATTTGGCCCACCAGCTCACGCAGCGCTGTATTCAGCGTGTAACCGACGAAGTAATCGAGACCCTGGTCCGTGCCGTCCTGCCCACCGGCGTGACGCGGAAACAGTGCCGACCGCAAGCCTTTGACGACACCCGAAACGGCTTCCGGCGATGGCAGGTCGGCAACGTAGAACTGTCGCGGATCGGCGGCGCGCACACGCCTGCGCGACTCCGCCAGGTCATCGACGATGCGCCGAAGCGCCCAGCTGGCAAGTATAGGATCCTGATCGGCTACGATTTCGAGAGCGGTCACGCAGTGTTCCTTTCGCATGGCTGAGCCGCGCGCCGGCCGTCAGCCAGCACGAACGAAATGCATGCTGCGGATCATAAGGAGCGGGCGCGAACCCAAACGAAGAAGAACTGCAGAGCTTATCGGGATCAGCGCTATGGCAGAGCCAGCTCGCTGTCCGCCAGCCAGCCCCATCGAACTTGACAACGCTGCAATCACGCGCATCAAGTTGCATGAGACGTGATCGCAGATTGTCAGGCGTGCTCCACATCCTGCTGCACTTGGCAGAGCACGAAGACCCCGTGACGTCTGACGTGCTGGCGAAAGCGATGGACACTAACCCCGTGGTGATCCGCCGGATCATGGCCGGCCTGCGCGACCACGGCTATGTCCGGTCGGAAAAAGGCCACGGCGGCGGGTGGACGCTGGCCTGCGATCTATCGAACGTAACGATGCGCGACGTCTACACGGCGCTCGGCAGCCCCGCTCTTCTCGCCATGGGCAACCGGCGGAGACGCCGGGCTGCCTCGTCGAACAGGCGGTCAATGCCGCCCTCAATCAGGCATTCGAGGATGCCGAAGCGCTGCTGCTCGCGCGTGGGCCAAGTGACTCTGCCTCGCTGCGAGGACCTTCGTAACGCATTTCAAGGCCCGTGGCGGCCCTCATCGGCTGGAGAACGCCCATGCGTCGTGACGCAAGTCCGTTCTCCGATCCTCAGACGGTGGCTCGCTACACCGATGGACCTCCGCGCTTCGTCCCCGGCTACACCGCGATGCAAAGCATGACGGCTGTCCTGCTGCTGAGCGCGCCCCGCAAGATGCCGACGTGCTCGTTCTCGGCGCCGGCGGCGGCCTGGAGCTGAAAGCCTTTGCGCACGCCCATTCGGGCTGGACGTTCGACGGCATCGACCCGTCCGCCGAAATGCTCAAGCTCGCCGCACAGACACTGGGGCCGCTAGCGTCCCGCGCGCGTCTTCACCAAGGCTACATCGATGAGGCGCCGGAAGGCCCATTCGACGCAGCCACCTGTCTGCTGACCCTGCACTTCATGACCATCGGGGAGCGGCAGCAGTCGGCGCCGATTTCCAGCGCCGCTTCAAGCCCGCCGCGCCTTACGCGATCGCCCACCTGAGCTTACCCACGGTGAACGAGCGCGCGCTTTGGCTGTCGTGGACCCTCGCCTCGCGCGAGGATGACATTTAGGAAACGCCGAAACGGCATTGCCAACCGACGCGAAAAATTTCGTGCCTCAACGCAAACGGGGCCCGAAGGCCCCGCAAAACGTATCGGCACTGTGCAACGCCTCACTTCGGCGCCAGCACCATGACCATCTGGCGGCCTTCGAAGCGCGGCTCGGTCTCGACCTTGGCGATGGCTCTCGAGATCGGTCTTCACGCGCTTCAGCACGTTCATGCCGAGCTCCTGGTGCGCCATTTCGCGGCCGCGGAAACGCAGCGTGACCTTGACCTTGTCGCCTTCCTCGAAGAAGCGGCGGATCGCACGCATCTTCACGTCGTAGTCGTGATCGTCGATGCCGGGCCGCATCTTGATCTCTTTGATCTCGACGATCTTCTGATTCTTGCGGGCTTCGGCGGCCTTCTTCTGCTCTTGATACTTGAACTTGCCGAAGTCGAGGATCTTGCAAACCGGCGGTTCTGCGTCAGGCGAAATCTCCACGAGGTCGAGACCCGCGGCTCGTGGCGCGGTCCATGGCATCCGATGCGGGGCACGACGCCGACATTCTGGCCATTCTCGTCAATCAGTCGAACTTCGCGTGCCCGGATCGCATCGTTGATCTTGGGGCCGGTGGCTCGCGCTCGGGCGCGCTGCGCATAGGTTTGCGGATGTTCAGTCTCCTATCGTTGTTTCGGGACGCGCGTGAAACACTATTTTTGTGAAACACAGGACGTAGTTGAATATGGCAAAGCACTCCCGCTGGCTCTTGCCAAGCAGAAGTTGCGACGTTTTGGCCGCTGAGCCGCAAGATCGGTAAGATTGTGTTGTAAGTCAAGCCGCCACGGACGGATACAACCCGGACTTATCGGTTGTTTCCTCCAGTAAACCCGGCCTGCAGGCTGGATCCCAGCAGCTCGTCATACACCGCCAGCGTCTCCCGGCACATGGCGTCGAGAGTAAACGATCGCATCACATGCGCCCGCGCCCGTACCCCCAGCGCCGCGCGATCCTGCGCCGACAGGGCGAGGGCAGCTGAAATCGCGTCCGCCATGGCGCTCGCATCACGCGGCGGAACCAGCCGGCCCGTCTCTCTCCCGCCGCAACCGCCGGCTCCGACAAGACCGTTTCGGGCGGCGCGCCGATCGCCGTCGCGATCACCGGGCAGCCCATGATCTGCAATTCCGTCCCGACGCGCCCAAAGGCCTCCGGCTGCGTCGATGCCACGACGGCCAGATGCGCCGTGGCGTAGGCGGCCGGCATGTCAGCCACGTGCCCGACCAGCCGCACCTGCTGTTGCAGGCCGGCGGTCGTGATTTCATCCTCGAGCTGCGCCTTATACCCGTCGCGGCCCTGCGCATCGCCAGCCAGCACGACCACGGCATCCCCTAGCGCCCCGCGCTCGCGCAGCAGCCGCGCCGCCGCGATCAGCACGCTCTGTCCCTTCCAGTTCGTCAGCCGGGCTGCCTGCAGGATGACGCGCGTTTCCGGAGCCAGGCCCCAAGCCCGGCGCAGGGCCTCCACGCGCGACGGCGCAATCGCACCTCGATCGAGTCGCCGCCATCGACACCGCGATAGATGACCCGGATGCGATCCTCCGCCGTGCCATAGCGCGTGCGCACGAGATCGCGCGTGTACTTCGAATTGGCGATGACGATGCCACCCTCGGCCATCACGCGATTGTAGGCACGCTTTAGCGAATTCTTTTCCCCGTACGCTCCATGATACGTCGTCACGAACGGTTTGCCGGTCTTGCGCGCCGCCAGCTTTGCGCTCCACGCCGGTGCGCGGCTGCGCGCATGCACCAGATCGACGTTCTCTTTCGCGATGATGCGCGCGATGGCGCTGGCGTTCGGCCCAATCCGCAGCGGGTTCTTGCTCGCGGCCGGAAACTGCACCAGTTCACCGCCCGCTTCCGTGACACGGCCGGCCATCCGGCCACCCTGCGTCAGCACCAGCGCCCGCCCGCCGCCTTTGACGATCGCCCCGGCAATTTCGATGGCCGGCGTCGGCGCCCCCGGGGTGTCCAGTTCGGGAACGATCTGCAGTATGGTCGGGCGCTTCAAGCTGAGCTTCCAGTCTATCTGAGGGTGGCCTTTGTAAGATGAGCGGACCACAAGTTCAATTTCTCGACGTCGGCAACAAGTCCACGAGGCGGCGCATTGCCTATTTGAGCCAGGCGGGACACCCCGGCGAACCCGGTCTGCTGTGGCTCGCGGGCCTGAAGTCCGACATGGTCAGCACCAAGGCCGAGGCCCTATCGCATTTCGCAGCGGAACGCGGTCTCAGCTACACCAGATTTGACTATTCAGGCCATGGCCAGTCCGAAGGCATGTTTGAAAACGGCACCATCGGCGACTGGCTGGAGGAAGCGCTTGCCGTCTTCTCCGAATTGACCACTGGCGCGCAAATCGTCATCGGCTCGTCGACCGGCGGCCACATCGCCCTGCTGATGCTCCGCCACCTGGTAACCAACGACGCGCGCGAAGCCGCCCGCCTACGCGGCCTCGTCCTGATTGCCCCCGCCTGGAATATCACCGAAGAGCTGATGTGGAAGGCATTCCCGGAGACGGCGCGCCAAGAGATGATGGAGCAGGGCTATACGCTCAGGCCGTCCGACTATGGCGAACCCTACCGTACCACGCAGCGCTTCATCGAGGAAGGCCGCGAGCATTTGCTGGCGCGCAAACCATTCGATCCCGGCCGGCCAATTTCTATCCTGCAGGGCCTGCAAGACAAAGACGTTCCAGCCGCCCACACGCGCGAGCTGACCACCTTCATCGAAGGCGATTCGGGTGAAGCTGGTCGAAGTGCCCGACGGCGAGCACCGCCTCTCCCGCCCCGCAAGACCTGGATCAGCTGTTCGCATTGATCACAGATCAGCTCGATCGCCTGAAGCAGGGATAAGCCGCCGCTCCCTCAATCGCAGCGTCGCGTTCACTCAAGCGACCGCGACGCCTCTCCACCCAAAGCGTCATCCCGCCGTAGGTCGGGACCGACGCAAGTATAAAAATTTGCTCGACCTGGAAGCACCTCGCGGCACCGAAGCACGAGGCCTTGCGACGTCACATGCGTAGATACCTGCCCGATCCGTGCCAAGCACGGGATGACGATCTTGAGGACGATGAGCTAGCGGCAAGCCCATACCGTCCGCACTTGACGAAATGCTTCCCATGTCTGATATTTCTGTCATGACAGAAATGACAGTCCAGAAGCAACCCGTAGCACCAGCCGTGGAGCGCTTCATCCTGCAATGGGGCGACATGGGCGAGGCGTGGGGCGTCAACCGCTCCGTCAGCCAGATCCACGCGTTGCTCTACGTGGCCGATAAGCCGATGACGGCGGAAGACATTGCCGGCGTTCTGGCCATGGCGCGCTCCAACGTCTCCACGTCGCTGCGTGAACTGCTGGGTTGGAACCTGATCAAGCGCGTGCCCGTGCTCGGCGACCGGCGCGACTACTACGAAGCCGAAGCCGACATGCTGGAAATGATCCGCCGCATCGCCATCGGCCGCAAGGCGCGCGAACTCGATCCCGCACTCGCCACACTGCGCGAATGCGTGGCCGAGGCCGAGCGTGATCGCTCCGTGTCACCGACGGCAAAAGCCCGATTCAACCAGATGCTCGACGTCATGGAGGGCGTCGATCGCAGCTTCGCCGAGGTCATGCGCCTGCCGTCCCCGGTGCTCTCTCGCTTGATTCGCATGGGCGGCGCGGTGGCCCGGCTGGTCTCGCCGGGCCGCAAGGGGTAACGTCGTGTCGCGAGCATTGGCGCAACAGATCGCCGAACCCAACGTCGAACGCACACCCGCAATCGATGCGCCGGTGGCCGATCAGCGCTTCCGCGTCCTGCTCGGCGACGCGGCCTGGCAACAGCTTCCCACCAGGTCCGCCGCCGCTTCGAAAAGCGTCTCCCTGCGGGCGAAATCGCCTTGTATCGCGGACACGTCGTGCAAACGGAAATGTCGTGGCTTGGCCGCGCGCTGTCGTGGCTTACGCGGCCCATCGGCGCGCCGCTGCCGACCATGAACGGCGCCACCGGCCCTGCCGTCGTCGCCGTCACCGAAGATCGCGCCCTCGACGGGCAGCGCTGGCTGCGCATCTACGAACGCCCCGGCCGCACGCCGCAGATGATCCAGTCGACGAAACGCTTCCGTGGCGAGACGGGCCTGGAGGAATACGTCGGGGCCGGCATCAGCATGCAGCTGGTACTCAGCGTCGAGAACCGCGCCCTCGTGTTTCGTTCCCGCCACTACCTCTTCGAAGCGGGGCCCTTGCGATTTCGCCTTCCCGCACTGCTGTCACCCGGCGCCATGACGATCGTTCACACACAGGAGAACGACGGCAGCTTTTCATTCCGCCTGACGTTGCGGCACGCCGTGTTCGGCGAACTCCTGCACCAGCTCGCCATCTTCCGCGACGTCTGAGCGCAACAAACCGCAGCATGCGCGGCTCAATCCCCTGATCCGTCCACCGGCCAGAATTCGCGCATCACGAGATACGTATACGACGCCGTCCAGCCGATGAGGATCAATCCAACCACCGCTTCGACGCCGGCAAGCAGCCGCATCAGCCCCACCGGAAAACCGGATGCCGTTCCAAGCGACGTGTAGGACTCCACGGAAATATATAGTGACGTCGCGAACGTGACGCCGCCGCCCGAGTTCGGCGTATCGAATTCAAAAAAGCACCAGAACGCGATGGCAAACAGCAGCACTTCCAAAAGATGCGCGACCAACGCCGAGCAGACCACGAACAGCGCCTTCTGCCTCGGCCGCACGGACAGCCTCGGTAGCGCGTAGGACACTGCTCGCAACGCCTCGTAGTGCAACAGGATGCTGGCCAGCGAGAAGATGGCGATAACCATCAAGACGAGCACGACTTCAAATAGGTTCATCGGCCCCATCTACCATGTGGCGCGTCCGTCCTGGCGGCTCAGGACGATACGTCGTACGAACGGCTACCGGCCACACGCCGCCAGCCCCTAGAAGGCCAACCATTTACGAAGGCCGTCTGCTAGAGAACCGCCTGTCTATCAAAGGAGGACTAATGCCAGCGCAGTCTCGCTGTAAAGCCTGTGAACGCTTTGAGGCCCGGCATGAGAACTTCTGCCGCGTTTGCGGTTTCGAGTTCCGGCCTGAGGACGACGCCCCGAACGCCTCTACCGGCATCGCCTATGTTTCCGCAGAGAAGTATTGCGGGCACTGCGGCTGTACGCGCGGCAACTGTCACTGCGACGAAGCACCCGCCCCCAATCAGCTCACCGGCGCCGCCTGATAACGGAACTGGCGCTCGAAGTGGTCCTCCCAGCCGACGACCAACTCGCCGGCCACCGGCACGCTGGCGGCATCGATCCGCTCGAAGCCCTCTAGGCCGTGCAGCAGCACGGCGTGCGGCAGTTCGGCAATCAGGCGCGTCTCGTAGGACGTTTCGACCGACAGCAGCAGCATGTTCGACGGGCTCCCCATTGCCCTGAACATTTCCGCGAATACGCCTTGGACAAGGTCGCAGCTATCTTCGGCTGCGCCAGGAAAGACACGTTGGGCCCAGATGCTCATGTCGATGTTCCCCGTTCTTAGTTTGTTGGTGGAACTTTCAATCCTGACCCCAAATGCGGTCACGGATTGGCCAGACGGGGGCAATCGTATGGTATTGCAATCACACGCGATTGCCGTTTGTAACCGTGGCCGCAATGCCGCCGGTTGCGTGGAGGCTGGTGCTGCAAAATGCGCCAGCAACAGACCAGCCGCGGGCGGTATTAACGCCCTCGGCCACCTGCGATTGGTCAGGGCTGACAGCTTAGGTTGGTAATCGGGCGCCCAACGGAGTGTTTCCCTTGCGCCCGCGCGGGCTCTCGGTTATTCAGACCGCCTTCCAGAAGCGGTGATTTGGCCACTCGGCGTCAGCGCGCTGGAACTAGCGCTTCGCGCCAGCGGCTCCCGCCGCAGCCCTCTGGGCGGTCGCAACGACATGCGCTAGTGAGCCCGTCACGACAGGCTTGGAGAGGTGGCTGAGTGGTTGAAAGCACCGCACTCGAAATGCGGCATACGGGCAACTGTATCGGGGGTTGGAATCCCCCTCTCCGCCAACACAACTTCATAAATAAAAAGACATTGATATCAGAGCCGTGCCGCGCTTCCCCACATCTAACCCCGGCACAACTGCGGAATGAGTCCAGACTATTATGTGTTTAGCGTACTGCCCACGCCCTCGCGTCCATGCGCTTGAAAGAAGCATCGGGTTGGCCGCAGCGAATAGGTAGCGCGGCAACGTTCTGATTTGACCAGCGGAGGCGTGCGGCCCTTGCGCATGTTCCCTCCTGCCCAACTTTCGCTTCCGGATGACGTGGTCGCCGCCGGTTTGCCGAGTTGCACGAAATCAGGCTCAGCCTAGTCGAGGTCAGTTATGGACGAGAGAGAGACGGCACGACCGCACCGCATCAAAGAGTGGACGATGCCGTCCCGGCGCTAAGAGCCAGTAGCGGACACCGATCTCGACCCGCCTGCGCAATTACCGTCCGCTCTAGGATCACTCCAACGCAGGTGGGAAAATGGACCGGCGACCGCACCGGTTGACGCACCGCCCTAATTGTCCTCGCTATTTCCATACCCTTCGATACAAATGGCTGTTGACACGGTCAGGTGGAGCTCTATATATCTACCAATCGGTATGTATGTGCCGGATCCGATGTCGCGCGCTTGTCGGCATCGGACCTGACACTGTCCCACCTGTCACGCGCCCACGTCACATCACAACAGCAGAACCCAAAGAGCACCGCTTGCCGGTGCCCTTGTGCGGATCTGCGTCCGATCGGGGATACTCATGACGCCGCTGTTCAAAACACCAATCCGCCGGGCACTTTTGGCCAGTGTCGCCGCAGCCGCGGCACTCACTGCAGCCTCCGGCACGACCAGCTATGCGGCAGACGCCGCAAACCCGGCTCCCGCCACGCCCGTCTCCGTCGCGATCGTCGAAGCGCGCGAACCCGCAACCTGGGACGAGTTCTCAGGCCGCCTCGAAGCTGTCGAACGAGTGGATGTCCGCTCGCGTGTCGCCGGAGCGGTCGACAAGGTGCATTTCCGCGAGGGCGCCATCGTCAGGGCCGGGGATCTTCTGATCACGATCGACCCATTGCCGTACGTCGCCGAAGTCGAGCGCCTCGAAGCTCAGGTCGCCGCGGCGGATGCTCGTGTGACTTTCACCAAGTCCGAGGTGACGCGAAGCAAACCGTTGGTCGGCACGCACGCGATGTCGGAACGCGAGGGCGAGATGCGCCTCAACGCCTATAACGAAGCGGACGCTGCCCTTCGCGCCGCCAAGGCCGCGCTGCAGACTGCACGTTTGAACCTCGGCTACACCGAAGTGCGCGCGCCCGTCGAAGGCCGCGTAGGCCGTCTCGAAGTCACCGTGGGCAACCTGGTCGCGGCGGGGCCTGGTGCCCCCGTATTGACCACGCTCGTCTCCGTCGACCCGATATATGCCAGCTTCAACGCCGACGAGAATGCGGTCACGCGCGCGCTTGGTACGCTCTCGCCTGAAGCCAACGCCGCAGCCGACGTCGCCAACATTCCCGTCGACATCTCGACCGCGGACCAGGCCTGGTGATCGGCGGCAGGGCAAACTGCAGTTGATCGACAACCAGGTCGACGCCACCAGCGGCACTGTCCGTTTGCGCGCCACGTTCGAGAACAAAACCGGGCGGCTGATGGCGGGCCAGTTCGTGCGCGTGCGCATGGCACAGCCGAAGTCCGGCCCCGTCGTCGCCGTCAGCGAACGCGCTATCGGCACGGACCAGAACAAGAAGTTCGTCATGATCGTCGGATCGGACAACAAGACCGCCTATCGCGAGGTTTTCCTCGGCGCGATGACCGGCAATCTGCGCATCGTGACGAACGGGCTGGCGGCACGCGAACGCATCGTCGTCAGCGGTCTGCAGCGCGTCAAGCCGGGTGACACCGTTGCGCCGGAACTTGTCGCCATCGACGGCACGCCGGCCGCCAAGCAGGCGAACGCTGCAGCTGAGGCTTCCAAAGTCGCGCAGCAGTAGCGCTGCGCGACACTCCGACCTAACGAGCCCTGCCATGAACTTCTCCGATTTCTTCATCAAGCGCCCGATCTTCGCCGGCGTGTTGTCGATCCTCATCTTCCTCGTCGGCGCGATCGCGCTGTGCGCTGCCGATCAGTGAATATCCCGAAGTCGTGCCGCCGTCGGTCGTCGTCCGCGCGAACTATCCCGGCGCGAATCCCAAGACCATTGCCGAGACCGTGGCGGCGCCGCTCGAGCAGCAGATCAACGGCGTCGAGAACATGCTCTACATGTTCTCCCAGGCCACGAGCGACGGCGTGATGACGCTCACCGTCACGTTCAAGCTCGGCACCGATCGTCGACAAGGCGCAGGTGCAGGTGCAGAACCGTGTCTCGCAGGCCCTGCCGCACCTGCCGGAGGAGGTGCGCCGCCTCGGCGTCACGACGATCAAGAGCTCGCCCGACCTCACCATGGTCGTCCACCTGTTCTCGCCCGACGGTCGCTACGACAGATCTACCTGCGCAACTACGCCACGCTCCAAGTCAAGGACGACTCGCGCGCCTTGCCGGCGTCGGCCAGGTGCAGCTGTTCGGCGTCGGGCGACTACGCGATGCGCGTCTGGCTCGATCCCGGAAAGATCGCCGCGCGCGGCCTCACCGCCAGCGACGTCGTCAACGCCATCCGCGAACAGAACGTGCAGGTCGCCGCGGGCGCCGTCGGCGCAGCCCGGTCTGCCGGACATCGACCTGCAGCTGCCCATCAACGCCAAGGGACGGCTCTGAACGAGGAAGAGTTCGGCGACATCATCGTCAAGACCGGCGCGAACGGCGCAGGTCACGCGCCTGCGCGACGTGGCGCGCATCGAACTCGGCGCGTCCGAGTACGCGCTGCGCTCGCTGCTCAACAACAAGCCGGCCGTCGCCATTGCCGATCTTCCAGTCGCCCGGCTCCAACGCGATCGAGATCTCCGACGACGTGCGCGCCACGATGGAGGAGCTGAAGAAGAACTTCCCGGAAGGCCTCGACTACGAGATCGTCTATGACCCGACGGTCTTCGTGCGCGATTCCATCGAGGCCGTCGTCGCACACGCTGCTCGAAGCCATCGTGCTCGTGGTCATCGTCGTCATCCTCTTCCTGCAGACGTGGCGCGCGTCCATCATTCCGCTGGCCGCCGTGCCGGTGTCGCTCGTCGGCACGTTCGCCGTGATGCACGCGCTCGGATTCTCGATCAACGCGCTCTCGCTCTTCGGCCTCGTGCTCGCCATCGGCATCGTCGTCGATGACGCGATCGTCGTCGTCGAAAACGTGGAGCGAAACATCGCGCTCGGCCTGGCGCCGCGCGAGGCCACGTATCAGCGCGATGCGCGAAGTGACCGGTCCGATCATCGCCACCGCGCTGGTGCTCTTCGCGGTGTTCATTCCGACTGGCGTTCATCAGCGGTCTGACCGGCCAGTTCTACAAGCAGTTCGCGATCACGATCGCGATCTCCACCGTCATCTCCGCGTTCAATTCGCTGACGCTGTCGCCGGCGCTGGCGCGCGCTCCTGCTCAAGAGCCATGACGCGCCGAAGGATCGGCTGACGCGCGTCATGGACCGCGTCGTTCGGCTGGTTCTTCCGCCCGTTCAACCGCGTTCTTCGACTGGCTCCGCGAAGCTACAGCGGCGGCGTCGGCGCGCCTGCATGTCGCGCAAGACGCATCGCGATCGGCGTCTATGTCGCGCTGGTCGTCGCGACGATCGGGATTGTTCAAGGCCGTGCCCGGCGGTTTCGTGCCGGCGCAGGACAAGCAGTACCTGATCGCTTTCGCGCAGCTGCCGGACGCCGCCTCGCTCGACCGCACCGAAGCCGTGATCCGCCGGATGACCGAGATCGCGCTGGAAGCATCCCGGCGTGGAGAGCGCCGTCGCGTTCCCCGGCCTGTCGATCAACGGCTTCACCAACAGCTCGAACGCCGGCATCGTGTTCGTCGCGCTTGAAGCCGTTCGAAGAGCGCACGACGCCGGAGCTCTCCGGCGCGGCGATCGCCGAGGCGCTGCAGCAGCAGTTCGGCGGCATCCAGGAAGCGTTCGTCGCCATCTTCCCGCCGCCGCCCGTGAACGGGCTCGGCACGATCGGCGGCTTCAAGCTGCAGATCGAGGATCGCGGCGGACCTGGGCTACGACGCGCTTACGATGCGACGCAGAGCCTTCCTCGCCAAAGCCTCGCAAGACCCGGAGCTCGCCGGCCTGTTCTCCGCCTTCCAGATCAACGTGCCGCAGCTCGACGCCGATGTCGACCGCGCGAAGGCAAGGCAGCTCGGCGTCGCCGTGCAGAACATTTTCGAGACGATGCAGATCTATCTCGGCTCGCTCTACGTGAACGACTTCAACCGGTTCGGCCGCACCTACCAGGTGAGTGCGCAGGCCGATGCGGAGTTTCGCGACCGCGCCGACGACATCGGCCAGCTCAAGATGCGCAACGCCGCCGGCGAGATGGTGCCGCTGGTCCGCGTTGCTGAATGTGAACGAAGGCTACGGTCCGGAGCGCGTGATGCGCTACAACGGCTTCCTCGCGCCGACATCAACGGCGGCGCCGGCGCCCGGGTTCGCGTACCGGCCAGGCCGAGGCGGCGATGGCAGAAGCATCGCCGCCGAGACGCTGCCGAAGGGCATCGGCTCGAGTGGACCGAGCTCACCTATCAGGAAATCCTCGCGGGCAACACGGCGCTGTTGATTTTCCCGCTGTGCATCCTGCTCGTGTTCCTCGTGCTCGCCGCGCAGTACGAAAGCCTGCGCTGCCGTTGCGATCATCCTGATCGTGCCGATGGGCGCTGCTCTCCGCGATGTCGGGCGTGTGGCTGACGGGCGGTGACAACAATATCTTCACGCAGATCGGCCTGATCGTGCTCATCGGTCTCGCGGCCAAGAACGCGATCCTGATCGTCGAGTTTGCGCGTGAGCTCGAGAAGGCGAGGCCGCACGCCCGTCGAAGCCGCGATCGAGGCCTGCCGGCTGCGTCTGCGTCCGATCCTGATGACGTCGATCGCCTTCATCGCGGGCGTATTCCCGCTGGTCATGTCCACGGCGCCGGCGCCGAAATGCGTCACGCGATGGGCATCGCCGTGTTCTCCGGCATGATCGGCGTCACGCTCTTCGGACTCTTCCTCACGCCGGTCTTCTACGTCGTGCTGCGCACGCTGTCGGGCAACAAGGCCTTGAAACAGACAGACGGAACGGCGCATCAACACGCGATGCCGGCGGCGGCGGAGTAGCCTTCCCAAGCGGTTCAGTTGTCGAATACGTGACTGACCACGTTTCGGCGGAACAGCTGCCACGGCATCGTGTCTGACGGCCGCTGCGGATGAACTCTGTTGGCGAGAAGAACCACCGCAGACTTAGCTGTCATGTCGCCGATCATGAAGCAGCCGGTAAAGCCGCCTTTGGCGAGCAGGTGTTCGCCCCCGGCGCCGGCAAGCGACTGGTAGGTCGGCCCGTCGCCCCAACCAAGCGCGCTGCGGAATGCCTTGCGGGCATAATAATCGCGCGTCATCAGCGACACGGCTCCCGCGTCAGAACGTTTTCCCGCGGCCCTGCAACGGCATTGTTCGGAGATCATGTCGATCCAACGCAGGATATCCGGCACCGTTGAGAACAGTCCCGCCAGGCCAATCGAACACCGGCCGCGTAGGCCACGTCGGCCTTTTCGTCGTTGGGAAATCCCCAGATCAGCTTTCCATCAGGGCGATAACCGGTCGGCACGATACGGTTGCTCTCCACGCGCGCAGGATCAAGCGGTGCCGCAACCGGTGATGCCCAACGGCGAGAAGATGTGGTCGTCGGCAACGCGATCCAGGTCGCTGGCCTTCTGATCCGCCGGATCAACTCCCCCAACAGCATCGCCGTCGCGTCGGTATAGAGATAAGCCTTCGGTACGAGTCGAGGCGTTGCTCCGTAGTAAATGTTCGAGCAGCTGAAGGAAACGTCCAAAGCGACGTATCGCCTTTCCAATCGTCGAAGTACGCCGAGTGAAGCTGGACCGTGTAGCTCATGAGATGCTCGATGAGCACCTCATCCTTCCCGTCGGCCGCAAACTCCGGAATGTAAGCACACACGGGATCTGCCAGCGCGCAACGGCCCTCGTCGATCAGCTGATGAACAAGCGTGGCTGTCACGATTGTCTTGGTGAGGGACGCGACGTCATAGATGCTGCGTGCCGTAACGCCGGGTCCGCCATCGTACGTCGCAGACCCGAATGCGCGGACGGTCGTGTTGTCCCCTCTGCCGACACCGCCCAGGACGCAGCCGGGAAAGATCCTGTCTTCGATCGCCCTGGTCGCGAGAGCCGCGAGATGTTCATCAATCTTCAAAATGCGATCAACCTCGCGTGCCGGTGAGGCCCGCTCCGGTCCAGTTCCAGGTTGTGGAATGCTAGCGCTTTTCAAGCCATACCATGAGGGCCAGCGCCGGCAGTGCAGCCAGTGCAGTGGTGACGAAAAACACCGGCCAGCCCAAAGCCTGCGCTGCGAGCCCGGTGCGAGAAGCAGACAATGTCCGGCCGGTGGAGGCGCACGCCGTCAGCAACGCATATTGTGTCGCCGTATGAAGAGGGTCGCGGCATAAGAGCGGACATGTAAGCCACGAAAATGACAGTCCCTATCCCGCTGGCGAAATTCTCGATGACGATCGCCACCGTCAGCGACCACGGGCTCGTTTCTTGCCACCCAAGCCAAACGAACACCAGATTGGAGAGCATTTGGATGAAGGCCGCAATCCAGAGTGCACCCAGCAGCGGCATGGCGCGCGCCACTGCGCCGCCTGCAAAGCCGCCGAGCAGTAGCGCTGCGAGCCCGACACCTTTCACGATGCCCGCGTACTCCGCTTTCGTGTAGCCGAGTGAGAGAACGAAGGGCGCCGTCATTGCCCCGGCTAGCGCATCGCAAAGCTTGAACAGCACGACAAATGCCAGGATGGCGGCAGCCGCATCGCGAGTAAAAAAGTCCAGAAACGCTGCCTTCGCTACTGTCTTGAGCCGGTCGAGCGGCGCCGTGTACACGGCTTCGCCACCGTTAAAGCGCTCGCTGGTTCCTTTGCGAGGAATGCGCCCGCCATGCCGATGAGCACGAGCACGGCTGCCGCCGAATAGGCTATGGGCCAGACCGTGACTTTGCTGAGACCACCTGCCTCTAGCCACGCAGTCAGTCCGATCACGCCGTGCGCCGGAAACCAACATCCCCACACGATAGGCGGCAACGTAGCTCGCCATGCCGGCGGCCTGCTCGTCGACGTGCAGGCTCTGCACGCGGAACGCGTCGACAACGATGTCCTGCGTAGCGGAGGCGCAAGCGACGAGGAGCGCAGCGATGCCGACCATCACCGGCGCGGACAGCGGGTCGCGCGTGCCGAGGAACGCGATGGTCCCGATCAACACGATTTGCGAGCCAACCAGCCAGCCCCGCCGGCGCCCCAACAAGCGCGAGAGAACCGGCACATTCCACGCGTCGACGATCGGTGCCCAAAGGAATTTCAACGTGTAGGGAAGTCCCGCAAGCGACAGCAGCCCGATGGTGCCGAGGTCGACGCCGCGGTCGGCCATCCACACCCGCAGCGTTTCGCCAGACAGCGCCAGCGGCAGGCCGGATGAAAAGCCCATCAGCAAGACGATGAGCACACGAGGCCGCAGATACACGGTGACGGCCGATAGCAGCCGCCGCGCGTAGCCTTCGTCAGTCGGCGGTGGCCCAGTGCTCGGCAAAGTCGATCTCGGTGACGAGCCCGGTATCTCTTGCTCGCTAGCAAACCGCGGGCCGTCTGTCGACGCGGCAGTGACTTGCAATTCGGCAAGTGGACGTCGCACCGGTGCGCGTAGACCATGCTGCGGCCGGTGAACTGAAGCATCCGTCCGTCATCGGTCATTTGGCGGAATGGGCCAATGCCGCCGGTGTTCGGCGGCGGACCTGACAGGCCCCTGTTGATGACGGTCGCGCTGCCGTCTGTGAGCCAGCCCAGTGCGGCGGCGAGGCCGAATGCGTCGGCCGCATCGTTGCTGCCAGGCTTATGGAACGCATCGACGGCCATGATGCTGGCGTCCGGAAGCACACCGCACACGGCTGAGCCGCGACGTCCAGTGATGCCGCGATGCACGATTGTGCGTCGCAACGGGTCATGTAAGCTGGTCACCTCTGCGTAGCTCTTGGGGAAGCGATGCATCGGTTGCAGCTTAGTGTCGTCACGGCGGCGTTGCTCCTGATCGCAGCGACTTCGCCCACGAGTGCGCAAGTCCAGTCCGCGACCTGCGATAACCATTCTGACATCGCGGTCCTCACCTCGCCCCTAGCTCCGTGGAAAGGGGCGCCACTCCGCGTGGTCGTTGCGACTTGAATCGGCCAGCACGGGCGAGTTGTCCCTTTTGGCACCCGGAGGCGCCGTCGCCGTCACCTCACGAGAACAGCGCGGCGGACCGCCATATTTTTGGACGGCCGAGGTGGCCGCGCCAGTGCCGGGAAAATGGCGGGTCGACTTCACGCGCGAAGGCGCGACAGCCGGCTGCACCACGATTTCGCACGACGTTACGGTGCTGCGTTCACCGGGAACGCCGCCGCGCTCGAACACCAAGAGCACGTGGCCAGTTCGCGCCGCATGGACTCGGGCAACGGAGAACCTGTACTCGGCGTGGATCGAGACGCTATTTGATGCGCCGCTCGAAGAAGTTCCTGTCATGGCCGGCGCTGCATGACGTCTTGCGCGATAAGTCTCGCAATATCCTGTTCAACCATCTCGGGCTCCGCGAAGACGAGAAGGGGCTTGTCATCCGTCCTGACTGTGCCGACCTGCCCTACGTCCTACGCGCTTACTTCGCCTTCAAGATGGGTTTGCCCTACGGATACTCCAAATGTACGCGGGGGGCCGGTGGAAAGGCACCGAAGTGCCCGCAGTGGTGGAACATCGACAAAGAAAAGCCGACGACGTCTGTGCCCGAGCCGGAACAACAGGTTGCCGAAAGCGATTTCTTCGGACTATTCGGCAACGTGCCGGCTTCGACAAAGTCGTCCGCGACTAAGCTTCCGCACAAGCCATCAGGTCTTGTCCCGGAATACGGCTACTACGTTCACACCGTCGTTGCCAACGGCGTCCATTCCGGCAATGGACGCGCGGCCGCCGACGATGACAACACCGATTATTATTCGGTCTCCCTCACGCAAGAGACGTTGCGCCCGGGTGCGATCTACGCAGATCCGTATGGCCATCTTCTGGTCCTCACAAAACGCATCCGGCAGTCGGACGGAAACGCTGGTGTTCTCCTCGCCGTGGACGGCCAACCAGACGGCACCATTGCGCGCAAGCGCTTCTGGCGTGGCAATTTCCTATTTGCACAGGATGCCGCCCTCGGCAGCCCCGGTTTCAAACGCTTCCGGCCGGTCGTCGCTGGCAAGAACGGTGGATTGCGCCGGCTGACGAATGCCGAGATTTCCAAGGCCGCTGACTATGGTGACTTCTCCCTCGACCAATCGATGCTCAAGGTCGAGGATTTCTACGACGTGATGGACGACGTGCTGTCTCCCGCGCCGCTCGATCCGAGGCGCGCCATGAAAGAAGCGATTACGGCTCTAGAAAGAGCAGGTGAAGACGCGCGTGACGTCGGTTGAGAACGGACGCAAGTACCTCAGGTGGGAGGCGATGCAGAGGTCGCGATTCCGGAGGGCCTCGATCTTCGAAACAACCGGTGCCTGGGAGAACTCCGCCACCCCGTCGCGCGATCTGCGGCTTCATGCGATCGACGTGGTGCGAGGCTTTCCCGATCGCGTGGCCAGGCGGCCCGAGCGCTACGCCATGCCAAAAGACAAGGGCGTTGCAGACGTCAAACGCGAACTCGAGAGCGTTCTTTGACGTCCGACCTCGCCCAACGCAAGTTCGCTTACACCCGCACGGATGGCTCACAATGGACGCTAGCACTCAAGGAGGTCGTTGACCGTTCGGCCGATCTGGAAATGGCCTACAACGTCAACGACTGCGTCGAGCAACGCTGGGGGGCGCCATCCGGCGGCGAAGAAAAAGCAACGTGCAAGCGCAGCGCACCCGACGCGCAGCGTGAAAAAATGACGGATTACCGCGCATGGTTCCGCGAGCGGAGACGTCCGCCGCGTGGATGACCGAGTGTCCTGGCCTCTCCGACTTGGCTTGCTTGGCCGCAGGATCCAAGAAGTGGAAAATGACGGACATTGTGCTCGGCCTTCAAATCTCAGCACCCTTTGTCCAAACGCCACTAGAGGCCGGTGTAGACAAAACCTCCCCAGTAGTAGGGGTGGGCATAGGGCGTCTCGATACCGGGCGGCGGCGCGACGATTTCCGGATCCGGCCCCTTCTGCATCGTGATTTGATGGGGTCCACCCATACGGCTGCCGGCGCGGCTGAGCGACTGACTGAATTCCGCGGCGTGTCTGCGTTCGAGCTTTTGCGAGGCCGTGAAGCTTTTCAGCTCGCCCGTCGTCGCATCGCGCAACCATAGCTGAGCCTGGCGCAATGCTGCTGGCGGCGACATGCCGCTGTCCAAATGAAGCTCGTAGAACTTGGCGATCAGTAGCGCCGTGGCGTCATCGGCGACAGGCCACAAGGTGCCGACGACACCTGCTGCGCCCAGACCGGCAAAAGACCCTGGCAGGCCGATGAACTCGTCGGGGTTGGCAGTGACGATGTCTGAAAGTCCCGTTTCGCACGCCGACAACACAACCAGCCTCGGGTGCCCAAGATCGCCGGCTTCAGACAGGCGGGCGATGCTGAGCCGCTCGCCGCCCGCCATAATGAGGGCCGAATTGCTGACGTCCTGCCATGCAAACGTGCCGTGCGAGGCGAAATGCCAGTAGGACTTGTCCTTAAGCGCGCCGAGCACGGCGGTAACGGTGGCACCGTCGCGAATGAGAGAAGCGCTGGAGGCGGCGGGAAAATGCGAGGCAACGATCGCCCCTTCCTTTTCCGTGCCTGGCAGATCGCCCGTCGGATTGATCACAGCAGCCAGGGTTGCGTTAGGTGGATTGGCGATCTGTCGAAACGAGCTGGCGATCGCGTCCAGGCTGGGAGCGTAAACAAGTTCGTATGTATCCAGCAGGCGCCGTTTGCTTGACGGGTCTTGCGCTAGTCCAAGCGGGAGAACGCCCAGTCGGCCCGAGGGCAGCAAGACGAGGCGCGCGCCATTTTTGACGCCATGATTTTTCAGCGCCTTTGTAAGTTCTTGTCCAAACAGGTCCCACAGCTGGCTGCCGATGCCGTCGATGGCGCTGAGCCATCGCGGCCAGCGCTTCTGCTGTTCCTCGTCGTCGAAGTAGTTTGCGAAGTAGGCTTCGATCCAGCCGTGCGTTGCTTCGTCCTGGTTTCCGGCGAGAATCTCGGAAATGCGCTGCAGCGTCACGCCGGGGAAATCCAGAGCGGTCCATCTCTTGTCCGTATTGCCGCCAGCAAGCAGCAGGATCTTGGCGCCCTTGGCGGTGATGACCGGCATCACGAGCGCAGTGGGGCCAGCCGTGACTTCCCGCGCCAGGGCGACGGCGGACGAGGACACACCGCCGGCGGGAGCGACGGCTTCGACCAGCTTGAGCAATTCCTGGCGTCTCGCAGCCAGGCGGTCGAGGGCGATTGCTTTTGCATCGCCGGAGGCAGCGTCAACTTCGGCTTGTTCGTTGCGTATCGCCGCGCGCAGATTTTCGAGTTCGAGCCTTTGGCCCGGAGACGACGATGCGGTCTGCAGCTTGAGCGACGCTGCCAGCATCCGCGCGCGGCCTTCGTTTGCCAACTGAACTGCGCCGTTGATATCGCCCCGTTCTACGGCGCAGTAGGCCGCGTCTGCAAACATCGGTCCGGCCTCCGCAACGAGGCTTGAAGTGCTCGAGCCATCGACCCCCTCTCCGAACAACATGAGAAAGGCTTGACGCGAGCTGGCATGAACGGGCGCTGCGCCGTTGCAATCGCCTGCCAGCATCAGGGTATTGCCCAACTGGCGGGTCACTTGGAGATGATTGAAGGGTGCTGCCTGCAGCGTGAGTACAGTGAGCGCTGCTCGATAGGCGGCAATCGCCTTCCGGCGCTGGTCAGGCGATTTGCCGTTCGCCGAGAGCGCGTTTCCAAGAACGAATTGGGTTTGCGCCCACTGCTGTGGATAGGCGTCGCGCGTGAAAACCTCGAGTACAGACTGAAATCGTGAGATTGCATTCTCTTGGTCCGAGGCGGGCCCCCGCTGCAAAATGCTGGCGATGGCAAGCTGGACCTGTGCCCATTGAAACGGCGCGGCTTCACGTGTGAAGACCTTCAGTGCCAACGCGAAATGATCGTTCGCGCTTTTCAGGTTCTGCGCAGCGCTCCCCGCGGTGCGTATCCGGTAGGCGTTGCCGAGGTTGTTGTGTGCGGCCGCCCAAAGTTGGGACTGGCTGTCCTGGCTTAAGACCTCCAGAGCTTGCTCCCAAAGAGAAATGGAACGATCGACATTGGCTTCGCTACCTCCACGCCGTCGCGTCAAAACCAAGGTGGCCAGGTTCGAGTTCGTCATCGCCCACTGCAAGGGATGGCTTTCACGCGTGAACGTTTTCAACGCTGTTTCGAAGTGCGATAAGGCGCGGTCTTCGCTGTCAGCGCGGTCGCCGCGAATACGGTTCCAATAGGCGACGGCAAGGTCGCTATGAAGGCTTGCCGCCTCTTCCGATCCGGCGGGGCGTGACGGAAGCGAAAGCGCCAATTCGAAGTGCTTGATGGCGGCTTCGATGTTGTCGGCCCGAATGCCGCGGGCGCGATTTACGTAGGCGCGGCCTAGTCCGGAGCGTACGTCTGCCTGGAAAGCCTCGCGCGAGGTCCCCAGCTTCCATTCCGATGTCGCCGCTGCAAGGGTAAGAGCCGCTTCGCCTAACGCTATGGCCTGCTCCGGATCCCCGGCCTGGAGAAACTTCTCGTAGGTTTCCGACAACTGCCGGGGCTGCGCATCGCCGGCGCTTGCAGGCAGAACCGCGCCGGCTGCGATGAGCAGCATGATGGCTGCGCGAAAGAGGTGAATTGGGAACGTACGCATGGCCTGGTCCAATCTGCGAGGCAATGGACGCGCATTCAGACTTGTCTCTGAGTGCCACGCCTGTGTGGCACCGACCAATCACATTTGCTGGGATGCGAGCTGTACCCCTTGTCACAACGATTTCATGACATTGGACGCCTGCACTTCGCGAAGGATTGCTTTGCCGCGTTGGCAGCCGGGTTGCTCATTGGCATTGCCGTTTCTGCCATTGGCGAGGACACGATCAGACTGATCATGTTTCCTGCTTAAACTCGCTACTCGCCCGCGCTATGCATCGTCGCGGCTTCGCGCGAAGGCTCAAGCTATCCTGGGCCGCCTGAATGCGGCTATTCATCCAGATTCTATCCTCCGAGGAGGGGAGGCAGGGGATGGGTCGCGCTCTCGGCATGTCCATCGATTGTTCACTGCTTTTGCCTCCGTTAAGCCTTGACGGCGGGCGATAAGCGCGCATGTTGCCGCCGTCAATTGAACAAGGCTGAAGCATGCGTTTCCCGTTGCTCCTCGTGGCTGTCGCGCTGATGGCAGTGCCGCATTCGGCGCCGGCTGCCGCCCAAGGCATCGAATTTGGCCCGCGCGAAGAGGCACCCGGCCGGTCGAAGCGGCCGCGCAAGCCCGCTCCCTTGCCACCTGCTGCCCCATTGGAGGGCGAGCAGGATGCAGCGGCCGCCGTGACCGTTCCGCCAATCCGCACCGCACCTCCGGCTCAGGCGCCGGCACCCGGCCAGCCGGCCGCCACCACACCCGCTCAGGCACCCGCAGCCGCACCCAATGCACTCGACGCTGCGCCGGAAAAACCGGTCGTCACGCCCGCCGCGGTGCCTCCGGTTCGCGCGCCAGCGGCAACACGATACCGCGGCCCTGCCGCCGCCGCCCGCCCCCGCCAATTGCAAGAACAGCGGCAACTTCAACGGCTGGCTTGCGCAGTTCCGCCAGGAGGCCTCCGCCAAGGGCGTCTCGAGCAATACGATCCACCACGCCCTTGACGGCATGTCGCTCGACGGCGGCATCATCGCCCGCGACCGCAAGCAGGGCATCTTCGCCATCAGCTTCCTGGAGTTCTCGGCCAAGCTCGCGACCCCCGCGCGCGTGAAGAATGGCCGCGCCCAGATCGGCCGCAACGCGGCAACCTTCGACCGCGTCGCGCAGGAATTCGGCGTACCCGCCTCCGTCATCACCGGCTTCTGGGCCCTCGAAAGCGACTTCGGCGCCGGCATGGGCAAGCTGCCCATTCTGCGCTCCCTGGCGACGCTCGCCTACGACTGCCGGCGTGGGCCGATGTTCCGTGCCGAACTGCTGGCCGCACTGCAGATCATCGATCGTGGAGACCTCACTCCGGAAGACATGGTCGGCTCCTGGGCCGGCGAATTGGGCCAGACGCAGTTCCTGCCCACCCGCTACCTTGAGCACGCCATCGACTACGACGGCGACAAGCGGCCCGACGTGTTTCGCTCGTCAGCCGACATCATCGGCTCCACGGCCAACTACATGACGCACCTTGGATGGCGCAAAGGCGAGCCCTGGCTGCAGGAAGTGCGCGTGCCAACCGAACTGCCGTGGCAGGAAGCCGACTTGACGATCAAGCACCCGATTTCGAAGTGGGCGGCATGGGGCGTGACGGCCGGCGACGGTGGTACGCTGCAGCAGGACGGCGATCTGCCTGCGTCGCTGGTTCTGCCAATGGGGCGTTTTGGCCCCGCGTTTCTCGCATACGCCAACTTCGACATTTATCTGAAATGGAACCAGTCGCTGAACTACGCGATTACGGCCGCCTACCTGGCCACCCGAATCGACGGAGCCCCGCCGTTTCAGCAAGGCCGCAAGGGCATTCCGGTCCTCGACGCCGATAGCTCACGCGAAGTGCAGCGCCGTCTGGCGGATCGCGGTTACGACGTCGGCGAAATCGATGGCAAGATCGGGTTGAAGACGCGCCAGGCGGTCAAAGCCATGCAGCAGAAGTACGGCCTGCCAGCCGACAGCTATCCCACGCCTGAATTGCTGGCGGCGCTCCGCGAGCAGCAGTAATCGAACAGCGTTTCTAGAAAAATACCAAAGTATAAAGCATTCACGCTGAGCGATTGGCGTCCGCCAGCATCGCTTCGGTCTGCGTTACCAGACGCCAGAACGTGGCGAGCTTGGCCGCGTCATGGAATTCTTCAAGCTGAATGATCTTGTCGTCCTTGAACGTGAAGACCTGACGATACTGCCCGCTCAGCACGATGCCGGTGCTGTAATGCTTCATGTAACACCCGACGGTGGTGCGTGCGGTGTTGCCGCTGAACTGAAATCCCTCGACGACTGAAACGCTTTCTATGAGGTCTAACAACGAGGTAAGAAAGGCGCGATGCGCATCGCCGACGTAGCGTACCGGCGCGGCGGCGCCCTCCTCGCTATTGCACGAGTAAACGGCCTCGGGGTCGTAAAGCCTGAACATGCGATCCAGATCGCGCGTGCTCCACGCCTCATGGCACGCGTTCACGATAGCTTCTGCCCGATGCCAGTCCATGTGATTCCGGCCTTGCTGCGACACAACATGAGATCTACTCAGGCACACATTTTTTCGTCAATACCTCGTCAGACAAAAGCTCCAAAGTATCTGTGCTGTGTGTTTTCTTTATTTCAGCACACGAACACTCGATACTGCCAAACAACATCCATATGACTAGTGCAAATGACCTAAAGACGTTGCATAGGTTGTTATTAGTGAAGCTTGACGGTCGGTTCAGTCCGCCGCGTCAAAGTCCGCGCCAGCGTGTCGAGCGCGACTTTGACCGGACCGAACAAGGCCATCTGATGCATCTTGTAGAGCGACCGGTACATGATCTTGGCGAACAGTCCCTCGATCATCAGGCTCCGTCCGGAGATGAAGCCCATGAGGTTGCCCACCGTCGAATAGTGACCGAGTGACACCAACGAACCGAAGTCCCGATAGACGAACGTTGTCAGCTCCCCGCCGCTCAGCCGCGCCTTGATCTGTTTGAAGACGTGCGTGGCTTCCTGGTGAGCCGCCTGGGCACGCGGCGGAATGGATGCCGTCTCGCCGGCCGGCACATAGTACGCGCAGTCGCCCATGGCGAAGATGTCGTCGTCCTTCGTTGTCTGCAGCGTGGGCCGCACGACGAGCTGATTGGACCGGCTCACTTCCAGACCGTCGAGATGCGCCAGGACATCGGGTCCTTTGACACCCGCTGCCCACACCACCAGTTCTGATGGAATGAACTCGCCGTTCGCAAGCTCCACGCCGTCTGCGCGGACGCGCGTGACGCGCGACTTCGCTTTGACGTCGACGTTGAGGTCGCGCAGCACCTTCTCCGTCGCGGTCGACAGACGCTCCGGCAGCGCCGGCAGGATGCGGTCCGCTGCCTCGATCAACGTA
Organism: uncultured Pseudomonadota bacterium; assembly: GCA_963846845.1. Classification (GTDB taxonomy): domain Bacteria; phylum Pseudomonadota; class Alphaproteobacteria; order Rhizobiales; family Hyphomicrobiaceae; genus JAKAXS01. The sequence goes on along the minus strand of CAWJXQ010000017.1, from coordinate 545,042 downwards.
ATCTTGATGTCCTTGTTCGGGTCGATGCGATCCATGCCGAACGCCACGACGCCGCGCGCCGTGCGATGCAGCTCCGCCGACAGCTCCGTGCCGGTTGCGCCGGCCCCGATGATCGCGACGTGCAGCTGCCCGGGCCGCACCGGTGTCTCCTGCGCGTTGGCGCGGATGCAAGCGTTGACCAGACGGCGGTTGAAGCGCTCCGCCTGATCCGGCGTATCGAGCATGATCGCGTTCTCGGCGACGCCCGGCGTGCCGAAGTCGTTGCCCACGCTGCCGATGGCGATCGACCAGCGTGTCGTACGCTAAAGGTGCGGCCCGGCGTAACCATCCGCTTTTCTTCGTCGTACGTTGCGGCGGTCATCACCTGCTTCTTGGCGCGGTTGATGCCCGTCATCTCGCCGTAGCGGTACTGGAAGCCGGTCCAGTATCCTTGCGCCAGGTAATCCAGCTCATGGCGATCGGCGTCCATGCTGCCGGCCGCAATCTCATGCAGCAGCGGTTTCCAGATATGCGTCCGCGACCTCTCGATGAGCGTCACGTTGATCTTGCCGCGCTTACCCAGCTTCTTGCCGAGGCGCGTCGCCAGCTCCAGGCCACCGGCCCCGCCACCCACGACGATGACGTGATGCAGCGGTCCCTTGGGCACGATGATCAATTCTTGCGGCATATCGTTCATTGGCAGCATGGCTCCCGAGCTGGCGCGGCAATGAGACCGATCGGCGACCCGCCGGTCGCCGCAATCGGCGGCACTCTTATAGGCTAATCACAGTTACCAAGTCATGCGACCTATGCGGCCGATTGCGGCGCCAAATCAGCCGCGCACTTCGCCGCCGGTGGCCTTCTTCACGCCGGCCACTATTTTTTCGGTAATGGCCTCGATCGCCTTGTCCGTCAGCGTTTCGGCAACGGGCTGCAGCGTCACTTCGATCGCCAGAGACTTCTTGCCTTCGGCGGCCAGCGACCCGCCCTCGAAAACGTCGAAGACGCTGACGTTTGAGATGAGCGCCTTGTCAGCACTGGCAGCGGCGCGCACCACATCGGCAGCAGCAACGTCGCGATCGAGCACGAAGGCGAAATCCCGGCGCACCGGCAACAGATCGCTCGCCGCCAACGGCGGCTTGGCGCGCGACTTCTTCTTTTCCGCCGGCAGGGCATCGAGAAAGATCTCGAAAACGCTCGCCGGCCCCGGCACGTCGAGAGCCGTCAGCGTCTCCGGATGCACTTCGCCGAAGTGCGCCAGCACCACCTTCGGGCCGAGCCGCAACGTGGCCGAGCGCCCCGGATGATACCAGGCCGGCGCATCGCGCGTGATCTGCGCCTTGGCCGCATCGAACCCGAGCGCAGCCAGCACGGCGAACACGTCACCCTTCACGTCGAACACATCGGCATCGGCAGCCTTGCCGTCCCAATATCGGCCCGCGCCGCGCAGCTTGGCCTGACCGGCGCGCACGCCCGCCGCCATCTGCAGCTGATCCTCGGGCGCTGCCCCGCGATACACCTGCCCCAGCTCGAACAAAGCCGCGTCGCTGAAACCACGATTGCGGTTACGCGCCACGGCCGTCAGCAGGCCCGGCAACAGCGTCGGCCTCATCGACGTCATCTCGACGGAAATCGGATTGGCCAGATCAAGCTCGGCTGCCCCGCCGCCGAAGTGAGCAGCCTCGCCACGCGGCAAGAACGACCACGTCACCGCTTCGACCAGGCCGCGCCCAGCCAGCAGCCGCCGCGCGCGCCGTGCCCGCTTCTGCTTCTCCGTCAGTACCGGCTTTGCAACGCCGGCGAGACGCGGCAACGGCGTCAGCGGAATACGGTCGAGCCCGGCGATGCGCACCACCTCTTCGACGAGATCGGCAGAACCGTGCACATCCGGCCGCCACGACGGCACGACGACCGTCAGCGCATCGTCCGCCCCGCTGATCTCGAAGCCCAGCGCCTCCAGGATCGTCCGGATCTGCGCGGCGTCCAGCGCCACGCCCGTAAGCTTTTCCACGCGCCCGGTGTCGAATTCCACGACACGCCGCGTATCCGGCACCTGGCCGGCCACCGTCGCCTTCGACGGCGAGCCGCCGCACAGCTTGTGGATCATCTGCGTCGCCAGATCGAGGCCCGGCATCACCGACTGCGGATCGATGCCCCGCTCGAAGCGATAACGCGCGTCCGTCACCAGGCCCGTCTTGCGGCCGGTCGACGCCGTGCGCAGCGGATCGAAGTAGGCGCACTCGATCAGCACGTTGGTCGTGGCCTCGGTGGAGCCCGAAGCTTCGCCGCCCATGATACCGCCGAAGCCGAGCACGCTCCTGTCGTCGGCGATCACGCACATCGTCTCGTCGACCGTGTACTCGCGGCCGTCGAGGCCGATGAATTTCTCGCCCGCCTTGCCGAGCCGCGCACGCACGGCACCCGACAGCTTGTCGGCGTCGTAGACGTGCAACGGCCGCCCATGTTCCTGGCTGATGTAGTTCGTCACGTCGACCAGCGCATTGATCGGCCGCAGCCCCACGGCCCTGAGCCGGTTCTGCAGCCAGACGGGCGACGGCCCGTTCTTCACACCCTTGACGTAGCGTGCGGCAAACACCGGGCAGGCGTTCGCCGTCTCTTTCGCGAATTCCAGCGTCACATCCACCGGACAATCGAAGGCGCCCTCTACGCCCTGGATTCGCGTCTCATGTTTCAGCGTGCCCAGGCCCGCAGCGGCCAGATCACGGGCGATGCCGCGCACGCCTGTGCAGTCAGGCCGGTTTGGCGTCAGCTTCACTTCGAACACGGGATCGTTGAGGCCGAGCACGTCGATGTAGCGCTCGCCCACGTGGCTCGCCATCTCCGGATCGAGGTCGATGATGCCGTTGCTTTCGGCCGACAGCTGCAGCTCGGCATCCGAGCACATCATGCCGTTCGACACGACGCCGCGAACCGGCTTCTTCTCCAGAGTGATGTCGGAGCCGGGAATGTAGGTGCCGAGCGGCGCGAACACGCCGACGAGGCCCTCGCGGGCATTGGGCGCCCCGCAGACCACTTCGACCGGCGGTTTGCCCTTTTCAATCTCCACCTGCACGATGCGCAGACGGTCGGCGTTGGGATGCTGCTTGGCCTCGACGATGCGGGCGATCTTGAAGGCACCAAGTTTGGCCGCCGGATCCTGTACGCTTTCGACTTCCAACCCAATCGCCGACAGTGTGTTCGAGATCTCCTCGACACTCGCCTTCGTCTTGAGGTGATCCTTGAGCCAGCTCAGCGTGAATTTCATGGGTCCAACCTTGCGCCCGCCCGGGCGGGTCCGCGCGTTTCTTCTGAAGCGTCATGATGTTTCGGGCCGGAGTTGTGCCTGAAGTTTGCCAAAGGCGCAAATCGGACGTCCACAACGAAAAACGCCCTGGTCGAAGACCAGGGCGTCCGCTCATGTCATCAGCCGTTGGAGGAACGGCTGCGTCGGATTAGTTCGACGACTTCAACTGCTCGAATGTCTTGGTAGCAGCCGAGTTCATGAGCTGGAACGTCTGCTGGTAGACCTTCGTGGAGAGCTCAAAGAGCTCCTTGGTCTGCGCGCCGGCAACAGCGAACTGCTGCTGGACGAAGTTGGTCTGGATGCGGAGAGCTTCCGGCAGCGTCTTTGCCTTGGCGATAGAGCTCGCGGCGGCGAAAGCGGCTTCGGTGTTGGCTTCCGTGTTGCGCAGGATCTTCTCGCCGATGGACTTGGCGCCAGCGTGCGAAGCGACGAGCACGTCTTCGAGGACCTTTACGTTGTCCTTCGCGGTGCTGTTGAGTTTCGTGTACACTTCCTTCGTCTTCGCGACGCTGTCCTCAGCGAAAGCCTGGACGTTCTCAGGAATGCGAGCATCCTTGGCGGCGGCGAAGAAATCTTGCGGATTGAACTGCTGGGTCATGGCTTAAACTCCCAATGAATTGTTTTTGCGTTGGTTGAACTGGCGCGGCGGGACCGCTTATTGCGTTGCGAGATCCATATAACGCGAGCCATTGTGCAGCGCAACATTAAATTTGCGGCGATGCGCTAAACACATAAACTACAGTGGATTATCGAATCGAGTAAGCAGGTTTCCTGACGGTCAATGCAGACAATCTGCGTGCGCCTTTCGCACGTGCGAAAAAGGCCTTAATTTTTCAAGGGCTTATGTCAGGCTCGGGAAAATGTCGCGATACCCAGTTGCTGACACATCGAACAGAATGTCGCGGGGCGTCAAGGGTCGCGCCAGCGCCAAACCTTCCAGGGTTCTGCACCGCGACAAAGCGACATAGGCCTGCCCGTGTGCGAATGTCCCGCGGCCCAGATCGATATAGACCCGATCGAGCGTCAGCCCCTGGGCCTTGTGGATCGTCAGCGCCCAGGCGAGCCTCAGTGGAAATTGCTTGAAGGTGCCAGCAACCGTTTCGACGATCTTCTCCGCGTCCTTGTCGTAGGCGTAGCGTCGGCTTTCCCACGATGCGGGTTCGACCTCGTACTCTTCACCGTTGAGCGAAATCCAGACCCGCTTTTCGTCGAGCCGCGAAATCCGCGCCACGGTACCGTTCACCCAGCGCCGGTCGGGGTCGTTGCGCAGCAGGATGACTTTGGCGCCTGGCTTCAGCAGCAACGTCGCGTCCGTCGGCTGCACGGCGGCATTGTACTCGCCGCTGATGCCCGCCTCGTACTTGCGCGGCGTGCCACCCAGGGCTTCCAGGTAGGCCATGTTGATGCGCTGTGCCGCCGCGTTCGTCGGCGTCAGGATCACGTAGGGGTCGCCCTCGGTCAGCGTTCGCACCGGATTGACGCGTTCGTTGAGGAACTCCAGCGAGTGCTCGTCCGCCTCGCCATCTCGCAGCTTGTTGAGAATGTCGATGAGCGCCGCATCGCTCTGCCGGAATACATGCGACAGCTCCAGGCGAACAGTACCCGCGCCCTCGCGCAACGCCGGGGCGGAGAAGAAGAACGGCCCGCCAAAGTTCGTCTCCAGGTGCTCGGCCACCTCCGCCTCCTGCACCACGGGCGGCAACTGATGCAGATCCCCGAACATGATCAGACGGACGCCGCCGAAACTCTCGCGCGGTCGGCCGCGATTGACGCGCAGCGACTGGTCGATCGCCCACATCAGGTCGGAACGCACCATCGAGACTTCGTCGATGACGAGATACTTCATGCGCCGCATCAGCGCGCCGTTGCGGCTGCGGCGAATGTCGTCACCCCGGATCAGCCGCGGCGGAAAGCCGAAGAAGGAATGGATGGTCTGGCCGCCGACGTTCACGGCCGCCAGACCCGTCGGCGCCACGATCACCAGTTCGCCCGGGACAAGCTCCTTCAACGCCCGCAGAAGCGTCGACTTGCCGGTACCGGCGCGACCGGTGACGAACAGATGCCCGGTCTCGTTGCGGATGTGATCGAGGGCGAGGCGGTATTCCTCAGTCGGCGTGACGCCATTTGGCCAAACGTCCGCCGGGCTGGCCTGTAAGCTGATGCTGCTCGACAACGAAGCGGCCTCTCCTGTTGCAGACTAATTAGAGAGGCACGGTCATGCTGTCAAAGAAGCCGGGTACTTACGCAGCGAATTCTTCGCCCAAATGCAAAAGGGCGCCACGTGGGCGCCCTCCGGCATGCGATCGATAACTCGATCGGATTAGTCAGCCGACTTGCTGGTGATCTTGAAGCTCTTGTCGAGTTTGAAATCAAACTGGCCGTCCTTGCACTTGGCGTCGTCAACTTCGAACACGCCAGTAGCTTCGGTTTCCTGCTCGTACTTGCCGCCTTCGCAGCCGACAGCTTCAAGCGCGGCCTTGATCTTGGCGCTGTCGCCGTCGCTTACAGGGCTGTCAGCCAGTGCGACCGAGCCCGAGAGTGCCAAGGCAATTGCAAAAATGCTTGCGCGGATCATGAAAGTTTCTCCTCTTTACTTGCAATGTTCGTAAGATTTCGTCTGATAACGCGCCGCCCCCGTCTTAGTTCAAGGCGCGCGTACAAAAAAACTGCCAGCCACAACGAGTGTGACTGGCAGATGCCTGAAGCTTGCAGCGCTCTCAGCTTAGTCCTTCGTCATGTTCAACAGCTTGTAATCTTTGTCGAACTTGATATCGAACTGGCCGTCTTTGCACTTCGTGTCGTTCACTTCGAACACGCCCGATGCTTCGCTTTCCTTCTCGAGCTGGCCACCCGAGCAGCCCAATGCCGATGCGGCGGCAGCCAATGCCTTCGCTTCTTCAGCCGACGGCTTCTCGTCTGCAAATGCCGGAGCTGCGAAGAGCGCGACCGCGGCGGCAGCGATGATCAGTCTGTTCATAATTTAGTCCTCCATATACGTCTCAGTGCTTGCAGTACCACTATTACCCGATGAAATGTTATAGCCGTAGCAGTAATTGAACATTCACTCACGATACGACGCCGTCAGATTGACGCACCGGACCGCGATGTTGGAATAATTGAATAATTCACGCCAAGCGGGCTCACGCCGCTAACGCCGCGTGAGAAACTCGCCTATAGCTGCGCCGATCTTAGGCAGCCGCGGTCGAACCGCGTGACCGTTCCTGCTTTTTGCGCTCGTTCGGGTCCAGCCAGCGCTTGCGCAGGCGGATCTGCTCGGGCGTGACTTCCACCAGCTCTTCGTCGGTGATGTAGGCCATCGCCTTTTCCAGCGTCATCTTCATCGGCGGCGTCAGGTTGACGTTCTCGTCCTTGCCCGAGGCACGCACGTTCGTCAGCTTCTTGCCCTTGATGACGTTCACTTCCAAATCGTTCTCGCGGCTGTGCTCGCCAACGATCATGCCGGTGTAGACCCGCGCCTGCGGCCCGATCATCAGCGGCCCGCGATCTTCCAAGTTGAACAGCGCATAGCCCGCTGCTTCACCGTCGCTGTTGGAAATCAGCACGCCGGTGCGGCGGCCCTGGATCTCGCCCTTATAAGGCGCATACGCGTGAAAGATGCGGTTCATGACGGCCGTGCCGCGCGTGTCCGAAAGCAGTTCACTCTGATAGCCGAGCAGCCCGCGCGTCGGCGCATGGAACACCATGCGCGTACGCCCGCCGCCCGAGGGGCGCATCTCCAGCAGATCGCCGCGACGCTCCGCCAGCTTCTTTACGACGACGCCCGTATGCCCATCATCGACGTCGACGATGACTTCCTCGATCGGCTCGAGCTTTTCACCATTTTCGCCAGCCATCATCACGACCTTGGGGCGCGACACCGTCAACTCGAAGCCCTCGCGCCGCATGTTCTCGATCAGGATGGCCAGCTGCAGCTCTCCACGCCCGGACACGTCGAACGCGTCCTTGTCATCGGATTCCCCGACTTTGACGGCGATGTTGCGTTCGGCTTCCTTGAACAGCCGGTTGCGGATGACGCGGCTCTGAACCTTGTCGCCTTCCTGGCCGGCAAACGGGCCGTCATTGATGCGAAACGTCATCGACAGCGTCGGCGGATCGACCGGCGTCGTATGGATCGGCTCTTCAACGCTGGGATCGCATAGCGTATCCGACACGTTGGCTTCGCTCATACCGGCAATGGCAACGATGTCTCCCGCCGAAGCACTTTCGACGGACGTGCGTTCCAGGCCGCGGAATGCCAGCACTTTTTGCACCCGGAAGTTTTCGATGATCTTGCCGGTACGGTCCAGCGCCTTCAGCGCCTGGTTCGGGCGGATCGTGCCGGACGTGATGCGCCCGGTCAGAATGCGGCCCAGATAAGGATCGGCTTCCAGCGTCGTCGCCAGCACGCGCAGCGGACCGTCGTCGACGGCCGGCGGCGGCACATGCGAAAGCACCAAGTCGAACATCGGCGCCAGGTCTTCCTTGGGGCCGGCCGGATCCAGCGCCATCCAGCCATCGCGGCCAGAGCCGTACAGCACGGGGAAGTCCAACTGCTCGTCGGTAGCGTCGAGGTTGGCGAACAGGTCGAAGATCTCGTTCAGCACATCAAGGTGACGCTCGTCCGGGCGGTCGATCTTGTTGATGGCCACGATCGGCCGCAAGCCGCGCTTCAGCGCCTTCGACACCACGAACTTGGTCTGCGGCAACGGCCCTTCCGAGGCGTCGCACAGCACCACCACGCCATCGACCATGTTGAGAATGCGTTCCACCTCGCCGCCGAAGTCGGCGTGACCCGGGGTGTCGATGATGTTGATGCGGGTATCTTTCCAGACGACCGACGTGCACTTGGCCAGAATGGTGATGCCGCGTTCCCGCTCCAGGTCGTTGGAGTCCATCGCCCGCTCCGCGACCTTTTGATTATCGCGGAAGGCGCCGGATTGTTTAAGCAACTGATCTACCAGGGTCGTTTTGCCATGGTCGACGTGCGCGATAATCGCGATGTTACGGAGGTCCATTGGGGGTCCAGGTTAGGCACGCATTGTGCGGCGCAAAATTAGCGCGGGCAGTAACATATCGCTGCAGTTTCCGCCAGTCGCTAGCATGTCGCTTGCAAGGTATGATCCAAACAGTCGCAAGTTTCAGTATTTCGTATCAGTTTGAGACGAGGGCGTATCAAATGTTCCGGCGTTACGAGCCAGAGGCGGTACAGACGGCAGTACCGGTCACGTTGAAGCGGACCACAGGCGCCACGGAGCGCGGCCGCATCGTGCTGCCCTTCCAGAAAACACTGGACGACGTGCTTAACAGCCAGGCAGCCTTTATCGAATTCCACCCTTACGGCGGCGAAAAAACCTACCTCGCCAAGGCCGAGATCCTGGCCATAGAGCCCAACAACGTGCCCAAGCCGTCCGACATCAACGTCCGGCTGCACTCCACCAACGACAGCGTCGACCCTTACGACGTACTCAGCGTTCCCCGCGGCGCGCCCATGTCCGAGGTGAAGAAGGCCTATCACAAGCTGGCCAAGCTCTATCATCCCGACCGCTACGCCAATGCCGAACTTCCCGAGGAAGTGGCCGTCTACCTGGCCGGCATGGCCCGCCGCGTCAACGCCGCCTATGCCTCGATCCACGGCGACCACTTCGTCCGCGGCTCATCAGTATTCGACGCGGCGTGAACGAACTAACGCGCCGTAACGGCCATAAGCCGTCGTGCGCGCCTTCAGCGCTTTTGCCCGGCAGACTTTTCCGCGTCCCGCAGTCCCCACAGCAGCTGATCGACCTGCGTACGCGACGCCTGCCCATCCTCGCTCTTGCGGCTCTGGCTCTCCTGCATCCTCAGGGCCCGCACCGTCGCGCCCTCTCGCTTCGCGCGCCGCGATGCCGTCGCAAGCAAGGCATGGTTCGGCTCTTCCAGATCCAGCTCTTCCAGGAACGTTTCCCGTAAAGCATAGAACGCCTGTAGAATTGCATCGCGCACCAGCTTGCGCTCTTCGGGCGTGATGTCCTGGCGTTTGCGCGGATCCAACGTCTGCAGCGCCCGGCGCATGTCGTGCAGCGGCGCGTACGGGTAGAGCCCGATCAGGCTGTCCGTCTCACCCACGTTGCGATAGACGATCCGCATGTTGTCGATCGTCCCCGAAATCGCCGAGAACGCCGAGAGATAGTCTTCTGTCGAGGGAAACGGCTTTTCGCAGAACGTGTACAACGCCGCCTTGGTGCGCACGATGCCGCGCCACTCCTCTTCCAGGCTCTCCGTGAACCCGGATCGCTTCTGGAACACGTTGGTCAGATAGGCGACGCCGCCTGTCGCAATCAGCAACGACATGTCGCGCAAATACTCATAGACATCGGTAAGCGCGCGCTCCAACCCAGTCCCCGCGATGCCCGGAATGTGATCCTTGAATTTCGCCACCAGCGAAAGGATCAACAGCCCGCCAAGCAGGATGTACAGGCGTCTGAGTGTCGTGTTCAATGAGGAGCGAGTCATGCGATCAGCTTTGACCTTGGCACCGCCAAAGTCAGGCGGCGCAAAAACAGTGACGGCCTCACCGCGGCGAATGCATGGCGCCGCGGCCGGAAACAAAACCAAGACGTTCCGCTCGCTCCTTACGGGACGAAAGCCGGAACCGCAAGGGAAGCGAAATGCTGGCACTTACAGCTGATCAGGCAGCGGCGATCGCCATCGTCGTCGTCATGCTCGGCATCTTCGTCTGGGACAAATGGCGCTACGACGTCGTCGCCATGGGCGCTCTCCTGGCAGCGCTCGCCGTCGGCATCGTGCCGCAAGACAAGGCGTTCATCGGTTTTTCCGACCAAGTCATCGTCGTCATGGCCTCCGTCCTGGTCGTCAGCAAGGCCATTGCGCGCTCCGGCATGCTCGACCGTTTCGTGCGCCGCTTCTTGAAAGGGATCGACTCGCCCTCGGCGCAGATCGGCGTGCTGTGCACCTCGGTCGGACTGCTCTCCGCATTCGTCAAGAACGTCGGCACGCTCGGCATCTTCATGCCCATCGCCATCCAGATCGCGCGCCGCTCCAAGCAGTCGCCATCGATCTACCTCATGCCGCTCGCCTTCGCATCCCTGATCGGCGGCACCATCACGCAGATCGGCACGTCGCCCAACCTGCTGATCTCCACGGTGCGCCAGGATATCACCGGTGAACCCTTCAGCGTCTTCGACTACGCCTGGGTCGGCCTGCCGCTGACGTTGCTCAGCGTCGCCTTCCTGACGTTCGGCTGGCGCATCCTGCCGCGCGACCGGCAGGGCACGCCGTCCGCCGACGAACGTTTTTCGATCGAGGACTACACGACCGAACTCGTCGTCGGCAAAGATAGCCCGCTGGTCGGCAAGACCGTCGGCGATCTGGAGCACGCCGGCACCGGCGATGCCGTCGTCATCGCCGTCATGCGCGAAGGCGGCCACAACTACATCCCCAACCCCAGCTGGCCGCTCTTTGCCGGCGACATCGTCACCGTCCAGGCCGAGCAGGCGACGATCAAGGAGCTCGTCGAGGAATCACGGCTCGATCTTGCCCACGCCCGCGAACTGGCCAAGGCCAACAACGATCGCGACGAACTTTCGACCGTCGAGGTGATCGTCACCGCAGACTCGCCCGTCGTGGGCCAGACACCGAGCAGCTTGCGGCTGCGCCAACGCTATGACGTGAACCTTCTCGCCGTGTCGCGCGCCGGCAGGCATCGGGCCATCCGCCTCCAGTCGCACACCTTCGCCGTCGGCGACGTCATCGTGCTGCAGGGTTGGGAAAAAGCCCTCCAGCAAACCTTGACCGATCTCGGCCTGCTGCCCCTGGCCGACCGCGGCGTCGGTCTCGGCCGGCCCAGCCGCGGCATCGTCTCGCTCGGCGTCCTCGCCGTCGCCATGATCCTCATCACCTTCAAGCTCGTGACGGTGGCCGTCGGCTTCTTCGCCGCCGCAGTCATCGTGATGCTGGCCAAGCAGATCTCGCTGAAAGACGCCTACGAGGCCATCGAAGGCCCCGTGATCGTGCTTCTCGCCTGCCTGATCCCCATCGCACATAGCCTGCAGACCACCGGCGTCACCGATATTATCGGCCACCAGCTGGCTGCCGTCGGCACGCAGGTCCCGGGCTCCGTCGCCGTCGGCATGATGCTGGGTGTCGCGATGCTGCTCACGCCATTCCTCAACAATGCCGCCGCCGTGCTGATGCTTGGCCCCGTCGCCGCCGTTCTGGCCAAGACGCTGAACTACAATGCCGACCCGTTCCTGATGGCCGTTGCGCTCGGCTGCGCCTGCGATTTCCTCACGCCCATCGGCCACCAGAACAATCTGCTGGTGATGGGTCCCGGCGGCTACCGCTTCAACGACTACTGGCGCCTCGGCGCTCCCCTGTCTCTGATGGTTTTGCTGCTGGGTACCCCGCTGATCATGATGGCCTGGCCGCTATAGGGCAGGGGCCATGGTTAACCGCGCGCAATTTCGCGCGATAGGTGCAGGATTGCGACATCGCAACCGGGCGATACCCGATTAAACTCGTCGACAGTTCATCCGATCGGAGCAGTTTCGTGCTCAGGCTTTTTGCACTCTTCATTTCAGGCACAGTGTTTTTCTCGGTCAACCCGGCCAACGCTGTCGAGGGGCCGGCTGCTGCAGGCCCGATTGGCGGCACCGACATCCGCTCGGCCATGTTGCCGCCGCCCGGCCTCTATGGCGGCGTGGCCGTTCTCTCCGGCAGCACGCTCGATTTCGTAGACGGCAACGGCCGTACCGTGCCGCGGCTGCGCGACGCGCAACTCGACAAGCAGCTGACGGGAGCATTTCTGTTTTACGTCCCGAAGCTTGACGTCCTCGGCGGCTCGATCGGCTTCGGCGGCATGGTGCCGGCCGGCAATCAATGCGGGCATCTGTTCGAGGGTGACGGCGACCACTGCACCACGTCCTTCGGCGATCCTTACCTTGAATTCGATTGGTCGCGCTCGTTCGCCAAGCCGCGCGCCTCGCAGTATGCCGGCGCGTATCCGATCATGGAGGGCCTGACGGTGATGTTGGCCGTCGGCCTCGTTATTCCGGCCGGTCCCTACGACAGCTCAAACCTGACGGAGCGCGCGCTCAGCATCGGCACCAACATCTGGGACGTGTCTCCGGCGGTGGCCGCCACCTACACCACGCCGCCGATTTTTGCCGAGGGCACCGAATTCAGCGCCAAGCTCTATTGGAACAACTACCGCGAAAACCCCGACACCGACTATCGCACAGGCGATCTCATCAATCTCGATTTCGCGATCACCGAACATATCGGCCGCTTCCAGGTGGGCCTCGCGGGTTTCTATGCGCTCCAGATCGAGGACGACGAGTTCTCCGGCGCCTCGATCCCGCCGGACGGCCGTCGCGGCGAACTTCTCTCGCTCGGCGGCATCGTCAACTACGACATGCCCGAGCACCGCTCGTCCGTGAAGGTCAAGGCCTTCAGGTCAGTCGAAGCCGAGAACACTGTCGAGTCGTGGAACGTACTCGTCGGTTTCTTCAAAGGCTTTTAGCGGCCCCTTCGCCCATACGCCTCGCGTAATCCAAAGTGTCACCCAAACACCACTTTGACCGAATGCTGATTTCTTATTCCGGATTACAAAAGTAGACATTGTGCTCCGCGCATGCACAAATCTCCGTTACGGAGTTCGTCAAGCCATCTCGCCTTCACTGCGCGCCAGTTGCGTAACCTGAGTAGCCAGACCTCCCGATGTTCAGAAATCCTGTAAGAGCGGGGGGCTTTGCTATGTCCAAAATCGTGCGCATTGCGCATCCGGCGTTCGTCCTGACGGCTTCGATCTTCGCCCTGGCGGCAACGTCACCGGCCTTCGCTCAACAAGCCGCGGAACCGGCGCCATCAGCCGCGCAGGAGCTGCCGGCAGTGGAAGTCGTCGCCAAGAAAAAGGCGGTGGCGCCGGCGAAAAAGAAGCAAGCCACCAAGCAGGCCCCGGCGAAGAAGGCGGCACCGGCGCAGGCCGCCGCCCCTGAAGCTGCACCACCGGCCCCATCACCCGGCGCTCCCGGATCGGCCACCGGCCCGGTCGAAGGCTACGCCGCCAAGAGCTCGTCGACGGCAACGAAGACCGACACACCGCTCAAGGAAACACCGCAGTCGATCTCGGTGGTCGGCAAGGAACAGATGCGCGACCAGGGCGTGCAGAACCTGCAGGAAGCCCTGCGCTACATGCCGGGCGTCATCGCCGACGGATTCGGCTACGACAGCCGCGGCGATTACTCTGTCGTTCGCGGCATCAGCGAAGCCTACTTCCTCGACGGCCTGCGCACGACATACGGATTCTACGTCAACTCGGTAGCGATCGAGCCTTATGGCCTCGAACGTGCGGAGGTTCTGCGCGGCCCCTCGTCGATGCTCTACGGCCAGGTACCGACTGGCGGCTTCGTCAACGCAATCTCGAAAGTCCCGCAAGCCATTCCTTATCGCGAGGTCGGTGTCGACTACGGCTCTTTCGACTTCAAGCAGGTCAAGACCGATATGACCGGCCCGCTGACGCAAGACGGAAAGTGGCTTTACCGCTTTGTCGGCTTGGCTCGCGATGCCGACACGCAAGTCAACTATGTCGAAAACGATCGCGTCCTTATTGCGCCGTCATTGACTTACCGGCCGACCACCGACACGAACATCACGCTGCTCGGCAACTACCGGAAAGACGACACGGGATCATCGCAGCAGTTCCTGCCGCAGATCGGCACGCTGACGCCAAACGTCAACGGCCAGCGCGTCAAGCACAGCACCTTCATCGGCGAGCCGGATGACAAATACGAGACGGAACAGAAATCCGTGACGCTCTTGCTCGATCACAAGTTCAATCCGGATCTGCAGATCCGCAATGCAACGCGCTATTCCGACACCGCTAACGAATATCGCTCTACATACGCTGCGGTGCTGACGCCGACGCGATTGCAGTTTCTCGGCATCAATCCCGCAACAGCGCCGTTTCTAAATGCTGGTCAGTCGCAGATTGCGCGGGCTGTAACAGCACAAGAAACCGACACCAATATCTTCAACACGGATACATCGATAACGGGAAGGTTTTGGACCGGCCCCCTCGCGCACAAGATGACAGGCGGCTTCGACTACACGCGATACCAGGCCGACGTATCCACGGCCGGCACGCTGATCGATAACCTTACGCCGTATGGCCAGCCAGCCTTCGACATTTACAATCCCGTCTACGGCCAATCGACAGGCCTTATTGCACTCGGCAGTCCGTTCCCGATCGATCCCGACAACATTCCCTTGTTCGCCCGGCCGACCGAGACGCAATCCCAGGCAGGCCTTTACGTTCAGGACGAAATCAAGCTCGGCCGATGGAGCACCGTTCTGGGCCTGCGCCAGGATTGGGTGAAGATCGAGTCGGACGGGTCTGCCGATGAGCACGAGTTGGCCATGACCGGCCGCGCGGCATTGCTCTATAACTTCGATTCCGGGCTGACGCCGTACGTCAGCTATTCGCAGTCCTTCCTGACGCTGCCCGGCAATCCTGTGGGCGACAACATCTTCGTGGGATTCGCGAACACCCGGCCAGCCGAACCTGTCGAAGGCGATCAGATCGAAATCGGGCTCAAGTACCAGCCGCGCAACGCGCCTTTCATGATCAACGCCGCAGTGTTCGACATGAACGACCGCAACAAGACCGTTCAGCCTGACGTACTGTTCGATGCTGTCCAGGGCGCAGACGTCAACGTTCGCGGCTTCGAGATTGAAGCTATCGGCAAAGTCACCGACGGTCTCAAGATTGCAGCAGCTTACACGTACCTCGACGCGACCTACGACAAGTACCCGGAACTCTATCCCTCCCCATCCGGAATCGCAGATTACATGAAAGGCAAGCCCCTGGATGGCATCCCGAACCACCTCGCCTCGTTGTGGGCGATCTACACGGTGCAGAACGGCATGTTCGACGGCCTCTCGTTCGGTGGCGGCGTGCGCTACGTGGGCGCGACGGAGAGCTACGGAAGAAACGTCGACCTCGTGACATTCAACCCGGGCAGCGAAATCTTCGTCAAAACGCCGTCGTACACCCTGTTCGACGCGATGGTGGCCTACGAAACGGACGACTGGCGCTGGCAGCTGACGGCACAAAACCTCGAAGACAAATTCCACGTTGTCTCCTGCACGGCTTATCGCGGCGACTGCGGCATCGGCCAGGCCCGCACGGTCATCACCGGCTTCACCTACAAATTCTGACGACGCCTCTCCCGGGCTAGAACGCGTCCGCCTCCCCCGAGGCGGGCGCGTTCGTCTTTAGCGGCAATTGCCCTGCCGCAACCCCGGGCCTAAAGTCCGGCCGCTCATGCCACAAGCGAGGCGCCCGTGACCGACAAGCCCTCCGACATCGCCTTCAGCGACAGCGTCAAGGCCCAGCAGAAGCAGCGCGGTTCGCGCCGCATGTTCGAGCGTATGGAAGCATCCGACGGCTGGCCCGGCGTCATCACGCCCGATCTCGCCAGCTTTATCGGCGGCGTCGACTCGTTCTACCTCGCAACCGCGAGCGCGCAGGGCCAGCCCTACATCCAGCATCGCGGCGGAAAAGCTGGCTTCCTGAAGGTCATCGACGACAAGACGTTGGGCTTTGCCGACTACGCCGGCAACCGGCAATACATCACGCTCGGCAACCTCGCGGAGAACCCGCGCGCTTTCATTTTCCTGATGGACTACGCCCGCCGCATTCGCATCAAGCTCTGGGGCACCGCCCACGTTGATGAGAGCGATGACGCGCTACTCGCCAAGCTCAGCGAAGGCCTCGACGTCGCGCCGCAACGTTCGATCCTGTTCAAGCTCGAAGCCTGGGACCGCAACTGTCCCCAGCACATCCCCCGCCTGATCCCCATGGACGCGGTAGAGAAACTCGCCGCCGACTACGACCAGAAGATCGCCGAGCTTCAAGCGGAAATCGCAAAGCTACGTGGCAACGTCTAGTCACTCGTCGTGCAACGCGTAGTTTGGGTCAAGCGTGACCCAACAACTTGCGTGGTGCACCACATGTTGGGTCGCGCTGACGCTTGATCCAACCTGCAGGTAGCCGGCGGTTTAAGCTTTTCGCCCCAGCGCCGAGGCCAGGAAGGCCATCAGGATCGCCGCCGGAACAACGATGAGCAAAACAGCGCCAATCGTGACGGCAACGCCCAGCATGACGAATGCGATGACAGCAAAGAGCAGCACCGACGCGACGAATGCCACCGCACCGATGAGCCACGCGCGCCAGCCCGTGATCACCGTGGGCTGGCCGTTTCGATTGATGACGATCATCGGCAATGCTCCTTCAAGCCACACGAGGCGAACCGGGAAATGTAGATTTGGTCAAGCGCAGCACAAGCCAATATAGCGGCAGAAGTTACAACTGGACCCCCTCCCCCTGGTGGGGAGGGGCCGGGGGTGGGGGGGAGAGCCAGGAGGACGGTCTGCGGAACGTGCAGACCTCGCACCTCGACCGTCAATTCACCTCGGTCGGTCTCTCCAAGTTCTTCACCCCACCCCTAACCCCTCCCCATCAAGAGGAGGGGAATCCGGCGTGCATTTGTTGGCGTAGTTACGCAACCGCTAGAGCTTCCCGCGATTCCTCGCTTCCAGCGTACGCAGCCGCAGCGCGTTGAGCTTGATGAAGCCCTGCGCATCCTTCTGGTCGTACGCGCCCTTGTCGTCCTCGAAGGTGACGAGCGTCGGCGAATACAGCGACTTCTTGCTCTCGCGGCCGACCGTGATGACGTTGCCCTTGTACAGCTCCAGCGTCACTTCGCCCTCGACATGCTCCTGGCTCTTGTCGATCAGCGCCTGCAGCATCTCGCGCTCCGGCGCGAACCAGAAGCCATTGTAGATCAGCTCCGCATAGCGCGGCATCAGTTCGTCCTTGAGATGCCCCGCGCCACGATCCAGCGTGATGCTTTCCATCGCCCGATGCGCCGCCAGCAAAATCGTGCCACCCGGCGTCTCGTACACGCCACGCGACTTCATGCCGACGAAACGGTTTTCGACGAGATCGATGCGGCCAATGCCGTTGTCGCGGCCGAGGTCGTTCAGCGCCTGCAACAGCGTCGCCGGCGAAAGGGGCTGGCCGTCGAGCGAGATCGCGTCGCCCTTGAGGAAACCGATCTTGATCGTCGTCACCTTGTCGGGCGCATCCATCGGCGAGATCGTGCGCTGGTAGACCAGCTCCGGCGCCTTCTTGGCCGGATCTTCCAGCACTTTGCCCTCCGACGACGAGTGCAGCAGGTTGGCGTCGACGGAGAACGGCGACTCGCCTTCCTTGTCCTTCGCCACCGGGATCTGGTGATCGCGCGCGAACTGGATCAGATCCTCGCGGCCCTTGAACTGCCACTCGCGCCACGGCGCAATGATCTTGATGCCCGGTTCCAGCGCGTAATAGCCCAGTTCGAAGCGCACCTGGTCGTTGCCTTTGCCGGTGGCGCCGTGGCACACGGCGTCCGCACCCATCTTGCGTGCGATCTCGATCTGCTTTTTGGCGATCAGCGGCCGCGCGATCGACGTGCCCAGCAGATAGATGCCCTCGTAAACCGCGTTGGCGCGGAACATCGGGAACACATAGTCGCGCACGAACTCTTCGCGCAGGTCCTCGATGAAGATGTTCTCCGGCTTGATGCCGAGCATCTCCGCCTTCTTGCGTGCCGGCGACAGTTCCTCGCCCTGCCCCAGGTCGGCCGTGAAGGTGATGACCTCGGCTCCATACTCCTGCTGCAGCCACTTCAGGATGATGGATGTGTCGAGCCCGCCCGAATAAGCCAGCACCACCTTCTTGACGCCTTGCACTTTGTTGTCTGTGTCGGCGCCGGCCTTCGTCGTCATCGTTTCGATCCTCACAACCCTTTGAAATGCGGGCGCACTATAGGCAAAGTGCATGACACGACAAGCACTGCCGTCGCTACGTTACGCCACGCCGCAATCAAGACGGCTTCCGTGTGCAGCGATTTCCGATCAGAACCACGGATCGGCTTAAAGGATTAAGCATGCCGAAGCTCACGTTCTGGTTCGAATTCGCCTCCACCTACTCGTACCTGTCAGCCATGCGCATCGACGATGTAGCGGCCGCCGAAGGCGTCGAAGTCGTGTGGCAGCCGTTCCTTCTGGGCCCGATCTTCGCCAGCCAGGGCTGGAATAACTCACCCTTCAACATTTATCCCGCCAAGGGCGCGTACATGGTGCGTGATATCGATCGCATCGCCTCCGGGCGCGGCCTGCCGTTCGCCATGCCGAAGGCCTTCCCCGCCAACGGCCTGAAGGCCGCGCGCCTTGCCCTCGTCGGCCAGAGCGAGGGCTGGGCCGCCCCATTCGCGCGTGCCGTCTACACCGCCCAGTTCCGCGACCAAGCGAACATCGCCGAAGACGCCGTCCTGATCGCCGCCCTGGAAAAGGCAGGGCAGGACGCAGCCCGGGCCATGAAGGCCGCCGGAGACCAGGACGTGAAGGACCGCCTGAAGGAGAACACCAACCTGGCGAAATCGCTTGGAATTTTCGGTGCCCCCAGCTTTACCGTAGCGGACGACGAACTGTTCTGGGGCGACGACCGCCTGGAACAGGCTGTGGCCTGGGCGAAACGTGCCTGATGGCATCGGCCAATCCGCCCTAATTTCGTCGCGCCTCGCGCCTCTATCGTCACCGATCTGGGGAAAGAGGCGTGTCATGCGTGCAAACAGTCCAACGACAATGCGATCGATCGTAGCCTTGGCGCTTGTCGCCGTTTCGATTGGAGCAGCGGCTCCCGTGACGGCACAAGGCGTGCCCGCGGCCGAAATGCCAACTGCGGAAGAAGCGCCAGCAGCACCACCAGCAAGCGCGATCCCTAAGCCCGCCGCCGAGAGCAAGCCTGCCAAGAAGGTTGCCAAAAAGAAGGTGTCGTGCGACGGCCTGTTCGAGGCAGCCTGCAAGGAAACCGAGGGTTGTTCCTGGTCTGGCGGCCTGGCAAAAGCCGACGGCTCGCCGCCCAAAGGCGACTGCGCCAAGGTCGACAAGACCGCATCGAAAGGCAGCAAGACCAGCTGTCCAACGATGTTCGAAGCGCTGTGCAAGGAAACATCGGGCTGCGCCTGGACACCGGGCGCCCCCGGCGAGGATGGCAAACCCGTGCCCGGTTCATGCGCCTTTGCCGGCAAGGCCAGCAAGGCGGGCCCTGCCAAGAAAGCCGCCGCGGCAGCACCCGGCCCCGCGCCGGATGCCTTCACCGATCAGCAAGAGAAATAGCCGGCGGCCGCTAGCTACGCCAATCCGGACGAACCCGGCACCGGCCATAGTGCGGCCAGCGGCACGAGAGCAGCAAATGCCGAGAGCGTCTTCGGCGCCCACACGTGTGCCATGGCGAAGCCGCCAGCCGACTGATATGAGGCGAACGACTGCTGCGCCTGCTCGGTGAGCACCGCTGTCGCGTCGAGCACGGCAGCATTGGCCTCCGCCGTTGGCCATGCCACGCTATCGGGCACGCCCTGCGCAATCATGGAATAGGCCATCGGCCACGCGAACGTCGGCCCGCGCATTGCGCCACCCCACCAGAATGCGAACGGCATGAATGCCATGCTCATCGCGTGCAGCTGTGGCGCCATCGCCGGCGGCTGGAACGGGCGCGAGGCCTGCTGAGGTTGGGCCCATGGCGCGAACGCGAACCAGGGATTGAATGGTTGCGGAGCTACCGGAAGCTGCGCCCCCTGAGCCCAAGGCATGAAAGCGAGAAAAGGATTGGCCGGAGCGGCAACAGGAGCCGGGGCAGGCTGGGCCCAAGGCATGAACGCCAGCCAGGGATTGAAAGCAGCTGGCTCAGGAACCGGTGGGGCCATGCCCCAGTGCGACGTCGCCCCGTTCGGGTTGAACCATGACAGGTGATCGCGCCGCGCCACGGGCGCAGCTGCCGGCCGCGCCTGGGCGGACCAGAAGTCCATCGCCTGCTGCGCGAACGCATTCATCGCTGCGGCCGACGCCTTGGCGTAACCAACTGCAGCATCGTTACAATTCTGGGTTAGGCGAGCTTGCATCCGAGCGTCGAGCATAGCGCGGCCTCCTTGGTTACCCGTCGCGCGAAGCGCGCAGGCACAGGTCGGCTCTCAAGAATACTGAGCCAGGACTGATGGCGGCTTATACCAGCAATTTTGCACCGCAACAACGGATATTGCACCGCAGCATGAGGGTTATCAACGTTATTGAATCGACTAGTAAAATTACGCCTTCCGGCCCGCGATCAGCCAGTACACCGTGCCAGCGGCAAAACCGGCGGTCGCCAGCACTTGCCAGACCGTCGAAGCCGGCATCGCCATCGCCTCGTTCTGGCTTAATCGCACCAGGAATGGCACGCACGCCAGCGAAACACCGCCGCCGATCAAGTAGTAGAGCCAGGACCGGATGCGCCCCACCTCGCCGATGATGATCACGGCCAGCGCTGGAACGATCGAAAGCCCCGACGTCAGCGCGCCGATCTGCTGAATGATGTCGAAGCCGCGCGTCAGCGTTTCCGCACCGGGCTCCGTGCCATGCAACGACTGCGTGAAATGCTCCAGGCCCAGCGTGACCACGATCGCCGCAGCCGTGGCGGCCGCAAGCAGAAACGCAATCGGGATCAGGATAAGACGGCCGACGGTTCTCCAGAACACGCGCCGGCCCCTTATGCGTCGAGCGGCGGCAGCGCCGCCGGGCGCTGTGACGCGCGTACCTTCTCGCTTGCAGATTTCAGCTGCCCGCAGGCCGCCAGGATATCGCGACCGCGCGGCGTGCGGACGGGGCTGGCATAGCCCGCCTTGTTCACGATCTCCGCAAAACGTTCGATCGTCTCCCAGTCCGAGCACTCGTACTGCGAGCCGGGCCAGGGGTTGAACGGAATGAGATTGATCTTCGAGGGGATGCCAGCCAGCAGCCGCACCAACGCCTTGGCGTCGGCCGGGCTGTCGTTGACACCCTTCAGCATCACGTACTCGAACGTAATCCGCTTGGCGTTGGACAAGCCGGGATAGTCACGGCAGGCCGCCAGCAGCTCTGAAATCGGGTACTTCTTGTTGATCGGCACCAGTTCGTCACGCAGCTCGTCGCGCGTGGCGTGCAGGGAAATGGCCAGCATTGTGCCGGTATCTCCGCCCCACCGCGCGATCTCTGGCACGACGCCCGACGTCGACAGCGTGACGCGCCGCTTGGATACCGACAGCCCCTCGCCATCGGTCGCGATCGCCATCGCCTCCTTGACGTTGTCGAAGTTGTAGAGCGGCTCTCCCATGCCCATCAGCACGATGTTGGTGATCTTGCGGTCCGTCGTGGGCAGCAGGTGCGCGTTTTCCGGCAGCGGCGCGCCGGGCCAATCGCCGATGCGATCACGCGCGAGCAATATCTGGCCGACGATCTCGGCCGCCTCGAGATTGCGCACCAGCCGCTGCGTTCCCGTATGGCAGAACGAGCAGTTCAGCGTGCAGCCAACCTGGCTGGAAATGCACAGCGTGCCCCGATCCGACTCCGGAATGT
This sequence comes from uncultured Pseudomonadota bacterium, assembly GCA_963846845.1. Taxonomy (GTDB): domain Bacteria; phylum Pseudomonadota; class Alphaproteobacteria; order Rhizobiales; family Hyphomicrobiaceae; genus JAKAXS01. The sequence continues at coordinate 523,291 of CAWJXQ010000017.1, read as the reverse complement.
AAACCGTCTCGACTTCCGGCGCGCGCATCTCGTGACCGCGCTTGGGCAGCCGCAGCAACCACTTGCGCGTGCCGTCCACCGACACCTGCTCGCTGACGATCTCCGGCCGGTCCAGCGTGAACTGCCCGCTCAGCTGCGTGCGCATGTCTTTCGACACGTCCGTCATATCGTCGAACGACGTCACGCCCGACACATACAGCCAACGCCACAGCTGGTTCACGCGCATGCGCGCCTGCTTGTCCGGCACGCCAGCCTGCAGCATGGCCGCGCGCAGCCGGTCGCGGCTGAGCCCAGCCAGGGACGGCTTTGCCGCTGGCGCGCCAACCGGCGCGATATCAAGGGACGGCGATATGGTGGCTAAAACGGACATCTCTCGCAATCACAGCCAGAAACGGCGGAATTGCGAGAGATGTAGTCTGGTTCGACCGGAGCCGCAATGCGGCTCAGAAGCAGCCGCAGCGACGCGGGTCAACAAATTGCGATGCAAGGGCGCCTGACGTTAACCGTTTGACGAGCTAAATCAGATGAGACCCAGCACCTTCAACATGATGATGCCGACGATCGGCACACCTGCCAGCCAAAGGATTACGTAGCGCATAGGTCGTCTCCGCAAGGTTGCTTCATTCGGCACAACAACGTTGCTTGAGCCCTTCGGTTCCTTTGCTGATATTCTTCACCACACTAGAGTTATCGTCAGCATACCGAGTGCAAACATGGCTGCCTTCACCAATGAGTCCGTCTTGTCCGTCCGCCACTGGACCGACACCGTGTTTTCCTTCACGGCGACCCGCAGCCCGACGCTGCGCTTCGAGAATGGGCAGTTCGTCATGATGGGCCTGGAGGTGGACGGCAAGCCGCTCACCCGCGCCTATAGCCTCGTGTCCGCCAACTACGATGACCACCTGGAATTCCTGTCGATCAAGGTCTCCAACGGCCCGCTGACATCGCGCCTGCAGCACATCAAGCAAGGCGACCAGATCCTCGTCGGCAAGAAACCGACCGGCACCCTCGTGCTCGACAATCTGCGTCCCGGCCGCAACCTCTATCTGCTCGGCACCGGCACCGGGCTCGCGCCCTTCATGAGCCTCATCCGCGACCCGCTGATGTACGAACGCTTCGACAAGGTCGTGCTCGTCCACGGCTGCCGCCTCGTCTCGGAACTGGCCTACGGCGATCGCATCATGCATGAGCTGCCGCGCGACGAATATCTCGGCGAGGCGATGCGCGCGAAGCTGATCTATTATCCAACCGTGACCCGCGAACCCTTCAAGGCCATGGGCCGCGTCACGGAGTTCGTCGCCTCCGGCCACTTCTACACCGACCTCGACCTTGAACCGCTCTCAGCCGAATACGACCGCGCCATGGTCTGCGGCGGCCCCGACATGCTGCGCGACCTGAAAGACTACTACCTCGCCCGCGGCTTCCGCGAAGGCCACCTCGGCGACCCCGCCGAGTTCGTCATCGAAAAGGCGTTCGTGGAGAAGTGAGCGAAATAGAATCGGGCCCGAAGGGGGTCAGACCCGCCGGGTCTGACCCCAAAACGCACGCTCTCTAGAATTCGAACTATCACTGCGCAGTTCGCGTTTTCACTGCGGGCCCATTTCGCAGGAGCAAACGCATGCCAATCGACACTCGCAGTTTGCTCGCAGCCGTTGTTTTGGCCACGCTCGCCACCGTCACGGGCAGCAGCTCAGCACTGGCAAAAATTTCCGCGATGAGCGGGGCCTACGACGGCAAGCCACAGACGAAACCCGAAATCGCCAAGCGAAGCTCGCCAAAGGCGCCGCCGAGAAAACGTCGCCGGCACAACCACTAAAACGCGAAGGGCCCGCCTCGCGGCGAGCCCCATCGTCTCTTTCAGAAATCCGAAACCTAGAACAGCCCCTCGATCTGGCCGTGGTCGTTGAGGCGGATCGAATCAGCCGACGGCACCTTCGGCAGGCCGGGCATCGTCATGATCTCGCCCGTCACCACCACGATGAACTCCGCACCGGCCGACAGCCGCAGCTCGCGGATCGGCACGATGTGCCCCGTGGGCGCGCCGCGCTTGTTGGGATCGGTCGAGAACGAGTACTGCGTCTTGGCCATGCACACCGGGAACTTGCCGTAACCGCTGGCCTCCAGCTCCTTGAATCGGGCCTCGACGCTGCTGTCGCACGCAATGTCCGCACCGCGATAGATCTCCGTCACGATCGTTTTGACCTTGTCGCGCAGGCTCATGTCGTCGGGATAGAGCGGCTTGAAGTTCGCCTTGCCCGAGCCGACCAGCTCCGACACATGCTGCGCCATGGCTTCCGTGCCCTTGCCGCCGTCGGCCCAGTGCGTGCACAGGAACGCGCGCGTGCCCATGCTCTCGGCCGCCTTCATCACTTCCTGCACTTCGGCTTCCGTGTCGGTGATGAACTTGTTGATGCCAACGACGACCGGCACGCCGAACTTGTTCGTGTTCTCGATGTGGCGCTTGAGGTTGTCGCAGCCCTTGGCGACCGCTGCCGCATTCTCGTGCTTCAGCTCGTCCTTGGCCACGCCGCCATGCATCTTGAGCGCGCGCACCGTCGCCACGATGACGACGGCCGACGGCGCGATGCCCGCCTTGCGGCACTTGATGTCGAAGAACTTCTCGGCACCCAGATCCGCTCCGAAGCCGGCCTCCGTCACCACGATGTCGGCGAGCTTCAGCGCCGTCTTCGTCGCCAGCACCGAGTTGCAGCCGTGCGCGATATTGGCGAACGGACCGCCGTGGATGAAGGCCGGGTTGTTCTCCAGCGTTTGCACCAGGTTGGGCTGCAGCGCGTCCTTCAGCAGCACCGTCATCGCGCCGTGGCCGTTGACGTCCCGGCACAGCACCGGCTTCTTGTCGCGCGTATAGCCGATCACGATGTTGCCGAGCCGGCGCTCCAGATCCTTGAGGTCCATGGCCAGGCACAGGATGGCCATCACCTCGGACGCCACCGTGATGTCGAAACCGTCCTCACGCGGGTAGCCGTTCGCAACGCCGCCCATCGAGTTGACGATCGAACGCAGCGCGCGATCGTTCATGTCCAGCACGCGCTTCCAGGCGACGCGGCGGCTGTCGATCTGGCACTTGTTGCCCCAGTAGATGTGATTGTCGATCAGCGCCGACAGCAGGTTGTGCGCCGAGGTAATGGCGTGGAAGTCGCCCGTGAAGTGCAGGTTGATGTCTTCCATCGGCACAACCTGGGCATAGCCGCCGCCTGCCGCGCCGCCCTTCATGCCGAAGCAGGGACCGAGCGAGGGTTCGCGCAGACAGCAAATGGCCTTCTTGCCGATCCGGTTCAGGCCGTCCGTCAGGCCCACAGTCGTCGTCGTCTTGCCCTCGCCGGCCGGCGTCGGGCTGATGGCCGTCACCAGAACCAGCTTCGCGTCCGGCTTGCTCTTGAGGCTATCGATGAAGTCGAACGATATCTTCGCCTTGGTCGTGCCATAGGGCACGATCGCGTCGGCCGGAATGCCGATCTTCGAAGCAACTTCTTGAATTGGCTTAGACTTTGCCTCGCGGGCAATCTCAATGTCAGACTTCACAGACACGGTAAGTGCTCCTCCCGAAGATCGTTTTTAAGCCACCGGTAATGCCATGCGCCCGGTAGCGGTTGCGCCGATATTGGCCGTTTGCGATGCCCGCGCCAAGCCGAATGCAGAAAAAACGTCATCATGCCGCGCAATTTGCCCGGCAGGACCCCTTTGCAAAGGCAGTAGGCGCCCGGCGCGGTCTGGGTTACGTCTTGGCGATTGCCATCCGCCGCGAGCCATCCGATGACCACCCCGCACTCCCCAGCCGACGACCTGCTGACGGTCCGCGACTGGCTGCGTTACGCCGTCAGCCGCTTCAATGAAGCCAAGCTGGTCTACGGCCACGGCACCGAAACGGCGCTGGACGAAGCCGCCTTCATGATCCTGTCGACCCTGCACCTGGATATCGATGACATCGATCCCTGGCTCGACGCGCGCTTGACGGCCGCTGAGCGCCGCGCCGTCTTCCACGCCGTCGACCAGCGCGTGACGACGCGCAAGCCCGCGTCCTACATCACCGGTGCGGCCTACATCTCCGGGCATCGCTTTCACGTCGACGAGCGCGTCATCGTTCCGCGGTCCTTCATCGGCGAGCTGATGGTCAAGGATTCGCAGTCGGTTACGTCCGCCGAACCCTGGCGGATCAATCGCATTCTCGACCTCTGCACCGGCTCCGGCTGCCTCGCCATCCTGGCGGCACTGGAGTTTCCCAACGCCACGGTCGACGCCGTCGATATCTCCGAAGCCGCCCTGGAGGTCGCCAAGATCAACGTCGCCGAATACGAGCTGGAGGATCGCGTCCGCCTCATCCGCTCCGACCTGTTCAAGGACCTCGGTAGCGAGCGCTACGACATCATCATTTCCAACCCGCCCTACGTGACGTCTGAAGCGGTCGCAGCCTTCCCGCCCGAGTACAAGGCCGAGCCGCAGCTGGCCCACCTCGGTGGCGACGACGGGCTCGACCTCGTGCGCCGCATCCTGAAGGACGCCCGTTCGCATCTGGCTCCCGGCGGCAATCTCATCGTCGAAGTTGGCCAGGCCAACGAAACCGTCGAAGCCGACTTCCCGGACCTGCCCTTCAACTGGCTCGACACCGAGGGCAGCGAAGGCGAAGTCTTCTCGCTCCCCGCCTCCGCCCTGCCCAAAGGCAAGCTGCGCTGACGCATTTCTCGTTGGCACGTCCGGAACAATTCCAGCCGTCGAACAAGGGGTCAGACCCATGGGTCTGACCCCCAAGCACTCCGCGGAGGGCAGCGCGCAACTCACCTCAATGTGAACGCCCCCGCCCAAGGCAATCTCACCAAGATTCCCCTCCCCTCGATGGGGAGGGGTTAGGGGTGGGGTGAAGAACTTGGAGAGACGTTGCGGATAAGGACGTGACCGCGAGGCATCCTGGAATTCGCCAACATGCGATCCTCCTGGCTCGTCCCCCCACCCCCGGCCCCTCCCCACCAGGAGGAGGAGGAGAAGTCGACGGCGAGCCACCGATGAACCCAGCGATCACCGACGGGCTCTCCCCAGCCTCGATCAGGAAGTGAAGCTAGCGCTGAGCTAAGTGAGAGAAGGATGGCGCCACACGCCGGCATCGCTCCCTCGGCTGGCACCAAGTCGCAAGTCATGCGTTAATGCCTGCCATGGAAGATATCGTCCTCGTCCGCCAGGAAAAGACGCGCCAGCTCTTGCGCCGTATCGCGTATCGCCCGGTGCTCCCGTGCTTTTGCCTTGTCGCTCCACCCGCTCATGCCCAGAGGGCCAAGCGCGTGTTTCGCACTGTCCGCCGGGCGAGGCGCAAGGGTTGGGTCAGACCAACCCCTGGCTAAGCCCGCCGGTCGCTGCCAACACTCGCCGTGTCAGCCGAACGCGCCGAAGTGGTGCGTGATGCCGGTGCCGATTTCGCGGATGAACTCGTACGACTGCTCCATCGGCTCCAGGATCTCCGTCTCGATGCGCCCGTAGTCGTCGATGCCTTGCGGACGGTACGAGGCCTTCTCGTCGTACTTCGCCGAGGCGTCGTTCGCCGTCATGTGCCGCTTCGGAAACGCCATACGCATCACCGAGATCACTTCCGGCACTTCAAGCCCAAGCGCCCAGTTGAACATCTGGTCGTGCGAGAGATCGTTGCGCGTCGAGAACCGCGGCAACTGCGCCGCAAGAATGAACACGCGCATGATCAGCGCCAGGCGGATCGCCTGCAGCAGGTCGAGCTCCAGACGGAAATCGTCCGGGATCTTGCCGCCTTCCAGGCCGATGTCTTCCAGGATCGAGTGCAGGTCGATCGCATCGAGGCGCAGGTGATGTGCCAGCCCGCTGATCGCATCGGCCCGCGTGTCGTCGAGCAAGTGCGTCGAGAGCGTACGGAACGCCGCCGCCAAGTGCGGCTCACGGGCCCAGGCCGCGCGCTGCGCCCAGAAACCGGGGTCGAACACGATGGCGTTTGCACCCACGGCGTTGAGACTGGACAGCGTCTTGCCGCGAGCGATCATCTCGATCAGCGGCCGCAGGCGTGGCGACTTGCGAGCCACCTCCACGAAGCGATCGCGCTCGGACCCGACCGCCGCGCCGAGACCGGCCACGACGTTGGCGACATAGCCGAACTGCTGCAAGATCGCGTTGTTGGGAATGGCACGCATGCGCGCCGGATCGCCACGATCGGCCACCGCACCCGTATCGCTCTGCCGCTTCACCGCGCGCGAACCGGTACGGAACAACAGGTTTGGCCCGAACGCACCCAGCAGCGCGCGATAACCCGGATGCGCGAACAGGTTCTGCTGATACGCCCGCAGCCGCAGCAGGAAATCGAGGCTCAGGTTGGTGTCGTCATAGAAGGGATCGTGGACGTCGAGTTCCGGATCCTCACCGTCGAGCACGATGGTTGCCAGGCCGCGGGCCGATAGCTGCTTGTTGGCAAACCACAGATATCCGTCGCCGCCCTGGAAGCTCGTCTCGTGCTTGATCGGCAAACCGCGCTTGGCGAAGCGCCGGCGTGATTCATCGGAGAACACGTAGCGCAACCGCCGCTTGAGCGAACCCGGGTGCGTGCCGCGACCCATCGATTCGCCGAACGTGGAGAAAATCAGCGTCTCGACATCCGGCATGTTCGCCTTGGCCACCGCTTCGGCAAGCCCCTGATGCAGACGCTCGATCGACAGCGTCGCCGCGATCTGGCCGATGAAGCGGCCGGCGTCCGAAAAGCCCGTCTGGATGCATAGCCGGCCGCGGCCCTTCACGTAGTCGCGATAGGCCTTCTCTTCCAGCAGGCGCTCCATCATGCGCACGCCGGTCTCCAGGCCCAGCGGCGTCTCGAACAGCGGCGAGATATCGACGATTTCAGAAACGCCGAACAACTTGGCGAAGAACACTGCGATCAAAATCGTCGCCGGGCTCTCGCACTCCGCGATCAGGAAGCGTATCGGCGTCTCGCGATCGATGTGTTTCTGGATCTGCGCGATCATGGCGAACTGGCGGATGGCCGTCGCCGTCTCAAGGTCCAGCGTCTCGAAGTTGACGTCTTGTGGCTTGGCATCGCGGATCATCTCTACGATGCGCGCCAAGGCCTGACGCTCGCCGAGATCCCGCGTCCAAGGCTCATGCACGAACGCGCGGAATGCGTTGTTCATCTGCACGGCGTTGATGCGCACGTGGATGTGCGAATTGCCTAAACCGGTTGCGATGGTCAGCCCCGACAGCGCCGCCACGGACCGCTTCATCTGCGGCTGCTCGATGACGTCGATCAATTGATCCAGCAGTGAGATGATCGGCTCGGTCGTGGTGATGTTGTAGCCGTCGGACCGCGTAATGATGTTGGCAGCCTTGGCCAGCGTTCCACCGGCGCCTTTGGCCGCTGCGTTCTCTTCCAGGCCCTTGATCTGCTCGTCGGTCGCCGCGATGGCGAGGTCGAGCTTGCCGGTCACCTGGCGGCCGAGCCGCTGGATCTCGCCGCCGTCACCCAGCTTGTGCTTCAGAACCAGGAACCGCTCGCGCACGTCATTGAGCGCGGCACGCTTTTCCTTGATGCGCGTCAGGAACGAATAGTCCCACTGGATGTCGGTGCGCCCGTCGAGATCGTAGCCGACCCACGAAGCGATCGTCATCATTTTCGGCTTCAGCTTGTAGGCACGCTCGCCAAAGCCAGCGGCAGCCACCGAGAAGAAGGTGTTGAGCAGGTCGATGTAGGCATCGCGCAGATTGTTGATGGAATCCTGGGCGCGCTGATGCTCGTAGTCGAGTGTGATCCCCTCGTCGGGCCGGTGCGGCACGCCGATCTTCGTGTCGACATCCGCGTCGCCCGTCGCGATCTCGATGACACGCTTCGACAAGGCATCCGAAAGGCCGAACGTCGGATGCGCCGTGAACACGATACCCGTGCGGGCGCGCGTCCAACGCTTCTCGAAAGCAGCGAAGGCCGCATCCGAGCTGGCGTCGTTACCGACGCTCTTGGCGATCGCCTCGGAGAATTCCTTCAACGTCGTCTGGTGATCGACGAAGCCGATGCGCTCCCGCAGGGTCTTGGCGCGATGCACGCAGGCGCGGTCCATCAAGCGCCCGGCCAGCTGCTTCAATTCGTCGAATGTGATCTGTTCCGATTCAAGCTTCCGCGACAGCTCGAAGGCAACGCGAATGATCGGATTGAGACCCGGCTGATCCGGGATCTTCTTGCGCAGTTCGCGCAACTCATCCCGCAGGATGATTTCATCGAATGGCTCGTGCACGACACGCGGCTTCACTTGTTCCACGACGGTTCCTCCCTCCCCGAACGGGGATTCGCGGCGGCTCTAAACGAGACCGATTCAAGTCGGTCTTCTTGAAGCGCGCGCGGATTGTTAAGCCAGCGTAGTCAATATGTCTGGTCGGATAATGACAGCCTCCGGATTATCTCCGGAGGCTGTTCCAGTTCCTATCAAGCGGCCTTCTTGTGGCCGATTGCCTTGGCAATCGTGGAGCCCATTTCCGACGGCGTCGGAGCCATGGTCACGCCGCAGCCCTTCAGGATGTCCACCTTCTCCGCGGCCGACTCGCCGAACGCAGAAACGATGGCGCCAGCATGACCCATGCGGCGGCCCTTGGGTGCCGAGAGACCGGCGATGTAGGCCACGACCGGCTTCTTCATGTGATCGCGAATGTACTCGCCAGCCTGCGCTTCCTGCGGGCCGCCGATTTCACCGATCAGCATCACGGCATCCGTATCCGGATCCTTCTCGAAGTGTTCGAGAACGTCCTTGAACGACGAGCCGTTGATGGGATCGCCGCCGATGCCGACCGAGGTCGAGACACCGATGCCGAGATCCTTCATCTGCTGCGCGGCTTCATAGCCCAGCGTGCCCGAGCGCCCGACGATGCCGACGCGGCCCGGCAAGTAGATGTGACCGGGCATGATGCCCAGCATTGCCTTGCCTGGGCTGATCGTGCCGGCACAGTTCGGGCCGGTCAGGATCATGCGGCTTTCTTTCTTGTAGCGGCGCATGTAGCGCTTCACGCGGATCATGTCCTGCGCCGGAATGCCGTCCGTGATGCAAACGCAGTACTTGATGCCGGCATCGGCCGCTTCCATGATCGCGTCAGCCGCGAATGGCGGCGGCACGAACACAATCGAGGCTTCTGCGCCCGTCTCGTCCACGGCGCCCTTGACGGTGTTGAACACCGGACGGCCGAGATGAGTTGAGCCGCCCTTGCCAGGCGTGACACCGCCGATGACATTGGTGCCGTAGTCGATCATTTCTTGTGCGTGGAACGTACCGATACGGCCAGTAAAGCCCTGGATGAGGATCGGCGTATTTTCGTTGATGAAGATTGCCATTGTTATGTCCTCCCTTACGCTGCCGCTTTGGCGTTGTTCTTGGCGGCGTCGACGGCTTTCTTTGCCGCTTCGCCCAGCGTGTCGGCGCTGATCAGAGTGAGCCCGCTCGAATTGATGATGCGGACACCTTCTTCTACGTTCGTGCCGGCCAGACGCACGACCACCGGAACCTTGATCTCAAGTTCCTTGATCGCGTCGACGACGCCCTTGGCAACCCAGTCGCAGCGGTTGATGCCTGCGAAAACGTTGACCAGGATCGCCTTGACGTTCTTGTCCTTGAGCACGGCGCGGAACGACTTCGTCACGCGTTCGGGGCTTGCACCGCCACCGATGTCGAGGAAGTTGGCAGGCTCGCCACCGGCCAGCTTGATCATGTCGAGCGTGGCCATCGCCAGGCCGGCGCCGTTCACGATGCAGCCGATGTCGCCATCAAGGCCGACGTAGGAAAGGCCGCGGTCGTTTGCGTAGGTTTCGCGCGGGTCTTCCTGGCTCTTGTCACGCAGCTCGGCAACGTGCGGGCGGCGGAACAAGGCGTTTTCGTCGAAGCTCATCTTCGCGTCGAGGCAGACGACACCCTTCTGCTTCGTGATGACCAGCGGGTTGATCTCGACCATCGTTGCATCGAGGTCGCGGAACGCGCGGTAGCAGCCCATGATCGTGCGCTCGAACTTGGAAACCAGTTCGGGCTCGACGCCGAGGCCGAACGTCACTTCGCGGGCCTGGAAGGCCTGCATGCCGACCGCGGGGTCGACGATGCAGCGAATGATAGTGTCAGGCTGGCTGTGCGAGATCTCTTCGATGTCCATGCCGCCGGCCGCCGAGGCGACGACGACGATGCGCTCGCTGGCGCGGTCCATGACGAAGGAGAGATAGAACTCCTTGTCGATCTCCGTGCCTTCTTCGATGTAGATGCGCGAGACGAGCTTGCCGGCAGGGCCGGTCTGCGTGGTCACCAGACGGCGGCCCAGCATGTCCTCGGCAGCCTTCTCGATCTCGACGTCGGTCTTGCAGATCTTGACGCCGCCGGCCTTGCCGCGTGCGCCGGAGTGGATCTGTGCCTTGACGGCCCAGACCGAGCCACCGAGTTCGGTGGCGCGGTAGGCAGCCTGCTCGGGGCTGTAGGCCAGGCCGCCGCGCGGCACTGGCACACCGAACTTGGAGAGCAGTTCTTTCGCTTGGTACTCGTGGATATCCATTGGGGAACTCCTTGGGGGTTTCCTGAAACGGCTCTTATTTCTTGCGTTGTGCGTCCATTGCCTTGATGGAAGCATTCGTCGCGATGAGGTTCTTCGCCATCTTTTCCGACGCTGCGTCGATCATCTTGCCGTCGAGTGATGCGGCGCCCTTGCCCTGTGCTTCGGCTTCCTTGAGCGCCACGAGAATGCGTTCCGCGCGGCTGACTTCTGCGTCCGTCGGCGAGAACACTGCGTTTGCCAGTTCGATCTGCGAAGGATGGATCGCCCACTTGCCTTCGATGCCCAGCGCTGCAGCGCGCTTTGCACCAGCCGTGTAGCCATCCGGATCCGAGAAGTCGCCGAACGGGCCATCGATGGGACGCAGGCCGTAGGCGCGGCAGGCAACCGTCATGCGCGACAGGGCGAAGTGCCACTGGTCGCCCGGATAGTCGGGGTTCAAGCCGCCGATGACGACGGTGCGGGCCTTGTTGAAGGCAGCATAGTCGGCAACACCGAAGTGCATGGCCTCAAGGCGGCTGTTGGCGGCAGCGATGGCTTCGACGTTGGCCATGCCCAGCGGCGTTTCGATCAGCGCTTCGGTGCCGACCTTGTGCTTGATGCCCTTGGCTTCTTCGATCTGGCTCATCATCGTTTCGACGGCATAGACGTCTGCCGGGACGCCGACCTTCGGGATCAGGATCGTATCCAGCTTGTGGCCGGCCTGTTCCATGATGTCGACGACGTCGCGGTACATGTAGTGCGTGTCGAGGCCGTTGATGCGCACCGACATGGTCTTGCCGGCGCCCTTCCAGTCGATGTCGTTCAGCGCCTGGATGATGTTCTTGCGCGCCTGCTCCTTGTCGGGCGGGGCCACGGCGTCTTCGCAGTCGAGGAAGATGTAGTCGGCAGCGCTGGTCAGCGCCTTGTCGATCATCGTCGGGTTGGAGCCGGGAACAGCCAGCTCACTGCGCTGCAGACGCTGCTTACGAAGCGGATAAAGGGTAAAGCTCATTGAGACGTTTCCTCATTTTATGCTTGTGATGCGATTGGCCGTTCGCCAGCGAAAGCTTCGCCGTGCGCCGGGCAGGAGATGAAGAAGGCGGCGCCCGGATGGGCGCCGCCTCTTTGATTAGGCAGCTTTGGCCTTGGGCGCGTCGACGCCCGTTGCCGAGCGCGTGGCCGTCTTGCGGAAGTACTCCGCGGCAGCGCCCGTGCCCGAACCGGCCTTGATGCTGACGCCGCTGTCGAGCAGCGCCATTTCGACGTTGAACAGAACGCCACCGATCATGCCTTCATCGAGCGCACCGAGGTGGCCGATGCGGAACACCTTGCCGGCGACCTTGTTCAGGCCGGTTCCCAGCGAAGTGTTGTAGCGGTAGTAGGCGGTCTTCAGCACGATGTTGGCGTCGATGCCGTCCGGCGTCAGGATGGCCGACACCGTATCGGAATGCCACTTGGCTTCCTTGGCGCAAAGCTTGAGGCCCCAGGCGTCAACGGCGGCGCGAACGGCTGCACCCATGCGGTGATGACGGGCGAACACGTTCTCCAGGCCCTCAGCGGCGATCAGGTCGAGCGAAGCGCGCAGGCCGCGCAGCAGCTGCGTAGCCGGCGTGTAGGGGAAGAAGCCGAGGTCGTTCGTCTTGATCATGTCTTCCCACGACAGGAAGCAGCGGTTCATGCGGCCGTTCGTGGACTTGTTGACCTCGAGCGCCTTCTGGCTAACGGCCAGGATGCCGAGGCCGGTCGGCAGCATGAAGCCCTTCTGCGAACCCGAAACGCAGCAGTCGACGCCCCACTCGCCCATACGCATGTCGAGCGAACCGACCGACGACACGCCATCGACGAACAGCAGTGCGGGATGCTTCGCGGCGTCGAGCGCCTTGCGCACGCCAGCGATGTCGCTGGTGACGCCCGTTGCGGTCTCGTTGTGCGTGGCGAAGACAGCCTTGATTTCGTGGTTCTTATCCTTGGCCAGGATGTCGGCATACTTCTCGAGCGGCACGCCCGTGCCCCACTCTTCGTCGCAAAGCTCGACCTTGAGACCGAGACGTTCGGCCATGTCGACCCAGAGCAGCGAGAACTGGCCGAAGCGGCTCATCAGAACCTTGTCGCCAACTGCCAGCGTGTTCGTGATTGCCGATTCCCAGGCGCCCGTGCCGGAAGACGGAAAGATGAATACGCGGCCGTCCTTCATCTTGAAGACCTTCTTCAGGTCCTCAAAAATCGGCAGCGTGAATTTGGGGAATTCCGGGCTGCGCATGTCTTCCATGGGAATGTTCATCGCCTGGCGCACGGGCTCAGGGATGTTGGTCGGACCAGGAATAAAAAGATGCGGCTGCACGATATTCATGGGGGCGGTTCCTCCGGTTCAGGTGACGTCTTGTTTGTTTTGTATTCCGACTTTCGCACTATGCGGCGGGCATGTGAACCGTATCCGCACTATCTAGGCCGAACTATTTCGCTGTGCCGCGTGCAGAAAGATTTTTGAGTGGCGCGGCAGCGCAATCTGCGAGGCGCAAATTCGAGGAAATCCGCATCCGCCGCAACACCCGGCAGGTCAGGCAGGACTCTCTCTTGGGTAGGAATCCGCCTACCCAAATTCATCTAAAGTGACGCAGGCGGAATTTGAACGGCGTGATCGAAATCTGAAGGCGAACGTCGGGCGCGCTTCAAACCGATTTCGACATGTACAATGCGACTGCCATGGCCCGGTTGTTGACGCCGAGTTTGTCGTACAAGTTCTTTAGGTGGTACTTCACCGTGTTTCGCGAGATGCCGATGCGCGCGGCAATCTGCAGGTTCGACCAGCCGTTGGCCAAGGCCCCCAGCAACTCGCGCTCGCGCGCCGTTAGCATGTCGAGCGGATCCTGGTTCAGCGTCTCGATGTCGACGAACGGAAAGCACAGGCGCCCGCGCGACACCGCCGCGATCGTGTCGATCAGCGCCTCGGGTTCGTCGCTCTTGGAAATGAAACCCCACGCTCCGGCGCGGATGGCCGGCTTCAGCACGTCGCCTGCGGCCTCGCCGGTATAGATCACGATGCGCGTCAACGCCTGCCGCCGCTTCACCGTTGCCAGCACATCGCCGCCGCTCATGTCGGTCAGCGACCAGCCGATGACACCGATATCGACCGGCCGCCGCGCGATCGCATCGATGAAGTCCTTGCCGGTTGAAACGGTACCCAGCACCTCGAACCGTCCGTCGCGCGAAATGATCTCGGCCAGCCCGGATCGCATGATCGGGTTCTTATCCGCGATCAGCACGCGCGCTTTCTGGACCTCGGCGGTAGCCAGGGCCTTTTCACGCGTACCGGTCATCGAATAGTTGCTCATGCTTGCAAGGCCGAAGTATCGATGGACCGCGCCAGGGTGTCGCCGTGTGCGTTGAGGTGGGTGATCAGGCGGATCCTAAAGGACGATAGCAGAATGTAATGCGGGCGCAGCAGACTAATAGGCCCAAACCATTAGCCGTGCTGCCGCAGACGCTGGCGTTGCAGACGCATCTCGCGGTCATACAGCGTTTCACCCCCAGGGATACGCATATCGCTGACGAGATCCAGAGCATCGCGCCCGGGCAATGGCGTGATCACCGTTACGATCATCGCCGCCGCCAACCCCGCCGGTAGCCCGAACACGGCCGCCAGCGCGCTGTCTATGCCAAGCCAATGGGCCTCCGAGGCCAGCATGGCGAGAGCCGCCACCGCGAAGCCGGTAATCATCCCCGCCAGGGCACCGTAGGCGTTGCTGCGCTTCCACCAGATCGACAGGATCAGCACCGGAAAGATCGACGACGCCGTCAGCACCAGCGCCCAGATCACCAGCCGCAATGGATCGGTCGGCGCCAGGATGGCAAACCCGCACCCGATCGCGGCCACCAGCATCAGCGTGATGCGGCCTGTCCCCACCCGGATATTGTCGGGCGCCGCGTTCGGCGACAGGCCATCCACCACGTCTTCCGCCAGCACGTTGCCCAGGGCCACGATCGAAGCGCCCGCCCCCACGACGGAGGCGGCCACGAGACCGGCCAGCACGACGTGCAGCATCACGCCAGGCATGCCGCCCGCCAACGGCAGGCCCAAGATGATGCCATCGCGGGCAAACGAAAAGCTCGACACAGAAAACGCACCCGTGCCGGTGTCGATCTGCGCCAAGTCGCTGCCCGACAGATCCTGCAGCCAGGCCGGGATCTGCGCACTGCCTGCCGCCGTTACGATGTCGAAGAGATACTCGCGCATGAACACGGCGATCGACGCCAGCGTGACGACGACGACGCCCGAAAGAATGGTCGCCCAGCCGAGCGACTTGCGCGTTTCATAAACACTGGGCGTCGCCGCCAGACGCGGCAGCAACCACGGCGCGGCAGCGATTCCGGCCGCCGTCGTCAGCATGGCAATGATGAACGCCAACGAGCCGACCGACCCATTGGGCGTGGCAAAGCGGTGCACCACCGGCTGCAGGCCTTCGCCGGCCAGTGCGAACCCCAAAAGATCGACCGTGCTCTTGGACATCTCCAGCGCGTTTTCACTGCGGCCCAGCGCCCGCAGCACCGGCCCGTGGCTCAGCTGCGGCACGGGCATGTTCGTCAGGAACACCGCCACGATCGCCACGGGCACCAACAGCGTCAGCAACGCGGCGATGCTGGCGCCGGTACCCGCCCACGTCAGCGACCGCAGGCCCCCGGCCACCAGGATGCCGATGAGCACCAGCACCAGGCACACGGCCATGATCTCGACGTTGGCGCCCGAAAGAAACGATGCCGCGAACGCACCCGCCCGGATTTCCGCTGCCAGCACCAACACCATCGGCACCGCGACGACCGCCGCACTGATCAAGCGCACGAGACGGCTCTCGTAGCGGCGCGCGAAATAGCTCGGCAGCGTAAACGCACCCGCCTTGCGCATATAAGGAGCAACCAGAACCGCGATCACCACGAACCCGGCAACGAAGCCCAGGCCCAGGCAAAGGGCGTCGAAACCGGCAAAAAACAGTGCGCCCGTCAGCGCCATGATGCCGGTTGCACCCAGCGCACTGACCGCGAGATTGAGCCCCGTATAAAACGCCGGCACGCGCCGTCCCGCTGCGAAGAAGTCGATCGGCTCGCGCGTAAACGCCGCCACGCCGATTGCGACGTACAGCACCAGCGGCCCGGCCAGCATGAGAAGGCCCAGCGTGCCGTCGTCTGCGCCCAGCTGCTCGAAGATCGTCAGCACCAGCGCCAGCGCCACGAACGCGCTGGTGAAGATGCCGAAATAGATGCCGAGCCGCGGATTTATGATCCGCGTCCGCGCGGACGTTGTCAGTGCCATGCCAGTGCCTCTGACCTAGAGATCTTCATGTGCCCCGTGCCAGTGGTCGATCGCATCCTGCCGGTTGACGAAGCTGGCCACCGTAATCGCCGCAATGAACACCACGCCATGCAGCACCAGCAGATAGCCCAGCGGAAACCCTAGGAACTTGCTGGAATTCAGCTTGTCCGCATAAAACGGCAGCACGATCAGCATGACGAAGAACGGCACCAGGCTGGCAATCATCTGCCACTTGGTGTGGTGCCAATAGATTTTGCGTTCCTTGCGCTCGATCATGCCGGACATCCCCGCCAACGGATTTCTGCGCAGCGTAGTGCCCCGCGGATGTGGTTGAACAGCGGCAACATTGACCTTTTCCCAATTCGCTATGGACGAAGGGGTGCATTCTTTCGCACACCTGTCCGGATAAGTGCTTGACCACAACGGGACTTCGTCGTGGGCTGGTGCCTTACCTTTCGCGAATCCACGAGGTGATCAATGTTAAAGGTTGTCAACGAGTTCAAAGACTTTGCCATGCGCGGCAATGTCATCGACCTGGCCGTCGGTGTCATCATCGGCGCCGCCTTCGCGCCAATCG
The DNA here is from genome assembly GCA_963846845.1 of uncultured Pseudomonadota bacterium. GTDB lineage: Bacteria > Pseudomonadota > Alphaproteobacteria > Rhizobiales > Hyphomicrobiaceae > JAKAXS01. Next base: position 506,909 of record CAWJXQ010000017.1, on the reverse strand, counting down.
TCGGCACGATGGTCGACAACATCATTATGCCCCCGATAGGCTATCTCCTGGCCGGCATCGATTTCTCTAGTCTGGCAATCACGCTGCCGACGCCGACGGGCGACGGCGTACTGATCAAGTACGGCCTGTTCCTCAATGCTCTGATTAAATTCCTGATCACGGCCTTTGCCATCTTCCTCGTCGTTAAGGCGATCAACACGATGAAGCGCCCCGCACCGGGCGAGCCCCCGGCGCCACCGCCGACCGAGCAATACTTGAAAGAGATCCGCGATCTCCTCGCCAAGCGGCCGCTCGCCTAATTCACGGTCTCGTACATCTGGCCACGCCTCGTTCGCTGCACAGCGGACGAGGCGTTCTCATGTCAGCGCCGGCTCCGCCAGCAACTCCGCCAAATCCAGCCGTCGCGTGAACATCGCCAGCCCTCCAGCGTCGTCTTTCGGCCAATCGGCCTGTGGCCGGTCCCAATACAGCTCCACGCCGTTTTCGTCAGGATCGCGCAAGTACAGCGCTTCGCTGACACCGTGATCCGACGCACCGTCCAACGTAATGCCGGCCGCCTGCACGCGCCGCAGAGCATCGGCCAACGCCGCCCGCGTCGGATACAAGATCGCCGTGTGAAATAGCCCTGTCGTACCCGGCGGAGGCGGCAAACCGCCCTTGCTCTCCCACGTGTTCAGCCCGATGTGGTGATGATATCCGCCCGCCGAAATGAAAGCGGCCTGCGTGCCGTAACGCTGCATCAGCTCGAACCCGAGCACACCGCAGTAGAAGCCCAGCGCCCGGTCGAGGTCCGCCACTTTCAGGTGCACGTGCCCGATGCGCGTGCCAGCTGCGATCGGCGCAACAGTCTTCATCCGCCAGCAACGTCAACGATGGGGTCAGATCCATGGGTCTGAACCCTGGTTCCCCGTAGTCCTTCCAGAAACGCTTGCAGATCCCGCGTCACGTGATGCACGTGTGCCGGCAGCGTTTCCCAGCGTTCCACTTCGAGCTGGATCGGGTGATCGTGATAGCTCGAATGCACCAGCACCGTCTTCATGCCCAGCACGTGCGGCACTTCCAGGTTGTGCGGCATGTCCTCGAACATCGCTGCCTCGTTCGGCGCCACGCCGTGCAGCCGCACCATGCGATCGAACGCATCGGCCTCCGGCTTGGGCACGTACTCGCAGGCGATGATATCGCAGATGTCCTCGAACAGATCCAGAATGCCGAGCTTTTCCGCCACGCGCTCCGCATGCCGCCGCGAGCCGTTCGTGTAGATCAGCTTGCGCCCGGGCAATGCCGCGATCGCCGCGCGCAGCTCCGGCGCCGCCTTCACCACCGACAGGTCGATGTCGTGAACGTAGGCCAGAAACTCGCCCGGATCCATCTTATGCACGCGCATCATGCCGGAGAGCGTCGTGCCGAACTGCCGGTAATAGCTCTTCTGCAGATGACGCGCGTGCGCGAACGGCACGCCCAGATACTTGGCGATGAACTCGCCCATCCGCGTATCGACCTCGGCGAACAGGTTGCATTCCGCCGGATAGAGCGTGTTGTCGAGATCGAAGATCCACACGCGCGTCGGATCGAACGTGTGGCGAACCTGCGCCATGTCGGCGACGGCATCGATGGCCAGCGGCACGCTGCCTGCCGAACCGGCCCGCGGCGCCTGCCGCGAGCAGAACCGGCATGCGCTGGCGTCTTGCGTGTCATGCTTTCTTCAGCGACCTGGCGCTCACGAGCGTGCCGGCACCGTGGTCGGTCAGCAGCTCCAGCAGCACCGAATGCGGCACGCGGCCGTTGATGATGACGACGGCCTCGACGCCCGCTTCCACGACCTCGATGCAGCCCTCGATCTTCGGGATCATGCCGCCCGTAATCGTGCCGTCGCGGATCAGCCCGCGCGCCGTCTCGATATCGAGGGCTCCGATCAGCTCACCCGACTTGTCGAGCACACCCTCCACGTCCGTCAGCAACAGCAGTCGCTTTGCCCGCATGCGCGCGGCAAGTGCGGAGGCAAACGTATCGGCATTGATGTTCAGCGTGTCGCCCTCTCGGCTGATGCCGATCGGAGCGATGACGGGAATGAGATCCGACTTGGAGATCACGTCGACGATGTGAGGGTTCACCTCCAGCGGATCGCCCACATAGCCGATGTCGACCGCCTTCATCAGGTTGCTTTCCGGGTCCGGAAGTTCCGTCACCCGGCGCGCAATCATCAGGTTGGCGTCTTTGCCGCAGATGCCGACGGCCTTGCCGCCCTGGCTGTTGATCGCCGACACGATCTCTTTGTTGATGGCGCCGGCCAGCACCATCTCCACCACTTCCACGGTCGGCTTGTCGGTGACGCGCAACCCCTGCACGAACTCCGACTTGATCTCCAGCTTCTTCAGCATCGCCGCGATCTGCGGCCCGCCGCCGTGCACCACGATCGGATTGACGCCCGACTGCTTCAGGTAAACCACGTCCTGCGCGAACGCCTTGGCCAGCTCGTCATCGCCCATGGCGTGACCGCCGAACTTGATGACGACGGTTTCCTCGTCGTAGCGCAGCATGTTGGGCAGCGCCTCGGCGAGGATGCGCGCCTGCACATGCGCGGAAACTTCCGACGTGTCGGGCATTACAGTAGGAGAAGAAGGGGTCTTTGCGGTGGCCATCGGCGGCGTACGATCCTAAACGCCTCCCGGAGTGAGAAGCGATCGACAAAACAGGGCTCTAGCGCCGAAGTTCGGGCGCCATTGCGAACGGCAGGTGCACTTATATCGGCAAACGCCGGGGCCTCAACGGTTTTCATGAGGCGCTAAGGGCCAACAGGTGGGGAACATCGCCCCTGTGCGCCTGCGGCCACGTGCGTTTTTCGCAACGATCGGCTAACGTCCCTGAAACAAAGGGATTCGCTGCGCCGGTTCAGCGGGGTGTTGGGTTGGCAGATCGTTTGACATCGAACGCGATTGCGCGGCAGCAGCAGCCGCAAAGTCAACCTGTGGGAACCATGATCGCCGACGACCTGGCAACGCGCATACCTATGTCGCCGTTTCTGACGGCGACCTTGGCGCGTGCCGCAGACTACGCGACCGCGCAATCCCACGTCGAAGTCACCGTCGAACATCTACTGCTGGCGCTCACGGAAGATCCGGAAGCCTCAGTGGTGCTGAAAACCAGCAACGTCGACGTCGGCCGGCTCAACAACGAAGTCTCCGATTTCATCGGCCGCATCGAAGACCGCCATCCCGAGGGCACCGGCGGCTCCGTCGCGATTTCCGCCGACCTGCGTCGCATCCTGGAGGCGGCCGCCGCCGCCGCTCAACAGGGCCGTCGCCGCGAAATCAACGGCGCCATCGTGCTGGCCGCCATCGTCGGCGACGGCAAGAGCGGCGCGGCCCACATGCTGCGCTCGCAGGGCCTTACGTTCGAGGAAGCCATACGCGCCCTCCAGCGCGCCGCCTCGCAGACGGCCAGGCCGCCCGCACCGGCACCAGCCCCCGCGGCGCCCCAGGCTAGCGCCGCCGACATCCTGGCAAGCGCGCGCGAGCGCGTGCAGACCCGCAGCGCGCCGGGCCTGCGCGAGACCCGCCCGGAGCCGGAGCCTGCCGCTGAACCCGAACGGGGACTTCCGCCCCTCGGAGGCGGCACGCCGCGCTTTGAGAGAGGCCCTCCGCCGGAGGTCGAACAGCACTACGAATCCGAGCCGGCGCCCTCGCTCTCACACAACCACGACGGCCGGACCGAACGCGAACTCGATGACGCATTCCGTCAGATAAATCAGCCCGGCGGCATGGGATCTCTGAGCACCGAGCCTGAACAGATTCAGCCCAGCTTCGGCGCTCCGCCGATGCCGCCCTCTCCCGCGCGCGAGATGCCGGCGGCAAGCCCGCAGCTCGATCCCTTCGCGGCGCCTGGTCTCAATGGCCCGCCGCAGCAAGCCGGCTGGTCAACCGTCGCGCGCCCCAGCAGGTCCGTCACAGGATCGCGCATCGGCAGCGCCTCGCCGCCAGCAGTCTTGGGCGCCGCCCGCGCCGCGCGGCGCGCCCCCGGCTGGCCCCGGCGGACCGGGCGCTCGCGGCGGCCGCGTTCCGCCTCCGCTGCCGCCGAGCCCAGGTCCGCTGCAGATCCCGGGTCAGATCCCCGCACAATTCCCTGCCGGTCCGGGCGGACCAGGCGGACAAGGCCCGTCACCTGCTGGCGCATCCGGCCCCAGGGGCGTGCCGCAGTCGCGCGTGCCCTGGCCAGAGGCCATCGATCCGCCAAACGCGCCGCAAGCCCGCCCTGAAGGTGGCGGCCGCCAGCGTCAGGCTGGACCGCGCACCGTCATCTCCGCCGGTCAGCTCGTCCACAACGTTCCCCCGCGCATGAAGGTCGGCGTCTCGCTCGTCTGCGAGGCACGCATCGGCCGCGCCGAAGTCAAAGCTATCGTCGAGGGACTGCAGGGCGGCGGCTCGGTCGTGCGCCAGGAAATCATGGTCACGAAGGCCATGTCGGTACGCCTGCGTTCGCCTGACGGCGGTTTCTTCATCGAAGGCAGCTCGCCAGAAACGCAATGGATAGAGAACGTCCTCGGCCTTCCTGCCGAAGATTACGCCCGCTGGCGTTGGACGATTACGCCGCGCGAAAAAGGCCGCAAGCGCCTGCAGCTCATTGTCTCCGCGCGCACCGTCGGCTCCGACGGCTTAGCGGCCGAAACCGCAATGCCCGATCAAGTGATCGACATCCGCGTCCGCACCAACTACGCCCGCAGCCTCAAGCGCTGGCTCGGCTGGACGCTTGCCGCCATCGCCGGCGGCATCCTCGCCCGCTTCGGCGAAACCGCCTTCGAAGCCGCCAAAGGCCTGTTCGGCATGTTCAACGGCTGACGGCCTACGGGCCGCGGGTCTGACCCGAAGCATACATGCGCGAGCGCCGTTATCGCTCAATTGACACCGCTGGATCTTTGAAGCCGACGTGCACCATTTTCAGAATTGGCGCACCCGGTTGAGAGCACCCCCTCAATCAACCGCACCGCTCAATCCTGTGGGCCCACGCCCACCACGATGTCATCCTCGGGCTTGTCCCGAGGACCTATCCATCCGCAATCATGAAACCATGATATTGATGACATCGTTACAGCCAACTGGCCGCGCCGCTTGCTGCACGATAGGTCCTCGGGACAAGCCCGAGGATGAAAAAATTTGATAGGTGCCGGAAGAATAGGATAGGTGCCGGGATGCAGTAGCGCCTCACCGTCCCGGGCTGTGTTCCTTCAACAGCGCCGCGATCGTCCCGCGCAGCTCGGCAATGCCGGTTTTCTCTTCCGCTGAGGTCGCGATCACGTCGGGAAATGCCGCCGGCTCTTTTTCCAGCGCCTTCAGCGTGGCGTGTGCCAGCTTGTCGAGCTCCGTCGGCTTGATCTTATCAGCCTTCGTCAGCACGACCTGGTACGTCACCGCCGCGGTGTTCAACATCTCCATGATCTCGCGATCCGGCGTCTTGAGGCCGTGACGGCTGTCGATCATCAGGAACACGCGCGCCAGCGTCGGGCGGCCGGCGAGATACTGGCGCAGCAGCTTGTTCCACGCCTTGACGTTTTCCTTCGGCGCCTCGGCGAAGCCGTAGCCCGGCATGTCGACGAGATACAGCAGTGCTTCCGACGTGCGGAAGTAGTTCAGCTCCTGCGTGCGTCCCGGCGTGTTCGACGTCCGCGCCAGGCCATGATGGTTCATCAGCGCATTCAGCAGCGTCGACTTGCCGACATTGGAGCGCCCCGCAAACGCGATCTCCGGCCGGTCCGCCGGAGGCAGGATCTCGAGCTTCGGCGCACCGAGCACGAACCGCCACTCCTTGGCGAACAGCACATCTCCCGCTGCGAGGTCTTCATCCGTAAGATCGGCGACCGACATATCGTTTCCCTAAAACCTTGAACTAGCCGCGGCCGATGTACGGCATCGCCGTCGCCATCACAGTCATGAATTGCACGTTGGCCGACAACGGCAGCTGCACCATGTAGAGCACAGCGTCCGCAACGTGCTTGACGTCGATACGCGGCTCCGCCTTGCGCGAGCCGTCCGCCTGCAGCGAACCCTCTGCGAACGCGTCCGTCAGTTGCGTCGCGGCGTTTCCGATATCGATCTGCGACACGGCGATGTCATGCGCGCGCAGATCCAGCGACAGCGACTTCGTCAATCCCGTCATCGCATGCTTCGTCGCCGTGTACGGCGCCGAGTGCAGCCGCGGCACGTACGCCGCAATCGAGCCGTTGTTGATGATGCGCCCGCCCTTCGGCTCCTGCATCTTCATCAGCCGAACCGCCGCCTGCGCGCATAGAAACGCACCGTTGAGATTCACATCGACGACGGTCTTCCACTGCGCGAAGCTCAACTCGTCGATCGGCAACGCCGGTGCCGACGTCCCCGCATTGTTGAACAGCACATCCAGCCGCCCAAACGCCGATCGCACCTCGTCGAACAGCGCCTGCACGGATGCCGGATCGCTGACGTCGGTCGGCACCGGCATCATGCGCCCGCCGTGCGCGACCGCTGCCTCCGCCGTCGCTTCCAGCTCAGGCAACCGGCGGCCCGCGATGGCCACGTCGTAGCCCTCACCCTGCAACGCGAGCGCGACGGCGCGGCCGATACCGCTGCCGCCTCCCGTCACCACTGCCGACTTCGCACTCGCAGTCATGCTCGCCTCTTCAAACGGAAACGGGCGGCCCGCGCCGGGCCGCCCGAATGCTTATGGCACACGTAAGTGCCTAAAAACGAGCTTAGCGGGTCGGAACCGGCTTCTCGCCGCGGTAATCATAAAAACCGCGGTTGGTCTTGCGGCCCAGCCACCCAGCCTCGACGTACTTCACCAGCAGCGGGCATGGCCGGTACTTGGAATCCGACAGACCCTCGTACAGCACCTGCATCACGGCCAGACACGTATCGAGGCCGATGAAATCCGCCAGTTCCAGCGGGCCCATGGGATGATGCGCACCAAGCTTCATCGCCTTGTCGATCGCTTCCACCGTGCCGACGCCTTCGTACAGCGTGTAGACGGCTTCGTTGATCATCGGCAGCAGGATGCGGTTGACGATAAACGCCGGGAAATCTTCCGAAACGGCAATCTTCTTGCCCAGGCTGTCGACGAACGATCGCGCCAGCGTGAACACTTCGTCTTCGGTAGCGATGCCGCGGATCACTTCCACCAGTTCCATCAGCGGAACCGGGTTCATGAAGTGCATGCCGATGAAGTGTTCCGGCCGGTCCGTGGTCGACGCCAGGCGCGTAATCGAGATCGATGACGTGTTGGAGGCGACGAGCGCGTCCTTCTTCAGCTTCGGGCACAGCTCCTGGAAGATCTTGCGCTTGATCGCTTCCTCTTCCGTGGCGGCTTCGATCACCAGATCGCAGTCGCCCAGCGAGGCCATGCCGTCGGCGAACTTGATGCGCTTCAGCGCCGTCTTGATGTCGCCTTCCTTGATGATGCCCTTGGAGGCCTGGCGGCCCATGTTCTTTTCGATGGTCGCGATCGCCTTCTCAACCGCGTCCTTCTTCAAGTCGTTGAGCGCGACGTCGTAGCCTGCCAGCGCGATAACGTGCGCGATACCGGTGCCCATCTGCCCGGCACCGATGACGCCGACTTTCTTTATGACGGGAACCGGGCGCGTCGTGCCTTTGCCCTTCGCCGCCGTTTTGACAGCTGCATCCATCGTGAGTGTCCCTATCTAGTGGCCCGCTCGCAAATCGAGAGACGCCCGATTATTGCCGGCCCGATACTTGCCGGATTTGTCCAATTCCGCCTGAAGCGCGGGAAGCGCTTCGAAGAGATCGGCGACAAGTCCGTAGTCGGCCACCTGGAAAATGGGGGCCTCCTCATCCTTGTTGATCGCCACGATGACTTTCGAATCCTTCATGCCGGCCAGATGCTGGATCTGCCCGGAAATACCCACGGCCACATAAAGCTCAGGGGCCACGATCTTGCCGGTCTGTCCGACCTGCAGATCGTTCGGCACGAAGCCGCTATCGACCGCTGCACGCGATGCACCCATCGCCGCGCCGAGCTTGTCGACCAGCGGCGCCAGATGCGTCTTGAAGTTCTCAGCTGACCCCAAACCGCGTCCGCCTGACACGACGATGCGCGCGGCCGTCAACTCAGGCCGGTCGGACTTGGTCAGCTCTGCCGTCTCGAACTTCGACAGCCCGGCCGATGCCGGCGACGTCACATCTTCGATTGCAGCCGAGCCGCCCTCGCCAACGCCCTCGAATGCCGAGGTACGCACGGTGATGATCTTCTTGGCCTCACCCGACTGCACGGTCTGGATGGCGTTGCCGGCGTAGATCGGCCGCTCGAACGTGTCGGCGCTCTTCACCGCGATGATGTCGGAGATCTGCATCACGTCGAGCAGCGCGGCAACGCGCGGCATGACGTTCTTGCCCGTGGCGGTCGCCGGCGCAATCGCTGCGTCGTAGCCGTCCATCAGCGTGACGATGAGCGCTGAAACTTCCTCCGCCAGCGCGTTGGCCAGATGCGGCGCATCGGCCACGAGAACTTTAGAGACGCCATCCAGCTTGGCGGCAGCCTCCGCCGCAGGCTTGCAACCGCTGCCGGCGACGAGGACGGCAATGTCGCCACCCATCGCCTTGGCCGCAGTGACAGCACGCGCTGTCGACGAACTCAGTTCGGAATTCGAATGCTCAGCCAGTACGAGAATTGCCATCAGAGCACCCCATCCGACTTGAGTTTGGAAACCAGTTCGGCAACGTCGGCGACCTTCACGCCGGCCTTGCGTCCCGGGGGCTCTGACGTCTTCAGAACCTTCAGCCGCGCCGCGATGTCGACGCCGAAATCCTCCGGCTTCTTCACATCCAGCGGCTTCTTTTTTGCCTTCATGATATTGGGCAGCGACGGATAGCGCGGCTCGTTGAGACGCAGATCAGTCGTTACGACGGCCGGCAGCTTGAGTTTCAGCGTTTCCAGTCCGCCGTCGACTTCGCGTGTCACATCGACGTCACCGCCGTTGGGTACAACTTTCGACGCGAACGTCCCCTGCGGCCATCCCAGCAGCGCGGCCAGCATCTGGCCGGTCTGGTTGCAATCGTCGTCGATCGCCTGCTTGCCGAGAATGACGAGGTCGGGCTTTTCCGCCTCGACGATGCCCTTGAGAAGCTTGGCGACCGCGAGCGGTTCGACCGTCGCATCACCGGTGTCGACGAGGATGCCGCGGTCTGCGCCAATGGCGAGCGCGGTTCGGATCGTATCCTGGGCCTTGGGCGGGCCGATGGAAACGACGACGACTTCCTGCGCGCCGCTCTTTTCCTTCAGCCGGACCGCCTCTTCGACGGCAATTTCGTCGAAGGGGTTCATCGACATCTTGACGTTGCCGAGCTCGATGCCCGATCCGTCGCCTTTGACGCGAATTTTCACGGCATAGTCCACGACGCGTTTGACCGCGACTAGAATTTTCATGCGCTAATCTGCTCCCCAGCAGAGTGTTTTTGTTTTTGACGCCGACATCGCCGGCAATACCGCCGAGTTGTGCAGCGCAATTGTTGAGCTTCGTCAACTGCACCAATGCGCACTCGGTGACCAACGTGACGGTCTTCGCAAGTGCGAAATGCAAACTTATGTGGCGCCTGCCACCGAGTCAATTGGGCAACCGCATGTTGTCAGCAGGGCCTTTTGACGACGTTCCGCTCACGAATAGGCATTCAAACGCTTATCGAATAGTGGAACTCCGGGGCGGCGCAAGATCAGTACAAGAATAGCTCCGGCAATCAGCCCGCCGATGTGTGCAAACCACGCTACAGGCCCCGCCTGCGGCAGAATGGCCATGACGATCTGCATCACGATCCAGGCGCCCAGCGCGAACGCCGCCGAAATTCGCAGCGGGATGAATTTGAATGCCAGCACCCAGACACTCACCCGCGGATGCAGCATGATGTAGGCCGCGATGACACCGGCCACCGCGCCGCTTGCGCCGATCAATGGACTGTCGGACTCCGGCCCAACCATTGCGTGCACGAACGCGGCGAATGCACCGCAAGCCAGATAGAACAGCAGGTACCTCACGTGCCCCATGGCGTCTTCGACGTTGTCGCCAAACACCCACAGGAACAGCATGTTACCGGCGAGATGCAGGAAATCGCCGTGGAAGAACATGTACGTGATCGGCGTCAGGAACTCGGGCACCTGGATCGTGTCGCCGGAAACGAGCTCGGCCGAAATCAGCGGATCGATCAGGCTCGCCGGCAGCAGCTCCCGCGGCACGACCGCAAAGCTGGCGATGGCGCCTGAATCCAGCCGCGTCGCCTCGAGCAGGTAGACCAGGATGTTGATGACGATCAGGCCGACCGTTACAAACTGAAAACGTATGGATTTCAGCTGGTTGTCGTCGTGCAGCGGAACGAACATGAAGAACCTCTGACATTGCGGACGCAGCACAGACGGACAGCGGAAAACGCTCTAGCGGTTTTTACCCGGAACCCAAAGCACGTCGCCCCCCGCGCCATGGTTGACGAAGCGGCTGGCCACGAACAGGTAATCCGACAGCCGGTTGATGTACTTCAGTGCCGCAGCGCTCACGGGCTCGTTTGGCGTTGCCGCCAGGGCCGTCATGTCCCGTTCCGCGCGGCGCGATACGGTGCGCGCCAGATGCAAGGCGGCAGCGGCGGGCGCGCCGGCCGGCAGCACGAACGATCGCAGCGGCTCCAGCACCGTATTCATCTGGTCGATCTCGGCCTCCAGCCAATCGACCTGCGCGTCCGTAATGCGCAGCGGCTCGTATTCCAGCTTCTCGCCGCGATCCGGCACGCACAGGTCCGCGCCAAGGTCGAACAGATCGTTCTGGATCCGCTCGAGCTTGGCATCGAGGTCCGGATGGGCCGTGGCCGTCTGCAACCGCACGAGGCCGACGCAGGCATTCGTCTCGTCGACGGTGCCGTAGGCGACGATCCGCAGATCGTGCTTGGCAACCCGCTGCCCGGTGCCGAGCCCCGTGGTGCCCGCATCGCCCGTCCGCGTGTAAATCTTGTTGAGTTTGACCATGCTGCCGCGCGCCGTCCCCCAGAAGTTGCCCTAAACTAGCCGCGCACCGGACGCGGTCAAGCGCAGCTCAGGTGCGCGTCATGAATATGAAGGCCACGATCACCACGATGGCGAACAGCTGCAGAAGCACGCGAGCGCGCATCAGCTTCTGGCTCAGATTGGGGCTCGATCCGCGCAACATGGTCCACAGGCCCATGAACAGAACCGCGATGACGGCCAGCACGGCGACGGTTGTCAGATGATAAAGGAAGGTTTGCATAAATCCCTGAGTGTTCTAGTGAGGCTGCAGCGTCGCGCCGTGGGCTACGGGGTTTCTCACAGGCCCGGCACAACATTTGCCGCAATGTAGAGGCTCTAGTCACAAATAGCGACGGGGGTTGCGCGCCATAGCTCAGACGCGCCGGTAGTACGTGGCCTGTTCTGAGTACAAAGAATTGCATCATTAGAGGACCTGAGGTTGCCTAACGCCATCCGATCCAATTGGCGAGCGCCGGCCAAGATCGTTGCGATCTGGATCGGCGCCAGCGCGATCGGCTGCGCCCTCAATCCGTGCACGGTATCCGCACAGGCCGCGCCGCCTGCCAAGGATGACGCCGACAAGAAGGCGCTGGATGCCAAGCGCGAGCAGCTGAAGGAAAACCGCAAGCGCGAGCAGGAGATTCAGAAGGATCTCGCTGCGCTGGCGGCCGAGCGCGTCAAGATCACGGAAGAATCCAAGCTTCTCGCCGGCAAGGTGCAGGAGTCGGAAAACCAGCTCTCGAACGCCGAAGGAAAACTATCGGAGCTGGACGGCCAGGAAAAGGCGCTGCGCTCTTCGCTGACCGAGCGCTACGGCAAGATCTCCAAGCTGCTGTCGGTGCTGCAGCGCATGGGCCGCAATCCGCCGCCCGTCATGATCACGAAGCGCGAAGACGCGCTGAAGATGGTGCGCAGCGCCATGCTGATTGCCGCCGCATTCCCTGAAATGCGCGCCCAGGCCGTCAGCCTGTCTGCCAAGCTCAACGAACTCGTCAAGGTCATGGACGGCGTTCGCGAGGAACGCGCCAAGACCGAGGCCTACGCCAAGGATCTGAAGGACAAGCGTCAACAGCTCGACGGCCTGATGGAGACCAAGCGCCAGCTCTATGCACAAAAGCAAACAGACCTGCAAAGCGTCCGCACGGCAGCCGCCGAAATCGCCAAGGGCGCCGAGAAGCTGTCGGAACTGATCGCCAAAGTCGACCAGACGGTTGCCAAGAACACCGAATTGGGCGCTTACAACGAGGAAGCAAAGGCGCAGGAACTCAATCCTGACGCGGCCGCACCGCCGCCCGGCGGCGCGCCAAATGCCCTGGAATTGACGCCCGCTGCCAAGCAGGGCAAGTCGGAACCGCTCCGTCCATTAATAGCTTTTAATCTCGCCAAGGCCAAACTTCCGTTGCCAGCAGCGGGCCGCCGCGTATTGTCGTTTGGTGAGAAGACGCAATACGGCGCGCAGTCGAAGGGAATCGTCATTGAGACGCGAGCATTCGCCCAGGTCACGTCACCGTGCGATGGTTGGATTGTCTTTGCTGGCGAATTTCGGTCATATGGGCGCGTCTTGATCATTAACCCGGGCGGCGGCTATCATGTCCTCATGGCTGGTCTATCTCAGATCGACGTGTCGACCGGCCAGTTCGTCGTTGCCGGCGAGCCGGTCGCAAACATGAGTGGCGGTGCACCTAGCGCTGCGCAAACCGCGCAAGCGTCCGCTCCCGTGCTCTACATTGAATTCCGCAAGGATGGCGAACCGATCGACCCTGACCCATGGTGGGTAGCAAGCAAGCAGGTCGAGAGTGGAAAAAAGGTGCAAGGATGATGCACAAGAAGGACTATGCGTTCTGGTCGGTCGTGATGGTGGCCGGTGCCGTGGGCGCCACGGCAGTCCTGAACGTCTCTAATCTGCAATCCGCACCTTCCCAGAACGCCGACATCTATCGCAAGATCGATTTGTTCGGCGAAGTCTTCGAGCGTGTCCGCCAGGACTACGTCGAGAAGCCGGATGAAGGCGCAATGATCGAGAGTGCCATCAACGGCATGCTCGCCGCACTCGACCCGCACTCTTCCTACATGCCTCCCAAAGACTACCGCGACATGCAGGTGCAGACGCGCGGTGAGTTCGGCGGCCTCGGCATCGAGGTCACCATGGAGAACGGCGTCATCAAGGTCGTGTCGCCGATCGACGATACGCCCGCCGCCAAGGCCGGCCTGCAGGCGAACGACCTCATCACGCATCTCGACAACGAGCAGATCGTCGGGCTGACGCTGCAGCAGGCGGTCGACAAGATGCGCGGCCCCGTCAATACGCCGATCACCTTGACGATCGTGCGCAAGGGCAAGGATGAGCCGTTCGACGTGAAGGTCACGCGTGACGTGATCCACATCAACGCCGTCAAGCAGCGCGCCGAAAAAGACGTCGCCTACATCAAGGTCTCCACCTTCAACGAGCAGACGCACACCAATCTCGTGAAGGCGATGGAATCTCTGAAGACGTCGATCGGTGCCGACCTCAAGGGTTACGTCATCGACCTGCGCAACAACCCGGGCGGCTTGCTCGACCAGGCTATCGCCGTGTCGGACGACTTCCTGGATCGCGGCGCCATCGTCCTGACCAAGGGTCGCGACAACGCCGAGACGCAGCGCGCCCAGGCTCGCCCCGGCGACATGTCGGACGGCAAGCCCGTCGTCATCCTGATCAACGGCGGCTCGGCTTCCGCGTCGGAAATCGTCGCCGGTGCCCTGCAGGATCACAAGCGCGCAACCGTCATCGGCACGCGCTCGTTCGGCAAGGGTTCGGTGCAGACCATCATTCCGCTCGGCAACAACGAAGGCGCCATCCGCCTGACGACGGCGCGCTACTACACGCCGTCGAACCGCTCGATCCAGGCCAAGGGCATCGACCCTGACGTCGTCGTCGAGCAGGAGCTGCCGGAAGAGCTGAAGGGCAAGAACCCGGAACGTCCTCGCGGCGAAGCCAGCCTCCGCGGCCATCTGCGCGGCGAAGAAAAGAAGGCCGAAGACAAGAAGGCTGAGGAAGCCAAGGCCGCTGCCGCCAAGTCGGAAGCCAAGCCTGCCGATCCTGCCGTCAAGCCTGAAGGCGAAGATGGCGACGACGAAGGCGCCATGGTGAAGCCCGACGAGAAGAAGGAAGTGTCTGGCTCCTCGTCCTACGTGCCGAAGGAACCGGAGAAGGACACGCAGCTGCAGTACGCGCTGAACCTGCTCCGCGGCAACGTCGTTGGTGCCGCCGCTCTGGCCCAGCCCTCGACGGCGCCTTCCGCCAACCCGGCAAGCCCGCCCTCCGGCGACAAGGCGGCCGTACCGAACTGATCGTCAAACGCCGATCTCTCGACTACTGATGCGCGGGCGCCCCTCGAAAGGCGCCCGCACTTCGTTTGAGCGACCAGCACGGAGCCTCTCGATGACCAAAGACAAATCCAAACTCGGCTATCGGCCCAACGTCGGCATCATGGTGATCAATGGCGACGGCCTTGTCTGGATTGGCCGCCGTCCCGGCTCATCCTCCGATCCCGAAGGCCGCGACACCTGGTGGCAGATGCCGCAAGGGGGCATCGACGAAGGCGAGGATCACCTTCAGGCCGCCGATCCGCGAACTGCGCGAGGAGACCGGCATCCGTTCCATCGAAGTGCTGGCCGAGACCAAGGACTGGATCAAGTACGAACTGCCGGAGCCCCTGCAGGGCAAGTCCTGGAGCGGCAAGTATCGCGGCCAGAAGCAGAAGTGGGTGGCGGTTCGCTTCACGGGCGACGACAGCGAGATCAACTTGACGCCGGAGCCTGGCCACAAGGTCGAATTTGAGGCCTGGAAGTGGGTGCCGATCAGCGAGGTCACCGATCGCGTCGTGTCGTTCAAGCGCGAGGTCTACGAGGCCGTCGTTAAGGAATTTGCGGGCTTGGCGTCAAAAATCTGAATCAAATCCGCCACACTGTCCCGGCGGTAACGGCACAGGCCACAGTAACGTCATATGAGCGCTATGAAATCGCACTATCTTTTTGTGACGATTCGGAAGTCATTTCAGACACTCTCCGAGCTGCTTGCTATGAAACCTTTTAAAATTCCAACGGCGGCTGCTCCGGCTGCACTGCCCTACAGGCCAAGCGTCGGCATCATGCTGATCAACGCTGACGGCAAGATATGGACCGGCCGCCGCACGCCGAAGTGGATGGGCGCGAGCGCCACGCCGATCTGGCAGATGCCGCAAGGCGGCATCTTGAAATTTGAATCTCCACGCGCTGCTGCCGTCCGCGAGCTGGCAGAAGAAACCGGCATCCGCTCAGCAGAGCTCATCGGCGAAATTCCCCGCTGCCTGACGTACGACCTGCCTGCAGAACTGCTTGGCGTCGCGCTGAAGGGCCGTTACCGCGGCCAGCGCCAGTGGTGGTTCGCCATGCGCTTCACCGGCAAGGACAGCGACATCAGCATTGCCGCCAAGCCGGGCACGAAAGCCGAGTTCGACGCCTGGGCCTGGCGCTCGATCGACGAACTGCCGGCCCTGGTCACTCCGTTCAAGCGCGGCATGTACGAAACCGTCATCGGCGAGTTCCGCCACCTGGCGCAGCCGGCTGCAGCCGCGCCTAGTAGGCTTGGGTACAAGCCTGCAGTCGCGCTTGGTGAAGGGCGCAAGCCCTACCGCACGAGCCGCAAATGATTGTCGAATTCCGTGCCGGCGAGCTTCACGCTCATCGCCGGATCGCAGCCCGGCTCCTCGCGGATCAAATCGCCATGACCCGACGACAGCGCAAAAGCATGCGCCGAAACCCCGGCGATGCCGCAGCCGTCAGGCAATGCCGTCTCGGCCACGATGCCGCCGCTTGCCGTATCGATGAACAGCGTCCGTCCCGCACGCGGGGCCGCCGCTGCCAGCACCTGCCCATCGCCGCTGATCGCCACCGATCCAATGTAGCCCTTCAGCGCCGTACCCATCGGCTGGGGCGTCTCGATGAGACGCAACGGCCGGTCGACGCTCGCGCACCCGATCAGTTCCGGTGACGCGTCCAGCGCGCCTTCCCACTGCCCGCCGAACCAAACCTGGCCATGCGCGTCGGCGGCGATGTGCCTGATCGAAAGCTGGTTGAGTTGAAGCGGCAGCTTGTGCTGGGCCCTCAACTCTCCCGATGCGCCGTCCAGAAACACGAGCGATGGCTCCATCGCCGCGATGTTGAGCTTCTCTCGCCCGCTCATCTCGATGCCGCCGTTGGCGACCGCCAGCGTGACGCCATCCGCCAGCAAGATTACCTCGTGCGGGTCGATGCCGTGCGTCGCCATCTCGCCAATGCGCCGCCAGTTGCTCGTATCGTAGATGCCCAGCAGGCCGTCGCCCGTCGCGTTGTCGTTCTCGGTGGCGTACAGCACGTTGCCGTCACGCGAGAAGATACCGTGGCCCGAGAATGTCCTGTCCCCGCGCGCGGCAAAGACGGTCGGCTCGCCGCTGCCGTCCGTCTTGAAGGCAACGGCGAAAGTCCCCGGCCGCCGCGAGAAGGCGACAGCACGGCCGCGCGCGCCATCGACCGCGATGTCGTGCCCGCGATCCGACAACGCGATCTCGCGCAGCACGCGGCCATCCATCGACAGCAGCACCAGCGCATACCGCCCGTCCGGTCGCCTGCAGGCCGAGACGAGCGCCGCCTCGCCGCCCTCGCTCGAAACACCCGCCAGTGCGCACGATCGCGCGCACAGCACCAGCGCGGAGCCCAGCAGCAAAGATCGCCGGTCAATCACCATCGAGTTCATTGAATCCAATTGACAGCTCGGCCGCAGGCGCCAGCTCGCGCCCGATCATCTGGCGAAGTCCGTTCAGGTGAAATCGCATTTGCCTGACGAGCACGATCTCCGGACCCTGCTTGTCGACCTTCTCCGGCATCTGCCGGCACCTCAGGCTTGCTTGGAATTTTGCCGGCATCCCGCTGCATCAGCTCGAACGCGCGATCCATCCAGCCGCGCATCCACGCTTTGGCCGGCGGTGTGTAGGTAGCGATGCCGAACGCCTCGAAGAACGCTTTCAACGATGAGATGCCCGCTTCGAGATACGTGATCCCCAGCCCGGACCGTTCGAACGGCAACCGCGGCGTCTTGGCGACGCCATAGAGCGTATCGAGACGCGGCTTCACCTGCCGCTCCTGCACCAATTGCAACCCCGTCAGTAATGCCCTGATCAGGTCGCGCGCCGCATCGGCGGGTTCTGGATAAACCCGGTTGTCGGAGCCGGGCACATACATGCGATGCCGCCAGCCGTCTGCCGCCTCCCAGGCCACCACGAGATCCTTGGCGATCTGGTCGAGATTGGCGCCGATCGCCGCGGCAAACGCACAGCGATAGCCGCCGTCCTCGTCGTCAGCGATCAATGGCTTCTTCTCGTCCGTCAGGATGAACTCTAGGGCGTGCAGCCCCTGCACCGCAGCGCTCTGCTTGCCCAGTTCGCCCGGCTCCAGCAGCTTGGCATCACGCTTCGCCAGAAGCGGCGGCAGCTGGCGGTAGAGAATGCCGCGCGTGTCGGGCCAGAAGGCAAAGCGCTCGACGCGGCCTCCCTCGCCCATCGGGCCAAAGCGCATGAACTCCACGCCGGCCCACGCACGCACCGTTTCCGCGAAGCTGGCTTTGGCCTTGTCCAACGCGGCCGCACGATCCGCCGTGCCTGCGCTCGCACGTTGATCTCAGGTCGCGCGCCAGCACCCCTGTCGTCGCCGCGAGCTTTTCCATTCGCGGAATGACGTGATTGTCGACAGTATCATGCACCATCTGCGAGTGCGTCTTCGGCGGCTGCGCCCGCGCCGGCCCTGAAACGCCGAACGCCGCCACGATAGCAATCGTGACGGCGCCCAGTAATGATCGCACGCGTGCGCGCAGCTTGCGTCCGGAAAGCAGGGTGCTTCCGGACAAAGTGACGAGCGGCCTTAGTGACCTTCCAACTCGTTCGTCGGATCGGCCTGCAGCTGCCCGTAATTCTGGATGCCGATCTTCTCCATCAGATCGAGCTGCGTCTCGATGAAGTCGATGTGGCCTTCCTCGTCCTTCAACAGCTCCTCGAACAGAGCCATCGAGACGTAGTCCTTGTGCAGCCGGCAAATGTCGCGACCCTTGGTGTAGGTCTCGCGCGCAACGTACTCGCCCTTCAAGTCGCACTCGAAAACTTCCTTCAGGTTCTGCCCGATCATCAGCGGCGCAATGTGCTGCATGTTGGGCATGCCTTCCAGGAAGATGATGCGCGTCACCAGCTTGTCGGCGTGATGCATCTCTTCGATCGATTCCGCGCGCTCTTTCTTGGCAAGCTTCGTGAAGCCCCAGTCGTCGAGCAGCCGGTAATGCAGCCAGTACTGATTGACCGCCCCCAGCTCCAGCTTCAGGGCTTCGTTCAACATGTCGACGACTTCTTTTTTGCCCTTCATGGCCCGCCTCTTCCCGCTGTCCGCTTTGGAAATTGAAGTAGCCGCGGCCGGCGTCCTTAATGGAGCCTCCGCAGTTTGGATCTGACGGGACGCATGATCTCAAAGCGATGCCCTTCGCGCAACACTTTTTAGAACAACTCTAAACTAGAGGCTGCGAGTTTGGATTTAGGCGGGTTCCCGGCGGCGCGTCGATGGCGCTGAAAGGGCAGTGGAAAGCGGCCGCCGCGCCGATTTCGGCTCGAACGAACGGCGGTCGATTTTCTGCAGCTTGGTCCGGGCTGTCGCGCAGGCGCACGGGCAAACAAGACCCTTGGCCTCGAGCTCTTCCATCTTCGCGTAGATGATTTCGACCGTCAGAGGCACGCAGCCACAACAGTTCAACTTCTTGGAAAGATGGCGATAAACGACGCCGGGCGTCGGAATCGGCGCGTTCGGCTGGCTCATAATGTCGACAAGCGCCGACTCGATGTCGTGATCGGAGATCACCGCACATGAGCAGACGATCATTGAACGCTCCTACCTTGCGCCGGCTGATCCGCCAGCACTCCCACCGACCGGTACCGCCTTGAGAGGCCCGGCAATTTCCTTCTTGGAACCGTTCTAAGCGTCGAAAAACGCTCACGGAAAGGCTCATGAGAAGATAATCACCTACACATGTAGAGTGCGGCGGTCAAGATTTGCAGGTGCGTTAAACAATCGCTCTAGCTGAGGCGTGGTGCGCTCAGGCTTTGACGCTTGCGGGGAACGCTCGCAACCGCGGCCTTGCGGGTGCTCGCCACCTTGCCAGGCTTCGGTTTTCCGCCGCCGGTTCCCAGTGCCCCCGGCTTCTTGCCCAGCGCCATTTCCAGCAGCGTATGCTGGTCCAATACGCTGATGAACGCCTCCAGGGCATTATCCAGGATCTGGTTGATCCCGGCCGCGCGTTCCTTGCTTTCGCTGGGCTTGGCCGCGCCGTCACCCTCGATTTCGATAGCCATCGATTCCATGGCGCGGACGACGTGCCCAATGCGGATATCGCTGGCGGGCTTCGCCAGCCGCACGCCACCGTGCCGCCCGCGCACCGCCTCGATGAACCCGGCCCGCGACAGCAAGTGCACGATTTTAAACGTGTTTTGCGGGGTGATATCAAGCCGGCGTGAGATTTCGGCAGCTTTGACGAGATCCTCGCCTGCTTGCGTACAATCGATCAGGATCCGGATTGCGTGGCTAGTCGACTTGTTCAGGCGCATGGCTGGCAATCGCTCCAGTAACTTGGAATGATTCTATTTTCACACTCTCGTAGACCAAGTGCAAGGTTTTCTCGACAACCGGCGTAGTCCGCAGCATCAAACCGATAGAAAACATTCATATCCTATTCTTGACGATAGTTTTCGTCATAAAAAGGCGCGCCTGGCAAGGCAAGATCGCAGCGATACCGCCAAATTGTCCGCCGGTGTTGCGCGCTACACGTCTTGCCTTTTAGGCCGGGGTGTCTCATCTCGCGCTGATAATCGCCGCCCCACCACGAAGGAGACCTCATCTGTGCTCAATCCCGGCAAGGTCCTGGTGGCCGCAATAGCAACTGTCGCGACAGTGGCGATCTCGCTCGCAGGGGCAAACGCCGGTGCCGCAGGCGACCCAAAAGCCGCCGTCCTGAAGACCTATGCCGACATCGCCGCTGCCGCATACGGCGACGCGGCGACGGCCGCAAAGGAGCTTCAGAAAGCCGTCGTCCAGCTGACCGCGACACCGAGCCCTGAGACGCTCGCCGCAGCCCGCGATGCCTGGCGCGCCGCCCGCGTGCCCTACATGCAGACCGAGGCCTTCCGTTTCGGCAACAAGATCGTCGACGACTGGGAAGGCCGCGTGAACTCCTGGCCGCTCGATGAAGGCCTTATCGACTACGTCGCCGAGGAGTACGGCTCTGACAATCCCGAGAACGAGGCCTACGCCGCCAACGTCATTGCCAACAAGACGCTGAAGATCGCCGGCAAGACGATCGACGCCAGCACCATCAACGCCAAGCTGCTGTCCGAAGATCTGCAGGAAGCAGGTGGCGTCGAAGCCAATGTGGCCACCGGCTATCACGCCGTCGAATTCCTGCTGTGGGGCCAAGACCTGAACGGCACCGGACCCGGCGCGGGCAATCGCCCCGCCAGCGACTACGACATCAAGGCCTGCACCGGCGGCAATTGCGATCGCCGCGCCGCATACCTTTTGACCGTCACGCAGATGCTGGTCGATGATCTCAGCGAGATGGCGAAGCAGTGGGAAGAGAACGGCGCCGCGCGCAAGGCCGTCCTCGACGTGCCGGTCGACAATGGCCTCACGATGCTCTTCACCGGCCTCGGCAGCTTGTCGTACGGCGAACTCGCTGGCGAGCGCATGAAGCTCGGCCTGCTCGTGCACGATCCCGAAGAAGAGCAGGACTGCTTCTCCGACAACACCCACTACAGCCACTATTACGACGCGCTCGGCATCCGCAACGTCTACCTCGGCAGCTATAGGCGCATCGACGGCAGCGTCGTCAGCGGCCCCTCGGTCGCCGACCTGATCAAGGCCGCCTCCGCCGATACCGACGCAAAAATGCGCGCCGATCTCGACGCGACAATGGAAAAGATGACCGCTATCGTCGATCGCGCCAAGGGCGGCGAGGCCTACGACCAGATGATCGGCCAGGGCAACGCCGAGGGCAATGCCACCGTACAGGCCGCCATTACCTCGCTCATCACGCAGGCCAAGGATCTTGAACGCGCCATCGCCGCACTCAATCTGAAGCCGATCAAGTTCGAAGGGTCAGCCAGCCTCGATGATCCGGCCAGCGCCACCGCAAAATAATTGAGAGTGATGACGCAGCATCGCCGTTTCGCAATTCTGGTCATGCTTGCTGCAGCGGTGCCGTTGCTGCCAGGCCTTGCACGCACGCTGCTTCAGCAAGCCAACGCGACCACGGCGGTGGCGGCAGCGCGTACGCCTGCCGTGCTTGAACCAGGCGAAGAAAACCCAGGCGGTACCGCCACGACGGAGCGCGCCGCAACGACGCGTGACGCCTTCTCGCAATTCTCCGAAGGCATCGGCCTGGCCGGCGAAGGCGACTTCAAGGTCGGCAACGCCATCTTCCGCAAATTGTGGGTGTCCGCGCCATCCTCCAACAACGCATCCGATGGCCTGGGCCCGATCTACAATGCGCGCGGCTGCCAGAATTGCCACCTGAAGGACGGACGTGGCCGGCCTCCCTCCGCCCATTGGCCCGACGAGATCGCGACATCGCTGTTCCTGCGGCTGTCGATCCCGCCGCAAACCGAACAGCAGAAGCGGGACCTTGCCGAGCGCCGCATCAACGTCGTCAACGAACCGGTCTACGGCGGCCAGCTGCAGAACGTTGGGCTGCGCAACGTGCCCGACGAAGGCCAGATGCGCATCGACTACGCGGACCTGCCCGTCACGCTAGGCGACGGCACCGTCGTCACCCTGCGCAAGCCCACGTACTCGATCGTCAACCTTGGCTACGGCCCGCTGCATCCCGGCACGATGATGTCGCCGCGCCTGTCGCCGCAGATGATCGGCATGGGTCTGCTCGAGGCCATTCCCGAGGCCGATATCCGCGCCCTAGCCGATCCCGATGACAAGAACGGCGACGGCATCAGCGGCCGCCCCAGCGAGGTCTTCTCACTAACGGACAACAAGGTCGTCCTGGGCCGTTTTGGCTGGAAAGCCGGAAACGCCACCGTGCGCCTGCAGGCGGCCGACGCCTTCTCGGGCGACATGGGCCTCTCCACGACGCTGCATCGCCAGGGCTATGGCGACTGCACCGAAGCCCAGACCGCGTGCCGCGCCGCACCCGATGGCGCTTCGGACCTGACCGACGGCGTCGAGGTCAGCGACCAGTTCCTCGATCTGGTGACCTTCTACGCGCAGAACCTCGCCGTCCCCCGCCGCCGCGGCGAGGCCAGACCCTGCCGTACTGGCCGGCAAGGCAACCTTCACCGCCATCGGCTGCGCAGGCTGCCATCACCCATCGTTCACCACCGGCGACGTGTCAGAGCAACCGCACCTGTCGAAGCAAAAGATCTGGCCCTACACCGACATGCTGCTGCACGACATGGGCGAAGGGCTCGCGGACAACCGGCCCGAGGGCTCGGCCAGCGGCACGGAATGGCGCACGGCACCGCTCTGGGGCATCGGCCTGACGCAGCAAGTAAGCGGCCACGAGCTTCTGCTTCACGACGGCAGAGCCCGCGGAGTTGAAGAAGCCATCCTATGGCACGGCGGCGAAGCCGCGGCTGCGCGCAATGCCTATGCGGGCCTTGCAAAGGCGGATCGGGATGCCCTTATAGCCTTCGTCAAATCACTTTAGTCGCTTCACGAACCGATCACTTATCACTCACGTGAGCATAAGAAAACGTGATCGCCGGTGACAGGAAGTTCGATTGGCAATGATGGGTCCGTTCCCTATATCAACATCACACGGAGGCGATAATCGTCTCCACCAGTTTCACTGAGGAGGAATGTCATGAAGGTTTGGATGAAGCCCCAGGTTCGCGAGCAGGAAGTCGGCCTCGAAGTCACGAGCTACCTGCCGGCAGAGATCGACGTTATCTAACGTCTCTCACCTGTTACGAGTTTCTGCGGCGGTCGGGTCTCCCGGCCGCCGTATTCT
Organism: uncultured Pseudomonadota bacterium; assembly: GCA_963846845.1. Lineage (GTDB taxonomy): Bacteria > Pseudomonadota > Alphaproteobacteria > Rhizobiales > Hyphomicrobiaceae > JAKAXS01. The sequence goes on along the minus strand of CAWJXQ010000017.1, from coordinate 483,865 downwards.
TTTCCGCTCCAGCGCCATCTGCTTTTAACCTCCATTCTAAAGCGGCGTCCCTTCGCCTTCCTTTTCTTCCAGCTTCTTCACGCGCTCGCGGAACTTCTTGATCATCGACTCGATGTAGTCGAACGCCTTGTCGACATCCTTCTCGTCCGGCATCGCGAATGGCTTCGGCGCCGCGTCCGGCGATCCCGGCACAGCGCCGTCTCCCTGACCAAACGTCTCTTCCAGCCGCTTGACCTCGTTCTTGAGCTCCTTGTTTTCGCTTTCGAGCTTTTCGATGCGCGTCCGGCTGGCATCGGCACTTTCAGGCATGTCGGCGCAGGCCCAGTCACTGTCCTTGCGGGTGCAAAGCGCCATCGTTCCGGTCACGGTATCCAGGCGAACGAACCCGCCTTCAGTCGGAGACATGGTGTAGCGGCCACCACCGCTCTCGGGAGCGGCTGCAAAGGCAATCGACGCCAGCAACAAAACCGGAAACACCCCTGCTACGATAGTCGGCAATTTTTTGGTCATGGGCCGGTCTCCCTGGTCACTCGTTCTGTCGTCCAGCATAATGCCGCTGCCGACCCGAATCACCGTCTCAGGCCGGGTGGGCAATCTCGTGGCGTCCGAGGCACAGACAAGGCACAAACAGCCGCTCTCCTTGTTCAAGTTCTGGCAAAACTGGCACAAATTCGTTTCCGAATCGGCTGAGTTAACCTCTCATTCACCGGCTGTTGAGAGCTTCGAGGGAGGGTCCAGGACCTGTCCTCGTCGCGCGTCTGGAATTTGGTGAAACTCTCCAGCAGCAGCAGATCGCCGCGTGCGTCTTCGAGGAATTAGATGAATACCGCGTCACCGCAACCCCAGCCGGCCGTCACCGAAGACGATGCCCCCTCCGTGGCCGGCACGCTGCAGGAGTTGCTGTCCGAAATCTCGACCAGCGTAGACCTGGCCGATCGGCGCTATGCCGACATCGTCGGCCAGATGCAGGAAAAGCTGGCGGCGCTCGACAATCTGGCCAAATCCAAACGCGAGAAGGCTGAGGAAGACGCACGCCGGAAGTCTGAGGAGGAGACCGCCCGCAAGGTCGAGGAAGCCAAGCGGCTGGTAGAGGCCGAGGAGCAGCGCAAAGCCGAGGCCAAAGCAGCAGCTAAAGCCGCGCTCGAAGCCGTTGAAGCTGCCAAAGCCGCAGCCGAAGCCGCCCGCCTGAAGGCCGATGCGGAAGCCCAGGCTGAAGCCGACCGTCTGGCGCAGGCCGTCGAGGCTGCAAAGGCCGCAGCGTCCGAGGCCATCGAAAAGAGCAAGGCACGCCCCCTGCCGGCCGGCGTCGATCCGTTCGACATCATCGATCACGGCCCGGCCCGCCCGCGCGAACCGTGGGACACGGAAAGCGCCGACGTCTTTACGCGCCACTTCGAACAATTTGAAGCGCTGCTGCCCAAGCCTTCGATCTCGGCGCGGCAGCTTGAGCGCTTCCATCCCTCGCAGCCGCCGCCCCAGCCCCTGCTCGTCACCGTCGACCCGCCAGCCGAGCGTGCGTGGCTGGAAGGCCGCTTCAACGATATCGCCACCCGCATCTCCGAGATGATGGTTGCCAATGGCGCAGGCCTCGGCGCGCGATTTGACAGCCTCGAAGGCCGCATCGATGCGGCAATGACCACCGTCACCTCGCAGGCGACGACCGGCTCCGACACCCTCAAGCAGATCGAAACGCACATCGCCGAGATCGACGATCACGTCGACTACATCCGCAGCGAACTCATGCGCCTGGACGGCGTCGAAGCACAAATTCGTGCGCTGATGGAACGGCAGAAGAGCGAAGCTGCCGCCAGGTTGCAGGCGCCCGCCGCTGGCGAATCCGACGCCGCGGTCACGCCGCAGTTGACCGCACTGCTGCAGCGGCTGATGGCTGAGCGCCGCAGCACCGAAGAGCACACGGTTACGATGCTGGACACGCTCCAGCAGGCCATGATCCGCGTTCTCGATCGCATGGACGCGATCGAAACCGCGCAGACCGAACAGCCGGCCCTGCAGCACAACAACAACGCGAACTATCAAGACCAGCAGCCCGGCATGCAGCTGCCCGCGGAACATAACCATCCACTACTGGCATCAGCCGCCGCGGGACACGAGCAGGCTGCATCCCACCAGCAAGCACCTGCGCCCCATGGTGGCTACTTCATGGATTTTGAGGAAGACGACGCCAACGTCGAGCTCAACGCCGCTGCCCAGTACGCCCATTCCGAGCCGGAGCATGACGAGCCTGAGGACACACCGGAGCTGCAGTCGACCATCACGCAGATGCGCCGGAACTTCATTGCCGATGCCGAGCGCACGCGCCGCTCAGGACCTGAGGTGGGCGTAACGCAGGGCGGGTCAACTGCGCCGCGCCAATCTCGCCAAAAACGGTCCCTGCTGAACCGGCTGATCCATCCCACGTCCAAGCAGCTTGCGGTGGCCGCACTCGGCCTGATGGTGCCGCTCAACGGCATGTTCCTTTATCTCGTGACGAAACCGGCCAGCCAGCAGGAGCAGGCTGGCGTCAGCTCCGCCGCCGAGGAAACGGTTTCGCACAGTGACAAACTGACCGAAGCCAGCCAGGCCCTCGCCAGCGAACCACCCATTTCGCGGGCTTCCGAACCGACGCCTCCCTTCGAGAACCTGGGCCGCCTTGGCCCGCTACCGGCTGCAGCCGAGCCGATCGCATTGAAAGAGCCCGAGGCGAAGCCGGAGCCGGCCGAAGCCTCCAACGCGCGCCTGGAATTGCCGCCGGCTACCGTTGGTCCGCTGACGCTGCGCCGCGCGGCTGCCGAAGGTGATCCGTCGGCGCAGTTCGAGGTTGGCGCCCGTCTTGCCGAAGGCAAGGGCATCGACCAGAACTTCAAGAGCGCGATCGAGTGGTATCAGCGCTCGGCCTCCCACGGCTTTGCGCAAGCTCAGTATCGCATCGGCACGCACTACGAACGCGGGCTCGGCGTCGAGAAGGATCCCGAGCGCGCTCGCGTCTGGTACCAGCGTGCCGCAGAGCAGGGCAACGTGAAAGCCATGCACAATCTCGCCGTGCTCAGCACGAACCGGCCCGACGGCAAGCCGGACTATGCCGAGGCGCTGCGCTGGTTCTCTGAAGCCGCGCAGTACAATCTGCCCGACAGCCAGTTCAATCTCGCCGTCCTGCATGAAAGCGGCCTGGGGGTACCCAAGGACCCGAAGACGGCCTACGTCTGGTTTGCCCTCGCAGCCCGCAATGGCGATAAGGAAGCCATCAAGCGGCGCGAAGCCGTCAAGTCCCAGCTGACTGCCGACGCCTTGGCGGCAGCCGAAACCGAAGTGCGCGCTTATCGCGGCAAGAGCCAGCTTCCGCTCATCAACGACGCACGCGTGGCCGGCGAACTCTGGAAAAAGCGCCAGGTCGGCGAGAATTGATCGCCGCCATCGGCTCATTGTTGAAAGACAAAGCCGTCACAAGCCGTTAAGCTGTCTGTCGTAAAGTTCAATTTACCGGCCAATCGCGACGCAAGCTCCGTTCCGGCGTGCCAATCCGCACGCTGGCCCGCAAGAGTGCTTCCGGCAAAAGTGTGAAGCGGTTTTCCGAAAAGAAGCACGATAATATAAGAAGCTAGAGACGTTCCGCAATTCGAAGAAAAGCGGAAAGGCTCTAGCCTTTTCTGAGAACGCACAACCCTCAGTATCGCCAAGATGCACATCTACCTGCCCATCGCCGAGATGTCCGCCAACGTGTGGATCTTCTTAGGGATGGGCTGGGCGGTAGGGTTCCTTTCCGGGCTGTTCGGCGTCGGCGGCGGCTTCCTGATGACGCCGCTTCTGATTTTCTCCGGCATTCCGCCCGCGGTTGCCGTCGGCACAGGCGGCGCCCAAGTCGTTGCGTCCTCGGTCGCAGGCGCCCTGGCTCAATACCGGCGCAACAACGTCGACGTCAAAATGGGCGTGGTTCTGCTTAGCGGCGGCCTTTTTGGCGGCATCATCGGCGTCCAGATCGTGCGCATCCTGCGGGCTGCCGGACAATTCGACCTGTTCGTGGCGTTGTCGTACGTCCTGTTTCTTGGCGTCATCGGCGGGTTGATGTTGATCGAAAGCGCCAACGCCATGCGCCAGGCCCGCGCCGGCAAGGCGCTGTCCATGCGGCAGTCGGGCCAGCACGGCTGGGTGCATCACCTGCCGTTGAAGATGCGGTTCCACCGCTCCAAGCTGTACATCTCGGCCATTCCCCCGCTGATGATCGGCGCCTTCGTCGGCTTCATGGCAGCTATCATGGGCGTTGGCGGCGGCTTCATCCTCGTGCCGGCCATGATCTACCTCCTACGCATGCCGACTAGCGTCGTCGTCGGCACATCGCTGTTCCAAATCGTGTTCGTGACGGCGACGACGACCGTCATGCACGCCACATCCAACCACAGCGTCGACATTGTGCTTGCCGCCCTGCTGATCTCGTCCGGCGTCATCGGCGCCCAGGCAGGCGCCATCGCTGGCGCGAAATTGCGTGGCGAGCAGCTTCGTTTCCTGCTGGCCGCGCTCGTGCTGCTCGTCTGCATCCGCATCGGCTGGGACCTCGTCGTCACGCCAACGGAACTCTTCAGCCTCGATCGATTGGGGCTCCAGTGATGCGCCCCACCTCATTCCGCATCATGGCAACGATTGCACTTATGGTGTTCAGCGCGCCGGCCGCCACCGCAGAACTGTGGCTGACGGCCGGAGCCTCCGAAGAGACTGCCGCCAACGAAGTCATCCCCTCTCCCGCGCGGCCGCCACCCACGCCGCACAACGACGGCCTGCCACCGGAGAAAGTCGAAGCGGACGTCTCGGCGCACAACATCGAGGTCACGGCCGGATTCACCGGCCGCGAGATCGTCGTCTTCGGTACCGTCGATTACTCGCGGCAGCCGACACCCGAGTTCGGCTACTACGACATCGTCGTCATCGTCGAGGGCCCGCCGGTCGCCATCATCGCACGCTCCAAGAGCAACGTCGGCGGCCTCTGGATCAACACAGGGTCCATGCTCTTCGACGCGGTGCCGAGTTTCTACGCTGTGTCGACCACGCGTCCGCTTGAAGAAATCGCCGACGCGAAACTCTTGAAGGAACACAGCATCGGTTTCGACTACGTGCGCATGCGCCCGCGCCAGGGCCGCGTGCCGACCTTCACCCCGGACGACCTGAAGGCCTATCGCGAAGCCGTTGTCCGCATCAAGCAGCGCGACTTCCTGTATCCGCGCCAGGACTTCGGCGTGGGCTTCATCGGCCGTAGCTTGTTCCGCACATCGATGAAGCTGCCGGCAAATGTGCCCGTCAGCGCGCTGAAGGCCCACGTCTATCTATTCCGCGACGGCGCCTTGCTGAGCACGGTGACCGCGCCCGTAAAGCTCGAGCGCAGCGGCATCGAGGCTTACATTCACCGCTTCGCCACCCGCCATTCGTTTCTTTACGGCGTCCTCACCGTACTGCTGGCGATCGGCGCTGGCCTTGCCGCATCGACGATCTTCCGCCGCAGCTAGAGTGCGTCCGGACAAAGCGTGCAGCTGTTTTCCAGTAAAGAGCGCGATAAGACAGCTCAGTCCTCGCGCAGCAGTCGCGTCGCGATGGGGTAAAGCCCCTCCTGGCCCAACAGCCAGATTGCCATGCCGTCGTTGCCGAACAGCGGCTCGAATGCCTCGTCGAGCACGTTCAGCCCGCCGCAGAACGTGCCGAACGCCGGCATCACCAGCCGCAGGCCGTTGCCCACAAAGCACGGCCGCCGGAACGTATGCCCGTGCATCGAAACCTTCGCCGCCGGATGATAGTGCCCGCCAATCTCATGCGAGACCCGGCCCGAATTCGGCTCGTGCCGGAACGTGATCCCCTCCACGGAAATCATCGGCACGACATGCCCGCCCAGCCGCTTTGAAATGACCGGGTCGTGGTTGCCCGTGACCCAGATCCACTCGCGCTCGTCCTGCAGCATGCGCAGCGTGTCGTAGTCTTCCGCGCTGATGCGATCCGCGCCGTTGCCATCGTGCAGGCTGTCGCCCAGCGCCACGATCGTCTCCGGCTGCCAGCGATCGATTGCCTCGGCCAGCCGCAGCAGCGTTGCCTTGGTATCGTACGGCGGCAGCAACTGTCCGCGCCGCGCGAACGATGATCCCTTTTCCAGATGCAGGTCCGAAACGATCAGTGCCCGCTCAGCCGGCCAATACAGCGCACCTGAAACGCAGGCGTGAAACGTCTTGCCGCACAGCGAGACGGGATGATCATTGAAGTCGCCGGCGTCGTATCTTTCCGGCTTGAGCCCGAACATCGCCATCGGCGTCCGTTTCCCCGCTTCGTGATGAGGCTTCCGCGATCAGCTCGGCGGCGGCCTCCCTCAATATGTCTTCCCGCGCACTACCTGCGACAGGCTCGATGCCGATTTCCAGCAGGATTGGTACCGCCAGCGGCGAAACGCGCAGCAATGATTGATGCCTGATTCGCCCGCGAATGCGCCGCAAGAAGTCGCCCAGCCGCCCGATATCCAACAACCCCGTGGCAGCGTCCGCGCGCGCTGCCTCCAGCAAGACGTGCTCGGGATCATAGCGCCGCAGCACATCGTAGATCAGGTCGGTGGACATCGTCACTTGCCGTCCGGACTTTTCCCGTCCCGGATGGCGTCGCTCGATCAGTCCCGCAATCACGGCAACATGTCGAAAGGTGCGCTTCATCAGCAAGCTCTCATCGAGCCAAGCCTCGAGATCGTCACCCAGCATGTCTTCTTCGAATAGGCTGGCAAGATCAAGGCGCCCGGTCTCGATCATATGAGACAGATCGCCCAGCCCCCACACCGCCAGCCCGTAGTCGTTGGCGACGAACCCTAATGGCCGCGCCTTCATGCGCTCCAGCCGCCGCGTTAGCAGCATTCCGAGCGTCTGATGCGCCAGCCGCCCCTCGAATGGGTAGGCCACCAGATAGTGCCGCGACCGGCGCGCGAACGTTTCGACCAGCACTTCCGACGGCCTCGGAATGACCGAACGTTCCTGCTGCAACATCAGCCACTCGCATACCGGCGTCGGCAGCAGCTTCCAGCTCGACGTGTCGGCCAGCATGTTGCGCACGCGCTGCGCCAGATGCGTCGAAAGCGGAAACTTGCCGCCCGCATAGCTCGGCACCATCGGATCTTCCGCCGCCGAACGCGACACGAACGCTTCGGTTTCGCGCATCCCTTCGAAACGCAGGATCTCGCCCGCGAACGCGAACGTATCGCCCGGCTTCAGCTGCTCGATGAAATACTCCTCCAGCTCGCCCAAAACGCGCCCGCCCATCACTGCCCCGCGCACTTCCCGGCGCCGAAAGCTTGCGCCGCCGCGTCAGCCGCACCTTGATCATCGGGCTTTCGACGATCGTGCCGGCGTTGAGACGGTACTGCTGCACAAATCGCGGATGCGCCACGCGCAGCTTGCCATCCGGCATCTCACGCAGCTTGGCAAAACGATCGTACGTTTTCAGCGCATAGCCGCCGGTGGCCACGAAATCGACCACACGATCGAACGTCTCGCGCAGCAGCCCCGCATACGGCAGCGCGGAAGCCACTTCGCGATAGAGCGCGCCCGGATCGAATGGCGCCTGGCACGCCATGCCCATGACATGCTGCGCCAGCACGTCGAGCGCACCGGTTCGGTTCAACGCCACATCCTGCTCGCCCGCATAGGCCGCATCCATCGCCGCGCGGCACTCCAGAACCTCGAACCTGTTCGACGGCACCAGCAGCGCCTTCGAGGGCTCGTCGAGCCGGTGATTTGCCCGCCCTATCCTTTGCGCCAGGCGGCTCGCACCCTTTGGCGCGCCGACGTGGATGACGAGATCGACATCGCCCCAGTCAATTCCAAGATCCAGCGTCGACGTGCACACCACCGCCCGCAGTTTGCCCGCCGCCATCGCCGCTTCGACCTTGCGCCGCTGCATCTGGTCGAGTGAGCCATGATGCAGCGCGATCGGCAGACTGTCCTCATTTACCGCCCACAGTTCGCGGAACACCAGCTCCGCCTGCATGCGCGTGTTGACGAACACCAGCGACAACTTGTGCCGCCCGATCGCGTCATAGATGCTTGGGATCGCATAGCGCGCCAGATGCCCCGACCACGGCGTCGGCGTCTCCAGCTCCAGGATCTCGATCTTCGGCTTCGCCCCGCCCTTGGCCACCACGAGGTCGGCCAGAGCGATACGATCCTGACCCGCAGGCTGCGCCTGCAGATAGGCACGCAGCTCCGATGGCCGCGCCACCGTGGCCGACAGTCCGATGGACAGCAACTGCGGCGCGAACGTCCGCAGCCGCGCCACGTCGAGCGCCAGCAGGTCGCCCCGCTTCGAGGCGGCAAGCGCATGAAGCTCGTCCAGGATCAGCGTGTCGAGATCCGCAAACAGATATGGCGCGTCGGGATGGCTCAGCATCAGCGCCAACTGCTCCGGCGTCGTCAGCAGAATGTGCGGCGGCTTTTCCCGCTGCCGCGCCCGCCGCGCCGCCGACGTATCGCCCGTCCGCGTCTCCGTCTTGATGGGCAAGCCCATCTCGCCGACCGGCACTTCGAGATTGCGCGCGATGTCCGTCGTCAACGCCTTCAGCGGCGAAATGTAAAGCGTATGCAGCCCGGCCCCCTGCCGCGGCTTCTTCGCTTCGGCAAGCTTGACGAGGCTCGGCAAAAACCCCGCGAGCGTCTTGCCCGCCCCCGTCGGCGCAATCAGCAAGGTCGAGCGGCCCGCCTGTGCCTTGGCCAGCAGCGCCAGCTGATGCTCGCGCGGCGCCCAGCCGCGCGTCGTCGAACCACTGGGCAAACTGCGGCGGCAACAGCAGCCGCGACGGCACGGCCGGCCCGCTCTTGCTCTCCCCCTCCGGCTTGACGCGACGCGACATTCCACTTCCGCCGATCACACACGCTGCCCGGTCTTGCAGAGCCGGGCCATGATACGCATTTTGCGTTGTCCGCTTCTATGCTAGTGCGGAACAAACGCCGCACAAACCCTGCGGTTCGCCTAGGGTGCTTCCGGAAAACTGCGCAGCGGTTTTCCGATGAGAAGCACGATAAACAATGAGCTTACTCAGGGAGCGCCTGACGTCATGGACAGCAAGACCATCTTCGGCGGCAACCCGCTCGGCGTCATCATCCGCCTGCTGCTGCTGTCCATCGCCGTCGGCATCGTTCTCAGCGTTCTGGGCATCACGCCCCAAAACTTCCTGGAACGCCTGAACACGATCATTACCAACATCTACAATCTCGGCTTCGACGCCTTCGAGTCGATCCTCGGCTATCTCCTGCTCGGCGCGATGGTGGTCATTCCCATCTGGCTGGTGATGCGTCTCGCCTCGGCCCGCAAAAGCCGCCCGCCGGAAGTTTGATCTGAGCGGCAGGCCGCGCGACTTACAAACTGCGGCCGAGCGCCAGGAAGCGCTCGTGGCGTTGCTGCTTGATCTGCTCCGGCGTCTTGTTGGAAAATTCGCTGAGCGACTTGGCGATGGCATCGCCGCACGACGCAATCACCGCCGCGCGATCGCGATGCGCCCCGCCCACCGGCTCGCGAATGATCACGTCGATGACGCCGAGGTCTTCCAGATCCTGCGCCGTGATCTTCATGTTGGTCGCAGCGTCGATGGCCTTGGCGCTGTCGCGCCACAGGATCGAGGCCGCCGCCTCCGGCGAGGCAACCGTGTAGATCGCGTGTTCCAGCATCAGGATGCGGTTGGCACTGGCGATGCCGACGGCGCCGCCCGAACCGCCCTCGCCGATCACCACGGCAATCAGCGGCACGCCGAGGCCCAGGCAGCAATCCGTCGAACGCGCGATCGCTTCCGCCTGCCCGCGTTCTTCCGCGCCGATGCCGGGATAGGCGCCCGCCGTATCGACGAGGCTGATGACGGGAAGGCCGAACTTGTTGGCCAGCTCCATCAGGCGCACGGCCTTGCGATAGCCCTCCGGCTTGGCCATGCCGAAGTTGTGGCGAATCCGGCTCTCCGTGTCGGAGCCCTTCTCGTGGCCGATCACCATCACCGGCCGTCCGCGAAAGCGGCCGATGCCGCCCATGATCGCCTCGTCCTCGCCGAAGTAGCGGTCGCCCGCCATCGGCGTGAAATCCTCGATCAGCTCACGCACGTAGTCGAGGCAATGCGGCCGCTCCGGATGCCGCGCGACCTGCGTCTTCTGCCACGGCGTCAGCTTGGAGTACGTGTCGACCAGCGCCGTCTTGGCCTTCTGCTCCAGCTTGCGCACTTCGTCGGAAATCTGCATGCCGTCGCCGTCGCCGATCGAGCGCAGCTCGGCCACCTTGCCCTCGAGTTCGGCGATCGGCTTCTCGAAATCGAGGTAGGTGCGGACGGTGATGTTACGCTGTTCCAATCGGAAGCCTCATATTTGGTTCGCGCCCGGAATTCGCAGCTGGAATCTGGGGCGCAGGGGCCCGGATGGCAATCTCTGCCACAAGATCTGGCCCAACAGTTGCGCGGACATTCGCGCCTGCGAGATGGCGAGTCAAGGCGCGGGCGTGACGCTGACTGTGCAGGGGTTTCGGGCCCGGTTGCCCAGGTGCTGCGCAGCGGGGCCGCAGCCCCGCACCCCGCTCCGGAGCACACCCCCGGACCCCCGTTTTTCGGGCTCGGCGAATCCACTCTGCGCCTTGTGCATGGCCTGTCCCGTAACGCAATGGACCTACAACTCCACCAATCTGGGTACGCGCCCGGCGGCCGGCTCCCCGGAGGGGAGTCGCCGGGCGCCAGCAAGAGAGAGCACGGGCGCGGGCGCCGGTGGGCAGCTGCTGGGTAGTGAGGATGCCGCTCAGCGGCGCCCGCGTGACGGCGATTTCGGATCCGGCTTGCGTTTCTCCCGCGCCTTCGGTGCCGATGGCCTTGTTCAGGTTGCCGGCGTAGCGGGGTTAGCCCCAGTGGCGGCCGCGGTCGGCCATGCCGTTACCGGCACCCTTCCGCGACGAGCAAGCGGCGAACCTCCCGGAGTTCCGCCTTCCGACGGGCGTCTCTTCCGGGCGCCGTGTTCCCCCCACGCTGCCGGACGGATCGATCGCGCCCCGTGCTCGGAAGGAACGAGAGGAGGATACGGGAGGTGGGGAGGGTGGGGATAAGGTTTTGGCAGATGGCAAGAGCCATCCACCTTGAACGCCTACCGAACATCTAGAATCGATTGCAATAGTCTCGCCTCCTTAGCGTCTTCATCGGACACGTCCGCTAGTTGAGGTGTGTCGATAAGGAGCTTGGTGGCGAGTGAAGTGGGGAATTCGCTAATCGACCATTTGACTCGTCCCAGCAGCTTTATCAATGCTGGAGGACCTTCAAAAAACTCTAAAATGCGCTCTTCAGCCTCAACCGCCGTTTCATATATGTTAGTTTCGGCAATGACAGCCTGCCCCGATGCTATGCTGATCGCGCTCTGCAGCAGGATTTGTCCACCAGACAGATAAAGCAGCAACAAGCCGTGTCCGTCACAATACAGTCACCAAATTTGACCGAAACGCCGAACCCCTGATTTGTAACGACTAGTGGAATACACTTGACTTTGCGGACCTCGTTTTCGGTGAGCTCTAGAGCACGCGCTGCGACACCGAGGTTTTGTGAAATTAGCCGTGCTTTTCGTTCCGCTTGTTCTGCGGCTAAGCGCAGTTTCTTTAGCGCATTGAAGCATTCGTGAGCGTCGGCGGGAGTCAGAAAGCATTTCAATTCACCTACAATTAACGTATCCCCGATCTTGATGAGCAGGTCTATTTGCTCTGGGAATTCGCGCGATCTCTTTACGGCGTTCTTAGAGCATCGAGCCGCTGTTATTACATCATTTCCCTGGAGTGTTCATGATACTCTTCTAAGGTATGCTCAAATTTTATTCCTCGCGGAGTGACGCGTGAGTCCTAGTTCGAAGCCACCTTGGTCAGCCAAAGCTCTGTCGCGTCTGACCACGCGAACTTGATTCGAGAATTGGCCTTGCGATACATATCTCGTCTGAGATCGAGCTCGTTGCAGAGGCAGCGCCCCATAGCCCCTTTGCCGTTGGTGACCAGTTAGGAACTCGATTATGTCCGCCCTGGACATCAGCGAGTGCATCCGAACGAGTGGCTTCTCAATTCGCGAAAAGCAAGTGCCGCTGCCTCACGTTACCGATATTGACGTAGCTTTAACGGCTTGTTGTCATCGATCGTCACCTGAACTAGATCAACAAGCACCTGCACAAGCCGGGCAAAGGCGGCAAGTCAGTTAGGATTGGTTGAGAACGGATCGTCGAGGCACTCGCAAGTAACCATTTTCAGCACCTCGTGATAGCGCATCAGTGCCGAAATCGCGGCGCGCGCGGGCGCATACCGACGCTCCTCCGAAAGTATACGGAATGTCGCATGAAGGTCTTGTTCAGGCCGAACGTGATGGAAGAAATCAATCGGAGGCCCACTGACGTCACCCTGATAAAATGTTGCATCGGGCGCGGTCGTGTACTCCCGCAGCGCTTCTGTGAGACTTGCAATGGCCTGCGCGCGCGTAGGAAAGTTTATGCGAACGTCGATTGCGCGATAACGCAGACGCTCGTCTTATTCCTAGTGCAACCCAGCTAAAGTCTCCGTCGGATCTAATCGCGCTGATCGAGAGATATGACTCGCTCTATCGATCGGTCGGAACCTGATGCATTACCTCTATGGATTCGAAGCCGAGTCGAGCGTTCACGGCAAGTAGCCTGCCAAACTGTCGACTCGTCGCTTATAGCGCTGAAATGTTAGAGCCCGCGCCTCAGTGCAATCCAGAGCGTTCGCTCGAGTGTTCATCATCAGTCGTGACAGAATTCCGATAAGCGGTACCCATGTGAAGCGTCGAGCCAAGTTGGAACGGAGCTCAACCGTTAATCAGCTGACCGGTTGGGGCTTGATCAAGTAATACTCTCGCAGCATAGCCGACATCCATGAGGCAGTAGAACGTTCATCGCCGTTTGGGCCGTTATGTTGCTGTCGAATAGCAGCGGTCTCACCCCGCCCCTTACTCCCCATCCCCCACTTCTCCATCCAATCCACCGTCTTGCCGTCCAGCGCTTCCTGGATCGCGATATGCGTCATGGCCGTCGTCGCGTGACGCCGAGCTAGTGCCGTCCAGATGATGCCTCCCCGCAGATCGGCTCTAGAAGCGTTCGCTTACTTGTTCGATCGAACCACGGCTTCAGCCTGGATCACAGCCAGTTCCAGCTGTTCGTTCGTCATGCCGCTCGCGGCGGTGACCAGCCGATCCAGCAGAGCCACGACTTTCGCAGGCGCATCCGTGCGCGTGGAAACGCCGAGCAGCCAGTTCGGCGTCGTGCCCAAGGCTTTTGAGATCGCTTTCAGCGTCATCAGGTCCGGCTCACTGCGACCGGAGGTGTAGTGGGCGAAACGGCGTTCGTCCAAGCCGGCTCGCCTGGCCGCTTCGGCATTGGAGATGCCGAGCTGTTTAGCCCGTTCCCGCAACCGTTTCGCCAGGATGTCCATAGGAACAATCTGTTCCGTAGGGACACTGATTCTGCTATGAACAGTTCCTGTGTTGGTAAGAACAGACTGTAGATGCAGGATCGCGTATGCGGAATGCAGTTCTGTGGATCGTATTGGCTGTCGTGTCGCTTCCGCTGTGGGGGCCGCTTGTCTGCTTCATCTGGCAATACCTCGTCGCCCCCCGCCTCATCCCCACAACTGAGATTGCAGCGGCGGCGGATCAGCTGATTGCCAAGCACGGCAGACGGGCGGAATACGCGGCATTCATCGAGCAGGACGCGGCGTGGCGGCGGTCGGATACGTCTGCGCAAGGACGGTGGCGGCGGGTGCGCCGGGAACTGCAGCAGCGTTACGCGGCCGGCGCTTGGGACGGGCCTGACTAAGGGCGCGGTTCAGGATGTCGCCGCCCCATACTCCCCATCCCCCACCTTCTCCATCCAATCCACCGTCTTGCCGTCCAGCGCTTCCTGGATGGCGATGTGCGTCATGGCCGTCGTCGCGGTGGCGCCGTGCCAGTGCTTCTCGCCCGGCGGAAACCAGACGACGTCACCGGGGCGGATCTGCTCGATGGGGCCGCCCTCGCGCTGCGCCAGCCCGCAACCGGCGGTGACGATCAGGGTCTGGCCCAGCGGGTGCGTATGCCACGCCGTGCGGGCACCCGGCTCGAACGTGACGCTGGCACCCACCACCCGCGCCGGCTCGCTGGCCTTGAACAGCGGATCGATGCGCACGGCGCCGGTGAACCAGTCGGCCGGCCCCTGGCCCGAGGCCTGCGAACCGCTGCGTTTGATGTCCATATGCGGAGCCCTTCGTGGCGCTCATGACTGCGCGACGCTTGCGTGATTTCGGGCAGCCTACCGCCGGCGCAACAAAAGTCATCGACAATAAACAATGCGGCCGGTCTCAGCACCGTCCGCCAGGATATCGAACTGCTCCGTGATGCGGCTAGGCGGCGTCATCCGCCTTCTTGACCTCGGCCCAACTTGCGCTCGACAGCTTGTGATACTGGTCAGAAAGCGCGCGGCCGACGACGTGCTCGGGGATGTCCAGCCGCTCGGCGATCTTGAACAGGGTTGTCGCCCCCGCATCGATCGCCAGTTTATCAACCACCCGCAGCTCGAACGGAAACAACAGCTCGATCGCCACGTAATACGCGAGGTTTTCCGCCAGCAATGCCGGGGTCGGCTGCGGCGGGATGCCGAAGACAGGCTGTGCCTGCAGCACCATCTCCTCGATCAGCGCGACCACGTCTTCAGTCTTGTTGTCCGCGTTGCGCACGACAACGTGGCCCAGTTCCTTCACAATAGTGAAACGCGTCTCTGCCAGGTTCATTTCGGAGTTCAAGAGGATGCGGACCCGCCCCTCCCAGAACTCGATGTGGCCTTTCCAAGTATGCGAGCGCAGCGGGACAAGCGTATATTCGACCTGCTGCAGGCCGTACACTTGACGCGTCGCGTAAGCGATGTCGTCACGCGAAACCGGTATCTTATCGGGCGCGAGGCAATATGTGCTTATGCACTCGCGGATCTGCCGGATCTCGCGGAAAATGCTGACAATATCTTTGCTCATGACATCGCTATGGGTGCAAAAAAGCCTCGGGCGAGGTGCACCGAGGCTTCATCCGTAACATGGTGAATAGGCTTGAACGGTTTATCCGTCAAGAGATTGTCAGAAGACGGCCGTTACATCTTGCGATTGCTATCGTTCCAGCCGGCGAGCGTAACGCAATTTCCGGCATCGACGAGCTCATAGACGCGATTGACGTCCGTGCAGACCTGCTCAACCGTAGCCTCTGCAACATTTAATGAGAACTTTAAGTCGCACAGCCCATCGGCGCGCATTCTCGCGAAGCGCTCTGCGAGCTTTTGCTGCTCAAGGCCGGACATCTGTAGTCTCCGCAAATCGGAATATCTGATGACGTTGCAATTTAAAGGTGTGGGTATTAATGTGGCGTGAACGTAGGCTTACGTTGCATTTGGGACCGTTATATCCGTCGTTGCACGGATTGCAACGTTGATTCGGCGGGCGCGTTCCATTTTCCAAGCCTATTGAGGCCTCCATATTACGCGCCTGAGCGAGCCAGCAATATTACTTGAGACGGCAATTCCCGGGGATTGATTCCCGCAGCGGCCAGAAAACCCAGAAAATTCAACTCCGTTTTCCCAGCGGATGATGTTGCAGCACCACCTGCTTCAGGCGTTCCTCCAGCACGTGCGTGTAGATCTGCGTCGTGGAGATGTCGGCGTGGCCCAGCAGCTGCTGCACGGCGCGCAGGTCGGCACCGCGATCCAGCAGGTGGCTGGCGAAGGCATGGCGCAGCACGTGCGGGCTGACGCGCGTGGGGTCGAGCCCGGCGATAATTGCAATCTCCTTCAGGTCCTGGCCGAACCGCTGACGCGTCAGGTGGCCCTCAACGCTTTTCGAGGGAAACAGCCACTTGGTCTGCAGCATCGGCGCCACGCCGTCCGATGGATCATGGCCCAGGCCAAGATAGCGCGCGACGGCGGCGCGCGCGGCAGTGCCGAGCGGCACGATGCGCTCGCGCCCGCCCTTGCCCTTGATGGTGAGGACGCGATCATCGCCGGTCAGCACCGTGCGCGGCAGCGAGACGAGTTCGGAGACGCGCAGGCCGGTGGCATACAGCACCTCGATCAGGCAGTGGAACCGCAGCGCCCGGACGAGATCGCGGCCGCTGACATTTTCGGTGGCGCGGCGGGCCGCTTCCAGCAGCTGGTCCACCTCGGCAACGGTAAGCGTCTTCGGCAGCGCGCGATCCTTGCGCGGGGCGGCGATGCCGAGACTGGGATCGTCGGCGATCACGCTATCGGCTTCGAGAAACTTGTAGAGCTGGCGGATGGCCGAGAGCCGCCGCGCGCGCGAGGCCGGCGCCAGGCCGTCGGCGGAAATGGCGTGCAGATGCGCGATGATGTCATCGCGCGTCGCGCTGAGCAGGTCCCGGCCGCGGGTCCCGGCGAACGCTTCGAACGCGTCGAGATCCCGGCGATAGGCCGCCAGCGTATTCGCTGCGGCGCCCCGCTCGGCGGCCAGCATCTCCAGAAATGCCGTGATGTGGCCCGGGGCTGTCATCACGAATTGTTGGCGTGTGGCCAGGCGGGGAACAGCGCTTCGAGCGCAAGCCGGCGGGCCTCAGATTCCAGTCCGGCGCGCTTCAGCGCCCGGATGCTATCGCCCAGCGCGATCATGTGCGCACCCTCCGCGCCGTTGGGACCGATGGTCCGCATGGTCAACAGCACGGTGCGCGCGTAATCACGCTGCTTGGCCGCATCCTGCAGCTGCGACAGCACACCGGTATCCGGCAAATGCCCGCTGGACGGCTGCTCGGTACGGCTGGCCGCCTCCCACAGCGGCATCGGCACGTTGGTGTCGAGAGCGTCCAGCGCGGTCGCCAGCCGGTGCAGCAGCGCCGCATCGAAACGGCCGCGCTGCGCCAGGTCCTCGATGACCACCAGGTGTTGCGTGCGGTCGCGCGCGTTGGGCTCGGCGATGTCGGCCAGCGCCAGCCAGTGACGCAGGTCGGCACGGCCCTCGCGGTCGAGCGAGGCGGCGAAATTGGCCCAGCGATGCACGCCCTCGAAATTGCCGCCAGCCAGGCTGGCCTCGACCGCCGTCTCGGCAAACCAGCCGACTTCCGGAATGGGCTGCAGGTCGTTGGCGGGCCCGGCCATCAGCTGCAGCGCCGGCCAGTAGAAGTTCGCGCGGCGCGCCTCGTCGAGAAAAGCGCGGATAAGACGCGATTTCTTCAGCGGCGTGCGTTCGGTCTCGGCGGCAACGAACAACGCCGCGCGGCGCGCAGGCTGGCCCGCATCGGCAACGGCGTCGCTCAACTCCACCTGATGACGCGGATCGGCATTTGCTCGGTACGCAGCCGCCAACTCGTCGATGGAAATCGCATTGAGGCCGGCCGCCGCCTCGGCCGCGGCAAGCCGCGTGCCCGGGTCCGCGCGGTCGTCTCGCGCGATCACGGCGAGCAATGCAGGCGACGCGGTAGGAATGGCATACGACAGGTCGACGGGACCGCCCAGTTGCAGAATGCGGTAATCGAGCAGCGAGACCTTCTTGCCGCTCTCCACCGCAGGCTTGTGCCCAGCGGCAATGGCCTTCAACGCGGCCGGACCGGCGTGATCTTTCAGTCCGTTCTCGATCGCCAGATCTCCGGCGATGCCGGCCGCCGGCTTGTTGTCCGCGGCGGCCGCACAGAAACCGGCGATCAGGATCACCTCGCCCTTCATGTGCGGCGGCATCTTCGCGGCAACCGCGCTGGTGAGGCTGCGGGCCGTCTCGCATCCCTGCTCGGTATGACCGGCGCCGATTGCGGTGCGCGCTGCCAGCGTAGCGATGACGGGATCGGCCGAAACATCGCCGGCTCCAGCCAACGCGTCCGAGGCTTCGCGGATCATGCCCGTGCGATTAAGCGCATCGGCACGAATAGCGGCAAGCTTGGGATCGGGGCTGCTCGCCCGCGCCGTGATCAGCCGCAGCCAAAGGTCGTGGATGGCAGGCGAACGCGGCGGCAGATCGATCTTGGACAGATGCTCTTCCAGCTCGGCAACTGGCAGACCGCGCCAGGGATCGGGCAGCTCTCCGGATGCCGCGCTCGGCCCATTGAGATTTCCGCGCTCGACGCGAGACGGCGCATTGCCTTGCGGCGCGGTGCGCGGCTGATCGCGGCGCGGCCCGGCATCGGGATACTCAGCCTCAGGCGCCTGTTGCCTGGCGGCGCCCCCTTGCCGGCGATCGATCGGGCCGCCGTCGTACTGATTCCGGTCGCGGCCTTCGTCTGGTTCGGCCGGCATCGCCTGCTGCTCGTCCTCGAACGATCCGGGCGCGTACCGCTCACCGCGGCGGCTTCGGTCAGGCGCAACGTCATCCGGGTTCTGCCAGGTCGGCCTAGCAGGCGTGGCAGCGGGAGCCGCTGCAGGCGTCGCGCCCTGAGACCGGCGGCGGCGGGATTCGAGTGGATCGAACTGGCCACTGTCCGGCTCCGCGGCATCCGGAGCCGTCCTGCCAGCGTCATCGTAGGCTTCGCCTTCGGGCCCCCGCGGAACAGGCTCGCCCGATGCGTCCGGACCTGCCGCGCGCGATCGCGGCGCTGAGTCAGGAGAAACGGCCTCGGGTGGGGGCGTCAATTCCGGCAGGGTATCGCGCTGAACCGCCTCGGGCACTTCGCCCTTGAAGGTCTCTTCCTGCTTTTTCTTAGGCGGAGAACCTTCCAGCCAGTCGAAAAAGTCCTGCGCGGCGGCAGGCTGAGCCATCGAAAGCGCAGCCGCGAGAGCGGCGGTAAGAAAGAAGAGCGAAACAGGCCGGCGTTGGGTCATGGCGCACTCAACGGCGAATTTTGACTCCCGGCACGACTTTCGACGTCTCCTGTGGCGCCGGCTCGAACTGCGAGGCCAGGAAATAGGAACCGCCGTACAGCATCGCCGCCAGCACACCGACTATGGTAAGAAACCTAAATAAGGTGGGCATTTAACTTGACCGGCTGCTGCTGCTATCTCTCGTCGTAAAGAGGCGCCATTATGACGGTTTGGGCCCAAACGCGGGGCCAGCCGCCACTTCGATTGATATTCTTGCACGATTCGTTATGGACCCGGTTCCATGAAGCAACAGTCCCGAGATGAAGCCGAAACAATGGACGCGCTGCGCGCCGGCCTCGGCGTGCGCTCGCTTGTCATGGTCGGGCTAATGGGATGCGGAAAATCGTCCGTCGGGCGGCGGCTTGCCGTGCGCCTGGGCGTACCATTCGTCGATACGGACGACGAGATCGAGCGCGTGGCCGGCAAAAGCATCAACGACATCTTCGCCGACTGGGGCGAGGCAGAGTTCCGCAACGGCGAGCGGCGCGTCATCTCCCGCCTGCTGGGCGAGGGTCCGCAAGTGCTGGCGACCGGCGGCGGCGCCTTCATCAATCCCGAGACGCGGGCCAACATCAAGGCGCACGGCATCTCGATCTGGCTCAGGGCCGAGTTGCCTGTGCTGATGCGGCGCGTCGCCAAGCGTGACACGCGCCCGCTGCTGAAGGCCGGCGATCCCGAAGCCGTCATGCGCGGCCTGATGGAAGCGCGCTACCCCATCTATGCCGAGGCCGACATCCTGGTGGAAAGCCGCGACGTAGCACACGAGGTTATCGTTACCGACGTCATCGAAGCCCTGAAATCCAGTGGCGCGCTGGCGCCCGCCACCACCGTCTGATAGGACGGGCACATCAACCCATCCCCAAAAGCGTGACGCATCTCCATGGCTGAGGCAGCACAATACAGCGATCCGGCAACGGCGACCCGCCGCGTTCCCGTGGCGCTCGGCACCCGTTCCTACGACGTGCTGATCGGCCAGGATCTGATCGCGCAATCGGGCGCCTTGATCGCCGCACGCCTGCCCAATGCCAAGTGCGGGATCGTCACCGACGCGACGGTTGCCGGCCACCACCTGGCTGCACTGGAGCGTGGCCTGCAGCCCGCAGTGAAGCTGGCCGGATCGATCGTGCTGCCCGCGGGCGAGGCCACGAAAAGCTTCCGCGAGCTGGCGCCGCTGTGCGAGCGATTACTGGAACTGGGGCTTGAGCGCGGCGATCTCGTCGTGGCGTTCGGTGGCGGCGTGATCGGCGATCTCGCCGGATTTGCCGCAGGCATTCTCCGCCGCGGCGTACGCTTCGTACAAATTCCGACAACCCTTCTGGCGCAAGTCGACAGTTCCGTCGGCGGCAAGACGGGCATCAACACGCCACAAGGCAAAAACCTGATCGGCGTCTTCCATCAGCCGAGCCTGGTGCTGGCCGACACGGGCGCGTTGGCGACACTCTCGCCGCGCGAGATGCGCGCCGGCTACGCCGAGGTCGCCAAGTACGGACTTCTCGGAGACGCAGAGTTCTTCAGCTGGCTGGAGAAGAACTGGCAAGGGGTGTTCGCGCTCGACCGCGCTCCCCTGGAGCATGCGGTCGAAACCAGCGTGAAGGCCAAGGCTGCGATCGTTGCCCGCGACGAGCACGAGACGGGCGACCGCGCTCTGTTGAACCTAGGCCATACCTTCGGCCATGCGCTGGAAGCCTGGACCGGCTATTCGGATCGCCTGCTGCACGGCGAAGGCGTCTCCATCGGCATGGCTCTGGCGTTGCGCTTCTCTGAGGAATTGGGTCTGTGCCCCGCCGGAACAGCGGCCAGAGGGGCCGCGCATCTCACCGCCGTCGGCCTGCCGACGCGCATTGGCGAAATTCCCGGCGGCAAGGCCGACGCCGATGAACTCGTCCGCCTGATGGGGCAGGACAAAAAGGTGAAGCAGGGCAAAGCCACCTTCATCCTGGTGCACGGCATTGGCCAAGCCTTCGTCACGCAAGACGTCGACCCAGCGAAAGTGCGCGAATTCCTGGCGCGCGAAATCGCCTGACAGACCAAGCGATAGCAGGCGGGGTTATGACGGCCGCTTCTTGCCGTCGTCCTCGTCCTCTTTGAGATCCTCGTCCGCCTCCTCGACGTCTTGCTCAATCGGCGTTTCCTTGTCGCCGAGGGGCTCGATCAGCCGGTCATGCCGGTCATCGACGAGCGCGGGTTCTGGCTTCTTCTTATCGCTCATTGCGCTGTTCCCTGCACATGGCGTTCGAGTTCTTCCGATTCCTGTTCCAGCTTCTCCAGCCGGTCCAGGCAAATCCTCAGTTCAGGCGAGAACTGCGACGGCTCGATATCGAACTCGCGCTTCAGTGTTTCCTTGAGTGTTGGCATTCGGCCCTCCCTTCGCTGCTGCTGCAACCAGCGACGAAGAGAAGTGTTCCAGCTTTGACGCGGGAAAAGCCCGGCAACGAAAAAGGGCCCGACCTTTCGGTCAGACCCTGAAACTTTCGTTCGCCGTGGAAGCCTGATCGTTCGCGATCAGCGATCCATCTTCCCGCCGAGACGCGTCAGCGCATCGATGGCAGCTTCGGTATGGGCAATCAGCTCATCGTCGGCTTCATCGGCATCGGCCCGCTCGTCCTGAGCCGTCTTCAATTCATCCGCGATGCGCGAGGCGTCCATCTCGGCCATGTCGAAAGCGGTCTGAGCCAGCACCGTGACGCGCTTCGGATCGACCTCGATCAACCCGCTCTTCACGTAGATGCGCGTCTTGGTGCCGTCGAGCGTCACGTCCATGACGCCCGGCCGCAGCGTAGACAGAACCGGCGCATGGCCCGGCAGCACCGTGAAGTCGCCTGCCGTGCCCGGCACGATGACTTCCGTCGCTTCACCTGATTTCAGGATCCGCTCCGGGCTCACCAGTTCGAAGGTGAAAGTATCCGCCATGACGTGCCGTCCTCGCCTCTCGTCTCAATCTCGATCGCTTTGGCTCACGCCGTGGCGTCGTCATCCTCAAAGCCGCCCTTGGCGCGGACTTCTTCTTCGGTCTGCAGCTTGGTGCCGCAGAAGGGGCAGAAGAATACGGGATGGTCCACCATTCCGCCTTCGTCGCCGTCCTTCTCGCCCTCGATGAGGCCGACCGACATGTAGAGAACGCCGTTCTCGGCTGCCGTGACGAGGGGTTCGAAATCCTCGCCCGCCATCACGTCTTTCAGATCCGTGCAGCACGTACCAAATTGCGCCATGCTAGTGCCCTCCAGCCCGCGCCGCCGCGGGGAAAATTATGCCGCCTCGGCGAGTGCCTCAGCCTTGGCAATTGCTTCTTCGATGGTGCCGACCATGTAGAACGCCGGCTCCGGCAGATGATCGTAGTCGCCTTCGCACAAGCCCTTGAAGGCCTTGATCGTGTCGGCCAGCGGCACGAGCTTGCCCGGCGAGCCAGTGAAAACTTCGGCGACGGTGAAAGGTTGCGACATGAAGCGCTCGATCTTGCGGGCGCGCGCCACCGTCATCTTGTCGTCTTCCGACAGCTCGTCCATGCCCAGGATCGCGATGATGTCCTGCAGCGACTTGTACTTCTGCAGGATTTCCTGCACGCGGCGAGCCGTCTGGTAGTGCTCTTCGCCGACGATGCGCGGGTCGAGCATGCGCGAGGTGCTGTCGAGCGGGTCGACGGCCGGGTAGATGCCCTTTTCCGAAATGGCGCGCGACAGCACGGTCGTCGCATCCAAATGCGCGAACGAAGCGGCAGGCGCCGGGTCGGTCAAGTCGTCGGCCGGAACGTAGATGGCCTGAACCGAGGTAATCGAGCCCTTCTGCGTGGTGGTGATGCGCTCCTGCAGCGCGCCCATGTCGGTCGCCAGCGTCGGCTGGTAGCCCACGGCCGAAGGAATACGGCCGAGCAGAGCGGACACTTCCGAGCCTGCCTGCGTGAAGCGGAAAATGTTGTCGACGAAGAACAGCACGTCCTGGCCCTTGTCGCGGAAGTCTTCAGCGACGGTCAGGCCGGTCAGCGCAACGCGCGAACGCGCGCCCGGCGGTTCGTTCATCTGGCCGTACACCAGGGCGCACTTGGAGCCCTTGGCCGAGCCGTTGTTCTTCTTCGGGTCGACGTTGACCTTGGACTCGATCATCTCGTGATAGAGGTCGTTGCCTTCACGCGTACGCTCGCCGACGCCGGCGAACACCGAGTAGCCGCCGTGCGCCTTGGCGACGTTGTTGATGAGTTCCATGATCAGAACGGTCTTGCCCACGCCGGCACCGCCGAACAGGCCGATCTTGCCGCCCTTGGCGTACGGAGCCAGCAGGTCGACGACCTTGATGCCGGTGACGAGGATCTGCGCTTCCGTTGCCTGATCGGCAAACGTGGGAGCGGGCTGATGGATGGCGCGACGGCCCGGCGTCGTAACGGGGCCAGCTTCGTCCACCGGCTCGCCGATCACGTTCATGATGCGGCCGAGCGTTTCGTCGCCGACGGGCACCATGATGGGGTTGCCCGTATCCGCCACGGCCTGACCGCGAACGAGGCCTTCCGTGGAGTCCATGGCGATGGTGCGAACCGTGTTCTCACCCAGATGCTGCGCCACTTCGAGAACGAGCCGGTTGCCCTGGTTCTGCGTCTCGAGAGCGTTCAGGATCTGCGGCAGCTCGCCATCGAACTGTACGTCGACGACGGCGCCCATAACCTGGCGAACTTTACCAACCGATTTTGCCATTGCCCGTTTCCTCGTCCTTCAAACTTGTCAGAGCGCTTCGGCGCCCGAGATGATTTCGATGAGCTCTTTGGTGATGTTCGCCTGGCGCTGGCGGTTGTACTTCACCGTCAGCTTGTTGATCATGTCGCCGGCGTTGCGCGTGGCGGAATCCATGGCGCTCATGCGCGCGCCCTGTTCGGATGCCGAGTTCTCAAGCAAGCCGCGGAAGATCTGCGTGCCGATGTTGCGGCGGAGCAGATACCTGAGGATCGTCTCCTCGTCCGGCTCGTATTCGTAGATCGCTTCGCCACCGGCAGACTTGACCTCTTCGCCCGTGCCCTCGGCAACCTTGGCCGGAATGATCTGCAGCGCCGTCGGCTTCTGCGCGATCACCGACTTGAACTCGGAGAAGTACAGCGTCGCGACGTCGAAATCGCCGTTGTCGAACATGCTGAGCAGCTTGTCGGCCACGCCTTCGGCGTGCGTGTAGAACAGCTGCTTGATGCCGCGGAAGTCGGTCCGTTCCACGATGTTGCGGCCGAGGTCCCGGCGCAGGTTGTCTGCGCCCTTGCGGCCGACCGTCATGATCTTGACCGTCTTGCCGGCGGCCAGCAGCTTCTGTGCGTCCGCGCGGGCCAGCTTGGCGATGTTGCCGTTGAAGCCGCCGCATAGGCCGCGTTCTGCCGTCATCACCACCAGAAGATGAACGTCTTCCTTGCCCGTACCGGCGAGCAGCGGCGAGGCGCCTTCCTTGTTGGTGCGCGATGCCAGGTTCGACAGCACGGCATCCATGCGTTCCGCGTAGGGGCGGGCGGCCTGCGCTGCTTCCTGTGCGCGACGCAGCTTCGCCGCGGCCACCATCTGCATGGCCTTGGTGATCTTGCGCGTCGCCTTGACGGACGAGATGCGGTTTCTGAGATCTTTTAAGCTCGGCATGGCGCCGTGAGATCCTTGACTGAGTTCTCAACCCAATGGTGAAGCCCCGGAGCGGTGCGCCCCGAGGCCGAAGGCTCGCAGCTTACGCCGTGAAGCCCTTGGCGAACTTTTCGACGGCTTCGACCAGCTTCTTTTCCGTGGCTTCCGACACGGCCTTGTCGGCCGCGATCGATGCCAGGATCGTCTTTTCTTCGCGCAGCGTGCGCAGCAGCTCGGTCTCGAACTTGCCGACGGCCGAAACCGGCAGCGTGTCGAGATAGCCGCGCGTTCCCGCGAAGATCACCACGACCTGCTCTTCCATCTTCAGCGGCGAGAACTGCGCCTGCTTCAGCAGCTCGGTGAGGCGTGCGCCGCGGCCGAGAAGCTTCTGGGTGGCAGCGTCGAGGTCCGAACCGAACTGGGCGAAGGCCGCCATTTCGCGGTACTGCGCCAGCTCACCCTTGATCTTGCCGGCGACCTGCTTCATCGCCTTCGTCTGTGCCGACGAGCCAACGCGCGACACCGACAGGCCGACGTTCACAGCCGGGCGGATGCCCTGGAAGAACAGGTCGGTCTCAAGGAAGATCTGGCCGTCGGTGATCGAAATCACGTTCGTGGGAATGTAGGCCGACACGTCGTTGGCCTGCGTTTCGATGACCGGCAGCGCCGTCAGCGAACCCGCACCGTGCGCGTCGCCGAGCTTTGCAGCACGTTCCAGCAAACGCGAGTGGAGATAGAACACGTCGCCCGGATAGGCTTCGCGGCCCGGCGGGCGGCGCAGAAGCAGCGACATCTGGCGATAGGCAACGGCCTGCTTGGACAGATCGTCGTACGCGATCACGGCATGCATGCCGTTGTCGCGGAAGTATTCGCCCATGGTGCAGCCGGTGAACGGTGCCAGGTACTGCATCGGCGCCGGATCGGAAGCCGTCGCGGCGACGATGATCGAATATTCCAGTGCGCCGCGCTCTTCGAGAACCTTCACGAACTGCGCCACCGTCGACCGCTTCTGGCCGATGGCGACATACACGCAGTAGAGCTTCGCCTTCTCGTCCGTGCCGGCGTTGATCGCCTTCTGGTTCAGGAAGGTGTCGAGGATGACGGCGGTCTTGCCGGTCTGGCGGTCGCCGATGATCAGCTCGCGCTGGCCACGGCCGACCGGGATGAGTGCGTCGACAGCCTTGAGGCCCGTCGCCATCGGCTCATGCACCGACTTGCGCGGCAGAATGCCGGGCGCCTTCACGTCGACGCGCATTTTCTTGTCGGACTTGATCGGGCCCTTGCCGTCGATCGGGTTGCCGAGGCCATCGACCACGCGGCCGAGCAGGCCCTTGCCGACCGGAACTTCCACGATCGAGCCGGTACGCTTGACCGTGTCGCCTTCCTTGATGCCGCGGTCGTCGCCGAAGATCACGACGCCGACGTTGTCGGCTTCGAGGTTCAGCGCCATGCCGCGGATGCCACCCGGGAATTCGACCATTTCGCCGGCCTGGACGTTGTCGAGGCCGTAAACGCGGGCAATACCGTCGCCCACCGACAGCACCTGGCCGATTTCGGAGACTTGCGCCTCCTTACCGAAGTTCTTGATCTGATCCTTCAAGATCGAGGAGATCTCTGCGGCGCGGATTTCCATCTGGCGTGACCTCTGTCTTTCGTCGTTGTCTTTTTGAGCGCCCGCATTGGCCGGCGCGATTGATAGAGAATTGAAGTGCAGCAAAAACCCGGCGAACCTTGCGGTCTCACCGGGTTGAATTCGGTCAGTTAACGCTCGCCATTGCAGCTTTCATGTTGGCGAGCTTTGTCTTCAGCGACGAGTCGATCATGCGCGAGCCGATCTTCACGACGAGACCGCCGAGCAGGCTCGGATCGACTTTCGTCGACAGCGTGACGTCCTTGCCCACGGACGCCTTCAGCGTTGCCTTGAGTTCTGCCGTCTGTTCCTCGCTCAGCGCGTGAGCAGAAGAAACTTCGGCTGAAACCTCACCGCGATCGCGGGCCGCCAGCGCCTTGAAGGCGCGCGCCATGTCGTCGGCTGCAAACAGCCGGCGGTTCTTGGCGATCAGCTTGAAGAAGTTGCTGGTGAGCGCACTGACGCCGGCCTTCGACAGCACGGCGTCAAGGGCACGGCCCTGATCGTCGGAAGCGATCACCGGGCTGCGAACCAGCCGCGCCAGATCTTCGCTCTCGCCGTACAGCGCCTGGAACGTCGCCAGGTCCTTCTCGACCTCGGCGATTTTCTTCTCGTCTTTTGCCAGATCAAATAGCGCGGAGGCATAACGCCCGGCCACGCTTGCCATGATTGGTTCGTCTGTCGCCACGTCGAACGCTCGCTTGCGCTGAAAAGGGAAGCAGGACGCTCCCTTCGGCTGAGATCACCGCCCAAAGAAATTTGGAAGGCCAACTGCAACAGGGAACCGACAGCCCCTAAACAGCCGCGCCCCCTCTTGAAAGTTGCGGTTCTGTAACATGGGGCGCGTGCTGCATCAACAGCCACTCTTCGGCCGGATTGCCGCATTCTCGCTCAATCTGCGAGCCCGTTTGCCGGCAGCCTAGGCGCGCGCGAACCGGCCGCGCACTTGCGGATGTTCTTCCGGGCCCACGGCCAGGATGGACGCGGGAAAATCACGTCCGCGCTTGAAGCCAAACACATGGACGGGGTTGGTTACGCCACGTACTGCAATTTCTCCTGCAAAATCAGCAGCAGGCGTCCAATCAGCCTGCTGCGCGACGTCCGCCGAAAGCATGACCTGCAGCGATTTCTCCTTGGCGAGCCCTTCCAGCCGGCTGGCAACGTTCACAGGCGCGCCGATCACCGTGTAGTCAACCGCCTCGCCAAAACCGATGCGGCCCAGCAGCAGCGGGCCCGCGTCCAAACCAATGCCCACCTGCAGCGTTGTGCCGATTTCGGCTTCGATCTTGGCGTTGACCTCATCAAGCGCCAGATCGATAGCCCTTGCCGTCCGCAGCGCCTGCCGGCAGGCGACCTTGACCCCCATGTGCTGGCCGAACACCGCCAGCAAACCATCGCCCATGAATTTATCGATGCGCCCGCCGTTATCGATGATCGCGGCGCCCACAGCGCCAAAAAACTGATTGAGAATGAAAACCGTGTCGAACGGCAACCGGTCATGTGCCAGCCGCGTGAAGCCGCGCATGTCGACGAACATGACGGCCAGGGATTTCTCCACGCCGCTTGCGTCCGCCTCGTCGAGATCCACCATCAGCGGGCTGGCGCTGCCCGGCGGCAGCAACCGCGTCACGACGAGATTGCTCGTTGGCCGGATTTGACAGGCGAGCCGCACATTCTTCGGCGCATTGATGGCGCCGAGCGTGACGCTCTCGGGGAAAACCGGCGGCTCCAGCGAACTCGCCCCATTCTCCACACGCACGCGGCACGTCGAACAGCGCCCGCGCCCGCCACAAACTGCAGCGTGCGGCACGCGCGCGTTGCGGCTCATTTCCAGCAACGTTGCACCTTGGGGCGCCTTGATGGTCGGCCCGCCGAGAAACGACACGCTGACTTGCGGCGCAGCCCAGCGCGCGATCCACGTCCACAGCAGCGACAACAGAACGATGCCCAGCAATCCGGCATATTCGGCGCGGACAATCACGCGCAGCCAATAAAGCTTGTCGGCATCGGCCGCCGTCGGCCAATGCGACATCTGCTTGATGCTCGCCAGCACGGCCGGGTCTTGCGCGATCGCATTCACGGCACGCCCCGCCACCATGAACCCGCCCAGCGAAGCGACCGGAATAATGATCGCGATGGCCAGCAGCGCCGGCCTCATGCGGCGGTACGGTGCCGAAAGGCGCAGCCAGAAGTGCAGGCCCATGCAGCCATGCACCCAGACGATGACAAGCAGCACACTCTGCACGATCGCGCCATCGGGCCAGAGCTTCAAAAGCTCATACAGATAGATGTCGTTGACGCCGTACAGCGCATGCGCAATGCGCGTGTTGACGATGTGCGGCAGCAGCAGAATTGGTATAGCCAGCCCGAGCGCCAGCTGCGTCGCCTCCCACGGCGGCATGCGCAGCGTGGAGCGTCCCGCCAGCTTCGCCAGCGCCAGCCCCATGTGAACGATCAGCGCGCCTGCCAGCACGAACGTGCCGATCCAGGATCGCGTGATCAGCTGCCGTCGCCTCCTGCGCCGACTGCATCAAGTCGACGCTGACGAGGCCAATCGCATGGTTGAGAAAGTGCGTCAGCGCGAACGCGAATAAGATGAGCCCGGACACAAGCCGCGCCCGCTGCAGATAATGACCTCGCCAAAGGACATGCATCGTGGAATCGCCGCCTCGCTATCCGTCCGGCCATCCGGATCTGAACCGGCAAAAAGACTGAACCCCGCGCCCCTTGTCGTCCGCCCCTGTAGCACAATCGCAGTTCCCCGCGAAACAGCGCTGCATCCAGGCCTGGAGTACAAAGTCAGCCCGGCCCGATGCGAGAACCGTCCCCTCCGTTCATGCGTATAACCATAGGCGGAGAGCAACGGCAGGAGCGCATCCATGACCGAAGTCACCACCAAGGTGGTAACCTACCTGGCCGTATTTCTCCCGCTTTATCTCGTGTTCCTGCGGTCTTTGGGCCACCTTTCCCGGCAAAAAAGCGAGGCGGCAAGCCGCGTTCCGGGGGGTGCTTCACAGAGCTGACATGCGCGGCTAGTATCCGCCAGCCTTGAATTGGGGCAACCCGATTCGAACTGACGGAACCGACAGGATGCAGCTCACGTGAACACTCACGCTGCCGCGCCGGAAATGTTCCCGGCACTGGTTCTTAACGCTGACTTCCGGCCCCTGAGCTATTACCCATTATCGCTCTGGAGCTGGCAGGAGTCGGTGAAGGCCGTCTTTTTGGATCGCGTCAACATCGTCTCCGAGTACGAGCGCTTTGTTCGCAGCCCCAACGTCGAGATGCGGTTGCCCAGCGTCGTATCGCTGAAAACCTACGTAAAACCCGCACTTTACCCCGCGTTCACGCGCTTCAACGTGTTCCTGCGCGACCGCTTCACGTGCCAGTACTGCGGCGACAAAGACGATCTCACGTTCGATCACGTGATCCCCCGCTCGCGCGGCGGCCTGACCCGCTGGGACAACGTCGCGACCGCATGTGCGCCCTGCAATCTGGCCAAGGGCAGCGACATGCCCGACAAGGCCGGCATGCGGCCCGCCCAGATGCCCTACCGCCCGACGGTGTTCGAGCTGCACCGCAACGGCCGGCTGTTCCCGCCGAATTACCTGCACCAGAGCTGGCTCGACTACCTGTACTGGGACACCGAACTGGAGCCGTAGAGTGCTTCCGGACAAAGTGTGCAGCGGTTTTCCGATCGAAGCACGATCGTCAAAACCAGAGCCTTTCCGCGATTCATGAACGGGAAAGCCTCTGGGCTTCACCCTTCCCTTCAGACCGCGAAAACGAAAAAACCCCGGAGAAGCCTCCGGGGTCGAGTTGCGGGTAATCTGAAGACGATGACGGCCGGCCGCGCGAGATGCGGCAGCCATTCGAACCGCTGGTCCGCGATTCGAAGAAAGGCGGCAGACCCTAGGCGGCGCGGCGCTGCATCGGCGTCGCGCACAGAACCTCGGCGATCGCCTCGACAGCATGGCTCCAATCATCGTGCGCGGCGGGCGGCTTGAGGCCGAAGGCGTGCATCGCGTCAGCCGGTACGCCGCCGTCGCGGAAGAAGCGCGCGCACGACTGGCGTGCAACGCCAAGTGCTTGATGCCACTGCAGGGGATTGATGTGTTCGGGGGTCATGTTTCGCCTCTCCTAAGGCTTCACAGGCGACGCACTGAAGAAATGGGAGGCAAGCACGCTCAGCATCAAGACATCACTACGCAGCACCGGGCAATGTGATGTTCGAAGGTTTGCCGTCGCGACACTAGGCATGCTTGCCGTCTCGATTTTGAGGAAGGGGGCTTCCTCGCGAATTCTATCGGTTCCCGGTCGGGTGATCCGGAACCTGCGACGCCTGATCGGTTACTGTTACGGTACTGAGCACCGAGCCGATGATGTCGTGTAAGGACTGCCACGTGCTCATTGCTTACGCTCCACTCAACAAACGCTAAGACGCAACTTACGCGGACAACTCACGAGACTGAGATGCTGCGAGCCGCCAGTTCGACGCTGAACTGAAAACCGGCGGCTCGCTGAAGTCATTGGCATGCGGGGGAGCATGCTGGGTACGCCTGACGCAACGAACGCAACAGCTACAAACTCGGACGCAACGCTTACGCTGATGGACGACAACTGAAGGGGATGACGCGAACTAAAGAGGAACGAAGCGATGGCAGAACACGACGCAGCCAACTACAACTCAACGGACTCAAACGCTTACTAACTCGGCAGTTCTGCTCGCGTGTTCCTCTTGCGTTCCGCGAACAATGCTAATTAACCGTTACTTTGAGGCAACGCAAAGGACGCATTGTGACCGAATCCAGAGTTTTTCACTTCCACTGCGGATTCCATGTCGCGCACCAGTTGAACGCCCGCCAATGACGGGCGTTCCAGCCGGGTTGTAGCGAGCTGTGGATAAACTGCAGTGTTCAGCGAGCGCTGTCGCGCTCCATCGAGGCGGCCGACGCCGCCTTCAGCGCACCGGCAAAAAGCGCGAGCGAAATCAGCGCATTCCAGCCTGCGAACGACAAGCCCAGGAAGCGCCAGGCCGAGTCATCGCAGCGCGCGATATGACCGCCTTGGCTCAAGCCCGACATGAGATCGCCGACCGAGCCAGGAAGCGCCTGCGTCGACGAGCAGCCGGCCGGCCCCTCCCAGAACTTCCACTCGACGCCAGAGTGGTAGATGCCGAGCCCCGTATTGGCCAGGAATGCCAGCGCGACCAGGAAGAACAGCACCGCCGCCATCTTCGGCTTGTGCGAAGCGACGAGCACTAACGCGGCAAACAGTGCGGGAATGCCGGCGTAATACGCCCAGCGCTGCTGCAGGCAGAGCGGGCACGGCTGATAGCCGCCGATATGCTCAAATCCCAATGCGGTGAGGATGGCTCCGACGGCCACGAACAGCACCAGCGTGCCGACCCGGTAGGACGAGGTTCCGCGGCTGGCTTCCATCGAACTCAAGGCCATGGGGCACCTAATCTCAACTTAGAACACGTACTTCACGGCGATGAACCCGCCAACCAGCGCCACGACGAACACCGTCGTCACGAGCGACAGCCGCTTCTCGATGAAATCTCTGATCGGCTCGCCGAACCAATATAAGAGACCAGCCACCAGAAAGAAGCGCATGGCCCGCGCCACGACGCTGGCGATCATGAATTCCAGGAACGGCATTTTCGTAACGCCGGCCGTAATTGTCAGCACCTTATAGGGGAATGGCGTCATCCCCTTGATGATCAGGATCCAGACGCCCCATTCGTTGAACCACTGGGCGAACTGATCGAAGCTATCGGCCTTGCCGTAGAACGCCAGGATAGGCTGCCCCAAGGCTTCGAAGAAAAAGTAGCCGATGGCATAGCCGGCGGCGCCGCCAAGCACCGATCCCAAGGTCGCCACGGTGGCGAACCACCACGCCTTCATGCGCTGCGCCAGAACCATCGGCACAAGCATCACGTCCGGCGGGATCGGGAAGAACGAGCTTTCGATGAAGGAAACGGTGAATAGGGCATGAGGTGCCTTGTCGGACCTCGCCATCCCCATCATCCAGTCGTACATGCGGCGCATCATGCGCGCTCAATACTGGCCGCGCTGTCCGATGTCCATGGCGCATCTTGCGCCATGGTTGAGGTGCCCGAAACGAAGGCACGCGACAGCGCCAGCACCACCTCGTTGAGCACGATGCGGCCGGCACGCGTGACACGGATGCGCCCGCCGCCGCGATTGGCCTGGCTTCGTTGCTGTTGCCGAACCAAGTCCCGGCCCGAGCCCTGGACTGAGACAGGCGCGGATCTCGTCCAGGCCCTCGCCGAACCCTTCACGGCCCGGCGCCAGCACCTCCACAAGCCCCTGATCCCGCAACCGGGAAATCGTCTCGGGTCTGATGGTCACGCCGCCCAGTTGCGCCAGCCGGGCGAGGTCGAGCCCGTCCGCCATGCGCAACCCCATCAACAGCATTTCGTCGGCTTGCTCGTCGCGCCCCAATGGCTCGTCAGCCACGAGGCCGTGCCCCGCACTTTCGACACGGGCCGCCCAACCTTCCGGATTGCGCTCCGTTGAAGTTGCCCGCCGCTGTCCACCAACGATGACGCGCCCGTGCGCACCTGGCCCGACGCCCGCGTACTCGGCGTAACGCCAATAGAGAATGTTGTGACGGCTCTCCTCACCGGGCGCGGCATGATTGGAAATCTCATACTGCCGCAGACCCGCCGCGTCCGTCATCTCCTGCGTGATGTCATAAAGCTCGGCCGCCAGCTCCGCGTCGGGCATCGCCAGCTTGCCGGCGGCATGCAGCTTCTCGAACGCCGTCTCCGGCTCGATCGTCAGCTGGTAGAGCGACAGATGCCGGCTGCCCAGCGCCAGTGCCTCGGCCAGTTCGCGCCGCCACTGCTCGGGCGTCTGCCCCGGCCGCGCATAGATGAGATCGAACGAGAACCGGTCGAACGTCTGCGCGGCGATGCCGATTGCAGTCTTGGCCTCGGCGACGGAATGCAAACGGCCCAGCGCCTTCAACTGCTCGTCGCGCAGCGACTGCACGCCCAGCGACACGCGATTGACGCCCGCCGCACGATATCCGCGAAACCGCTCCGCCTCGACGCTGTTTGGATTGGCCTCGATCGTGATCTCGGCGCCGCTCTGCACGCTCCACAACCCGGCGATTGCATCCAGAATGCCGGCTACCGTCTGCGGCTGCATCAGCGACGGCGTGCCCCCGCCGATGAAGATGCTGGACACGTCACGTTTGCCGATCAGCTCGGCCGTGTGCGCCAGCTCCTGCTGGTAGGCTGCGAGAAACCGCGCCTCGTCCCAACCCTTGTGGCGCACGTGACTGTTGAAGTCGCAGTACGGGCACTTCTGCGCGCAGAACGGCCAGTGCACGTAGACGCCGAACCCGGCATCGTCCGGATTTTGCACGTCGCGCGCAAGGGCGGGCCCTGGATCAGACATGAGAACGCGCCGCCAGCAAAGCCTTGGCGATCGTCCGCCATTTCGGTTCGTTGACGTCTGACGCTGCCGCGTCAGCAAACCACGATTGCAATTCGTTGAGATAGCCATCCAACGACGACGGGTGCTGGCGGCTCGAAACCCGGCTCAAGTCCACACGCAAGTTCGCGATAAAGGAAATCAGCTCGTCCCGCGTGGAGATGTTTGCGGCAGCAGCTGCCAATCCCGCAGCATCCCGCTCGGCGTTCGGCGTGCCATTTGTGCGGTCCGCAGCCTCTTCCAGGCAATCGCGCTTGAATGCCGCGAAGGCGCGCGTCCGGTGCGAGCTGGCGTATTTTTCTTTCGGCTCCATTTCGCCGTATGTCTGCTGGGCGCCGTCCGCGACGAACATCGGATCGTAGCCAAAACCGTTGCCGCCCCGCGGCGGCCAGACAAGATGCCCATCGACGCGTCCCTCGAACAGGCGATGCTCGCCATCCGGCCACGCCACGCACAACACCGAGATGAAGTTCGCCCGCGGCGCCGGGCCGTGCCACGCACCCTGCGACGCAAGCTCGTCGTGCAGCCGCGTCATCGCGACTGCAAAATCCTTCGACGGGCCAGCCCAACGCGCCGAGTAGATGCCCGGCGCTCCTCCCAACGCATCGACCTCCAAGCCGGAGTCGTCCGCCAGCGCCGGCAACCCCGAGCCTTCGCTCGCCGCCCGCGCCTTCAACAGCGCATTGCCTGCAAACGTCGTCTCCGTTTCCTCGGGTTCGGCAAGCCCCAGCTCTCCCGCCGACACCGCTGCCAGCCCGTACGGCGCGATGAGCTGATTGATCTCCCAGACCTTGCCGGGGTTGTGGCTTGCAACAACCAGCTTCGTTCCGCGTGTCAGTCGGCGTGTCATGAAAGGTTCCAAATCCTCGGCTCGGCAAATTCCAGGCAGTTGCCCGCCGGATCGCGGAAGTAGATCGAACGCCCGCCCCCTGGCCACTCGAAATCCGCTTCAATGTGAATTCCGCGGCTTTCCAGATGCGATCGCCAACGTCCGATCTCATCGGCGCTTGCACGGAAACAGACGTGCCCAGGCCCGCGCGCTCCATGCGGCGGCACCGGCAGCCTGGCATCGACCGGCGGCGGAACTTCCGTGGCATCCGGGTTAAAGATCAGCAGCATCTGCTCCCCGCACTTGAGGAACACCTGCCGCCCGGCGGCCTTGGCCGTCACCTCCAGCCCCAGCACACCCGCATAGAACGCCTCCGCCGCGACGAGATCGCGCGCATACAGCACGGTCTCCAAGACACCAGACGGCTTCAGATCAGCATCCATAAGAATATCGCCGTAGAGATCGCGCCGAGCGTGGTGCGCATCGCGTGCAGCTTGCCCCAGGTCTGCATGAGCTCGCGCGACTTCGGCCCGGCCTCTTCGATCGGCGTCGCCATCAAGACCTTGTTGGTCGGCATGATGACGAACAGCGTGAACGGCCAGTTCGCCAGCAGCACGAGTGCGCCGATCAACCACCAGACGTTGCCGTCCTGAAGCCAGGCGCCGCAGCCCAGCAGAAAGCCGATGACGGCAATGCTCGCCTGCATGATGAAGCCGCGATGATAGCTCGGCTTCCACTGCGTCAGCGCCGCACGATCATCGAGCATCAGCCGCGCCGGCTGTTCGGCGAAGTTCACGTAGAACGCCGCGCCGGTGAAGATGCCCGCGACCATCAGAGCCATGGGACCGAACGCCGACCATTCCAAACTCCGTTACGCCACCGTCAATTTCTGCAGTGCCACCAGTTCGCCGATGCCCTTCTTCGCCAGCCCCAGCAGCTGCTGAAACTGCTCTTCGCTGAACGCCGTCGTTTCCGCCGTGCCCTGGATCTCGACGATGCCGCCGGCCCCGGTCATGACGAAATTGGAATCGGCGTCTGCCGTGCTGTCCTCGGCATAGTCGAGGTCGAGGACAGCGTTACCCTTGTAAAGCCCGCAGCTCACTGCCGCCACGCTGTCGCGCAGCACGCCCTCGCGCACCATGTCGCGCATCTTCATCCACTGGATGCAGTCGTGCAGCGCCACCCACGCGCCGGTAATCGCGGCGGTCCGTGTGCCGCCGTCGGCCTGGATCACATCGCAGTCCACCGTAATCTGGCGTTCGCCCAGCTTCGGCAGGTCCACGACGGCGCGCAGCGCCCGGCCGATCAACCTCTGGATCTCCTGGCTGCGCCCCGATTGCTTGCCGGCAGCAGACTCGCGCCGCGTCCTGTCCGTCGTGGCCCGCGGCAGCATGCCGTATTCGGCCGTCACCCAACCGCGCTGCTGGCCCTTCAGCCACGGCGGCACCCGTTCTTCAAGACTGGCGGTGCACAGCACGTGCGTATTGCCGAACTTGATCAGGCACGAGCCTTCGGCGTGCATCGCCACCGCGCGCTCGAACGATACGCGGCGAAGTTCGTCAGTCTGCCGCTTGGAAGGGCGGCTGGGTGTAGCTGGCTGCACGGAAACTCTCGTCGCTGGAATGGTAAATGAGGGGATTTGGCGCGACCCTAGAGTGCTTCCGGAACAGTGTGAAGCGCTTTTCCGCTAGAGCCTGATCGTTTGAGATGCGAGCGGTTGAGCTCGCATCGAAGACGTGAATCAAATTCTAAATCAAAGACATAGAGCACGTTCGCACGTAAAGATCTGATACGATCAAGAGCGAACGTGCTTTAGGAACCGCGGCCAAACAAAGTGTTTGATCGCGCATCTCTTACGCAAGAAGCGCACGCGAACTGGGCAGCCGGCGCAACGTGTCACCTGAAATGCCGGTCCATGGCGCCAACCGTCATTGACGGATTGGCACCAGCGTCCTTAGATTCCGATCAAGACGTCCCCACGGATTAAATATCTGAAATGACTGAGTTCGTTTCTGAAATCGCCAGGCTGAACGAACGCTCCCGCGCCATCATGCGCCAGATCGTCGAGAGCTATCTTGTCTCCGGCGAACCCGTCGGTTCGCGCAGCCTGTCGCGCACGCTGCCGATGACGCTGTCGCCGGCCTCGATCCGCAACGTCATGCAGGATCTTGAGCATGCCGGGCTGATCTACGCACCGCACACGTCGGCCGGCCGCTTGCCCACGCAGACGGGCCTGCGCCTGTTCGTCGACGGTCTGCTCGAGGTCGGCCATCTGTCGGAAGACGAGCGTCGCCAGATCGAAGCCCAGATCCGTGTCAGCCGCGCCCATTCGCTTGATCAGGTCCTGGGCGAAGCCAGCGAGATGATTTCCGGCCTGTCGCATTGCGCGGGCCTCGTGCTCGCCGAAAAGCAGGTCTCGCGCTTAAAGCACATCGAGTTCGTGCCGCTGGATCCGGCCCGCGCGTTGGCTGTGCTCGTCGGCGAAGACAACAACGTCGAAAATCGCGTCATCGCCCTGCCCCAGGGCTTGCCGCCGTCCGCGCTCGCCGAAGCATCGAATTTCATCAACTCCAACCTGCGCGGCACCACCATCACGGAAGCCCGCGCGGCGATCGAAACCCAACTCATCGAGGCCAAATCCGAACTCGACGATCTGACGCAGAAAGTGATCAAGGCGGGACTGGCCGAATGGTCGGGCTCGCTCGACGATCGCAAGAGCCTGATCGTCCGCGGCCAGTCCAATCTGCTCAAAGACGTCTCCGCGATGGACGACCTGGAGCGCATCCGCCAGCTGTTCAACGACCTGGAGAGCAAGCGGGACCTGGCGCAGATCCTGGGCCTGTCGGAACGGGCCGATGGCGTGCGCATTTTCATAGGATCGGAGAACAAACTTTTCTCGATGTCGGGCTCGTCCCTCGTTGTCGCCCCATTCCAGGACGAGAACCGCAAGGTTGTCGGCGTTCTCGGCATAATCGGGCCGACCCGCATCAACTACGCGCGAATTATCCCTATGGTCGATTACACCGCCAAGCTGATCGGCCGCTTGCTGACTTGATTTTTTGGTGCCCGCGGCTGATATCGGTCGCGAGAACGAGGGGCCTGATGGCCCGCGCGCCGCACCGGCGCCCTGAACTTAACGGAGACCTTATGACCGACGAGCCGAACACACCCCGGCCCGACGCCGCTGTTCCCCCGCATGCCGAGGCCGATCCGGCACCCATGCCTGAGCAGCAGAACATGGAGCAGCTGGTCAGCGGCGCAGCCAGGCTGGCCGAAAAGGTGTCGACGCTGGAGGGCCAGATCGCCGACCTGACCGACCGTCTGTTGCGCGCCCACGCCGAGATGGACAACCTGCGCAAGCGCGCCGCCAAGGAAAAAGAAGACACCGCAAAGTACGCGATCCAGAAATTCGCCAGCGATGTCGTCGGCGTCGCCGACAACTTCGAGCGCGCCATCACGTCCGTCCCGGCCGGCGCCGCCGCTGAAGACACGGCGTTCAAAAGCCTGCTCGACGGTGTTTCACTCACCGAGCGCGAATTCCTGAATGTGCTGGAGCGGCACGGCGTGCGCCGCATAGCGCCGCAAGGCCAGCCCTTCAATCCACATCAGCATCAGGCGGTGATGGAGGCGCAAGACCCATCCGTTCCGCCCGGCACCATCGTGCAGGTCTACCAGAACGGCTATGCCATCGAAGATCGCGTGCTGCGTCCAGCCATGGTTGTCGTGGCCAAGGGCGGCGCCAAGCCATCAAGGCCGTCCGAGGCACCGGAGCAGCAAGGTGGCGCCGCACCGCGGCACCAGTCGCAGCCTCAGCACATAGACCCGGACGACGACGCGCCGCCGCCGCCGGATCGCGACATCATTCTCTGACGGCTCAGGCTCAGGCTTAAGCTTTGTTGCCTGGCGAGGGCGTCACCCGTCGCAGCGTGAGATTGATCCGCCCGCCCTCCGCCAGCAGGTCTGAGCTGCCGGCGAAAACCCGGTCGATGCCGTGGTAGGCGAGCCGTGCCGCCTTGCCGAGCACGACGACATCACCTGATTGAAGCGTCATTCGCTCCTTCGGGTCATCCCGCTTGCGCCCGCCGACGTGAAAGACGGCATCATCGCCCAGTGAGACCGACAGCACAGGTGCTGCCAGATCCTGCTCATC
This sequence comes from uncultured Pseudomonadota bacterium, assembly GCA_963846845.1. Taxonomy (GTDB): domain Bacteria; phylum Pseudomonadota; class Alphaproteobacteria; order Rhizobiales; family Hyphomicrobiaceae; genus JAKAXS01. The sequence goes on along the minus strand of CAWJXQ010000017.1, from coordinate 445,408 downwards.
GCGGTCCTGATGGCTGCCCATGCGGGCACCGGCCTCGTAGTGATTGATGAGGCAGGCCTCAGGCGGCTCGGGATATTCCGCATGCTCGCTCCATAATTGCAGCAGCATCTTCGGGATTGCCGGCCACGCCTCTCCCGTAATCGGGTGCGTCGGCTGGTAGCGATAGCCACCCACCTTGTCGGACACCCAGCCGAGCGGGCCGGCGTTAGTCATGCGGACCGAGAAAGGTTTGCCTGTTCTAGGCATAGTCGGCGTATAGAACGGTGCTGCCTTCGCGACAGCTTCGACAGCTTTCACCAGCCGCCGCTGTTCGCCCTGCGAAAGGGCTCTACGGATAAGTTGGAAGCCTTCTCCTGCCACGAATTATCCCCATATGTTTGACAGACTTCGACCCTCAAAACACCAGACACCACTTTGACTTAACGCTCACCGCAGGCCAAAAGGCCACGGGGTGGGAACAAATCACCACACTCTGGCCGTCTACAACCGTTGCGTCCCCAAAACAGCACCCTATATAAGCGCGCAGCGTCAACTTAAGCTTTGGGGATCGCGGCGTTAGGCGCATACGGCCTAACGCACGTCGGGTGCCGGAGATCCGGGCTCGGGCGGTCCGCCGCAACAAAGAGGAACTATCAGCATGGCAAAAGTCATCGGCATCGACCTCGGAACCACGAACTCGTGCGTGGCCGTCATGGACGGCGGTAAGCCGCGGGTCTTGGAAAACGCCGAGGGCATGAATACGACCCCGTCCATCGTCGCCTTCGCGGACGACGGCGAGAAGCTGGTCGGCCTGCCCGCCAAACGCCAAGCCGTCACCAATCCGACGGACACATTTTTCGCCATCAAGCGCCTCATCGGCCGCCGCTTCGACGACCCGATGGTCGAGAAGGACAAGAAGCTCGTCCCCTATAAGATCGTGAAGGGTCCGACGGGCGACGCGTGGGTCGAAGCTGAAGGCAAGCAGTATTCGCCGCAGCAGATCTCCGCATTCATCCTGCAGCGCATGAAGGAAGCCGCCGAAGCCAAGCTCGGTGGCGAGCCGATCACGCAGGCGGTCATCACCGTCCCCGCATACTTCAACGACGCCCAGCGCCAGGCAACGAAAGACGCCGGCCGCATCGCGGGCCTCGAAGTGTCTGCGCATCATCAACGAGCCGACGGCGGCAGCGCTGGCCTACGGCCTCGACAAGAAGAAGGAAGCCAAGACGATCGCGGTCTACGACCTCGGCGGCGGCACCTTCGACATCTCCGTTCTGGAAATCGGCGACGGCGTCTTCGAAGTGAAGTCGACGAACGGCGACACGTTCCTCGGCGGCGAAGACTTCGACATGAAGCTCGTCAGCTACCTCGCCGACGAATTCAAGAAGTCGAACGGCATCGACCTTCGCGGCGACAAGCTGGCCCTGCAGCGCCTGAAGGAAGCCGCTGAAAAGGCCAAGATCGAACTATCGTCGTCGCAGCAGACCGAGATCAACCTGCCGTTCATCACGGCCGATGCCTCGGGTCCCAAGCATCTCACGATGAAGATGACCCGCGCCAAGCTGGAAAGCCTGGTCGAGGATCTGATCAACCGTACCAAGGGCCCGTGCCTCAGCGCCATCAAGGACGCTGGCCTCAAGGCTGCCGAGATCGACGAAGTCGTTCTCGTCGGCGGCATGACGCGCATGCCCAAGGTGCAGCAGATCGTCAAAGAGCTGTTCGGCAAGGAGCCGCACAAGGGCGTCAACCCTGACGAAGTCGTCGCCGTCGGCGCCGCCATCCAGGCCGGCGTGCTGAAGGGCGAGGTCAAGGACGTCCTGCTGCTCGACGTGACCCCGCTGTCGCTCGGCATCGAAACGCTCGGCGGCGTATTCACGCGCCTGATCGAACGCAACACCACGATCCCGACCAAGAAGAGCCAGACGTTTTCGACTGCCGAAGACAGCCAGAACGCCGTCACCATTCGCGTCAGCCAGGGCGAGCGCGAGATGGCGGCCGACAACAAGCTGCTCGGCCAGTTCGACCTCGTCGGCATTCCGCCGGCCCCGCGTGGCGTGCCGCAGATCGAAGTCACATTCGACATCGACGCCAACGGCATCGTGCACGTGTCGGCCAAGGACAAGATGACGGCCAAGGAACAGTCGGTGCGCATCCAGGCGTCCGGCGGTCTCTCCGATGCCGACATCGATCGCATGGTCAAGGACGCCGAGGCGCATGCCGCGGACGACAAAGTCAAGCGCGCCAGCGTCGAAGCCAAGAACCAGGCTGAAGCGCTGATCCATTCCACGGAAAAGCAGCTGGTCGAGAATGGCTCCAACCCCGCCGTCGCCGCCGTGAAGGGCGACGTCGAGGCCGCAATCGCGGCGGCCAAGGAAGCCGTCTCATCCGACGACGTCGAGCGCATCCAGGCAACCACGAACGCCCTCGCGCAGGCAGCCATGAAGATCGGCGAGGCCATCTACTCGGCCCAGCCGGCCGGTGGCTCTGCTGACGCCGGCGGCGACGAGCCGAAGTCGGAAGGCGACGACAACGTCGTCGACGCCGATTTCGAAGAGGTGAAGGACGACAAGAAGAAGTCGGCCTAATGCCTTCGCCAGCACCTCGGCTCACCTAAACAAAGCCCCTGTTGGCGACGGCCGGACCCGCTATGATCGGGCCCGGCCGTCCCGGCGGGGGCAAATTTCATCAAGACACGCACCCGCAGACAGATCGCGGTCCAGTTGCATCGGACGACCGGTTAATGGCAAAGCGCGATTATTACGAAACCCTCGGCGTCGGCCGCGATGCGAGCGAGCAGGACTTGAAGTCCGCCTTCCGCCGCCTCGCCAAGGAACATCACCCCGACGCCAACCCCGGCGACAAGGGCGCCGAGCAGAAATTCAAGGATTTGAGCGAGGCCTATGAGGCCCTGAAGGATCCGCAAAAGCGCGCCGCCTACGACCGCTTCGGCCACGCCGCCTTCGAGGGCGGACGCGGCGGTGGCGGCCAGCACGGCTTCGGCCCCGACTTTGCCTCGTCCATGTCCGACATCTTCGACGATCTGTTCGGCGAATTCATGGGCGGCCGCGGCGGGCGCGGACGCGGCGGCAACGGCCGCGAGCGCGGCGCCGACCTTCGCTACAACATGGAGATCACGCTCGCCGAAGCCTTCTCCGGCAAGACGGCGCAGATCCGCGTCCCGACGTCAGTCGCTTGCGAGACCTGCTCCGGCAGCGGCGCCAAGGCCGGCACCAAGCCGAAGCCCTGCCCAACCTGCGGCGGCCAAGGCAAGGTTCGCGCTTCGCAAGGCTTCTTCACCATCGAGCGCACCTGCCCCGCCTGTCACGGCCGCGGCGAAGTGATCGAGGATCCCTGTCCCACGTGTTCCGGCGCCGGCCGCGTCATGAAAGAGCGCACGCTCTCCGTCAACATTCCCGCCGGCGTCGAAGACGGCACGCGCATCCGCCTCGCCAACGAAGGCGAAGCCGGCCTGCGCGGCGGCCCAACGGGCGACCTCTATATTTTCCTCTCCATCAAGCCGCACGACTTCTTCCAGCGCGACGGCGCCGACATCTTCTGCAAGGTGCCGATCTCGATGACGACGGCCGCCCTCGGCGGCCAGATCGAGGTGCCGACGGTCGAAGGCGAGATGACGCGCGTAAAAATCCCCGAGGGCAGCGAGAGCGGCAAGCAGTTCCGGCTCAAGGGCAAGGGCATGCCCGTCCTGCGCTCCAAGCTGACCGGCGACATGTACATTCAGGTCGACGTCGAAACGCCGAAAAACCTGACGCGCAAACAGCGTGAACTCCTCGAAGAGTTCGAAAAGCTGAGCCACAAGGGCACCAGCCCCGAGAGCGCCGGCTTCTTCGCGCGCGTAAAGGACTTCCTCGGCAAGAGCGGATGACGACCGCTTAGCGGTCGACGCAGGCACCGTCTAGAGGTAAGCCTTCTCCGCCGCGGTCACGTCGTGCCACCAGTCGTTGTCGCGACCGTTGGAGTACTTGACGGGTATGGCCGCCAGCACCTCGGGCGACACGCCATCGAGCGACGCAAGCCGCACCGAAACGAATTTGCCGCCCACTTCCGGGATGTCGCCATACCCATAGACACGGACACCGCAGCGTTTGCAGAACGGCGAGTGCACGGCTTCGGTGTTGAACCAGTAGTCCGTCAGCGCGTCGTCGCCGGAGAGCAGACGAAAAGCGTCGGGCTTGATCGAGATGCTCCAGTTGCGCGTCTTGCTGCAGATCGAGCAGTTGCATTTGCCCGCGCCTTTAGCGAGATCGATATCGGCCTCGAACTTGACGCCGCCGCAGTGGCAGCTGCCGTGATAGGTCTGGGTTGCCATTCTTGCCCCTCGTGACTACTCCTGTGCGACAGGTATTGCCGCTGTTGGACGCAATTGCGGCATGGCTCAGCCGCAAGACAGGACAGTCGCCTCATGACAACTTCCGCCAAGCTTCTCTTCTTCGCCGGCTCACAGCGCGCCGGCTCCTACAACAAACAACTGTCGCGGCTGGCGCACCACATTGCTGACGCCAATGGCATCAGCGCCACCTTCGTTGATCTCGCCGACTATCCGATGCCGCTCTACGATGGCGACATCGAAGCGACCGAAGGCCCGCCGGAAAACTCCCGCAAACTGCTCGCCGTTCTTAAGGCCCATCAGGGCGTTCTGATCACCAGCCCGGAGTACAATTCCTCGATCACGCCGCTGCTGAAGAACACGCTCGACTGGATGAGCCGCGGAAAATTCGATGACGCGCCCGCGATCCACGTTTTCAAGACCCGCGTCTTCGCCCTCAGCTCCGCCTCACCCGGCGGCATGGGCGGCCTGCGCAGCCTGACGAGCGTCCGCCAGGTTCTGGAACTCGGCCTCGGCGCCCTTGTCTTGCCCGACCAGTTCGCCGTTCCCCGCGCCGCCGACGCCTTCGACGAACACGGCCACCTGAAGAACAAGGACAGCCAGGAACAGCTGAAAACCCTGATCCAGAAACTCGCCCGCGCCGCCCACGTGATGCAGGGCTGACAAATCTCCGCCCTACCCGCATGTTGTCATCCTCGGGCTTGTCCCGAGGACCCATGGTGCAGCGGGGGAGACAGTTGCAAGCGGACACGTCCAGCACAACTATTCGGCTTCTCCCCGGCCGATGGTTGGGTCCTCGGGACAAGCCCGAGGATGACATTGGGGGGCGTTTCGCTCACCGGAAACGAAGTCTGATCTCCCAGTGGTCTCGCCCGCAATCCCCGTGCTAAACCACTGGCCCTGACTGATGGAACTGCAACGCAGCCAACACACCACCCCGAGCCGCCGCCATGCCCGCCAGCAAAGACAGCCTGATCGTCGCCCTCGACATGCCCAACGTCGATGAAGCGCGCACGCTCGTGCACACGCTCGGCGACAGCGTGACGTTCTACAAAGTCGGGCTCGAACTCATGTTCGCCGGCGGCCTCGACCTCACGCAGGAGCTGCGCCACCAGGGCAAGCGCGTCTTCCTCGACATGAAGCTGCTCGACATCGGCACCACGGTGGAACGCGCGGTGTCCAACATCACCGAACTCAACCTCGATTTCCTCACCGTCCACGGTCACGATCTGAAAACCCTGCGCGCCGCCGTCAATGGCCGCGGCCAGTCCAATCTCAAGCTGTTGGCCGTCACCGTCCTGACCAGCCTTACCGTCGAAGACTTGAAGCAGCAGGGCAGCGATCTCTCTCCGGCCGATCTCGTCGTCCGCCGCGCGCGCCTTGCCCACGATGCCGGTTTCGATGGCGTCATTGCCTCCGGCCAGGAAGCCGCCCGCATCCGCGAAGCAACCTCGCCGAAGTTCCTCATCGTTACGCCCGGTATTCGCCTCACCGGCAGTGCCATGGACGACCAGGAGCGCGTGATGACGCCGGCCCATGCCATCACCGCCGGCGCCAACCACATCGTTGTCGGCCGGCCGATCACCCAGGCGGACGATCCCAAGTCCGCTGCCGAAACATTCCAGCATCACATCCGCGACGCGCGCCACGGCCACGCGGCCTGACGCGCCCGCCAATCACACACACGAGGAAACGCCCATGCCCAAAGGTTATGTCATCGCCCACGCCGTCGTCACCGATCCCGAGAAGTGGTCGCAGTACGTCGCCAAGTCGAAGGTTGCGCTCGAGAAGTACAACGGCCGCCGCATCGTCAGCGGTGGCAAGGCCGAGATCATCGAAGGCAAGGGCACGGCTCGCAACGTCGTGATCGAGTTCGCCAGCTTCGAAGACGCCAAGTCGTACGCCACCTGCCCCGAGTACGCCGAAGCCAAGAAGCTCCGCGAAGGCGCCGGCACCCTCGACATCACCATCGTCGAAGGCGCGTAACCGCTCCCAGGGTCAGACCTCGGTCTGACCTTTGGCGGCGCGAGCCGGCGCACGCTTAGACCCGTTTGGGCCGCCCACCACTCTCCTCCCGTCATCCCCGCGAAGGCGGGGACCCACGACACGCCTCATGTTCTCAGCGCACAGGGAACTTTGGGCCGACGCTCTGGTGCACCAAACGAACGTCGATAATTTGATACGTGTCGTGGATGGTCGCCTCCGCGACCATGACGTTCTCGAGGTGAAGCAGCGCCGGCACAAACCGCCGACCTGCGCAAACGGGTCAGACCGAGGTCTGACCCAAGCTAAACCGGTGACACCTTCTCCGCACCCGGCTTGTGGGCGTAGTGCGCCCACAGCAACCGCGCAGCAACGCCGCGCCAGGGCCGCCACCGCTCCGCGATCTCCGTCAGCTCGACGGCGGTCGGCTTAACCTCGAGCCCCAGCACGCGCCCCGCTGCGACCTGCAGCGCCAGATCGCCGGGCGCCCAGGCATCCGCCCGGCCGATCGCGAACATCACGAAAATGTCCGCCGTCCACGGGCCGATGCCGTGGATCTGCACCAGCCGCTCGCGCACAGCCTCGTCGCCAAGCTGCACAAGCGCCGCAAAATCCAACCCCTCTTGCGCCACCGCCGACGACAGCGCCTGAAGTGTCCTGATCTTGCCACCGGAAAGACCCGCGGCGGCCAGCCGTTCCGGCGTATACCTCAGCATCGCCTTGGCCGACATCGGCCCGAGCGCCGCGACACGCCCCCAGATGGCACCTGCACTCGCGATCGAAAGCTGCTGCCCCACGACGATGCGCGCCAACGCCTCGAAGTCTGGCGTGTAGCGCCGCAACGGCGGATCGCCGACGAGATCGTGCATGCGCCGCACCGCCTCGCATTTACGTCGCAGCGCACGAATGCCGGCGCGCACATCGTCGTCGCTCTCGATCAAACGGGTGCGTGAAAGATTTTTGCGCGTAGCTCGCGGCAGCTGTTTCGGCATCATCTCACTAGGCGTACACTAGAGACTGATCGGCTGAGATACGAGCGTTCAGCTCGCTTCGAAGCGTAAACCAAACTCTGAAATAAGGTCTCACGATCGCAAGATCCTACTCAAGATCCTGATTGGCATGCATGGAGTATGTGGCGATGCCCGCCCACCGCTCAACCCCGCTCCTTTTCCTCATCTTCGCAGCAGCCTTTGCGCTACCCGCCTCAGCCGCGCCCGAAAAGCCATTCGGCGCAGGCGGCTGGATCGACATCGTCGACGCGCGCAGCGGCTCGGAAATCAGCTATCCGGCGGCTGTCTTCGCCGAAAAGGCGGCGGAGCCCGAAGGCCGCATTCTCGTTTCCCCCGACGGAAACGCACGCCTTCTCGTCGGCTCGTTCCTCAACGAATCCGGCGCCAGCCTTGACGCCTATAGGACGCAGTTGCTGCAAGAGAACTATCGCGGCGCGCAGCTGGATTACGCGCCCGTGCGGCGCAACTGGTTCGTAATCTCCGGCACCATCGGTGCAATGATGTTCTACGAGCGTGTCAGCTTCACGTGCTCGGGCCGCTACATCAACAGCTGGGCGATGCTGTATCCCGCCGCCGAACGCAGCCGGTATGACCGTGTCGTCGAGGAGATCGCGCCAACGTTCAGGCCCGGGTCAGGCGAAGGCGGCCGCTGCGAGTGACGGCAGCCGGCGACACTCCCATCCTGCGCTTTGCTCCGAGCCCGAACGGACAACTGCATCTCGGTCATGCGCTGTCTGCGCTGACCGGCTTCGACATGGCACGCCGCTTGGGCGGCCGCTTCCTGGTGCGCATCGAGGACATCGACACGGCGCGCTGCACCCAGGCGCACATCGCCAGTCAGCTGGAGGACCTCGCGTGGCTCGGACTGACGTGGGAGGAGCCAGTGCTGCGGCAGTCGCAACACTTCGGCATCTACAGCGAAGCCGCCGCACGCCTCGAAGACCTCGGCTTGCTCTATCCCTGCTTCGCAACGCGCCAGGACATCGCCGCGGCCAAGCGGCCCAACGCCGTCGACCCGGACGGCGCTCCGATCTACCCCGGCCTGCACAAGCACATGCCGCAGGCCGAAATCGCCGCCCGCAAACAGCGCGGCGAGCCGTTTGCCCTGCGCCTCGACATGGAGCGCGCGATAGAGGTCTCGCGCGAGCGGCTTGCAGGAGCCGCCCTGACTTTCACCTCCCTTGCCGCCGACGGAACCACGCAAGCCGTTCGCGCCCGCCCGGAGCGATGGGGCGACACCATCGTCGTGCGCAAGGATGTGCCGTCGAGCTATCACCTGTCGGTCGTCGTCGACGATGCCAGGCAGGCACGTCACCCACGTCACCCGCGGCATGGACCTGTACGCCGCGACAGACTTGCATCGGCTACTTCAAGTTCTGCTGGGCCTGCCGGCCCCGCTTTATCATCACCACCGGCTGATAACCGACGTGGAGGGCCGCAAACTCGCCAAAAGCGCGCGCGATACCAGTTTGGCCAGTTTGCGGCAGGCGGGCACCACTCCATCCGAAATTCGACAGATGATTGGCCTGCCGCCGGCTAACTGAACCAAATTTACGATGGCGCAACAGGTCGTTAGCGCCTATGCTTCATGTACGGGATGGCAATTGCGCCAGCGGGCGGGTACGCGTGAAGAAGCCCCACAAAACCAAGCCACGCAAGACGGCGGCAAAACCGGCACGCGCCCACGGCGCGCAGGCAGCGGCCCTCGTTGCCCATTCGACGCGCCGCGCGCCAACCCATGCACGGCCTGACCCCAGACGGCAGCATCCGGCCCGCCACAATGAGCCGGCCACGATCTACCGCCGGCCCAACCCGCTGCTGATCGAATCCCGTGACGACCGGCAAGCGTTTCGCCTGCTGCTTTTGCCGTTCGTCATTATGGCGCTGGTCATCGCGATCGTTCCCTCGCTGCACGTCTTCCCGACGCTCAAAGACCTGATCGCTGAGACGCCCCAAAGCACGGCCCGCCCCGTAGCTGACGTCGCACTGCTGCCCGCAACGGCACCCGCGTCGACCCAGACGGCGAACTTCGAGCCACCGGCGTCACTGCCGCTGCCCGCCGTGAGTTCCGTCGCAACCCTCCGGATCGATCCGCCAGCGGCACGGCCCGCAGTGGCGACATCCACAGCCGTGGCTACCCAGCCACCCGCAAATACAGTCGCAGCGAATGCAAACGCGCCCGCATTCGACGCGCAACGAGCCCCGGACATCGAAGCGCTAGCCTGGCAGCCGCCGCCTTCTCCCCTGGCCGAGGGTGAGCCGGCGCGAGCCCGCATCGCGGCCGCATCACCTCGGTTCTCAGGTTCCATGAACGTAGCGCCACCGGCACTCCACGCCCCGGCCATCGCGCCGCCCGCCGAGGCGACCCCGCAGCAATCCGTTGCCATGCTGGCTCCGCCGCGCAGCCCGAGCCTGCTACAGCCGATCCCGCCGTTGCCGTATGAGACAAGCTGCCCGGTCACCTACGCCTCTGCCGCACCCGCCGACGAATTCGGCGATGGCGCTGCCGCAACGGCGCCGTTCGGCGAGCGCTTGGCTCTCGCGGCCGCAAGCCAGATCAAGCATTTCGTCATCTACGACGACAAGTACCGGCAGATTTCCCGCGCAGGCGGTGACGTACCGGCCCTCTACGGCGTCTGTACCGACGTGATCGTCCGCGCCTATCGCGCGCTCGGCGTCGATCTGCAAACGCTGGTGCAGGCCTCGCGCCTCGGCGCCGGCGACCCGAATATCGATCATCGCCGTACCGAAACCCTGCGGCGCTTCCTGGCCCGCTACGGCCAAAGCCTCGCCGTCACGCCCTTCGGCGAAGACTATCTGCCGGGTGATATCGTGACCTACTGGCGCCCGCAGAACTCCGGGTCGCGATCTCACATTGCCCTCGTGGCCGCGGATCGCGGGCCATCCGGCCGCCCCATGATCATCCATAACCGCGGCTGGGGCCCGCAGATGGAAGATGGCCTCTTCGTGGACCGCATCACCGGCCACTATCGCTATGACGGGGCCAACCGGCCGCCGCTGCCACCGCAACTCGCCACCTCACCGGCACGGCCCTTCGCTGTCACTCCACCTGCGACACCCATCACGCTTCGCACGACCGGCTCGGTTGAAGCCCAAAAGCCGAATGGCCTCTGAAGCCGGAGTCAAATTCTTAATAAGGTATTAATCAACTAGATGAGGTTGCAACCGCAAACCTCATGATTTGACTTGTCAAATTGGGCGAATAGATTCACCGTCATTAAAGCCCGGTTTACCAACGCGTTTTCGCGTTTCAAATCCCAACATTGCGGAAACTGAAATGCCTTTTCTTTCATTTCTGATTGAGCGTTTCTCGCGCTCGTCGCAAGCCCTCGCACCAATAGTTCGGCCTGTAGCGCCCCTGTCGCTCGACGAGCAGATGTCGCGATTGATGGATCAGGTCTCCTCCTCTCGCGAGCGCTCGATCAATACCGGCCGCTACCACGCCACCGCTGAAGATCAGCTCGACGCCGCAGCCTACGCCCTCAAGGAACTGATCAAGGACCTCTCCGCCGTTATGACCGTGCCAGCCGTACGGTCGGGCGCCGCCTTGTATCACCTGCCCGCCGCCCCGGCAGTTCCGCCTGCACGCCGCACGGCATCGGCAGCCTGAGGCACCTTTGCCGTTTCATGCCAGCCGCATTCGCTCTACCCTGACGGGCTGAAGCAACAAGCGATGCACGATGCCGGCCAAATCTCCCGATCACACCCCACGCCCTGAAGACTATGCCCGCCTGCCGCCCCGCGTTGCGGCCGAACTGGAACGCGGGCTCGCCCAGGTTTTGCCGCCGGCGCTTTACCTCGTTGCCACGCCGATCGGCAATCTCTCCGACATCTCGCTGCGCGCACTCACCGTGCTGGCGCGCGCCGACGTCATCTACTGCGAAGACACGCGCCACAGCCGCACGTTGCTCGCCCACTACGCGATCGACACGGTGCTCAAGCCCTATCACGAGCACAACGCCAGCACGCAACGCGCCCACATCTTGGACGATCTGGCGGCCGGCCGCGCCGTAGCCTTGATCTCCGATGCAGGTACGCCGCTGATCTCCGACCCCGGCTTCAAGCTCGTGCGCGAGGCCGCCGCGGCCCAGCACGACATCATCGCCATACCCGGCGCCTCCGCCACGTTGACGGCCTTGACCGCCGCTGGCCTGCCGACAGACGCGTTCTTCTTTGCCGGCTTCCTCCCGACGCGAGATGGCGCCCGCCAGACGCGCATCAAGGAGCTCATCAGCGTGCCGGGCACCCTGGTATTTTTCGAGGCACCGACACGGATCGGCGAAACGCTGCGCGATCTCGCCGCCGTCCTCGGCGACCGGCCCGCCGCCGTCGCCCGCGAATTGACGAAGCTGCACGAGGACGTGCGCCGCGGCCCGCTTTCCGAGCTTGCCCGCGCCTACTCGGAAGGGGAGGCTCGCGGCGAGATCGTCGTCCTGGTGGGGCCGCCCGGACCGGTCGAGGTCACTGACGAACTCGTCACCGGCAAGCTCAAAACCGCACTTGAGACGATGAGCCTGCGCGATGCCGCTCGCGTTGTGGCCGAGGTTCTGGGGGTTCCCAAGGCTCGCGTCTACGAGATCGGCCTCACTCTAAAGGAGCGCGGTGCGTGAACGCAGACGCCGGCAAACTCAAGGCCGAGCGCCAGGCGCGATACCGCCGCGGCCACGTCTCCGAATATCTGGCCGCCGCCCTGCTTGTCGCCAAAGGCTATCGCATCCTCGCCCGCCGCTTCCAATCACCGGCCGGCGAAGTCGATCTGGTCGCCTGCCGCGGCAAACGCCTCGCCTTCATCGAGGTCAAGCGCCGGCCGACACTCGGAGCTTGCGAGGCCTCGATCGGCAATGCGCAGCGCCAGCGCATCCGCCGCGCGGCCGAGTGCTGGCTGGCCCGGAATTCACGGCATCGCCGGTACGACATCTGTTTCGACGCGATTTTTCTCGCCCCCGGCAAGTGGCCACGGCATCTTCCAGACAGCATCTGACTGAGGCCTGCCCGCCCCACTGGGCTTGCCATCCGCCTGCGAAATTCGCTACCACCTCGACGCTGCCCAGAACGGATGACGCCATGCCGCTGAAAATCGCCTGCCAGATGGATCCGATCGATCGGATCGACATTCGTGGCGACAGCACCTTCGCGATTCTGCTGGAGGCGCAACGCCGCGGCCATGACATCTTCTATTACACGCCGCAGGATCTCGCCCTGCACGGCAGCACGCTCCGCGCCCGCGGCGCAACGCTGAAACTTGCCGATATGGCCAACTCGCATTTCGAGCTATCCGATCCGCGCACCATCAATCTGGCCGAGCGCGATGTCGTTCTTCTACGCCAAGACCCGCCGTTCGACATGGCCTACATCACGACCACGCATTTGCTGGAGCGCATCCATCCCAAGACATTGGTCGTCAACGACCCAGCGCAGGTGCGCAATGCACCGGAGAAGATCTTCGTCCTCGACTTCCTTGATTTGATGCCGCCGACGATCATCACGCGCTCGCTCGAAGACGTATTGGCGTTCCGCGCCGAGATGAAAGACATCATCGTCAAGCCGCTCTACGGCAACGGCGGAGCCAGCGTCTTTCGCCTTGGCCCCGAAGACACCAACGTCGCGTCTCTCGTCGAGCTGTTTCAGGGCGTTTTCCGCGAGCCGTTCATGGTCCAGCAATACCGCTCGGAGGTTCGCGCCGGCGACAAGCGCATCATCCTGATCGACGGCGAGATCGCCGGTGCCATCAACCGCGTCCCCGCCGAAGGCGAGACGCGCTCCAATCTCCACGTCGGCGGCACCGCACAGCCAGTTCGTCTGACGGGTCGCGATCGCGAAATCTGCGCTCGCCTTGCCCCAAAGCTCAAGCGCCGCGGGCTGCTCTTCACCGGCATCGACGTCATTGGCCCTTACCTGACCGAGATCAACGTGACGTCGCCTACCGGCATCCGCCAGGTCAAGGCGTTCGGCGGCTCGGATATCGCGGTGCTTATCTGGGATGCGATCGAACGCAAGCGCAAGCAGCGCTGACACGATTGGCGCCTACGCCAAAAGCTTCTGCAGGAACGTCACCAGCGTCGCCGTTGCCAGAACGACAGCAAACGACATCTTCCACATGTCCGTGCGGATACCGGACATTTCGCTGCGCAGCTCCGACTTCAGCCCAGACATCTCTGACCGTAACTCGGATCGGAGATCACCCATCTCCGCGCGCAGTTCCAGACTGAGTGTCTTCAAATCCTGATGCGTAGCCAGCTCTGGCAGAACCTTGTCGCGCAGCGCCTCGACATGTGCTTCAGCCTGCGCTGCAGGAACACCCGCAGCCGTCAGCGCCTTCACGTATCCATGCGTGTCGATCGTCATCTCGGACCCAATTACGCCAGAAGCTTTTGCAGAAACGTCACCAGCGTCGCCGTGGCAAGAACCACCGCAAACGACATCTTCCACATATCCGTGCGAATGCCGGACATTTCACTGCGCAGTTCGGATTTTAACTCCGCCATCTCCGACCGCAGTTCCAAACTGAGCGTTCTCAGGTCCTGATGCGTGGCCAGCTCTGGCAGAACCTTGTCACGCAGCGCCTCGACATGTGCTTCGGCCTGCGCCGCAGGAACACCCGCAGCGGTCAGCGCCTTCACGTATCCATGCGTGTCGATCGTCATCTCTGACACCATGACCCAAACCCAGCCAACGTCCACATTCCGAAATTACGTTCTCTAAATGTTCTTGTCAAGATGCAGCGTGTACGTTATTTATCGCCCCTTGGCAGGGAGGGCGGCATGTACGGCCAGATTTCAACGCTCGCGTTCGTCGGCATCGAGGCGCGGCGTGTGGATGTTCAGGTGCGCATCACGCCCGGCTTGACGGCGTTTGCCATCGTTGGCCTGCCGGACAAGGCCGTCGCCGAAAGCAGGGAACGCATCCGCGGCGCACTGCACGCCGTCGGCCTCGGGCTTCCCTACAAGCACCTTACAGTAAATCTTGCGCCCGCTGACCTCCCCAAGGAAGGCAGTCATTTTGACCTGCCGATCGTCCTGGCATTGATGGTCGCGCTCGGCGCCATTGCACCCGATGCCGTCGCGGGATTCGCAGCAGTCGGCGAACTCGCGCTCGACGGGTCCATCAGCGGCATTCCCGGCGCGCTTCCAGCGGCAATCGGCGCCAACGCCATGGGCAAAGGCCTCATCTGCCCTGCTGCCGCCGGATCGGAAGCTGCCTGGGCCGGAGAAGATTTGGATATCCTCGCTCCGCCGCATCTGCTCGCCCTGGTCAACCACTTCAAGGGCCTGCAGACGCTCTCCCGGCCCAAACCCAACCTTGAACGGCCTTCCACCAACCTGGCCGACTTGAAAGACGTGCGCGGCCAGGAAAGCGCCAAGCGCGCGCTGGAAGTCGCTGCCGCCGGCGGCCACAATCTTCTGATGATCGGCCCGCCCGGTTCCGGCAAGTCGATGCTGGCCGCACGTCTGCCCTCCATCCTTCCGCCGCTCTCGCCGGAGGAGATGCTGGAAGTCTCCATGGTGCACTCGCTCGCCGGCGAACTGATGGGCGGCAAACTCGCAGCTGACCGTCCGTTCCGCGCACCACACCACTCCGCCAGCATGCCCTCGCTGGTCGGCGGCGGCTCGCGGCCGCGTCCAGGCGAAGTCAGCCTGGCTCACCTTGGCGTGCTGTTCCTCGACGAGCTTCCTGAGTTTCAGCCCAACGTTTTGGATGCGCTTCGCCAGCCGTTGGAAAGCGGTGAAGTCGTCATCGCCCGCGCCAACCACCGCATCGCCTATCCAGCCCGCGTGCAACTCGTCGCGGCAATGAACCCCTGCAAGTGCGGCGGCGCCGGGCCCGGGCAGTCGTGCCGCCGCGGTCCGCGCTGCGCCGTCGATTATCAGTCCCGCATTTCCGGCCCGATGCTCGATCGCATCGATCTGCAGATCGAGATGCCGGCCGTCTCCGCCGCTGATCTCACCCTGCCGCCCGCCAGCGAGGGCAGCGCCGACGTTCGCGCCCGCGTCATCGCCGCGCGCGAGCGTCAACGAGACCGCCTCGCCGCTTACGCCCGCAACTCACCGTCTTTCGGTGCCCAGTCGTTGAAATCCGTGCGCAGCAACGCTGACTGCTCGGGTGCGCTCCTGGACGCGATTGCCACGCCGGACGATGCAGGTCTCGCCCTCCTGCGCCAGGCCGCCGAAACGTTGCATCTGTCGGCACGCGGCTTCCACCGCACCTTGCGCGTCGCCCGCACGCTTGCCGATCTCGACGGGGTGGACGGCGTCGGCCGCATCCACATCGCCGAAGCGCTCAGCTATCGCGGCGAAACGCTGCGCCAGTCGCAGGCGGCATAGGCAGAAGGCACAGGAGAGGCGACGCATGTGACGCAAACAAAACAAGACGGGCAGCTCTCGCCACCCGTCTTGTCGTTTCAAAGTCCTTTAGCGTCGCGCTTGCCACGAAGGAGCGCAGCGCGCCGGCTTACTTGATGCCGTGCTGCATCTTGGTGGCGTCCACCGTGTTCTGCAGCAGGCACGCGATCGTCATCGGGCCGACGCCACCCGGCACCGGCGTAATCGCACCGGCCACCTTGGCGCAGTCGGCATAGTCGACGTCGCCCACCAGCTTGCCCTTGCCGTCCGGCTTGGTGATGCGGTTGATGCCAACGTCGATCACCACGGCGCCCGGCTTGATCCAGTCGCCCTTCACCATCTCCGGCCGGCCGACGGCCGCGATCACCAGGTCCGCCTGACGTACGACGGCGGGCAGATCCTTCGTGCGCGAATGCGCAACCGTGACAGTGCAGTTCTCCTGCAGCAGCAGCTGCAGCATCGGCTTGCCGACGATATTCGACCGGCCGACGACGACGGCATTCAAGCCGCTGAGGTCCGGCAGGACGCTCTTAGCCAGAATGACCGAACCACGCGGTGTGCAGGGCACCAGCGACCGCTCGCCGATTCCGAGCCGGCCGACGTTCACGGGATGAAACCCGTCGACGTCCTTGTCGGGATCGATGGAGTTCAGCACTTTCGTGGAATCGATATGCTTGGGCAGCGGCAACTGCACGAGAATGCCATTGACCGCCTTATCCTTGTTCAGCTTGTCCACCATCGCCAGCACGTCGGCCTCGGAGGTGTCTTCCGGCAGCTTGTGCTCCCAGGAATTCATGCCGCACTCGACAGTCTGTGCCGCCTTGTTGCGCACGTAGACCTTGCTGGCCGGATCTTCGCCGACGAGCACGACGGCTAGGCCCGGCGTCAGGCCGTGGCTTGCCTTCAGGATCTTCACTTCGGCGGCAACGTCGGCACGAACCTTTGCGGCAATTTCCTTGCCATCGATTACACGGGCCTCGGACATTGAAACTTCTCCTCCCAGTATTTTGATTGTGTCTTCTGGTTGTCAGTCTTCTGTTTGTTATGCCTTTGACGGCTTGAATTTCCCGGCGATCAATTCCGCCAAGCGGACTGGATCGCCGTCGATCGTCAGCAATTTGATGCGTCCTTTGGCACCAGCCGTAAGCCGCACGTCACGCTGTGGAACGCCGATCCAGCCAGCGAAAAGCCGGATCACTGCGGCGTTGGCTTCTCCGTCCGACGGCAACGCCCGCACCCGCATGGCGATGGCTGGGCCGTCCGCAGTCGGCATGATTTCGCCCACAGCATCTAGAGAAGATTTCGGCGTAAGACGCACCCGCACGATGACGCACCCGCCAGCTACCCTGAAGGGTAGCGATGCCTCCTCCGCAACGCCGGCAGCCAGCACCGGTCAGGCGCCGAGGAAAAGCTTGGCAAGATTTGGCAGAACGACGCTCTGCACGAACATCAGGAACAGGATCAGCACTAGCGGCGAAAAGTCGATCCCGCCCGTGTCCGGCAGGATATTGCGGATTGGCCGCAGCACCGGCTCCGTCACGGCGTTCAGTCCGCCGTAAATGCTGCGCACCACGGGATTGTACGGATTGACGACGTTGAACGCCATCAGCACGCTCAGAAGCGCTGCAGCAATGATGATGTAGATATAGAGCGTGATGAGATAGCTAATAAAACCAAGTAGCTCGATCATGAAGGATTTGCCTCGCCGATGTCCGAGGCAGAGCAATACCGGCCCTGGCGCACCCCGGCAAGCCGGGTCACCGCCGCAAGCCCCGTTTTCTTGACATCTTTGCGGCCCCGTCCTCAAATACGGCACCAGACTGGGGCCGTAGCTCAGATGGGAGAGCGCTGCAATCGCACTGCAGAGGTCAGGGGTTCGATTCCCCTCGGCTCCACCAATGTTCTCAAGATGTTACCTGGACCGGCCGATTTGCTTCCCGGCCTCGCGCCCTGCGCAGCTACTCGTTCGCACCTCGGCTCTTTGCATCGGCACCACCCGGCAGGAACCACATCTGCAACGCAGCGCTTTACCTAAGAGATGTTACACAGCGGAGTGCATCAATGACGCAAGTCAGGGACAGCGATCAGCAGCAGCCCCGGCGGTGGGGCAGCAACAAGTTCATCATCGTGTTGGCGTTGGCGGTCATCGTCGCACTGGTCGGCAACGTAGTGGCGCGCATGGGCGTCAATCCGGCCGATAACGCGGCAAACCAAACAAGGGCGTCGTCACCCGAATCGTCCCAGCCTTCCGCTCCTGCTGAGCCAGAGGCAAAATCCGATCAAGAGGTGCAGACGCCAGCCGGCACAAGCAAAAATCAGCCAGCCGACAGCCCGCAGCCATAACGCCTTGCCGACCGCGCCCACGGCTTGCTGCAGTGTGACGCTTCGAAAGACTTGCGCTGACTTTGCGTCTGCACGCCTGTCGGACTTCCATGCCGAGCCGCGTCCTTGTCACATCCTCACTCATGATACGCGAGGCATCATGCCGGATCTTGCAGTTCTCCTGCTTACGATCGTCACGATCATCTCCGTCGGATTGATCGCAGGCGTCTTCTTCATCTTTTCCGTCACTGTCATGCGCGCTCTTGGCCGCATCCCTGCCCCGAGCGCCATCGCCGCCATGCAGGAAATCAACAATCGTCATCGTACGCTCGTTGTTTCTCGCAGCCTTCTTCGGGGCGGCGTTGTCGTCACTCATCCTGGCGGTCTACGCCATGGCCGACTGGCAGAGGCCCGGAGCACCCTGGCTGCTCGCCGGCGCCGTCATTTATCTGGTTGGCAGCGTGCTGCTCACGATGGTCCGCAACGTGCCGCTCAACAACGAATTGGCGGCCGCGGCTCCTGCCAGCCCCGAGGGTGAAGCGATGTGGACCCGCTATCTTGCGGAGTGGACGATGTGGAACCACATCCGCACCGTCGCCTGCATCGTTGCCACCGCGTGCTTCACGATGGCGCTGGCCGATAAATTGTAGCAAAGCCTCGGATTACAGCGCCTGCAATGCAAAAGCCAACCGCCAAGCTTGGCATTCGCCGCCATGTGCCATACATACGTGCCGCCACCGCCGCTACGGCCACCGGGGATTGAATGCAGCCGATCATCAACGTCTCCTCGATCTCGAAAACGTATGCCAGCGGTTTCGAGGCCCTGAAGTCCGTCAATCTCACGATCGACAAGGGTGAAATTCTGGCACTGCTGGGCCCCAACGGCGCCGGCAAGACGACGCTGATCAGCATCATCTGCGGCATCGTCAATCCTACCTCCGGCAACATCACGGTCGACGGCATGGACATCGCCCGCGATTACCGCGCCGTCCGCTCCATGATCGGCCTCGTCCCGCAGGAACTCACGACCGACGCATTCGAAACCGTCTGGAACACGGCGACCTTCAGCCGCGGCCTCTTCGGCAAACCGTCAAATCCCCAGCACATCGAAAAGGTTCTTCGCGATCTTTCGCTGTGGGACAAGAAGGACCGGCGCGTGCGCGAACTGTCCGGCGGCATGAAGCGCCGGCTGCTGATCGCCAAGGCGCTCTCGCACGAGCCGCGCATCCTGTTCCTCGACGAGCCGACGGCAGGCGTCGACGTGGAGCTGCGCAAGGAGATGTGGCAGAGCGTGCGCGAACTGCGTGCCAACGGCGTCACCGTCATCCTGACGACCCACTACATCGAAGAAGCCGAAGAGATGGCGGACCGCATTGCCGTCATCAACCACGGCGAGATCGTGCTGGTGGAGCGCAAGGACGAGCTGATGCGCAAGCTGGGCAAGAAGCAGCTCGTCCTGCAGCTCAATAGCGCGCTCGACACGATCCCCGGAAGCCTGTCTCAGTTCGGGCTGGAGCTCGGCCCCGATCGCAATCAGCTGATCTACACCTACGACACGCGCGCCGAGCGCACCGGCATCACGTCGCTGCTGAGCGCCATGAGTGCCGCCGGCGTTTCCTTCTCCGACCTCGACACGACGCAGAGTTCGCTCGAGGACATTTTCGTCGACTTGGTGAAAGCATCCCGATGAACTACCGCGCAGTCTGGGCAATCTACCGCTTCGAGATGGCGCGCGCCTGGCGCACGCTGATGCAGAGCATCGTCTCGCCCGTGCTGTCCACGTCGCTCTACTTCGTCGTGTTCGGCACGGCCATCGGCTCGCGCATTCCCCAGATCGAGGGCGTCAGCTACGGCGCCTTCATCGTGCCCGGCCTGATCATGCTGTCGCTGCTGACGCAGAGCATCGCCAACGCCTCGTTCGGCATCTACTTCCCGCGCTTCTCCGGAACCATCTACGAGCTGCTGTCCGCACCCGTCTCGCCGCTGGAAGTCGTGCTCGGCTATGTCGGCGCCGCTGCTTCCAAGTCGATCATCCTTGGCGTCATCATCCTGGCAACGGCCGCCTGGTTCGTCGACCTGCACATCGCCCATCCGATCCTGATGATCAGCTTCCTCGTGCTGACGGCCGTCACGTTCAGCCTGTTCGGCTTCATCATCGGCCTGTGGGCCGACGGCTTCGAACGGCTGCAGGTGATCCCGCTGCTGGTCATCACGCCGCTGACGTTCCTCGGCGGCACTTTCTACTCGGTCAAGATGCTGCCGGAGCCCTGGCAGACGCTGTCGCACTTCAATCCGGTCGTCTATCTCGTCAGCGGCTTCCGCTGGAGCTTCTTCGAGATCTCCGACGTCGACGTCACCGTCAGCATCGCCGCCACGGTTGCCTTCATGTTCGCCTGCCTCGCTGTCATCTGGTGGATGTTCAAGACCGGCTATCGCCTGAAGAACTAGCGGCAAACAGCCGCTAGCTCTCATCCGTGTCGATCGCCTTCGGCCGCAGCACGAAATAGATCGCCGCGATCGCCGCCAGCAACGCCCCGGCGATGGCCGGCGCATGCCAATCGTCCGATGCCAGCCGCGATACGATCAGAACGGCGCAGATTGCAGCGCCGCCGATCGGCACGAACAGCGGCACTTCGAAAGCGCCCTTCATCTCGCCCGGCCGCCGCTTCAGAATGATCAGCGCGCCGTTGACGATGGCGAAGACGACGAGCAACAACAGAACCGTCGCCGACGCCAGCTCCGAGATCCCGCCGAACAGCGCCAGCGGCGCAACCACCGCGAACAACACCATCGTCGCGATATGCGGCGTCTGCCGCGTCGCGTGCACCTCGCCCAGCCGCTCCGGCAGCAGGCCCTGCTTGGCCATGCCGTACATCAGGCGAGACGCGGTGATGTAATTGACCAGCGCCGTATTCGCGACCGCGAACATCGTGATCAGCACGAGAACGATCGGCGGGAAATTCGGCGCCGCACCTTCCATCACCTTGGACAGCGGGCTCGGCGCATCGGCCAGCTCCTGCGCCGGAACAACGCTCACGGCCGTGACGGCAATCGCCACGTAGAGCACCGCGGCGATCAGCGTCGCGGCAACAAGCGCCAGCGGCAGCGTCGTCTGCGGGTTCTTCACCTCTTCGGCGACGTTGATGGTGTCCTCGAAGCCGATGAACGCGAAGAACGTCAGCACCGCACCCTGGATGACGAGCAGCACCAGCGACGAATCAGACGTCTCTTGCGGCGTCTCGAAATAGTTCACGCTTCCCCAGAACGACATGCCGACCGCCACGACGAGCAGCAGTCCCGCTGCCTCGACCAACGTGCACACCACGTTGACCCACATCGAACTCGCGAATGCCGCGAAACACCAGGCCCGCAAGCAGCATCACGAAGCCCAGAGCAATCAGCCAGGTGGGAAGCGATTCGATGCCGGTGAGCCTGCTGAGGTTCTCGGCGAACACGCGCGACTGCGTGGCAACCGACGTCAAGCCGGAACACACCAGCGCCAGCCCCACCATGAAGCTCAGGATCGGAATGCCGTAGGCGCGCTGCGTCACGTATGCAGCGCCGCCCGCGCGCGGATGCCGCGACCCCAGCGACGCGTAGGACAGCGCCGTCAGCAGGGCCGCAACCACGGCCACCAGGAACGAAAGCCAGACCGCATTGCCCATCTGACCGGCGGCCTTGCCGATCAACCCGTAGATGCCGGCGCCAAGCATGCTGCCGAGCGCATAGAGCGTGAGCTGAACCGGACCGATCGTACGTTGCAGGGCGGGGGAGTGGCCGTCGTCGGCGGTCGTTGTGCTCATTCGGAATCGGTCCTCGCGTGCTATCGCTCTGTAGGCCTGATCGTTCGAGATGCGAGCACTTCCGCCCGCATCGGCAACATAGTCAGGCGCGAACGTGCTCTAATGCGACTATAGCGGCCCACGCGAACACCAAGCCGAAGCTTACTCGCCGGCTTTCAGCAGCGGCGCTTCCGGAACCGTTGTTGCCGGGGATTCGACCAGTTCCAGCGACCGGATCCGCTCGCCGCGACTGGTGATCTTGCCCGCGGACGTATCGAGCTTCTCCAGCGCCTTCACGGCGAGCTGGAAATGCTTCTCCAGCTCATTCACGCGATCCGCCAGCCGGGCCACGTCGCCAAGCAGGAATCCGACTTCGCGCTGGATCAGCCCCGCCTGGTCGCGCATGCGCACGTCCTTGATGACGGCCTGGACCGTTTGCACCGCGAGCATGAGAATGTTCGGCGCCACGATGACGATGCGCGAGCGATGCGCCCGCTGCACCAGATCCGAGAAGTGCTCGTGCAGGTCGCCGTAGATCGACTCCGACGGCACGAACATCAACGCCGTGTCCTGCGTCTCACCGGCGATGAGATACTTGTCGGCGATATCGTCGATGTGCCGGCCCACGGCCTCGCGAATAGCCGTGTTCGCAGCCTTCGTCTCCTCCGGGCTGCGCGCCACGCGCAACGCCTCGAACCCTTCGAGCGGAAATTTGCTGTCGACCACCAGTGGTGCGGGCGTGTTCGGCAGCTTGATCACGCAGTCCGGCCGCTTGCCGTTCGACAGCGTCGGCTGAAACTCGTACGCGCCCGCGGGCAGCGCATCGCGGATGATCGTTTCCATCCGCACCTGCCCGAAAGCGCCCCGCGCCTGCTTGTTGGACAGCACGCCTTGCAGCGAGATCACCTCGGACGACAGATGCGCCAGGCTTTGCCGCGCGTCGTCGATCACCGCCAGCCGTTCGTTCAGGGTCGAAAGGCTTTCGCTCGTCCGCCGCCCTTCCGCCGCCAGGCTGTCGCCCACGCGGTTGGTAACCCCGTCGAGCGTCTGCGCCAGATGCCGCTGCAGGCTGTCGATGCGCTCGCTCATGCGCGCAACCGTATCGCCGGTCTGGCGCTGCGTATCGAGCAGGCTCTCCGAGAAGCGCCGGCCGAAGCCCTCCATGGACTGCGTCAGAACCTGCGCCTGCTCCATCTGGCGCTGCGCCGAAACTTCGGCCATGGCCGTCAGGCGGCCCTTGATTTCGGCGAACTGATTTTCCGCAACCGAGCGCATGTCGCGCATCTCGTCGCGCGATTGCCGGCGGCGGCGCGCGCCAGACAAAACCACGGCCACGGCAAGCGCCATCACGATCGCGACGCCAAGGCCCACCACCGCCGTCTGCCCATCCGCAGATTGCAGGTAGGCCGCCAGCCGATGGGCGAGGTCAGCGATGCTTTGATCCTGAGTGTTCGACATGCATCAATCGATATCTGATTCGCGTGATCAAGTAGACGAACCCTAGCGGATCAACGAGTTCGAACGCATGGCGAACACTGCAACAGCATTACCAGCCTTCCAGCGTGATCTTGCCGATCACGCGGCCGTCCTCCAGCGCCTTGTGCGCTTTGCGCAGGTTTGCCGCATTGATCGGTGTCATCGCCTCGTTCGCCGTCGTGCGCAGCGTGCCGTCGTCGATCCAGGCGGAGACCTTGTTCAAAATATTGTGCTGCTCGATCATGTCCGGCGTTTTGTACATGGCGCGCGTGAACATCATCTCCCACGCCAGCTTCACCGACTTGGCCTTCGCCACGCTCTGGTTGAGCGGCTTCGCATTCTCAACGATCAGCCCGATCGTCCCCTGCGGCCTGACGATCTCGACCGCCGCATCCCAGTGCTGATCCGTATCGTTGAACACCGCAACGTTGTCGATGTCGGCCAGCCCCAGCGCATCGAGCTGCGGCTTCAGCGGCTGCCGATGGTCGATGACATGATCGGCACCAAGCTTGCGCACCCACTCGATCGTCTCCGGCCGCGACGCCGTCGTCACCACGACCTGACCCGCGATCTTCGCCAGCTGGATCGCGATCGACCCGACACCACCCGCACCACCGATGATCAGCAGCGTCTTGCCCGCTTCGCGGCCACCGGCATCGATGCCGATGCGGTCGAACAGCACTTCATAGGCGGTGATCGACGTCAGCGGCAGCGCCGCCGCATCGGCAAAGCTCAGCGACTTCGGCTTGCGCCCCACCACGCGCTCGTCGGCGAGATGATATTCGCTGTTGGTCCCGGCCCGCGTGATGTCCCCGGCATAGAACACCTCGTCGCCCGCCTTGAACAACGTCACGTCCGGCCCGACGGCCTCGACGACACCGGCCGCGTCATAGCCGATGACGCGCGGCGACGGCTCCACCTTGTCCTTCGGCGACCGCACCTTGGTGTCCACCGGATTGACGGCGATCGCCTTCACGGCAACGAGCAGATCGTGTCCAGTCGGTTGTGGCTTCGGCAGGTCGACATCCATTAACGACTCCGGATTGTCGATCGGCAGGTAACGGGTGAGGGCAACGGCTTTCATGACGGTCGGCCTTCTCTGCTTAGGGGGCGAACTGGCTCGCTCTCAGATCGTTGGGCCAGAACACGATTGCAAGGCTTAAAACGGGGCAACGAGGTCCGGCCAAGATGCATTGGCACGCCTACGTAGCATCGCCGTTAGCTCGGCGCGGCAACAGCACTTCAGCAACTTTTCAGTCGCCCGCTTCCGCAAGCTTTCCTCGGGGCCGACAAGGGTCTAAGATCATGTGATCACAACACGCGTTACCAGCCGGGCGGCACGCCACGCCGCTTTCGTCAGTTCCTTAAGGAACAGCAGCGATTTACCGGCCGGATAAACTGATTGTTTGGATCTGCCGTGGTTGTTTTCGCGCCGAACGTTGAGGAGCTGGTGCGTCATGTCATTATGCAGAATGCTAGCGGCAACCTTTGCCCTTGGTCTGGTGACGTCACCCACACAGGCAGCCGATCCCATCGGCGCCGCCGTCGTGGTCGTGAACCAAGTCACCGCCATGTACAACCGCGACACGCGAACCCTGGCCCAGGGCGGCAACGTCCACCAGGATGAGCTCATCGAGGTTGCCACGGACGCGTCGAGCGAACTTAAGCTGAACGACGAAACGAAAATGGCGCTCGGTCCCGGCGCCAAGCTGATGCTCGACAAGTTCGTCTACGATGGCGAGAAAACCAAGGGCAACATCGCCGTCAACCTCGTGAAGGGCGCGTTCCGCTTCGTCACGGGCGTGGCCGCCAAGCCCAGCTACGTCG
The DNA here is from genome assembly GCA_963846845.1 of uncultured Pseudomonadota bacterium. GTDB lineage: Bacteria > Pseudomonadota > Alphaproteobacteria > Rhizobiales > Hyphomicrobiaceae > JAKAXS01. Next base: position 420,324 of record CAWJXQ010000017.1, on the reverse strand, counting down.
TGCGCGTGCCCCAGGCCTCGATCACGGTTCGCGGCACCATCTTCGACGTTTTCGTCCAAGACAACGGCGTCAGCTGGCTGCTGCTGCACGAAGGCGCCGTCACGGTCTGCAACGAGCGTGGCAAATGCCGCGACCTCGACGAACCCGGCAAGCTGATCCGCATCAACGACGGCGACGTCGGCGCGCCCTCGCGCTGGACGAACCTCAAGCAGAAAACCAACTTCGACGATGCCTTCCCGTTCGTCGACAAGAAGCCCCAGGACAGCCCGCCCGTCCTGACGCGCGACGCCATCCTGATCGACATCGTACCGCCCAAGAAAGACAAGCCGACGAAGAAGACCGATCGCGGCGATGATGACGGCGACAAGCCCAGCAAGACCACCAAGAAGAAGCGCACCGAGAAAGCCAGCAAGGACGACGACAAACCCAAGCGCAAGCGCGTCTCCCGTCGCGACGACGATGATGACGACAACCAAAAGATCATGGACGGCGTAGGCATTGCCATCGGCATCGCTGGCGGCATCCGCTTCGGCAAGGGTGGAGGCGGTGGTCGCGGCGGTTATGGCGGCGGCGGCAAGTCGATGGGTGGTGGCGGCCGCATGGCGCGCTGACGCAAGTTACGTGAGCCGTTGCTCATAGACGTCAAGCAATTGGCCGAGGCCGAGGGGACACATGTCCCGCGCCTCGGCCAAGGCTTTTGACGCCTCTCCTCGATCGGCCGCATCGAGCGCACGCAACAACCGGACATGCGCCATCTTGAAAGCTGCGAACTCGGTGCTCACCGCCATCGCCTCATCCCCAGCCAGCGCAAACACCCGTTCGCTGCGATCCTTGCCGCGCAGGGACACCCGGCCGATCTCCAGGAATGCGAAATCCTGTGCCTGCGCCACGGTTGCCTCTCCGACGATCACCGGCGCACCATAGACTTTCGTTTCGCCCTCCAATCGCGAGGCGATATTCACGACGTCGCCCAGGATCGAATAATCGAACCGCTGCGGCGAGCCGACGTTGCCGACCACGCAACGCCCGGTGTTGAGGCCGATGCCGATGCGCACCGGCTCGCAGAGATCGCCGGTCTGCGAAGCCCGTCGCGGCACGCTGCCGGTTGAGTTCGTCGACGGCCTCCAGCATGCGCAACGCAGCGCGACAGGCGTGGCGCGCATGATTGTCATCGGCGACGGGTGCATTCCAGAATGCCATCACCGCATCGCCCATGAACTTGTCGATGGTGCCGCGCTCCTCCAGGATCACGTCGGCGATGGGCGTAAATAGCTCGTTGATGAAGCGCACCAGGCCCTCGGCATCGAGCCCTTCGGAAATGCGCGAGAAGCCGCGCACGTCCGAGAACAGCAACGTGACCTCGCGCATCTCGCCGCCCAGCTTCAGGCTGCCGGCATTGTCGGCCAGCTGCTCGACGAGCTGCGGCGCCACGTAGTGGCCGAAGGCCTGGCGCACATACGCGCGATCCAGCTCCGACTTGACGTAGGTGCTGAGTGACGTCGCCAGGTAGATCGCAACCAGCGCCAGCGATGGATAAACCGGGTCGAACAGCAGACCGCTTTGCGTGAAGGCCAGCCACGACAGCGCGACAACCGCGACCACAGCCGACAGTCCCGCGATAGCCGCCATGACGGGACCCACGCGCCGCAACAGAAACGCCACGCCGGCCCCGACGGCGATCAGGAACAGTAGTTCTGCCCCGGTCGCGTAAGCGGGCCGCGTCAGGTGCGCGCCCGACAGCATCTGCTCCAACGCCTGCGCATGGATTTCGACACCCGGCACCGAAGACTGCAGCGGCGTCGCCCTGAGGTCGAGAAGTCCCGGCGCACTGGCGCCGATAAAAATATGCCGTCCCGCCACGGCATCCCGAGGCAGCCCGCCCTCCAAAATCAGATGCGCTGGAATGAAACGGCGCGCGTCATGAGCCGCAAAGTTCAACCACAGCTCGCCGTTGGCTCCCGTCGGCAGGATCACCGGACCGACCTTCACCTGCTCGATGCCCGTCTGCTGCCCGAACGCCGAAAGCCCGCTACCCCCAGACGCCTTCACCTGCACCGTCGTCTGGTCCGTTCCAATGCGCAACGCTTCAAGCGCCAGCGATGGATAGAGCTGATCCCCAGCCCTCAGAAGCAACGGCACACGCCGCACGACAAGATCCTGCGACGGCAGCCAGTTCACGCTGCCGAGACCCGCGGCCTTCGCTGTCAGCTCCGGCAGGCTGGTCGCCGCGCCTGCAAATCCCGGCACGAAAAGCTTGGGATCATCGCCCGCCGTGGCAAAACTGGCGCGCGGCGGCGGCGCCAGGGTCGCACCCATAGACGCGCCCTGGGACGCACCCTGGGACGCACCGTCCTGCCCGACGAACCCCAGCACGACACGTCCACCGGCGATGGCATCGGCGAGCAGCGCATCGTTCGAAGGAAGCTTCGCCGCCTCGTCGGCCAGCGCCTTCAGTTCCGGGCGCCCCGCGACCAGCCGCGCCAATTCTCCCGGCGAAACGCGATCCGGTTCGGCCAGGATGAGATCCAACGAAATGGACTTCGCGCCCGCGTCGCGCAGCTTGGTCACCAATTCGGCGATGCGCGTTCGCGGCCACGGCCATTGCCCGATGTGCTGCAGGGAAGCCGCATCGATGTCGACGATCTTCACCGGCATTGCGGGATCGGCCACCCGCGGAGACGCGCTGAGGTAGCTGTCGAACACGGACAGCCGCAGCCGCGCCACCGGTTCAGGATCCCACACGCGCAACAGCACGGCTGCCGCGATCAACAGCGCCGTCAGCCAGAAGTGTTGGGACGGCACCTGCCAGCGCATTTGCGAAAACCTCTGAGCCTGTCGCCTACGCCGCCACGGCGCCTGGTGTCAGCACGCTGACGGGCGGCGCATCGACGACGGCATCATCGAAACGCAAACCATGATCTGCCGCGAAATGCAGCATCGCCCGTTCCGAAATCGCCGTGATCGTCAGCAGCGGATTGACACCGAGCGAACGCGCGATGACCGATCCATCGATCACATACAGCCCGTCATGCACCGCCGTCGATGCCGCACCGGCCGCACCGTCGAAAACCTGGCACTTGTGATTGACGACGCCATCCGTTCTCTCGCGGCCCATGCTGCAGCCGCCGAGCGGATGCGCGGTTGCCGGCTGCTGCCCCATCACCGAACCCGACAGCGGGTTCTTGACGTAGTCGCCGCCGGCATGGCCGACGATTTCCTTCAGCGCCTTGTCCAGGCGCTGGAACACCGGCTCGTCCTTCGCGCCCGGCCACGTCAGCTTGAGCTGATCTCCGTCCAGCGTGAACCGTCCCGACGCACTGTCGTGCGACACGGCAAAGTACGTCTGAAGATGCGCGAACGGTCCATTATAGACGCCGGCGATCAAGCTCTTCAGCGCGCCGAGAAGCCGGCCGTTCGGCACGAACAACAACGGCAGCACAGGCGCCAGAGCCGAAGGGATCACGCCTTCCTGCACGCAAATCTGATGATCGAGGTGATCCGCGTCGCGGTACTCCAGCTGCGTCGAGACCGATGCCCCGATCTCCTTCTCGACCTTCGCAGGATAACCGACACCCACCGCGTCGATCGGCACCTTGGCGCCATAGCCGAACGCGATGATGTCGCCGTTGGCGGTAAACCGCTGCCCGATGCGATCCGACAGTGCCAGCCCATGCGCCCGCGACCGCAACATGATCTCAGCCGAGCCCAGCGTGCCCGCCGCGATGACGACGACGGCAGCCTCGATGACTTTCGCGCCCTCGGCCGTACCCGCGTGCACGCGCCAGCTGCCGTCGCGCATCTTCTCGACACGATCCGCCTTCACCTCCGTGAAGATCTCCGCGCCGTGCCGCGCAGCGTCCGGCAGATACGTCAGGGCCACCGTGTTCTTGGCGCCGACATTGCAGCCGCCACAACAGTCTCCGCACAACGTGCACGCCGGCTGGTCGATCCCCGCGGCATTGACGCCGCCGTCGAAATTGACGGCAATCGGCGGCGCGACCACATCACGCCCGAGCGCCTGTCCGGCGCTGGCCAGAGCCTTCGCCTTGGTCATCTCGTGTGCACGGCGGTGGCGCTGTGGCCTCACCCACCTTTGCGCGCGCGCAAAGCCCTCTTCGAGCAATCCATCCTGCGCAATCTGGCCCGGCCAAACGCTGTCGGCGAAAACGCGCGCGTCCGGCCGCAATGCCACGCCGGCGTTCACCAGCGAGCCGCCGCCGAGGCCGCAACCTACAAGCACGTGCATATCCTCGCCCACACGCACATCGAACAACCCAGTCGCTGGCCCCGTCCGCAAATGCTTCGTGGTGATCTGAAGTTCGTTCTTGAGGTCTGGAAAGCGGCCCGGAAATTCGCCCGTAACGAACTCGCGCCCCCGCTCCAGCACGGCCACACGCTTGCCCGCGCGAGACAACCGCGACGCGGTGACACCGCCGCCATAGCCCGAGCCGATGACGATGACGTCATAGCGGTTCTTCAACTGCGACAATGGTCGTGCAAGGCGTGTCATGGCAGCTCCCGATCCTGATCCTGCCTAGAGCGCTTCCGGAACGCTGTGAAGGGATTTCCGGCAAAAAGCGCGACTATGCAAAGGCCGGGATCAGTTACGGGAGCCGACGCCCCCGCAGCATGCCTAAAATTGTGCTGAAGCCACTAGCCAGCCGCGGTCATCACATCGAACAGAAGTTTGACGTTCAACACCACGATAATGGCCGCAATCACGGCAGCTGCCGCCGTCAGCCAGCGCGGCGCGACCAGTTCCCCCATCTTGGTCTTGCTGGCCGTGAACATCACGAGCGGGATGACCGCAAACGGCAGCTGGAAGCTCAGCACGACCTGGCTGAGTATCAAAAGCTTGCCTGTCTCGCTCTGCCCGTAAAGGATCGTGACCGCCGCCGCCGGAATGATGGCCACACCGCGCGTGATGAGCCGCCTCGCCCACGGCGCGATGCGGAAGTTGATGAAGCCCTCCATGACGGCCTGGCCCGCCAGCGTCGCCGTCACGGTAGAGTTGAGGCCGCAGCACAGCAGCGCAATCGCGAACAACGACGGCGCGATCGATGCGCCCAACAGCGGCAGCAGCAGAGTGTGGGCTTCTCCCAGTTCCGCCACCTCCGTGCGTCCCGTCGCATGGAACGTTGCGGCCGCGAGGATCAGGATCGAGGCGTTGATCAGCAGTGCAAACATCAGCGCTACTGTGGAATCGATCGTGGCATACTTCAGCGCTTCACGCTTTTCCGGCACGCTGCGGCCGTAGTCGCGCGTCTGCACGATGGCCGAGTGCAGGTAGAGATTGTGCGGCATCACCGTGGCACCGATGATGCCCAGCGCCAGGTAAAGCATGTGCGGGTTCTTGACGATGTCGGTCGTCGGCGCAAAACCCTTGATGACGTCGCCCCAGACCGGATCTGCCATGGCAATCTGCACGGCAAAGCACACCGTGATGATGCCGAGCAGCGCGACGATGAGCGCCTCGATCCACCGGAACCCAAGGTTCTGTAGCCACAAGATCAGAAACACGTCGAGCGCCGTCAGCACGACGCCGATCTCCAGCGGAATACCGAGCAACAGATTGAGGCCGATCGCCGTGCCGATAACCTCAGCCAAGTCGGTCGCAACGATCGCAAGTTCCGCGAACAGCCACAGCACCCAAGCCACCGGCCTGGGGAATGCATCGCGGCACGCCTGCGCCAGGTCGCGTCCCGATGCGATACCGAGCCGCGCGCACAGCGACTGCAGGATGATCGCCATGATGTTGGAAATGAGCGCGATGACGAGCAGCGTGTAGCCGAACTTCGATCCACCCGCGAGCGACGTCGCCCAGTTGCCTGGATCCATATAGCCGACGGCGACCAGGTATCCCGGCCCGACGAACGCGGCCATCTTTCGCCAGCCGCCGCCGGTCACCGGCACACGGATGGATCGGAAAATTTCCCCTAGCGGCGGGTTCTCCGACCGTGTGCGCCAACCTCGATCGTCGTCTTTCACTGCTGCATCCATTGCCGGGCCCGCCAATATCTCATCGTGAGACATTATGCTAGTTGCAAATCATTCGCAATAAGGTGCTTGCCCCTGCGTCAATGCAATCACCTGGCAAGCTTAACTGCCCTGACCAGCGAGGAAACCACGGAAACGCGACGAAACACTCATTCGGGGCGAAACCGACGAGGGGAGCCATGCTTGCGACGCTCTCCGTAAGGTCCATCTTGCTCATTATGTGAGCAGGCAGAGACAGCAGGCGAATGACAATCAGTGTTCAATTTGGAAGCTGGCGCTGTTCGGCTTCATCGGGGCGTCGGCATCGGCCGGGCCGGACAATACGGCCGCGACAAGAAACACCGAACCGATTAGGCCCGCCAGAGCCGTCGGCCAAACCAGCGACGTTGATGACTTTGCCTGAATGTCCATTTTAGCCCCCGATCGGCAAAGCAGCCCGACGCTGCTCTCATGCCGTTACTCTCGGGGATTTCGTCCACTGGCGCTGTTCCACGCGGCACAGGCCCACCACTGGGCTGACCGTTCAGCGTATATGTCAAAGCTCGAACAGAACCGCGCCGCCGGTCAAGCCGGCCCCAACGGCCGTAAGCAGCAATTGCTCGCCCTTCTTGAACCGGTCCGCGTTAAGCGACATCGTCAAAGGAATGGTGGCTGCTGAACTGTTGCCGAACTCGCGAACGCTGGTGACCAGGCACGCGTCGTCCAGCTCCAAGCGCGCCTGCGACGCGGCAATGATGCGCGCATTCGCCTGGTGCGGTACCCAGTGGTCGATATCGTCCATCTCGAGCCCGGCCATCTCCACGGCAGCAAGCGAGGTCTGCGCCGCCATCTCAACTGCGCGGCGGAATACGATCCGCCCATCGCTCATGCGCATCTTGGTTTCGGATGCGGACATCCCGTCGGCAAACGGCACCTTGCTCCCGCCAGCCGGAATCTTGATCAGATCGTAATGCGCTCCGTCAGAACTCCAGCGTCACGCCCTGCACGCCGGCCGTTGATCGCGACGTAGGACCCAGCACCACTGCGCCAGCAGCGTCGCTGAAGATCACCGCCGACTCACGCTCCGCGAAGTTGATGCGGCGTGACAGAAGATTACCGGCGATGACAAGCACCGGAGCCCCATGGGTACGGGCGAAGGCGTCGGCAAACGTCAATGCATAGAGAAAGCCCGCGCAGGCACCTGCCAGATCGATGGCTCCGGCCCCGCCGAGCCCCAGCCGATGCGCAACCAATGGTGCCGACGGCGGCAGCAGATGGTCGGGTGTCGACGTCGCGAGCACGAGAAGCGCGATCGCCTCGGGTTCAACCCCGGACCGCTCCAGCGCCATCGTCCCGGCGGCCACTGCAAAATCAGATAACGTTTCCTGCTCGGTTGCCCAACGCCGCTCAACAATGCCGGTGCGCCGTTCGATCCAACCCGAATCCAAGCCAAGCTGCGTCTCGAGCATCGCATTGGTAATGCGGCGCTCGGGCACAAAATGCCCGAACCCCAGTATCGTCGAACCCATTAAAAATCCTCAAGCGAAGGAACCAATCGCGTCCCCAATCGCCGCATAAATGAACTGAACGTCGTCCGACGTCAAACAATACGGCGGCATGACATAAATCGTGTTGCCCAGCGGCCTGATCAGTACGCCGCGTTCAATGAGCGCTCCACCAAGTTGCAATCCTACCGTCGCAAGATAGCCCGCATCGCGTACCGTAAGATCGATGGCGGTGATCGTGCCGAGCTGTCGCGCACCGCTCAATCCCGGCAGCCGGGCAAGTCTTGCCAAGCCCTCCCCCTGCAGCGCCGACAGCTGCGCGATCCGTTCGCCAACCGGCTCGGTCTCCCAAATCACCAGATTTGCGACGGCCGCCGCGCAGGCAATCGGATTGGCCGTGTAGCTGCTGGAGTGGAAGAATGTCTTCGCCCGGTCCGCCGACCGGTGCGCTTCGAAAATCTCCGGCCTGCACAACGTCACGGCCAGCGGCAACGACCCGCCCGTCAGGCCCTTCGCCAGGCACATAATGTCAGGCGTGATCCCCGCATGCTCACACGCAAACCGGCGGCCCGTGCGGCCCCACCCAGTCATCACCTCGTCGGCAATGAACAGCACGCCGTGCGCCGCGCAGATGCGAGCCATCTCCGACAGCACCTGCGGCGCATACATCAACATGCCGCCGGCACCCAGGATCAGCGGCTCCACAATCAGCGCCGCGGGCGCATCGCGGCGGCACGTCGCCTCCAGGGCATCTAGCGTTAGCTGCTCCTTGCCGGCATGCGGAAAGGGCAGCCGCGTCACGTCGAACAGCAGCGGCTCGTAAGCCTCGTTGAACACGCCGCGCGCGCCGGCCGACATCGTGCCGATCGTATCGCCGTGATAGCCATGCTCCAGCGCCACGATGCGCGAACGCGGCCTGCCCGTATTGCGCCAGTAGCCCAGCGCCATCTTCAGCGCCACTTCCACAGCCGTAGAGCCGCTGTCGGAAAAGAACACGTGAGACAGTCCTGGCGGCGCGATGGCGATCAGCTTCTCGGCCAGCTCTTCGGCCGGCTGGTGCGTGAATCCAGCGAAGATCACTTGATCCAGCTTGTCGGCCTGCGCCTTGATGGCCGCAACGATCGCCGGATGGCGGTGCCCGTGCGTCACCACCCACCAGGACGAAATCGCATCGAGTATGCGGCGTCCATCCGCTGTCGTCAGCCAGGCCCCTTCGCCGTGCGCAATCAGCGTCGCATCGGGCTGCAGCGCATGTTGCGTGAAGGGGTGCCAGACGGGCGATGCCATCAGACGAAGTCCCCCAGCGTGAAGTTTGCCTTGAATGCAGCCAACAGCGGCCCGGCGGACAGCTGCGGCAGTTGCGGCAGCCGCCCAAGTCGGCGCACCTTGCCGAAGTCACAGATCGTTCGCTCGCTGTCCGCGTTTTCCTCGCCGACGAACGCAATTCCGCGGATGTCGATGGTCCGCCGCTTCAATGCCTCGATCGACAACAGGCTGTGATTGATCGTGCCAAGCCGCGTCGAGGCAACGAGAACGACCGGCAGGTCCCAGCGCGCGAATAGCTCGACCTGCAGCGTCTTGCGCGTCAGCGGCACGAGCACGCCGCCCGCGCCCTCGACGATCAACGGTCCAGTACCCGCCGCGTCCGGCAGCGCAAGGCTGTCCAGATCGATCTCGACCCCATCGATCTCGGCGGCGACATGCGGCGAAGCCGGCGTGGCAAGGCGATAGACTTCTGGCACAACCCGGTCGGCGCTCGCGCCCGCCAACCGGCGCACGATCATTGCATCCGTTTCGCCGCTCAACCCGGCCTGGATCGGTTTCCAGTATCGCCCGCCGGTTGCCGCAACCAGGGCCGCAGCGAACACCGTCTTGCCGACGTCGGTATCGGTGCCACTGACGATCAGGCCGCTCATCGCGCCATGCCAGCCAGAACGGGCACCCGCGGCATCAGCCGAAGGCCCAGAACGTCCACGCTTTCGGCTACTGCATCCACCAATCGTGCCGCATCCTCCGCGGTTGCATTCAGCGTCAACGCAATCCGCAATCGTGCCGTGTTCTCCGGCACCGTCGGTGGCCGCACGGCCCGGACGTCGAACCCACGCTCCCTAACCGCCTTTGCCAAGGCGACGGCATCGCCGTCACCCCCGACGACGAAAGGCTGAATTTGCGAACCGGAAAGCGCCAGTCCCAGCTTCGCCGACGCGAGCCGTCCGAAGTCGCTCACGCGCCGATGCAACGTCTCCCGCCGCTGCGGTTCGTCCCGGCAGATTGCCAGCGCCCGGCGCACCACCGCGGCCATCAGCGGAGACGGCGCAGTCGCGTAGATGAATGGCCGGGAACGGTTGACGAGAAAGTCGCGCAGAACAGCCGGCGCCAAGACCAGCGCGCCCGATGCGCCCAACGCCTTGCCGCAAGTGTGCAGCGATACGACGTTGTCGCGCCCCTCGAAAGCAGCACCCAGACCGCGACCCTCCGGCCCGAACACGCCCGTCGCATGTGCCTCGTCAAGAACCACGACGCCGTCGTGTCTGTCGGCTACCGCAATGAGATCGGCCAGCGGCGCACGATCACCATCCATCGAATACAGGCTTTCGACGGCGATCCACGGACGGCCAATTCCACCCCCGGCACGCCAGGCGCTTATGCGATCGTCGAATGCCTGGGCATCGTTGTGCTTCGCCGCCACAGCCGTCGCGCGCCCGGCCCGCAGCCCGTCGTGCACGCTGGCGTGAATCAGTTCGTCATGAACAACCAGATCGTCCCGTTGCGGCAGTGCGGCAAACAGCGCGTAGTTCGCCAGGAAGCCGCCGCCGAAGAACAGCGCTGTCTGCGCCCCGAAGAAAGTTGCCGCCTCGGCCTCGAGCGCTTCGTGTTCGGCATGATTGCCGCGCAGCAGGCGCGATCCGCCCGCACCCAGCGGTACGCCGCGCGTCAAAGCCTCCTCGGCCGCCGCCACCAGTTCGGGTGCGGAGGCTAGGCCCAGATAGTCATTCGATGAGAAATCGATCCCGGCACGGGGCGACAAAGTTCGCAGCCGCCCACGCTTCTGTAGTGCCTTCAGCGCGCGATCGTGGCTGTCCGGCACGGCTCATCCTCATGCGCCGCGGCGACTGGCGGCGTTTCCAGTTCGAGCGGCTGCAGGCCAAGGCGATTGAACAGCGCCGTATCGGCGTCTTCGCCTGGGTTATCCGCAGTCAACAGCGTCTCGCCGACAAAGATCGAGTTGGCGCCAGCAAAGAAGCACAGCGCCTGCATTTCGTCGGTCATGTCGGTGCGCCCGGCAGAGAGACGCACGAACGACTTCGGCATCAGGATGCGCGCCAGGGCGATCGTGCGAACGAATTCTATCGGATCCAACTTCTCCACGTTCTGCAGCGGCGTGCCGCCGATCGGGATCAGCATGTTGATCGGCACGCTTTCCGGGTGCTCTTCGAGGTTGGCCAGCGTCACGATCATGTCGACGCGATCACCATCTTCCTCGCCCATGCCGACGATGCCACCGCAACAGACCTTCATGCCGGCTTCGCGCACGCGCGCCAGGGTGTCGAGGCGATCTTGGAACGTCCGCGTCTTGATGACCTTGGAGTAATACCGTTCCGAGGTATCGATATTATGGTTGTAGTAGTCGAGGCCGGCGTCCCGTAGCTTGACGACGTCGTCGTCCGACAGCATGCCCAGCGTCATGCACGTCTCCATACCGAGCGCCTTCACGCCCTCGACCATGGCAACGACGGTATCCATGTCGCGCGCCTTGGGACTGCGCCAGGCAGCGCCCATGCAATAGCGCGTCGCGCCGCCCTCTTTGGCCTTCCGGGCTTCATCCAGAACCCGTTCCACCTCCATCAGCTTGGAGGCCTTCAGTTTTGTCTCGTGGTGCGCGGACTGACTGCAATAACCGCAATCCTCGGCGCAGCCACCCGTCTTGATGCTGAGCAGCCGGCTCTTCTGGACTTTGTTGGGATCGAAATTCTGCCGGTGAACCAGATGGGCCCGGAACAAAAGGTCGTTGAAGGGCGCGTCGTACAGCGCCTGCGCTTCGGCCCGCGTCCAGTCGTGGCGGATCTCCTGCCCTGTGCCGTTGATCCGGGCCGGGCCGTCAGCCGTCAGCGAAAGCATCTATATCCTCCGGTCACCACGCGTTTCATTCGCGCCATCAGTTGTTTGCACCGCGACATGGCCAAACGGCAAGCCCTTGTTTTTCAGTGGCGCGTACGCTGCCTGCGCAATTTATAGTTGCGCCTGTAAATTGTCTGAAACGGAAGTGTGGCTCTTCCGCCCTCGTTCTTCGAAATTCTCATTAATTCATCGATCCACTAAATCCAGTATTGCTCATGTAACGTATGACGATTTATACAGTGTTTATCATTTCCAAGCCGTCGTGCAGACGGCGGACGATTGTCACCGGGACTTTAGTCGTATTTAATACGCTCACTGAATTGCTCAACTCCGCAGAGACAGGCAGAGACAACGCGCATGAGCAACATGACACGCTTCACCATCCGGCCGCTATACTTGCAGGTGCGGGATATGCTCGTAGAGCGCATCACGGCGGGCCAATGGAAGCCGGGCGCCGGCATTTCCAACGAAGTCGACCTGTCGCGCGAACTGGGCGTCAGCGTCGGCACCGTCCGCAAGGCGCTGGACGTGATGGAGCAGGAACACCTCATCACCCGCCGCCAGGGCCGCGGCACGTTCGTCAACGACCAGACGTCGGACGATCTGGCCATGCGCTTCAATCGCATCTGCGATTCCGAAGGCACTTGCTTGAATATGGACATCCTGAAGTCCGAGATCAAAGCTGCTCGCGCAACGGAAGACGAGGGCGCCAAGCTTCGCCTTCGCCCCGGCGATCCCATCATCCGCGTCCGGCGCATTCAAAGCGCCAACACCAAGCGCATCTTGCTGGAACAGATTGCGATGCCCGAAGCCCGGTTTCCGGGGCTCGCGGCCAAGGGGCACGTGCCCCACCGCATCGTTGCGCTGGCCCAGCAATTCGGCATCCTGCTTGGTGGCGCCCAAGAGCGCCTGGCCGTAACGCGCGCAACACCCAGTGTTGCCGAGGCCCTGGCCGTCGAGACCGACACGCCGCTCTTGGAACTTGACCGTATCGTCTATTCCATCGACGGTCGCCCGGTCGAATGGCGGTCGGCCATGTGCCACCTGGGCGATGGCGATTACTACTCCGTCGAAATGACCTGATACTCAAACCGGTCAGGTACTACGGGCGATTTTGCCGCCACCGCGGCGCGTCACGGCCACCACGCTCGGCCGCGGCGGAACGCCTTCCTGAAAGTCCGGCCACCGGGTCGAGGGCGTCTCGAACGACGCCGGTTGCTGCCCGCTCGCCCCCTCAGGGACCTCGCCCGGATGCTGCACAGCCAGGAACATCGTTTCCATGTCCGGCGTGAAGCACGGCCCGCACATTTCTGCGCCTCGCGGCACCTGGAAGAAGCATTTCGACGTACCGCGCCCTTTGCCCTGCGTGTCGATGCCCCAGATGCCGTCGGCACGACCTGTCTTCGTCCCGGAGTTTCCGTCCGTCGCCACCCACAGCCGTCCTTCGGCATCGAATGTGCAGTTGTCCGGCATCGCAAACCAGCCATTGCGGCTCGTGGCCGGATTGAACGCAGCCCCCAGCGGCGCGATCGCCGGGTCGCCGCACTTCACCAGGATCTCCCAGTGAAAACCCGCCGCGCCATGATCGCCATCGTCCGGCGTGATCTCGATGATGTGGCCGAACACGTTTGGTCCGCGCGGGTTGGCGGCATCTGCCGTATCGGACTTCCGCTTCGTATTGTTCGTCAGCATGGCGTAGACCTTGCCCGTCGCCGGGTTGACGTCGACATCTTCGGGCCGGTCCATCTTGGTCGCGCCCAGCATGTCGGCCGCCAGCCGCGCCTGGATGAGAACTTCCCCCTGATCCGCAAACCCCAGCGCCGGCACCAAACCGCTTTGCCCGTGGATCAGCGGTAGCCACTGCCCCGTGCCGTTTGCGTCGAACCGCGCCACCGACAGCGTTCCGTGATCCAGCAAATCCCTGTTTTTCGTGCGGTCGGCCGTATCGACCTTCCCCTCTGTCACGAAGCGATACAGATAGTCGAAGCGCTCGTCGTCGCCCTGGTAGACGACGAACCGGCCATCCTTGTTGACGATGTTGCCCGCGCCTTCATGCTTGAACCGGCCCATCGCCGTCCGTTTCACCGGCACTGAAGCAGGGTCCATCGGGTCGATCTCGACGACCCACCCGAAGCGATGCGGTTCATTGGGTTCGCGCCCGATGTCGAAGCGCTCGTGAAAACGGCCCCATTGGTACCACTCGCTGGGAATGCCATAGCGCACCAGTCCGCTGCGCTGCGGATGACCTTCAAGCGCCGCCTTGTTCCAGAAGTAGTAGTTGGTGTTCTCCTCACACGTCAGCCACGTGCCCCACGGCGTTATGCCGCCGGCGCAGTTGTTGATCATCCCGCGCACCCGCTGGCCTTGCGGGTCGGCCGATGTTCGCATCAAAGCGTGCCCGCGCGCCGGGCCTGAGATCTCCATCTCCGTCTCAGCTGTAATGCGCCGCGCGTACGTCGAGTTGGGCACCACCGCCCACTTGCCGCCCGTGCGTACGATCTCGATCACCGACCCGCCGTGCGCCATCATCTCCGTCGCAACGTGCCGTTCAGTAATCGCCGCGAAGACTGGATCCTTGCCGGCCGCATCCATACCTCGGCCGCGTGGAGGCAGCCCGGCGAACATCAGTTCCTCGTTGGTGTACTCGTGATTGACGACCAGCAGCCCGCGATCGCCAGCCGTTCCCAGCGGGATGAACCCGATAAAGTCGTTGTTGTAGCCGAACTGTTTCGCCTGAGCTTCCGGCCCCTGCGTCGCCGGCGCGAACGTTGGCGCATCGCCGGCCACCGCATCGCCCCAGCGGATCAGCACATCGGCATCGTAGCCGTCGGCCACATGATGCGTTTCATCCTCAATGACGCCAAGCTCGGCAAAGTCGAACACAGGCGGCTCACCGTTTATCGCCGGCGCTGCCGCTGCCGGGTGCACGGCTCTCAGCATGGACTCCACCGCCGCGCCGGCGACACTGACCGCAAGCGCCCCCCGCACAACATCTCGCCGCGACAGCCGTTGCGCCACGACATCGCCCAGCGACGCGTTCATGCTAGGGTTGGCACCGCGATCCTCAGCCTCTTCGGCCTGTACGGAAACTGGACGTTCAGCCTCAGCCATGCGGCACCCTTCCTGAATTGTAGTTCGGCGCTGACCTGGAGTGCCTCCGGGCCAACGGTGCGGTGGTTTTCCGGTGAGACAACGTGCTAGAGCGCTTCCGCGCTACAATGGAAAGCGGAAGGGACCTTAGGGCCGCCACATCTCTCCAATGTGACGGTAAATCCTCAATCCGGCGGGAGCATTGCCCTAGCGATGAACGACAATATGACGTTTGTGTTTCCCCCTGTGCCGGCCACCACTCTCCCGGTGTCTGGAACACGCGACGTGTTTCCCGTGAATCGCATCTATTGCGTCGGCCGCAATTATGCCGCTCACGCTCGCGAGATGGGCCACGACCCGGACCGCGAGCCTCCTTTCTTCTTCCAGAAAAACCCCAGCTGCCTCGTGACCAGCGGAATATTTCGCATGCCACCGGGCGCCACAGCCATCCACCACGAGATCGAACTCGCCGTCGCGCTGAAGTCAGGCGGCAGCGGCATCGCACCGGATCGTGCGCTCGATCATGTCTTTGGCTATGCCGTCGCGCTCGACATGACCCGCCGCGACCTGCAGGCCGAACTGAAAAAACTCGGCCGCCCGTGGGAAGTGGCAAAGGCCTTCGAAAACTCAGCGCCATGCTCAGCCATTCAACCCGCGAGCGCGATCGGCCATCCCACCCGCGGAGAAATTCACCTCGACATTAACGGCGAACGCCGTCAGTCCGGTGACCTGTCTCAGCTGATCTGGCCTGTGCCCGATCTCATCGCGCGCCTCTCGACGTTCTTCACGCTGCAGCCCGGCGACATCATACTGACCGGCACGCCTGACGGCGTCGGCGCGGTGCAGCCCGGCGACAAGCTCTCAGGCACCATCGCCGGTGTCGGCACGCTGACTGTGGATGTGATTTGAAGACGCGATACCGGCGCGGCGACTGCCGCCGGACCGTTTAGTTCAGATCCTTCGGCAGGCGCGGCAACGGCATCACCGGCACGCCGTCTTCGCTCAGCCCATGGACCTCGTCCATCGTCGCCTCACCATACACAGCGCGCTCCTCGGCCTCGCCGAAATGGATCTTGCGCGCCTCTTCCGCGAATCGCTCACCGACGTACGTCGACCGCGCTTCGACCTCAGACCGCAACTTGCGCAGGGCGGCAAAGATCTCGCGTTGCCGCTCTGGCCCCGGTGCCTGCCGCGGGGATGGTGCCACGCCCTTGCTGGTTGCGACGTTCGGCGCCATCACGGCTTTCGCCACCGCCGTCGACGCGCACACCGGGCAGGACAAATGCCCGTTCGCGGCCTGCTCGTCGTACTCGTCGCTTCCGCGAAACCAGCCTTCGAATTCATGGCTCTCGTTGCAGATGAGCCGGTACTTGATCATATCGCCACCTTCACGCCTGCCACACCGCCGGCGTGAGCTATTTCAAATGCCCGGTCGTGCCGTAACGACGGCACACGATCCCGTGCTTCCTTCACCAATCGCAAGTCTATATCGGCGAAGATAACTGAAGGCTGAACGCCGCCCTCCGCGATCACCTCGCCCCACGGCGAGATTACCAAACTATGACCATAGGTGTCGCGGCCATGCTCGTGCCGTCCACCCTGGGCGGCCGCGAGCACGAAGCACTGGCTCTCTATCGCCCGCGCCTTCAGCAGCGTGTGCCAGTGCGCCTCGCCCGTCACCTTCGTAAATGCCGCCGGCCCCGCGATCATCACGGCACCGGCCTGCGCCAAGGCGCGATGCAATTGCGGGAAGCGCAGATCGTAACAGATCGTCAACCCTAAGCCGCCCCACGGCAGCTCGGCCACGACGGCCTGCTCGCCCGCCTGATAGCTGTTGCTCTCGCGATAGCTCTCGCCGCTCGGCAGGTCCACGTCGAACATATGGATCTTGTCGTAGCGCGCCGTGATCTGCCCATCCGGCGCGATCACGAAGGCCCGGTTGGCGATCTTGTCCGGCGCAACCTTTACGCCCATCGAGCCGATGTGCAGCCAGATGCCGAGTTCGGCCGCCAGCCCGCGAAACGCCGCCAGTGCCGCGCTCGAATCTTCCGGCTCGATCGCTGCAAACAGCAGCTTCTTGTCCAGCTCCATCAGCGTCGTCACTTCAGGCGTCTGCACGTACTGCGCGCCACCTGAAGCTGCTTCACGGATCAACGCCGTTGCGTCGCGCACATTGCGCGTCACATCCCGGCCAGAGCACATCTGCACCAGCGCAGCCTTGAATGTCGTGGGAGTGTCGTTACCCGCCATCGCGGTGGTCAGCCTTGCACTAAATACCAAACGTCAGGCGTTCTGCCGGCCGAGCATCGGATCGAGACGCCCTGCGCGGTCAAGAGCGTAGAGATCGTCACAACCGCCAACGTGATCGCCACCGATCCAGATTTGCGGCACCGACGTCCGTCCGCCAGCCTTCTGGATCATGTCCGCCCGCACATCGCGTGCTGACGCATCGATCTCGTCGAACTGAACGCCCTTCTGCCGCAGTAAATCCTTGGCGCGATGGCAATAACAGCACATTGAGGTTGTATAGATAACGACCTTGCTCATTCCAATCAGCTTCCCGCCTGGCGACTCTCGCACAGCATGCCTAGCGTACCCCGATCATATGGGGGCGCAAGCGCACCGTGGCAACATGACCACTGCGTCATGGCACAGATGGGGCGGTTACCCGCCTCAAGCCGCCACAGTCGAATAATCGGTCACCAGCGCCAATGCCAAAACATCCACCTGCGCCGCCCCGGCGCGCTTCAGCGCCCGCGCGGCCGATCCGCACGTTGCGCCCGTCGTAATGACGTCGTCCACCAGCAGCACGCGGCGTCCGGCGACGCGTGCAACCTTGGCCGGCGGTACCGCAAACGCGCCGCGCACGTTCAATTTGCGCTCGGCTCTCGTCAGTCCCACCTGCCGCGGCGTCGCCCGCGTGCGGATCAGCGCCAGCGGCTCGTACACGATACCGGAGGAACGGCCGAGATCTTGCGCCAGCAGCGCCGCCTGGTTGAACCGTCGCGAGATCAGGCGCGCCCGGCTCAGCGGCACAGGCACCACGACATCGGCCTCCGCGATAAGTGTCTTGCCGGCCTCGGCCATCAGGCGCGACAGCAGCTTGCGCGCCGCGTGCCAGTCCGAAAACTTGAAATCGTGCACCAGCTCCCGCATCACGCCGGTGTAGTGCGCCACCGCCCGCGCCCGCTCGTAGGATGGCGGGTCCGCCGCCGCGGCCGCCGAAATCATCGTGCCGCCCGTGTCATACGGCATCGGCAGTCCAAGCCTGTCGCAAAGCGGCGGCCTGATGAAATCGATCCGCGACCAGCAGGCCGGACAAAGTGAGTCATGAGTGATCAAGCCTGCCCGGCAAGACAGGCAGACCGGCGGAAACACGATGTCGGACAGCCATGCCATCCCCCGCCGCACAAGCGGCGTTCGCCGCGGCGACGCGATCGTCAGGTCCTCGCTGATCTCGACGTCTTCTCGCATGGCGCTCCCCGGCGCCCATGCTAAGCCAGCGCGTCATCTCTCGAAACACAAAATATCAGCACACGCATGAGCGCCCCAAAAATCTTCGACCCCGATCTTCTCGACCGGCATCGCACGCGCGCCGCGGCCTCAGCCGCTGCTCACGATTTCCTGCTCGACCGCGTCGCGGACGATTTGACTGACCGCCTGGCTCTCATTCAACGCAAGTTCCCGCAAGCCCTCGATCTCGGCGCCCACCACGGCCTGCTCGGCGCACGGCTGCGCACCACCTCCGGCATCGAAGTTTTCACGGCACTTGAACCCAACGCGTCACTCCTGACGCAATGTCCGCCACCGAAGCTGCAGTCCAGCCTGGAAGCGCTACCGCTCGCCGAAGCTTCGTTCGACTTGATCGTCTCTGGCCTGTCCCTGCAATGGGTCAACGATCTGCCCGGCGCCCTCATCCAGATCAACCGCGCCCTGAAGCCGGACGGCCTGTTCCTCGGCGCGCTCCTCGGCGGCGCCACGCTCCATGAGCTGCGCCAGGCTTGGCTGGTCGCCGAGACCGAGGTCACCGGTGGCGCCTCACCCCGCGTGGCGCCTTTCGCCGATGTGCGCGACCTCGGCACCCTGGTCCAGCGCGCCGGCTTCGCCCTTCCCGTAGTCGACAGCGACACCGTCTCAGTGACCTACGCCGACCCTCTATCGCTCATGCGCGAGATCAAGGCCATGGGCGCCAGCAACATGCTGACCGACCGCCGCCGCGCCCCCGTCACCCGCCGCCTGCTCATCCGCGCCGCAGAGATTTACGCCGAGCGCTTCGCCCTGCCCACCGGCCGCATCCCCGCAACCTTCGAGATCCTCACCATCACCGCCTGGCGCCCCGACCCCAGCCAGCCCAAAGCCCTGAAGCCCGGCTCCGCGACGGTGAGCCTGAAAGACGTGCTCGAACCGCGATCGAAGTGACTCCCATTATCCCAGCAGATCCCTCAGCCACGGCACCAGCGGCTTGTCGGCTTCCGGCATCGCGTAGTCGGCGAGGCGGCTGGCCTTCACCCACTTGATCTCCTGGCCTTCGCGCGGCTCGACGTCGCCTTCCCAGTTGCGGCACAGGAAGAGCGGCATCAGCAGGTGGAACGCCTCGTACTCGTGGCTGGCGAACGTGAACGGCGCCAGGCACGTATCGCAGACCTCGATCGATAGTTCTTCGCGCAGCTCGCGCACCAGCGCCCGCTCCGGCGTTTCGCCCTTGTCGACTTTGCCGCCTGGAAACTCCCACAGCCCCGCCATCGGCTTGCCCTCAGGCCGCTTGGCGATCAGCACGCGATTGTCGCGATCCACCAGGGCGGCGGCCGCAACCAGCAGCATCGGCTTCGTCGCCGTTTCGATTAGCGTCACGCGCGGCTCCTCATACGGCCTCGCCGCGCAACAGGCGCGGCACGTCGCCCGTGATGCCGGCCGCCTCCGCGACGAACAGCTGCTTCAGCATCGGGCTGCGATCGACAAGACCGAGTCCTACATCGCGTGCCGCGCGCAGCAGCGTCGAGTCATTGGAAAACAGAACGTTGAGCCCGTCGAACGCTGCCGTCGACATGGCGGCGTCGAAGCGCCGCCAGCGCTCGTACCGCTCCAGCGCCTGCGCGCTCCCCAGATCCAATCCCAGCCGCGCGGCGTCGGTGATCACTTCCGTCAGCGCGGCGGCATCGCGCAGCGCCAGGTTCAAGCCTTGCCCTGCAAGCGGATGCACCACATGCGCCGCGTCGCCCACCACCGCAAAGCGCGGCGCGATGTACGACCTCGCCAGATGCAGCTCCAGCGGCCACGACTGCCGCGGCCCCGCCAGACTTATCGTGCCCAGCTTGCCGCCGAAGCGCTTGTCGACCTCGTCCAGAAACCCGGCGTCGTCGAGCGCCAGAATGCGCCGGGCTTCTTCCGCCTCTTCGGTCCAGGTTATGCAAGCGCGATTGCCCGGCAGCGGCAGTATGGCGAACGGCCCGCCAGGCAGAAAGTGCTGCACGGCATGCCCGTTGTGCGGCTTGGCATGCGCCACCGTCGTGACGATCCCGGTCTGCGGATAGCTGCGTGCCGACGCTCTTGATGCCGGCCATCTCGCGCAACGGTGACTTGCGCCCGTCCGCCGCGATCAGCAGCGAGGTGGTCATCGGCCCGCGCCCAGCAAATGTAAGTGCCAACGTCGAGGCACCAACTTCGAACCTGGCGATTTCCTCCGGCGCGACAATTTCGATCGCCCGATCGCCTGCCACCACCTCGGCCAGCGCATCATTCAACGGCCCGGCGGGCACGATGTAGGACGCGGGCTCGTCCCCCTCGACGGCATTCTCGTACGTCAACAGCACCGGGCGCACGCCCGCATCCAGCGACGAGTCCGTGATCTCAATTGCAGCCACCGGCTGCGCGGCATCTGCGACAAGCCCCCAGACGCCGAGCATCTCCAGCATCCGCTTGGAGCCCGCCGACAGCGCGAAGGCGCGTGCGTCAGGCGCGCCGCCCCGCAGCCCCACCGGCCGGCGATCGACCAGGGCAATGCGCGCGCTGCCCTCCAGGGCCTGGCTCAGCGCGCGGGCCAGTGCCAGCCCGGCATAGCTCGCCCCCGAGATCACGATGTCATAGCGCCCATTCGGCGCAGCGTTGGCCATGGCCTAGCGGCGGGCTCCTTGATACAGAGTGGTCAGTCCGCCCCGCAACGGGGCCGGATCAGAGCGATAGCACCGAACAGCGGACACCTCCATGCCAGCTGCACCGACGAACGACACCGAACCCTCCGGCAAAGCCCTACAGGATTTGCTGGCTCTGCTGGATCTGGAGCAGCTGGAGGACAATCTCTATCGCGGCAATAGCCCAAAGGAAGGCTGGCAACGCGTCTATGGGGGGCAGGTTTTGGGTCAGGCCCTCGTCGCCGCCGTCCGCACGATCTCCGAACCACGCCCCGTCCACTCCCTGCACGCCTATTTTCTGCTGGCCGGCGATCCCAAGATTCCCATCATCTACGAGGTGGAGCGCACCCGCGATGGCGGCAGCTTCTCCACCCGCCGCATCAAGGCCATCCAGCACGGCCGCACCATGTTCGCCATGAGCGCCTCGTTCCACAAAGAGGAGCAGGGCTACGAGCATCAGGCCGAAATGCCCAAGGTGCCGCCGCCCGAGGATCTGCCCAGCGCCGCCACCCTGATGGCCAAGCTGCTCGATCGCCTGCCCGAGAACATGCGGTCCTACTGGCAACGCGAACGCCCGTTCGATATGCGGCCTGTCGATATTTCGCGCTATTTGACCCGGGAGAAGACCACGCCGGTGCAGCACGTCTGGATCAAGGCCAACGGCCGTCTGCCCGACGACCTGAGCCTGCACCAGTGCATGCTGGCCTATGCCTCCGATTTCACCCTGCTCGACACGGCGCTGATTGCCCACGGCAAGCTTCTGTTCGACCAGGACATCCAGTTGGCCAGCCTGGACCACGCCCTGTGGTTTCACCGGCCGTTCCGGGCCGACGAGTGGCTGCTGTATACGCAAGACAGCCCGAACGCCAACGGCGCGCGCGGACTTTGCCGCGGCTCCATTTTTTCACGCGAGGGCCACCTAATTGCCACCGTTGCCCAAGAAGGACTCATCCGGCGCCGCGAAAGCGCGTACATGATCAAATAATAGGCAAATCGCCAACGATTGCCCATATTTTGGGCGCAAAACAGCACCGAATGCCCTGCACAATGTTCCGCACATTGCTTCTTTTCTAACCGAATCAATCACTTAAATTTTGCCTGCCTGTTTGGCACAGCTCTTGATCTCTTAAGGCCCGGTTACCGCCGCTAATGGCGCGGCTGACCTGTTTTGTGGCCGCAAGCACCGCCCATCAGAGGTGGTGCCATTTAAGGAGTTTCAGGGGGTGCTCGCATGAAATTAATCACTGCCATCATCAAGCCGTTCAAACTCGAGGAGGTCCGTTCGGCCCTCACCGACTTGGGGCTGCAGGGCATGACCGTCACGGAAGTGAAGGGTTACGGCCGTCAGAAGGGTCACACGGAAATCTACCGCGGCGCGGAATACGCGGTGAGCTTCCTGCCCAAGATCAAGATCGAAGTCGTTGTGGGTGCCGGCGAAGTGGCCAAGGCCATCGAAGCCATCACGCGCGCCGCCAAGACCGGTCAGATCGGCGACGGCAAAATCTTCGTTTCATCCATCGAACACACCGTGCGCATCCGCACCGGTGAAGCAGACGCAGCAGCCCTTTAAGCGCGGGCGAGAGACACCAGTGACAAAACAGGGGAGTACAGAAATGAAGTCAAACTTTGCCACGCGCGTCCTTCGCGCGCTTGGCGTTGCGGGGGCCACGGCGCTTCTCGCTGCGCCGGCGTTCGCGCAGGCCGCTGGACCGACGGTGAACAAGGGCGACAGCGCCTTCATGTTCGTTTCGACGGTCATCGTGCTGCTGATGACGATTCCGGGCCTGGCGCTGTTCTACGGCGGCATGGTTCGCACGAAGAACATGCTGTCGATGCTGATGCAGGTGTTTGCCATCGTCTGCGTCGTGGCGATCATCTGGGTCGTCTACGGCTACTCGATGGCCTTCACCAGCGGCGGTGAGTTCAACTCCTACGTGGGCGGCTTCAGCAAGCTGTTCCTCGCTGGCGTCGACACCACGACGCTTGGCGGCACCTTCTCGCACAACGCGTCCATTCCGGAATACGCCTTCGTCGCGTTCCAGATGACCTTCGCATGCATCACGCCTGCGCTGATCGTCGGTGCCTTCGCAGAACGCATGAAGTTCTCCGCTATCGCTGCTCTTCACCGTCCTGTGGGTGACGTTCGTCTACTTCCCGATCGCACACATGGTCTGGTACTGGGCTGGCCCGGATGCCTTCAGCGCAGCTGTAGGCAGGCGACGATGCCCTCAAGGCCTCGACCTTCGCTGACGCTGGCCTGCTCTGGAGCTGGGGCGCCATCGACTTCGCAGGCGGCACCGTCGTGCACATCAACGCCGGCATCGCTGGCCTGGTTGGCGCGCTGATCCTCGGCAAGCGCGTCGGCTTCGGCAAGGAAGCCATGCCTCCGCACTCGCTGACGATGACGATGATCGGCACCTCGCTGCTGTGGGTCGGCTGGTTCGGCTTCAACTGCGGCTCCAACCTCGAAGCCAACGCTTATGCGTTCCTCGCCATGGTCAACACCTTCGTCGCTCCGGCGGCGGCTGGTCTGGCCTGGATGCTCGCTGAGTGGCTCTTCAAGGGCAAGCCGTCGCTTCTCGGCCTCGCCTCGGGCGTCGTTGCTGGCCTCGTGGCCATCACGCCGGCCGCTGGCTTCTCCGGTCCGATGGGTGCGATCGTCCTCGGCGTCGTCGCCGGCGTCGTTTGCTTCATCTTCTGCACGGGCATCAAGAACGCTCTCGGTTACGACGACTCGCTCGACGTCTTCGGCGTCCACGCAGTCGGCGGCATCGTCGGTGCTCTCGCCACGGGCATCCTCGTCGACCCGAACCTGGGCGGCGCTGGCATCCTGGACTACACGCAGAAGGCAGGCGAAGCGGTTGCCCTGGCTAGCTACAGCCCGATGGGTCAGCTGATCACGCAGGCTTGGGCCGTCGGCCTGACCATCGTGTGGTGCGGCGTGATCTCGGCCATCCTCTACAAGCTGGTCGACTTCATCATCGGTCTGCGTCCGGTCGAAGAGAAAGAGCGCGAAGGCCTCGACATCTCCGACCACGGCGAGCGCGCTTACAACTACTGAGTTGCACAAGGGCCCGCGGCGATTGCTGCGGGCCCTTTCGAACAATCTCCCGAGCAGTGTCTGACCTAGACGCGCTCACACCTCGCCCGGACCGCAAGGTCCGGGCATTTTTTTATTTCGCACGGCTTCGGCCTGACGTCGCAATCGCTGATACAGTCGATGCATGAGCCAACAGGCGAATGAGATCGCCGCGCTTCACGGCAACGCAACCTTCCGTCGGCGCATACCCGTCTCTGGCACAGTGCAGGAAAATCGCGCTGCCTCGGCCCATCGCCCTCGGCCGCAAATTATAATCGAGCACGACGACGACGTCGTACAACCCGTCTTCACGCCACATACGCTCCGCCGATGCCGCATACGGATGCCGGACATGCCGATTGTAGTTGCGATCACCCGTTGCATCGCACCATCCATCGTCGCGCCGCAACGCGACAAGCGGCAACCCCATACGTGGCCGCAAAATCCGATCCCCGCGATAGTACGCCCGCACAAGTCCGAACCGCCCGATCGGTGTCGCGCCATCACCCTCGCGCTTGATCGCCCGTTGCCCCGTTCGGCCCAAGCGCACAGCGTACGCGCAAATTTCCAAACGCCAGCCAGCCCTGAGTTGCCGATGCGGACCGGCTCAGTACACGCAGTTGAGACTTGCGGTTGCCGGTTTTCTTCTTAATCTCACGCCACGTTTTCACCACGATGCCCCTCGGCAAGGCCAATGATCAATTTTCGCATCGGAGCGTTCTTAGCATGAGCACGGCACGCAAGATCCTTCTCGTCGACGATGATGAGGATCTGCGCGGATCCCTTCACGATCAACTCGCCCTCCACGACGAGTTTGAGATCACGGTGGCCGGCACCGCGACGAAGGGCATCGAAAGCGCAAAGTCAGACCATCACGACCTCGTCGTTTTCGATGTCGGCCTTCCCGATATGGACGGGCGCGAGGCCGTGCGCCACCTGCGCAAGGCCGGCTTCAAGAGCCCGATCATCATGTTGACGGCCAACGACAGCGACGCCGACCAGATCCTCGGCCTGGACGCCGGCGCCAACGACTATGTGACCAAGCCATTCAAGTTCGCCGTCCTCCTCGCCCGCATCCGCGCGCAGCTACGCCAGCATGAACAAAGCGAAGACGCCGTTTTCAATCTGGGGCCCTACACGTTCAAGCCGGCTTCGAAACTGCTGCTGGACGAACAGGGCAACAAGGTCCGCCTGACCGAGAAAGAGACCTCGATCCTGAAATATCTCTACCGGTCGGGTGAAAAGGTCGTGACGCGCGAAGTGCTGTTGCACGAAGTGTGGGGCTACAACGCCGGCGTCACCACCCACACGCTCGAAACGCACATCTATCGGCTGCGCCAGAAGATCGAGGACGATCCCTCGAAGGCGGAGATCCTCATTACCGAAGCGGGTGGATACAAGCTGGTGCCCTAGAGCCTGATCGTTCGAGAGCGAGCCTTACCGCTCGCATCGAGAGCGTGAATTCAGTCTCTAAGACAAAAATCTAGAGCACGTTCGCTCCCAAGCATCTGAGTCAATCAGAAGCGAGTGTGCTCTAGCCGCACACCTCGCTGCCCACTGCAGCCGTTATCCCAGTCATACACAGGCGTTAGCCTGGACCAGATTCGGCGAATCAGCGAACGCTGACCCTATCGCGCACAATCTGTGAGCGCCGACCGGGATACCGAGCCATGACCACCGATAGCCTGCTGACACCTTTCACACGCGTTGCCATGTTCGACGGCCTGTCCGGCGACCGGCTGGAGCGCATCGCGAAGTCGGCCGAACGCATCGTTTTCCAGGCGGGCGACGTCATTCAAAGCGAAGGCGACATTCCCGACGCCGCAATACTGGTCGTCTCCGGCAAAGTCCTGATCGTCGACGATCGCGCAGACGAAACCGGCGAGCCGGTCGTCGCCGGTTCGCTCGTCGGTGAACTTGCAATGCTGATCGAAACGCGCGCCGTCTCGACGGTTGTGGCCCGCAGTTCGGTCCGCGCCTTCCGCATCACACGCCGTAACATGCGCATGCTGATGGAAACGGACGCATCGCTTGCCGATCATTTCGTCGCAAAGATTTCTCAGCGCCTGAGCGACATGGCCGTCGAAATGCGCCGTGTCGACAACGCGCTGGCCGCATCGCTCGAAAAGATCCCGCCCCAGCTTGCCCCGGCTCCTGCCGTCAGCACCCAAGCCGCGCAGGCCCGCAAGCCGAGCCAGATCCACCTGACCCATTTGCACTGACGAGTTTATGGCCTCAAAGGGCTGCTCTGAAATTCACAGAGCATAAGGGGCGGGATTTCGCAGGACGCGTGCCCATACGCCTATCAATGCCAAAGCCCAGACGCGCGAACGCCCAACCCTGGGGGGCAGGGTTGGGCGCCATATGCGCTCTCGCGCTGACGCCGGGAGGGAAGCCGGCGTCCCAGACAGTGCCTTCGGATAGACGGGGGGAGCTACCGAGACAATTGGCACTGCCTGTATACGGGGGATTTAAGCGCACAACGCAGAGATTCAATAGGGGGCGGAGCGACACTTCACAAAAACGTTACCGCCAAGTCGCTAGTTATCCCCAGCGTTAGCAGTTGCCAAACGCATTTGGGCAACAGCCATGCGATTTGCGCCGTTTGTTAACCATACGACGATCCGACGCGCCGCCGGCTAGAGGCTGATCGGATGAGATCGGAAAACGTACGCACCCTAGGGGTGTTGCATCAGACCCATCGGCTTGATGACGAACATGTCCGCCTCAGCCTTTTCGCCCTTGGCTAGCTCCGAAATCTCGACCTTTGTCTCGAGGTTCTGCGCGTCCAGCGTCGTCCATTCCTTAAGTTCGAAGCTCCGGCTTCTTCGACAGGAACAGCTTGATCTTGCCCGGTGAATCCGGGCTCTTGTCCTGCAGAGCCACGACGAGCACGTCGTCGGAATCCTGCAACTCCATGATCTGCGCGTCGCGCGCGAGATTGACTTCGCTCTTCAGCAGCAGCCGGAACGGCGTCTTGTCGAGCTCTACGCGATCCTCAGTCTCGATGTCTGCGTCTTGGATCGCGAGAGATTCGCCATTGGAAACAATCAGCTGCTTTGACGGCAAGGCATACTCGAAGCGGAACTTTCCTGGCCGCTGGACGAAGAACTTGCCCTTCATCTTCTTCTTGTCGGCACCGGTCTGAATGAACGAACCCTTGAGGTCGCCAAGCGCGTTGAAATAGCTGTCCACCTGCTTCACCAGCGCGGCCTGCTTTTCATCGAGGACGATGGCACCGCCGGTGGCTGCAACCTCGGTATTCCAGGAGCCGCCAACCGCAGCCGCCGGCTGCTTGTCGTCCTCCGCAAAGGCTGCGCCGGAAATTGCTGCCGCAAACACACAAACCAAAGCTGCAGTGCTGCTGATCGTCCTCATCAAGCCCCTCGGGTCGGTGAAACTGTGCTCGCGGTGCGCGCTGCGTGTGACATTCCCCAACATTGCGTCGAGATATAGGCCAATTCGCGCGTGATACGGCAGTTTCATAGCCTGTCGGCGGCGACTTAGCCCAGCCAAATTCGCAGGTTGCCTGCGGCAAAGCCGCATCACTGGCGTGCGAAGGCGACGGCAGAAGAATTTACGCAGCGCCGCTCAGGATCTCGCGCTTGCCCATGCCGTTTGCGGCCGAAATCATGCCGTCTTCTTCCATGCGCTCGATCAGGTCGGCGGCGCGATTGTAGCCAATCGAAAGCCGGCGCTGCAGATAGCTGACGGACGCCTTGCGATCGCGCATCACGATCGACACGGCACGCGCGTAAAGATCGTCCGCACCGTTGGCAGCGCCCTGGTCGTCTTCGCCAGCATCCTCGCTTATGCCGTGCTCCGTAATGCCCTCGACGTAGCGCGGCACGCCCTGGTCGCGCAGATGCTGCGCGATGTTCTCGATCTCTTCGTCCGAAACGAACGGCCCGTGCACGCGCATCGTCTGGCCTGAGCCGGCGGCGTAGAGCATATCGCCATGCCCCAGCAGTTGTTCAGCACCTTGCTCGTTGAGAATGGTGCGGCTGTCGATCTTCGACGCGACCTTGAATGAAATGCGCGTCGGGAAATTGGCTTTGATCGTGCCGGTGATGACGTCGACCGACGGCCGTTGCGTCGCCATGATGAGATGGATGCCGGCAGCGCGAGCCTTCTGCGCGATGCGCTGCACGGCGATCTCGACGTCCTTGCCCGCAACCGTCATCAGGTCCGCGAATTCATCGATCACCACGACGATGTTCGGCATCGCCTCGAGATTTAACTCCTGGCTCTCGTAGATTGCCTTGCCCGTGTTGCGATCGAACCCGGTCTGCACCGTGCGAGAAATCGCCTCGCCACGCGACTTGGCGTTGCGGACGCGCGTGTTGAATACATCGATGCGCCGCACCGACAACTTGGCCATGCGCTTGTAGCGCTCTTCCATTTCGGCCACGACCCAGTTGAGCGCGGCGACAGCCTTCTGCGGCTCCGTCACCACCGGGCAAAGCAGATGCGGAATGCCGTTGTAGACCGACAGCTCCAGCATCTTCGGATCGATCATGATGAAGCGGCAGTCGTCGGGTGAATTCTTGTACAGCAGCGACAGGATCATCGCGTTCAAGCCGACAGACTTGCCCGAGCCCGTCGTGCCGGCAACCAGCAGATGCGGCATGTGCGCGAGATCCGCGATGATCGGCTCGCCCTCGATCGATTTGCCCAGCACCATCGGCAGTGCGCCGTCGGACGCCCGGAACGGATCGGACTCCAGCAGCTCGCGCAGCACCACCTTGTCGCGCCGCGCATTCGGCAATTCGATGCCGATGGCATTGCGGCCCGGCACGACGGCCACGCGCACGCTCATCGCGCTCATCGAGCGCGCGATGTCGTCGGCCAGACCGATCACGCGCGACGACTTCGTGCCACGCGACGGCTCCAGTTCAAACAGCGTGACGACCGGACCGGGCTTGATGTCCCTGATCTCGCCCTTCACGCCGAAATCAGCCAGTGTCTCTTCCAGCATCTGCGCACTGCCGCGCAGCGCCGCGAGCGTGACATCCGCATTGGACTTCGCACCCTGCGGGCGCTTCAGAAGATTGAGCGAAAAACGTTGATAGCCGGCATGGACCGGCTGCTGCACTGGCCGGACCGCCGCCGGCGCACTGTGCGGCACGGCGCCTGACGCGCTGCGCTTCGGCATCAACAATCCGCGCGGCTCGATGTCGATATCCGCATCGTTGTCTGCAAAAACTTTCGGCGCGAACTTTCGCGCAATCCGGCTCGCCTCGGCCGTTATGGATTCGCTGTCGTAGTCGATGTCCTCGTCGGCATCGTCATCGCGATCCGGCACGGGCACGATCGCAATCGTCGTATCGGGGTCGGGCTCGTTGCGTTTGGCGTGGTCGAAGAGGCGCCCGGAAAGCTCGAACTTCGGCTCCGGCCGTGCGTCCATCCAACGCTCGCCATCGTCATCGCTGACCGCGCGCGTCGACAGGCTATGCATCCGGTCGCGAACGCCGATCGCAGCACTCTTGAAGCCCTGATGCAGCGCTTCCGCCGTCTCGGCGATATCCGGCAGCTCTTTCGTTTTCACCGCAACCGCCAGGTCCGAAAGCGCCATGCCGATGCTGTAGGCGAGCGCCGCAAAGCCGCCCGTGAACAGCACCAGGCCCGAAAGTGCCGACGCACCCGGCGCGCTCGTCAGCCCAAGCAAACCGGAAGAGAAGCTGTAGACGACATCGCCCAGGATGCCGCCAAAGCCGTTGCGAAGAGGCCAGCCCTCGTACGTCGGCAGCGACGACACCGCGCCGGCCAACAGCAAGACGGAGAGCGGAAAGAAAGCAGCCTTGACGCGGAAATTCTCGACGCGCCCGCCGAGCACCAGTTCCAGGCCCCAGAACATCGGCGCCAGCAACACCAGCACCGAGGCAAAGCCGAGCGTCTGAAGCAACAGATCGGCGACGGCCGCAGCCTGGCGAACCGAGCCAGTTACTGCTGCTGGAAAAGCCCGGATCGTTGAGCGACGACGTCAACA
Source organism: uncultured Pseudomonadota bacterium (assembly GCA_963846845.1). Classification (GTDB taxonomy): domain Bacteria; phylum Pseudomonadota; class Alphaproteobacteria; order Rhizobiales; family Hyphomicrobiaceae; genus JAKAXS01. The sequence goes on along the minus strand of CAWJXQ010000017.1, from coordinate 390,438 downwards.
GGCTGGCCCAGGCAGCCCCGACGGCCACCAGCAGCACCCAGCCGCCCATGCGGCCCATGCCACGTAGCAACCGTACTTCCAGCGAGGCTGGAAGCAAGGACCGCTGCTCCAAACTTGATGTGTCCGACAGCATGTGCACGAACGGGAAACTCTTACGCGGCGACTTCTACGATACGTTCGAGCGCTTCCTTGATCATCTCCTCGCTCTGAACGAGGGCGACCCGGACATAACCGGTTCCGGGGTTCACCCCGTGCCGATCGTCCGATCCAAGAAAAGCACCAGGTATCACCTTGACACCGCAGCGTTTCCATAAGGTTACCGCCGCGTCAGCGCCGTTGCCGAATTGGCGCACATCCAGCCACAGGAAAAAGCCCCCGGCCGGCCGCTCGTAACCGAAGCGCCCGCCCAGCACGGCGTCACACACGTCGAACTTACGGACGTAGGCTGCGCGGTTGACCGCCACGTGCGCCTCGTCTTTCCACACCAGGGCCGAGGCATGCTGCGTGGGCCCGGGCACCTGCGGGCCGATGAGATTGCGGACTTCAAACAGCGTATCGAGGAACTGGGCGTCGCCGGCCATGAAGCCGGAGCGCAATCCCGGCAGGTTGGACCGCTTCGATAACGAATTGAAAACCACGATGTTGGCGAACCGCTCCGGCGTCGCCGCGGCCACTTCCAGGCCACCCACCGGCGGGCCGGCGGTGTAGATCTCCGAATAGCACTCGTCGACGAACAGCATGAAGTCGTGCGCACGCGCCAGCGCCAGAGCGCGCGCCAGATACGCGCGATTGGCCACCGCGCCCTGCGGATTGGCTGGGCTGCACAGATAGAAAGCGGCAGTCCGGTCCAGCAATTCCGTGTCGGCGGCAATCGCGTCCAGGTCCGGCAAGAATCCGGTCTCGGCCGTGGCGTTGAGAAATACCGGCTCGGCCCCGGTCGCATACGCGGCACCCATATAAGCCTGATAGTACGGGTTGCAGATGAGCACGGCCGGGCGGCCGCTCACCCGCTTGCGTCCAACGGCTGGGAAGCAGGCATAGAAAAGCCCTTCGCGTGATCCGTTGCACGGCAGGATCTCGCGGGCCGGATCGGCGGAAACCCCGAACCGCCGCTGCAACCAGCCCGCGATCGCCCCTCGCAGCGTATCCGTGCCCCGGATCGGCGGGTACTGTGCCAGCGTCAGCGCCGCTTCCCGCAGCGCGTCGGCCACGAACGCCGGCATCGTCTCGCGCGGCTCTCCAAGCGTCAGGTCGATCGTGCGATCGTGACCCGCCGGAATGCTATCGAGCAGATGACGCAGCCGGGAAAATGGCGACAGCAGGCTGCCGTTGGCCAAGGCCTCGAGGCCGCTCGCCGGCAGTTGGCTCGTCATTATCCCTCGCATCGCATTCCATGCATCGAAAAGGTCTTCGACCCACGTTCTTGCAAAGCCTGCGCAGTCTGCCAAGCAGCATAGCCGCTTGGCGAACGGTCGCCGGGCCGAGCGAGGTCTAGATGCGGCCCAACCGAACGTCTTCCTCCGGGTTGGCGCTGATATTGTGAACCGCGATGTCGGCTCCCTGGCGCTCATCCTGCGGTGACATCCGGAAGCCAAACACGAGATCGACCAGCAGGTAGATCACCGTGCCCGCGGCAAACCCGAAAGCCGCGCCCATCAGGCTGCCGGCAAGCTGCGCGGCAAACGTGACCCCGCCGAGCCCGCCAAGCGCCTGCAGCCCGAAGATGCCGCAAGCGATGCCGCCCCATAGACCGCACAATCCGTGCAGGGCCCAGACGCCGAGCACGTCGTCGATCTGCCAGCGATTGGAAGCGACCTGAAACATCTGCACGAAAATGCCCCCGGCGACCGCGCCCGTCACAAGGGATCCGACGGGATGCATCACATCCGAACCCGCGCACACCGCAACCAGACCCGCCAGCGCTCCGTTGTGCACGAACCCCGGATCGTTACGCCCGACGATCAGCGCCGAAAGGATACCGCCCGCCATCGCCATCAGCGAGTTCATCGCCACTAGGCCCGAGATGCCCTTGAGGCTCTGAGCGCTCATGACGTTGAAGCCGAACCAGCCGACGCACAGCATCCACGAGCCCATCGCCAGCCACGGGATAGACGACGGCGGAATGCCCATGCCGCGCCCCTTGTCATAGCGACCGATGCGGGCACCGAGCCGAAGCACGGCCGCCAGGGCGACCCAGCCGCCGAATGCGTGCACCACGACGGAGCCGGCAAAATCCTTGAACTCCGCTCCTAGAACCGGCGCGAAGAAGCCCGTCTGCAGTCCAAAGTTCTTGTTCCAGATGGCGCCTTCCATCAACGGGTAGGCCAAGCCGACCAGCAGCGCCGTCGCCACGCACTGCGGCACGAAGCGGGCCCGCTCGGCGATGCCGCCGGACACGATGGCGGGGATGGCGGCGGCGAATGTGCAGAGGAAGAAGAACTTGACCAGGCTTGCGCCCTGCAGGGCGTAGGGACCTTCGGCCGACCCGCTCAGCGTGGCCGCATCCACGAGGAACGTCACGCCATACGCGACCCAGTAGCCGATGAAGAAGTAGGCCACGGTCGACACCGCGAAATCGACCATGATCTTCACCAGGGCATTGACCTGGTTCTTGTGCCGCACCGTGCCGACTTCAAGAAACGCGAAGCCGCCGTGCATGGCGAATACCAGGATCGCACCCATCAAAAGAAAGAAGACGTCGGATCCCTGCTGTACCTGGTCCATCCCTGCAAACTCCCCATTGCTTTTCTTTTGGGCGCTTAAACTGCGCCACCTTGACAGCGCGCATAGCATTTCGCCCAAGTTCAAAGCAACGAGGTCGTGCAGCGGAGCTGATCCGGACACGAAAAAAGCAGCTGGCCGGAGCCAGCTGCTTTACCGCGAGCAACCTCGCGTGAGCTTCTACCGCACCCGCCGCGGATTGATATAAAGCTCGCCTTCCTGGCGTTCGAGTTTCACCTCGACCTTGCCCTTGCGCACCTGACGGTACAGATCCTTCATGTGGCGGCGGCAATCCTTGTTGAAGATCATCAAGCCGCCGAACAGCTTCATGACCGTCAGCAGCCGCTTGTCGGCGTGATGCCCGGCTTTCACCCGGCCGCGCCACTTGCCGCCGATGGAAAACACCTTGCCGTCGATGTAGCCGACCTTCTGTCCCGTCTGGTCACGCAACGTATAGTCGCCGGCCAGGTTGATGATGTCGCGCCGCAGCGTGAAGAATTCTGGCTTGTTCTTGTCGTCGATCAGGAAGAACGAGAAGTACTCCGGCATGAACGGCCACTTGTTGGCCGAACGCTCCAGGTAGACCATGTAGTTATCTTCGTCGGTGTTGATCGAATACGTCATCACCGGCAGGCCGCGCGCACCGATCGTCTGTGCGATGGAGCGCCCCAGCATCAGGTCCATCGTCGCGCGCCAGTTCAGGTTTTCGCTGAACAGCTTGAACACCAGGCGGCGATCCAGGCCATCGGCCTTCTTCCACAGGTCTTCGCGATAGGCGATCAGCCCCGTGCGCTCGCCGTTCTCGATCACTTCGGCATAGACGTCCATGTCGACAGTGAACTGGCGCGACTTCGCGCGATTGCGCGTGCGCTTGTAAATGCCGAACTCCGTGAAGTTGAAGTTCGTGATCCAAACGTCGATGAGGAATTCGTGCCAGCCCGTCGCCGGTGCAGCCTTCTTGCGCACGGTGACGGATTTCTTCGCCGCCGGCGCTGCGGCCTTGCGCTTGTCTAGCTCTTCGGCTCGCGCCTCGCGTGCTGCTTCGTCGGCAGCCGCATCGGCGCCAGCATCAGCTTCGGAACGGGCTGCAGAAGTGGCCGCGCTCATGATCTCTACCCCTTGAGGCTAAGTTGAACGCAGCACTACCAAATCACACGCTGAACGTTAGCACCGGCGACAAGGTTCCGTTGCTCGGCGCCACAGCAGAGCGTGGAAAACCTGTGGATGCCGTTAGCAACCCCCCGTGCGTCTACCGTGCGCCAAAAATCGCGCTGCCGACGCGGACATGCGTGGCACCGAATTGGACCGCCACGTCAAAATCCGAACTCATGCCCATGCTGCGCCCCGCAAGCCCGCACTCTTTCGCCAGCTTGTCCAGGAACGCAAAATGCACCGCCGGTTCGTCATCGACCGGCGGAATGCACATCAGCCCTGCGAGTTGCAATCCCAGTTGATCGCGGCACATGCCGACGAACGCCTTCGTCTCGCGCGGCATCACGCCGGCCTTCTGTGGCTCCTCGCCGGTGTTGACCTGCACGAACAGCTGCAGCGCCTTGGCCTGCTTCGTCATCTCCTCGGCGATCGCCTTGGCGATCTTCGGCCGGTCGATCGAATGGATCGCATCGAACAGCGCGACGGCCTCCGCCGCCTTGTTCGACTGCAACGGTCCGATCAGGTGCAGCTCGATATCCCGATAGCGTGCCTTCAACTCGGGCCACTTGCCCTTCGCCTCCTGCACGCGGTTTTCACCGAACAACCGCTGCCCCGCATCGAGCACCGGCAGAATATCCGGCGCCTCAAACGTCTTCGACACGGCAATGAGCTTTACGGCATCGGGCTCGCGGCCGTCTTCTCGCGCGGCATCGGCGATGCGCGCCTTGATGTCGGCGAGAGCTTGGGTAGCGGCGGAAGGCATAGAAGGTCACCCCAGGATCAAAGAAACCTGCACTAATATTGCGATTATTAGTGCAGTTAGCCAAAGACATGCACTGCCTCAGTGCATATAGTCGACATCATGCACTGTTTTTGTGATTTTTAGTGCAGGTCATGCTAAACGTGCACTGGAGCAGTGCATACCTGAAAAACATGCACTAAAAATACGGAAATTAGTGCAGATGACCCTAGCATCATTCGATCCCAACATACCTTACAACGCTCTGCCAGCCCTGCCGCCGACGCAAGATACTGAAACGAAAGCAATTTTAAAAAAATGTATCGACGCGACCCGTCAACTCGAAGGCCTAAGACAAGCGGCAAAGCACATTCCCAATCAAGAAGTCCTGATCAACAGCATTCCCCTACGCGAGGCCAAAGACAGCTCTGCCATCGAAAACATCGTAACAACGAACGACAAGCTATTCCGCTTCGTCAACTCGGACGCCGACCATGCCGACCCCGCAACACGGGAAATCCTCCGTTACAGGACAGCTTTACGCAACGGCTTCGACAACCTCAAAGTTCGCCCACTTACGGTGCAAACTGCAATTACCATCTGCCGAACGATCAAGGATTACGACCTTGATGTCCGCGCGCTCCCTGGGACCAACTTAGCCAATAACGCAACCGGCCAAGTCATTTACACGCCGCCGGAGGGCGCTGCAGTCATCAACGAAAAGCTATCGAACTGGGAGAAATACCTTCACGACGAAACCAGCGTCGATCCAATCATTCGAATGGCAGTGGGCCACTATCAATTTGAAGCCATTCACCCCTTTCCGGACGGCAATGGCCGCACCGGTCGCGCATTAAATATACTCTACCTCATTGATCAAAAACGTCTTGATCTGCCAATCTTATACCTCAGCCAGTACATCAATCAAAATCGCGAGCGCTACTACCGGCTCCTAACAGGCGTCACAGTAGATCAAGCGTGGGAGCCTTGGATCTTGTTCATGCTGGACGCTGTCGAGCACACCGCATTATGGACGACCAACAAGATCGAAGCTTTGAAGGCGCTCATGGACGAAACAGTTCAATATACCAAAGCTGCCCTCCCCCGGATATACAGCCGGGAACTTGTAGAACTCATCTTCACACAGCCGTACTGCCGGACAGCCGATCTCGTTGAACACCAAATTGCCAGCCGCAATATCGCAGCTAAATATTTGAAGGAACTGGCAGCAGCCGGCGTCCTCGAACAACGGCGGGAAGGACGTGACGTCCTATATCTAAACAGCAGGTTCTTGGACCTGCTCAAAAGCAACGACCACCAGTTCAGAGGCTACGTAGCTACTCCTCGCGGATGAAATGTTCACAAACGAACTCCTCGTGAACACATCCAGCAGAACATGTTCGCGAGGTGAACACGTCGCCCGTCACGACACGTCTGCCGGCTATGTCGCAAAAACCGCAAAACCACGACATATGCCCTTTGGCCCGCCCTCGCTTGACCATCCCGGCGTTCCACGCTCTTTAGCCCGCAACGCAAAATCCAGCCGACAGAGACATCGTTAACCATCCCATGGCCATCGAACGCGAACGCTACAACGCCCCCGCACGCGAAAAGCACTGGCAGGATGCCTGGGCCCAAGCCGGCATCTTCCGTGCCGTCGCCGACCCGAACCGCCCCAAGTGCTACGTGCTGGAGATGTTTCCCTACCCCTCGGGGCGCATCCACATGGGCCACGTCCGCAACTACGCCATGGGCGACGTCTTCGCCCGCTACAAGCGGGCCAAGGGCTTCAACGTGCTGCACCCGATGGGCTGGGACGCGTTCGGCATGCCGGCCGAAAACGCCGCCATCGAGCGCAAGGTCGATCCCGCCACCTGGACCTACGCGAACATCGACACGATGAAGGGCCAGCTGAAGTCGATGGGCCTGTCGCTCGACTGGTCGCGCGAGATCGCCACCTGCAACGTCAGCTACTACCGCCACCAGCAGAAGATCTTCCTCGACATGCTGCGCAAAGGCCTGGCCTACCGCAAGTCCTCGAAGGTCAACTGGGACCCGGTCGATCACACCGTTCTTGCCAACGAGCAGGTGATCGACGGCCGCGGCTGGCGCTCCGGCGCGCTGGTCGAGCAGCGCGAGCTGACCCAGTGGTTCTTCAAGATCACCCAGTATTCCGACGAGCTGCTGGACGCCCTGCAAACCCTTGAGAAGTGGCCCGAGAAGGTGCGCCTGATGCAGGCCAACTGGATCGGCCGCTCGGAAGGCTTGTCCGTCCGCTGGGAACTGGAACCCGCGACCGCACCCAAAGGCTTCAGCGAGCTGGAGATCTACACGACGCGTCCGGACACCCTGTTCGGCGCCTCCTTCATGGCGATCGCCGCCGATCACCCGCTGGCCAAGGCCGCGTCGGAAAACAATCCCGAACTCGCCGCCTTCTGCGACGAGATCCGCCGCATGGGCACGTCCGCCGCCGACATCGAGAGTGCGGAGAAGCGCGGCTTCGACACCGGCATTCGCGCCCGCCATCCCTTCGAGCCGGACTGGCTGCTGCCCGTCTACGTCGCCAACTTCGTGCTGATGGACTACGGCACCGGCGCCATCTTCGCTTGTCCGTCAGGCGATCAGCGCGACCTCGACTTTGCCCGCAAATACGACCTGCCTGTCGAGCCCGTCATCCTGCCGCCCGGCGAAAAAGCCGCCACGTTCAAGATCGAGAACAAGGCCTACGACGGCGACGGCACGATGATCAATTCGCGCTTCCTCGACGGCATGGACACCAAGACCGCCTTCGAGGAAGCCGCCTCGCGTCTCGAGAAGCAGACGCTGGCCGGCAAGCCCGTTGCCCAGCGCAAGGTCAACTTCCGCCTGCGCGACTGGGGCGTCTCGCGCCAGCGCTACTGGGGCTGCCCGATACCCGTCGTCCACTGCAAGGACTGCGGCGTCGTTCCCGTGCCCGACAAGGACCTGCCGATCGAACTGCCGCAGGACGCCAGCTTCGACAAGCCCGGCAACCCGCTGGAACGCCACCCAACGTGGAAGGACGTCGCCTGTCCCTCGTGCGGCAAGCCCGCCCGCCGCGAGACCGACACGATGGACACCTTCGTCGACAGCTCCTGGTACTTCGCCCGCTTCACCGATCCCACCGCGGACACCCCGACCAACAAGGCTGACGCCAAATACTGGCTGCCCGTCGACCAGTACATCGGCGGCATCGAGCACGCGATCCTGCATCTGTTGTACGCCCGCTTCTTCACGCGCGCCCTGTCCGACACCGGCCACCTGCAGCTTGCCTCGAACGTGCGCGAACCGTTCGGCGCCCTCTTCACCCAGGGCATGGTCACCCACGAGACCTACAAGTCGGCCGACGGCCAATGGCTGCTGCCCACCGATGTCCGCATCGAGGGCGAAGGCAGCGCCCGGACGGCCACCGAGATCGCCACCGGCAAGCCGGCCGCCATCGGCGACATCATCAAGATGTCGAAGTCCAAGAAAAATCTGGTCGATCCCGACGACATCCTGGCCCATTGGGGCGCCGATTGCGCCCGCTGGTTCGTGCTGTCCGACAGCCCGCCCGAGCGTGACGTCATCTGGACCGAAGCCGGCGTCCAGGGCGCCGGCCGTTTCCTGCAGCGCGTCTGGCGCCTGATCGAGGACGCCGCCGACAAGGCACCGGCCCCCGGCACACCCAAGCCGCACCAATTCGGCCCCGAGGCGACCGAACTGCGCCGTGCGGCCCACAAAGCCCTGGACGCCATCGGCCGCAACATCGAAGGCCTGCGCTTCAACGTGGCCGTGGCCCAGATTTACGAGTTTACCAACGCCCTCTCCACGGCTGTGCAAAAGACGGGCGAGGGCCTGCCCTGGGCCCTGCGCGAAGCCGCTGAATTCCTTGCCCAATCGATCGCACCGATGATGCCCCACCTGGCTGAGGAGTGCTGGTCGCGGCTTGGATACAACACCCTCATCACCATCGCACCCTGGCCGGCCGCAGATCCGGCCTTGCTCGTTGACGATCAGATCACCATTGCCGTACAGGTAAATGGCAAGCGCCGTGACGAGCTGATCATTGCACGCACGGCTGGAAAAGACGAAGTTGAGGCGGCTGCTTTGCGCCTTGATTCGGTCGTACGAGCCCTTGAGGGTAAGGCGCCGAAGAAGGTGATCGTGGTACCGCAGAGGATTGTGAATGTCGTTGCCTAAGGCGGATCGGCCGGCAGGCTCGAACGACAGTTCGAGTGACGGGACGGGAACCAGCTCCCGCCGTTCGTTCCTGCTTGCCTTGCTCACGGTCTCAGTTGCAGCACCCGTCCTCTCCGCTTGCGGCGACTCCGGTTTCCGTCCGCTTTACGGTTCGAGCCAGTTCGGCGGCGGCAACGTCTCTGAAAAGCTGGCCCAGGTCGAAATGGCGCCGATCCCCGGCCGCGTCGGCCAGCGCATCCGCAACGAACTCATCTTCCAGGCCACCGGCGGCGGCAACGCCCCGCAGCCTGCCTACCGCCTCGAAGTGGCCATCAGCGAAGGCAAAACGTCGACCCTGATCCGCAGCGACGGCGACGCGCAAAGCCAGATCTATTCGATCGATGCATCGTTCCAGCTGATCCGCATCACTGACAAAGCCGTCGTACTCAAAGGCAAGAGCTTCGGCCAGGCCAGCTACGAGCGCTTCACCTCGATCTACTCGAACGTCCGCGCCGAAAAGGACGCTGAGGATCGTGCTGCCAAGGTGGTCGGCGAAGAACTGAAGTCGCGCCTCGCGGCCTACCTCGCCACGTCGGCCTGAGCCATTCATGGTTGCCGTCAAGGCACACCAGGCCAATGCCTTCCTCAAATCACCTGACCCGCGCCTGTCGGCCATCCTTTTCTTCGGCAGCGACGCCGGCCTCGTATCCGAGCGCTCGCAGTTCCTCGCACGCGCACTGGCCCAACGCGAAGATCCCGCCGGCGAAATCATCCGCATCGACGACGCGGACCTCGACAACGACCCGGACCGCCTCGCCGTCGAACTCATGACGATGCCGATGTTCGGCGGCCGCAAGATCGTGCGCACCACCGCCAGCCGCCGCATCAACGCCAACGCCATTCGCCCCTTGCTGGATGGACCACCCATCGCCGGCGTCTTGATCGTCGAAGCCGGCAACCTCAAGCCCGACGAAGGCTTGCGCCCGCTGTTTGAGAAGTCGGCAACGGCCGCCGCCATCGCCTGCTACGGCGACGAAGCCCAAGACCTCGAAGTCATGGTGCGCCAGGTTCTCGACGCCGCCGGCATCAAGATCGCGCCCGACGCGCGCGACTTGCTAGTTTCACGTCTCGGCGCCGATCGCGCCCTGTCGCGCGGTGAAGTCGAAAAGCTTGCGCTTTATGCCCTTGGCAAGCCCGAGATCGACGTCGACGACGTGGAAGCCATCGTCGGCGACGCCTCGGAACAGTCCATGGACCGCATCATCACCGCAGCCGCCTCCGGCGACGCAGCCCGCGCGGTCGGCGAGTTCACGCGCTCCGTTGCCGCCGGAGAAAGCGCACAAGGCATCATCCTGGCGACGCAACGCTACTTCCACCGCCTGCATCGCACGCGCACCGCCATGGATCAGGGCCGCTCGCTGGACGACGCCCTGCGCGGCCTGCGCCCACCCCTGCACTTCCGGCAGAAGGACACGTTCGCAGCGCAGCTCCGCATGTGGTCCACGCCGCGCCTGGACGCAGCGCTCTCCGCCATAGCGACAGCCGCCAAGGCCGCCCGCCTGACCAGCGCTTTGGAAGACACCCTCAGCGAGCGCCTGCTGCTAACGCTGGCAAAGCACGCGCGCGCTGGCGGCAGCGGCACCACGCGCCGCTAAGCGGCTACGGGCACCCAGCACGCGACACCCGCGTCCTTGCGCCTCCGTCTGCCGTCCCTATAGTGCGCCCGCTGAACCACTGGGGGCACCATGACCACTGCGCGTTACGACGTCGTTGCCATCGGCAATGCCATTGTCGACATCATCGGCCGCTGCGACGAGCAGTTTCTGGTTAGTCACGGCGCCACCAAGGGCGCGATGACCCTGGTCGACGCCGACCGCATCGTCTCGCTCTACGCCAGCATGGGCCCCGGGATTGAATTGTCAGGCGGATCGGCAGCCAACACCATGGCCGGCTTGGCATCATTCGGCGGCAAGGCAGCCTTCATCGGCAAGGTCGCAGACGACGAGTTCGGCAAGATCTTCCGCCACGACCTCAACGCCATCGGCGTGACGTTCGACAGCCCGGCCATCGCCGAGGCCGATCCCACCGGGCGCTGCCTGATCCTCGTCACGCCGGATGGCGAGCGCACGATGAACACCTACCTCGGCATCTCCACGGATCTGGACACCACCCAGGTCGACCCTGCCGTCATTCGCGACAGCGCCATCGTCTACCTGGAAGGCTACCTGTTCGATAAGCCCGCCGCCAAGGCGGCCTTCCGCGAAGCCGTCAAGATCGCCAACGCGGCCGGCCGTCAGGTTGCATTGACGCTGTCCGACGGCTTCTGCGTCGCCCGCCATCGCACCGAATTCCTGGAACTGATCCGCTCGGGCATCGCCATCCTGTTCGCCAACGAAACCGAAATCATGTCGCTCTATGAGACCGATAGCTTCGACGAGGCGGCAAAGCGTGCCGCTGCCGATACCAAGCTGGCAGCCCTGACACGCAGCGAGAAGGGCTCCGTCATTCTCTCTGAAGGACAAAGCATCAACATTTCCGTTTCGCCCGTGTCGAAGGTGGTCGACAGCACCGGCGCCGGCGATCTTTACGCTGCCGGCTTCCTGTTCGGCGTCTCGCAGGGCTTCGACCTCGAAAAATCCGGCCGCCTTGCCAGCCTGGCAGCGGCCGAGATCATCAGCCACGTCGGCGCGCGCCCTGAAGCCAATCTCGCCGGCCTCGCCAGGAAAGCCGGTTTGCTCACGTAGGGTGGTCTGTGTTGTAGGACTCTCCAATACTTCGTTGATCTGCGGTTGCTGCAGCATAGACTCGATTTGTTCTGCGTATCCGCAATCTTAAGCTGGCAATTCCGCAACAAATTGAATTGGTTGCAGAAGCCAATTCATCCAGTAGAGCTGATTAGCACTAGATTTCTGAGGGATACGCGCGGAAACTCACATCAGTCGAATCAACGCCGGATCCGTAACTGATGCCGCGTAAGAAAGATCGTCGCGTCTCTCAGCGAAATGCAAAGGCAGCAATGCCCGCGTCATCGCCGATCCGCGCCGCGGCCGCTCACTCGGAGCCGGCCACCAGCACACTGAAGCAGCCAACGACTGCCGCTTCGCACTCTATGCCCCGCCCCACCAATCCCGCCGAAGCCACATCAGCCCACCGCTTGTTCTGGGCCTGGTATGGCGCCGGCGTCGATACTGTTCGCTATGCGTTTGACGTCCAGTCCATGCTTGTCCGGCAGATGATTTAAGTTTCGCCGGTTTCCCTGGCGTTACAGTGCCCGGTTGCGTTCCACGTCGCTTTCCAGGCGTTTCACAACAGATCACGACCGCGCCCTCGCCTGAGGTCGCGGCAGTTCACGTCCCGCGTAGTTTGCCTAGAACAGATTGGGATACTTAGGCCGCTCCCCCAAGCGGCCTTTTTTGCGTCTGCGCAACCCCGTGACGGAGCTAAAGCTTGCGCAGCGCGACGCTGTCGACGCGGTGGTTGGCGGTCTTGCGCATGATCAGGCTGGCGCGCTGGCGCGTGGGAAGAATGTTCTCTTCCAGGTTCTTCAGGTTGATGTCGCGCCACAGCTCCAGCGCCCGGCCGTAGGCGATGTCATGCGTCAGGCTGGCATAGCGATGGAAGTAGGCGCCCGGATCTCGGAACGCCGTACTGCGCAGCCGCATGAACCGCTCCAGGTACCACTCCTCGATCACGGCCGGGTCGGCATCCATGAAGATGGAGAAGTCGAAGAAGTCCGAAACGAACGGGATCGCCTCGCCCTCGCGCGGCAGCCGCGCTGCCTGCAGCACGTTCAATCCCTCGACGATGAGGATGTCCGGCCGTTCGATCACCATCTTCTGGCCGGGCAGGATGTCGTAATGGAAATGCGAATAGACCGGCCCTTCGACCTGCTGCTTGCCCGACTTCACGTCATTGAGGAAGTTCAGCAGCCGCGCGGTATCGAAGCTCTCCGGAAAGCCCTTACGGTTCATCAGGCCGCGCCGCTCGAGCTCGGCATTGGGATACAGAAAGCCGTCCGTCGTGATGAGATCGACCCGTGGATGGTCGGGCCAACGCGCCAGCAGCGCCTTCAAAACACGCGCCGTCGTGCTCTTGCCGACAGCCACCGATCCCGCAACGCCAATGATAAACGGCACCTTGCCGTCCTTGCGGCCTAAGAACTTCGTCGTCACCGCGTGCAGCTCCTGCGCCGCGGCCACGTAGAGGTTCAACAGCCGCGACATCGGCAGGTAGATCTCTTCCACCTCATCGACCGAAAGCTCTTCGATCACACCCGACAGCTGCTCAAGCTCTTTCGGCGCCAGCGTCATCGGCGTATCGGCACGCAATCGCGCCCAGCTCTCGCGATCGAACACGCGGTAGGGCGAAAACTGCAGGTCGGGCGGCTGAAAAATGAACTCCAGCCGGCTCGCCGCCGCCTTGGGATCATCAGAGGTCCGTTTGGAACTCATGGTTCTCAACCCTAACTAGCCGCGCTGAGCGCGTGCCGCCTTCTCCGCCAGCCCTGACGTTCCGGAACGCCGCTCAAGCTCCGCCAGCACGTCATCGAACGCGACGCCACGCGCCTCGAGCAGCACCAGCAAATGATAGAGAACGTCCGCTGCCTCGGACTTCAACGACTGAGGGCTTTGCGCGATCCCGGCGATGACCACTTCAATGGCTTCCTCGCCAAATTTGCGGGCACACTTTTCCGGCCCAGCCTCAAGCAGCTGGTTCGTATAGGAGGTCTCTGAACCCTCAAGGCGCCGCGCACGGATCGTCGCCGCAAGCTGCCTCAGAACGTCGTTGCTCATAGCTGGTCTCTTGCCCGCAAACGTGGGCACCACACAGCAACTGCAAAGCCCCCCGTCAAGCAAATGCGGGGTTCAGGGCCAAAACTTTAGAATAACGTGCTGAAGACCGCGCCGAATACTGCGTTCAGGTGCTTCCGGAAAAGTGTGAAGCGGTTTTCCGGCAGAGAAGCACGGCGACGTTAGCTTCCTGGCAAGCCGCTCAGTCGCAACCGGATATATTCCAGCTGGTCGAAGTTGCCGTACTTGATCACGAGATTTCCGCTCTCGCCCGAGCCGCGCTTGATCTCGACCTTGAGGCCGAGCGTATCCGCCAGCTCCTTCTCGAACGCCTTCGTATCCGCGTCCTTGTCCTTCGCCTTGCGTGCGCCGCCGTGTCCGCCGGCGATCGCCGCCCCGGCCTGCACCAGCGCCTCGACCTCGCGGACGTTGAGGCCCTTGTCGACGATCATGCGCGCCAGATCCTCGGCATCGAGCCGTCCGATCAGCGCGCGCGCATGCCCGGCCGTCAACCGGCCTTCCTGAAGCATGGCCTGAACCGAATCCGGCAACTTCAACAGCCGCAACGTATTTGCGACATGGCTGCGGCTCTTGCCGATGATCTCCGACAGCGCTTCCTGGCTATAGGCGAAGCGCTCGATCAGATCGCGATAACCGGTAGCCTCCTCGATCGCGTTGAGATCGGCGCGCTGCACGTTCTCGATGATCGCGAGTTCGAGCACTTCCTTGTCATCGAGATCGCGAATGATGACGGGAACCTGATGCAGCCCCGCCTTGCCCGACGCACGCCAGCGCCGTTCGCCGGCAACAATTTCGAAATTGCCCGAGCCCGTCGGATCGCGCCTGCACGAGAATGGGCTGCACCAAACCTTTGGCGCGGATGGAATCCGCCAGTTCCGCCAGCTCTTCGTCACGGAAATCCTTGCGCGGGTTGAGCGGATTCGTCTTCACCTGATCGATCGAAACGACCCGATGCTCGCCCTCCGAAGGCAATCGCGGCTGAGCTGAACCAGGTGCCGACGCCATCGAAAACGGCTGCGTTTCGCCGATCAACGACGCAAGCCCGCGACCGAGGCGGCTCTTCTGCAGTGGCTGGTTCATACCCGATTCAATCCTGGTTTCTTCGTTCAGTCGGACGCCGATCGTACCTCAGCCCATCAGGCCGCGCGTTTCTCACGCCCGATAATCTCGGTCGCGAGCCGGATATACGCCTGGCTGCCCGGGCAATCGTAGTCGTAAAGCAGGATCGGCTTACCGTGCGACGGCGCCTCGGCCACCCGCGTATTGCGCGGGATCATGCTGTCGTAGACTTTCGGGCCGAAGAACGCGCGGACTTCGTCTGCCACTTCGCGCGACAACGACGTGCGGGCATCGTGCATCGTCAGCACCACGCCCTGAATTTCCAGGCCTGGGTTCAGCGTCGAGCGGATCTGGTCGATCGTGTCTTTCAGCTGCGAAATGCCTTCCAGCGCGAAGAACTCGCACTGCACCGGCACCAGCACCGCGTTTGCCGCCGCCATCGCGTTCAGCGTCAGCAGGTTCAGCGACGGCGGGCAATCGATCAGCACGAAATTGAAACCCTTGTCGGCGCCCCGCGCACGCAGCTGTCCGACGAGCGCCGCGATCGCATCACGCAAACGATACGGCCGGTTGAAATCGTTCATCAAATCAGATTCAAGGCCCACCAGGTCCGTGTTGCCGGGCACCACGAACAGCCCGGGCACCGCTGTCTGGACGGCCGCATCAAGAAGCGTGCAATTGCCGATCAGCGCATCGTAAGTCGTCAGCTTTCGTGCTTCGAGCGGCACCCCGAGGCCCGTCGAGGCGTTGCCCTGTGGATCGATGTCGATCACCAGAACCCGCTCACCCGTTGCGGCCAGCGCAGTCCCCAGATTGATGGCCGTCGTCGTTTTGCCGACGCCGCCCTTCTGATTGGCGACCGCTAAAACCCTCAGCACCTGAGACACGGGCCTAATCCCCTCTATTTGCGACCGGCTTCCGGATCACAGCGATCCGCCCCTCCCGGTCAGTCAAGCTAGGCATCAACTCAGCTTCGAAGTGCCAAGTCATTGCCGCTTCAGCCATTTCCTTCTCAGCCTCGCGCCCTTTCGCGAACAAACCAACGGTCCGCTCATGAAAAAACGGGGCCGCGAGCGGCACCAGCCGCTGAAGCGGTGCCAACGCACGGGCCGAAACAACATCGACTTGCCCAACACTAACGTGAGTTGAGTCTGTTTCGATTCGCGCCGGAATGATGTCCACAGCCAACCCGAGCTTGCGCTTCACATCAGCCAGAAAGGCGGCTTTCCGGGTATCGCTTTCGCATAACGTGACCCGGCACTGGCCCTTTTCGGCCAGCAGCGTGGCCACGACGAGGCCCGGAAACCCTGCTCCTGACCCTAAATCGAGCCAAGTTTTTGCCTCAACGGGCGCAAATCGCACCAGCTGGGCCGAATCGGCGAAATGGCGGTGCCAGACTTCGGCCAATGTGCCCGGAGCCACGAGATTTATTTTCGCCTGCCACTGGGTCAGCAACCGGGCATATGATTTTAGCCTGTCAAGCGTTCCACGTGAAACGTTGAAAGCGCGGGCGAAGTCTGCGGGGCCCAGAATGCGATCCGGAATTCTGTTTGGCATCGGCTGGAAATCGCACTGCGCTAGGCCGACTTGCGGGGCTTCGCGCGCTTCAAGTTGGCCGCCAAAAGCATCAAGGCCGAGGGCGTAACGCCCTCAATACGCCCAGCATGGGCCAAAGTGGCCGGCCGCGCAGCCGAAAGCTTCGTGCGAATTTCATTAGAAAGCCCCGCGATCTGCGAAAAATCGAAATCCACCGGGATTCCGAGCCCCTCGTCGCGCCGCAGCGCGGCCACGTCCTCGTCTTGCCGCACAAGATATGAGGCATAACGGGCGTCGATCTCGAGCTGAGCAGCAATTTTCGGCGCAATTTGCCCGATCTCGGGCCAGATTTGGCCGAGCCTTTCCAGCGTCACGTCTGGCAAGCTCAGCAAATCGAAGGCAGATCGCCGCTTTCCATCCTGATTGATCAAAAGCCCGATCGCGGCGCCTTCACTCGGCGTTAACGAAAGTTGCTGCAACAACGAAGTTCCATTCCGCAGCGCTTGTGCTTTGTAATCAAACACATTTTGTCGTTTTGACCCGATGCATCCCGCAGTCATGCCCATCGGCATGAGCCGGTGATCAGCATTATCCGCACGCAGCTTGAGCCGGTATTCCGCCCGCGAGGTAAACATGCGGTAGGGCTCGGAAACCCCGCGCGTCACGAGATCGTCGATCATCACGCCGATGTACCCATCGGCCCGCGACACGACGAACGTCTGCTCTCCGCCGCCCGCCAGCAGTGCCGCGTTGATGCCTGCCGCGATGCCTTGCGCGCCGGCCTCTTCATATCCGGTGGTGCCGTTGATCTGCCCCGCCAGGAACAACCCTGGCAACGCCTTGACCTCGAGCGTCGGCTTCAACTCACGCGGATCGACATAGTCGTACTCGATCGCATAACCCGGCCGCTTGATTTCGACCTTCTCCAGTCCGGGCATTGTCCGCAGAAAGGTTGCCTGCACATCTGCTGGCAATGATGTCGAGACGCCGTTGGGATAGATCGTATCGTCGTCTAGGCCTTCCGGCTCCAGGAAGACCTGGTGCGACGAACGATCGGCAAAGCGCACCACCTTGTCTTCTATCGACGGACAATAACGCGGGCCAATACTGTCGATCTGCCCGGAATACATGGGCGACCGCGCAAGATTGGCGCGGATGATGTCATGCGTTGCTGCCGTGGTGGACGTTATTCCGCAGGAGATCTGCGGCGTTGTAATCTTCTCCGTCAGGAACGAAAATGGCACCGGCTCCTCGTCGCCCGGCTGCATTTCCAGGCCCGCCCAGTCGATCGTCCTTCCATCCAGCCGCGCCGGCGTCCCGGTCTTCAGCCTCCCCAGCCGCAAACCCAGCGCTCGCAGGCGATCCGACAGCTTCAGCGCCGGCGCCTCGTCCACGCGCCCGGCCGGGATCTTCGTCTCCCCCATATGGATCAGGCCGTTGAGAAACGTCCCCGTCGTCAGCACGACGGCACCCGCGGCAACCTGCTGTCCATCGGCAAGTACGACACCCTCAACGCGGCCTTCCCGGACGATGAGGTCTTCAACCCCGCCCTCCAGGACGTCCAGGTTGCGGGTCTCCTGGATCGCCGCCTGCATCGCCTGGCGATACAGCTTACGATCCGCCTGCGCGCGCGGCCCATGCACGGCCGGCCCTTTGGACCGGTTCAACAGCTTGAACTGGATCCCCGCGGCATCGGCCACCCGGCCCATCAGTCCATCCAGCGCATCGATCTCGCGAACAAGGTGACCCTTCCCGAGCCCGCCAATCGCCGGATTGCAGGACATCTCCCCAATCGTAGCAAACTTGTGCGTCACCAGCGCGGTGCGCGCGCCCATACGCGCTGCCACAGCCGCAGCCTCGACGCCGGCATGGCCGCCGCCGACTACAATCACATCGAACTTCAGGTCGCTCATCAAATGCGCGTCTCGCTATCGGGTCAGACCCCCAAGGTGGCTCATGGGTCTGACCCACTCTCTACGGGCGACCGGCCCTCCCCCGCAAGTGCAGCCTCCGCAGGACGACGGCTTTGCAGGCCTCCTGGTTAAGCAGGAGGCTTTCAAGTCTGATGGCGTCGACAGACAGGTTTGGAGTCAAACGGCGGGGGATTCCGAGTCCAAGTTGAATCCAAAACTAAATGAAAACGCTTAAGTCTAGAGTTCGACGGAGTCATCGGTTAAGTATTCGTTTCACGTGAAACGGGAGTCACTACACGTTATTTGCCGATGCAGAATCTACCGAAGACCTGGTCGAGCACGTCCTCGACATCCACCCGCCCGGTAATCCTCCCCAATGCTGAGACACTGGCGCGGAGATCCTCCGCACGGATCTCCACCTGATGGGGAGGCTCGCGCAGAAACGTCTCCAGGTTGCTGGCGCAGGCCTCGATCAACTGTCGATGACGCACTTGGGTGATGGCCGGCTCCTCCCCCGTTCCCGCCCGCTCGGCCGCGATCCCCGCCAGCCGGCCGACGAGTTCGGCCATCCCCGCACCGCTCTTGGCCGAAATCGCCAGGATGTCATCCGGCAGCAGCACATCGGCAGCCTTCGCCGGCCGCGGCTCGATCAGGTCCACCTTGTTGAGCACCAGCAATGTCCGCTCGGCCAGCGCGCGCAATTCGTCGGGCGGCGCGATTTGCGGTTCGTCGGCCTCCGTCAGCCAGATCACCAGATCGGCCTCGCGCGCCGTGGCGATTGTCCGCCGGATGCCCTCGCGCTCGACGGAGCCGCTGGTCTCGCGAATGCCGGCCGTATCCGACACGATCACCGGCACCCCGCCGAGATCCAGCCGCACCTCGATCACATCCCGCGTCGTACCCGCCTCCTCAGAGACGATCGCCGCGTCGCGTCGCGCCAGCGCGTTCAGCAGGCTCGACTTGCCGACGTTCGGCGCCCCCGCCAGCACGACGTGAAACCCATCGCGCAGGATTTCGCCGCGATGCCCATCGTCCAGGTGATGGCGGATGGCCGGCAGCAGCGTCTCGACGATGCCGCGCGCCTGGTCGAACGACCGCGCACCCACATCGCCCTCGTCGGAAAAGTCGATCGCAGCCTCCACCAACGCACTGGCGTCGATCAGCGCCTTGCGCCAGCTTTCGTATAATGACGACAGCGCCCCGCTCGCCTGCCGCAACGCCTGGCGCCGCTGACCCTTCGGTCTCCGCGTCGATGAGATCCGCCAGCCCCTCGGCCTGCGCCAGATCGATCTTGCCGTTGTCGAAGGCGCGCCGCGCAAACTCGCCCGGCCTCCGCCATGCGCAACCCGGGGATCTCGCCCAGCGCTTCCAGCACGGCAGCGACGACGGCTCGCCCCCCGTGGAGCTGCAGCTCGGCAACGTCCTCGCCGGTGAAGCTGTTTGGCTGCGGGAACCACAACACGATGCCGCGATCCAGCACCTCTCCCGTTTTCGGGTGCAGGATGCGCCGTCCACCCGCCACGCGCGGCTTGGGCCGCGGTGGCGTCATGACGTTGAGCACCATGCCCGCATGCGACCCCGAAACGCGGACGATCGCAACGCCCGCACGCCCTGGCGCACTCGACAAAGCGTAGATCGTCGCTGACTGGGGAGGCTCGGCCGTCATACGCACCTCGGAACAGGACACTGGCAAGTTCGACTAGCCTGTCGCGGGCGGAAGCGTCCACGCGATCCTCCGCAAAGAGGGATTCACGTGAAACGGACAGCGCCATCTGCGATGAATCGATAACGTGCAGCTTGCGGGCGACTCGCTGGGTCTGACCCCGGAATTCGCCGTTCGCGGAAGAGCTCTACCAGAAGAACGGCCGAGGTGCGCACGAGACGCCTTCAGCCAACCCGCGCACAATACGGTCGCGCGCCTTGCAGGCCGGCAGCGCGTTGGCGAATGTCTCCGCCGCGTCAGCGTCCTCTGACGCCAACTGCCTCGCAATCAGGACGGAAAGCCGTCCGCACTTCCAATGTCGAAAGCCCGCACGGCCAGATCGCCTGGCGCATAGCGGGCGACCCACGCAAAACTCTGCGCGCGAAACAACGCCTCGGGAATCTGTTCGGCGATGCCGCCTACGCCTGCTCGGGAAATTCCCGGCCGCCGCCGCAACCGTATTGCGCCCGTAGGCTGATGCCATTCCCATGACGAACCCCAGCCTTGACGAAACCAGGAAGGCGCCGCGGAACAGGACACTCCACGTTCGATTATCCTGTCGCGCGCCGCCTTGGTCACGCGATGATTCACGTGAAATAATGACTGCATCCGCATCGAGGACGTATTCAAGATCGTTCCCACGATCGTCGTCCGCAGAGACTGGCGCCCGCAGCGAACCGGCACGCAAAGAGAAAACAGCATGAGCGAAAATCGTCTGGGTCAGGAAACGAGCCCCTATCTTCTCCAGCATCAGGACAACCCGGTGCACTGGTGGGCCTGGGGTCCCGAGGCGTTGGCCGAAGCGCGCGCCAAGAACAAGCCGATCCTGCTTTCCGTCGGCTACGCGGCTTGCCACTGGTGCCACGTGATGGCGCACGAGAGCTTCGAGGACCAGGCCACCGCCGACGTCATGAACGAGTTGTTCGTCAACATCAAAGTCGATCGCGAAGAGCGGCCGGACATCGACGCGATCTACATGGGCGCTTTGCATAAGCTCGGGCAGCAGGGCGGCTGGCCGCTGACGATGTTTCTCGACAGCGATGCGCGCCCGTTCTGGGGCGGCACTTATTTCCCGAAGGAAAGCGGCTTCGGCCGTCCCGCCTTCAAGGACGTTCTACGCCGCGTCTCGACGATCCATCGCGACCAGCATGATGACGTGATCCATAACGCCGACATTCTCGTCAACGCCCTCTCCCGTGAGCAGGACACCGGCCAAGGTTCCGGCAAGTCGATCGTCATCGACGACGACCTGTTGCGCGATCTCACGTCGCGCATGGTGCGCGCGGTCGACGTCACGCACGGCGGCCTCAACGGCGCACCGAAGTTTCCGCAGTGGAGTTTCTTCTGGCTGCTCTGGCGCGGCGCCATCCGCTACGGCAACGACGCGTCGCAGGCAGCCGTCGTCAACACGCTGCGCAACATCTGCCAGGGCGGCATCTATGATCACGTCGGCGGCGGCTTCGCGCGCTACTCCGTCGACGAGCGCTGGCTCGTGCCGCACTTCGAAAAGATGCTCTACGATAACGCGCTGCTGCTCGACCTCCTCACCGAAGTCTGGCGCGAAACGCATGAACCGCTGTTCGCCCAGCGCATCGACGAAACCATCACCTGGCTGCTGCGTGAGATGATCGGCGAAGGCGGCGGATTCGCATCCTCGCTCGATGCCGACAGCGAAGGGGAGGAAGGCAAGTTCTACGTCTGGTCCCTTGGGGAGGTTGGCAAGATCCTCGGTGAGGAGGATGCCAAGATTTTCGCGGCCGCCTACGACATCACGGAGGCCGGCAACTTCGAAGGCCACAACATTCCCAACCGTCTCGATAACCAGGCGCTGGGAAGCATCGAAGCCGAAACCCATCTGCGCACCCTGCGCGAGAAGCTGCTGGCCGCACGCGCCGGCCGCATTCGTCCCGGCTTCGACGACAAGATCCTCGCCGACTGGAACGGCCTGATGATCGCCGCGCTGTCGCGCGCTGCTGTCGTGTTCGATCGTCCTGATTGGCAGGAGGCTGCCAAGCGCGCCTTCCTGTTTATCGAGGAGGCCATGACGAAAGATGGCCGCCTCCTCCATTCCTATCGCGTCCGGCAAGGCCAAGGCGCCCGCTACGGCGAGCGACTACGCCAACATGATCTGGGCCGCGCTGCGCCTCTACGAGGCGATCGGCGAAGCGCGCTTCCTGGAAGCGGCCGAGCGCTGGGCGTCCGTCCTCGACAAGCACTACTGGAGCGACGGCAAGGGCGGCTACGCCATGGCCGCCGACGACACGGAAGACGTCATCGTCCGCCTCACCCCGGGACAGGACGATGCGACGCCGAACGCCAACGCCATCATGCTGTCCAATCTCGCAGCGCTTGGTCTCCTCTCGGGCAAGCCGGAATACGCCGCCAGGGCCATAGCGCTGACGAATGCCTTCGCCTCGCAGATCGCTGCCAACCCCATCGGCCATGCCGGCATGCTGGCCGGCGCCATGGATCACATCGCGCCGCAGCTGATCGTCATCTATCCCGCGCCGCCGCCACCACAGACCGGCGAACTCTCCGACGCGCTGCATCGGCTGTCGCTGCCAGGCGCCAGCGAACTCATCGTGCAATCCGCTCACCAAGACGCATCAGCGCCCGCCCTCGAGGGCAAGCGCCCGCACACCGGACGAGGCCACCGCATTCGCATGTCTCGGCACGAAATGTTCGCTTCCGATCGGCGACGCAGCAACATTCGAGAAGCAGCTGAAAAGTCTGCGGAGGAACATCGCAGATGTCACTTGAACGAACTGAGCGAAGCACCATAAGCCTATGTCTAGTTGAATAATTTCGATCGGAGGTAATCCGGCGTCGGCATCGAAGTTTGCGTCGAGTTGAGCACAATTGGCCCAGCGGAGCGAAGCATGGCGATCGATACGGCGACCCTACAACCCGATGCGCGACTGACGAAAAATTCCGATACCAAATCCAGCCCAGCACCACGCCGCACCGCGCGCTACTCGGTCGCCGAGATCAACGCGCTGAAGGCGCGCGACAACTGGACCAACTGGCGCTACCTCGCCATGAACTGGGCGGTCATCGCCGGGTCTATCGGGTTGGCGATCTGGGGCGAAGCTACGCTCCGCGCCGCCGGCTACAGCGCTCTCTGGGTCATCCCGATCGCAGCGCTCACCATCACCATCATCGGCGCCTGCCAGCACCAGCTCGGCGGCGCCATCCACGAAGGCACGCACTTCTACCTGTTCGCCAACCGCACCTTGAACGAGGTCGCGTCCGATTGGCTGGCCGCGTTTCCCATCTACACGTCGACACATCACTTCCGGCTGCATCACCTGTCGCATCATCAGTTCGTCAACGATCCGAAGAATGATCCGAACTTCGCGCAGGCCGAACAGTCCGGCCACTGGCTCGACTTCCCATTGACCCACGTTGAAATGGTGCGCGGCCTGCTGCGGCTCCTGTGGATCCCCAACCTCGTCAGCTACACCGTCGCCCGCGCCCGCTACAGCGCGCTGGGCCTCGGCGAGAACCCCTATGGCGACCCCAAGCGGCCAGGCCATTGGCTCACGGCCGCCATCGGCATCGTGTTTGCGGCCTTCGTTCCAGCCATCCTGCTTGGCGAACTACTGCTTGGCGTCGGTGCCCCCGTCGCCCTGGGCACGATCGGCACGATCTACGCGGCCGCGATGGCGTTCTACCTGCTGATCCCCGACGACTGGTACCCGGGCAGCCGCGTCGAGCCGGTGTTCTCCCAGCGCGTCCTGTTCACGACGCGCCTGACCTTCATGGCCATCCTCTACACGGCCCTGACCGCCATTGACCTCACGGGTTACAACAAGGCCTGGGGCTACTTCGCCCTCTACTGGGTCGTGCCGCTGTTCACGACGTTCCCCGTTTTCATGATCCTGCGCGAGTGGTTGCAACACGGCAATGCCGATCGCGGAAAGATGACGAACTCCCGGGTGTTCATGACCGGACCGGTATTCAATTTCGCCGTCATGCCGTGGGGCATGAATTATCACCTGCCGCATCACCTGATGTCGTCGGTTCCCCACTACAACTTGAAAAAGCTGCACGAGCTGCTCCTCCGCGATCCCGAGTACGCCGAGAAGGGCGTGGTCGTCGAAGGCCTTTATGGACCGTCGGACCCCGACACCGGCCGTCCGACCGCCTTGGGAATTCTGCATGTCGACCATGCGCCAAAGGTCTGGCACGCCGCCCACGTCGACGAGGACGTCCTGGAAGATGCCAACGTCTCTGATCCAGCTGAATTGGCTCGGCTTTCGAAGGCCTCGCGCGAGGCAAAACAGCCAACGGCGTAAGATCGGCTTATCGCCACGATCAGTAAACCTTCATTGCAACTGATCGTCGCAGAGTTCTGGTTTTCCTGACAATTTCGGGGTATGACGCCCGATAGCGAGGGCCGCTATCGGGCGTTCGCCGTTTTGCGTCCCTGACAAATTGTCTCGCGCGGAACAGACCGACCCGGCGCTTCCGTTTCATCATTCCCGGTTCGGAGGTGTCCCCGTATACGCGCCCGTCTGTGCTGTCCCGCTGGCCGGGCGTTCACGACTTGGAGTGAGACATGAGTTTGGTTCGCGTCTTCGCCCGCTACGGCTACGTGCCTGTCATGCTGCTGGGCCTCAATGGCCTCGCGATCTATCTCGTCGCGCACGGTCACTCGTTATGGTGGACGGCTCCGATCGGCTTGGCGCCTTTCGCTCTCGCCTTCGCGATGGAGCACGTGCTGCCGTACGAGGAGGAGTGGAATGCCGAGCCACGGCGATGTCGCCAAGGACGTGACGCACGGGCTCGTCTACGAATTCAACAATCTGACGGCCATGGCCGTCCTTCCCATCATCACGATGTTCCGTCCCTGGGAAGGCATCTGGCCGACGCATTGGCCGCTGGTCTTGCAGGTCCTGACCGCCATCATCGTCGCCGACTTCTGCATGAGCATGATGCACTACTGGAGCCACCGCATCGGCTGGATGTGGCGCCTCCACGCCGTGCATCATGGCGTCCATCGCCTCTATGGCTTCAACGGCTTGGTGCGCCACCCGCTGCATCAGTCGCTCGACTTGACCGTCGGCACGCTGCCGCTGCTGATCGCGGGCATGACCCAGGAAGTCGCCGTTCTGCTGGCGCTGTCGATCTCGATTCAGCTTGTCGTGCAGCACTCCAACGTCGACTATGTCCTGGGCCCGTTCAAGCAGTGGCTGGCCATTGGCCCCGTTCATCGCTTGCATCACGTGACGTGGGCCGGCGAAGGCGACGTAAATTTCGGCCTGTTCTTCAACGTATGGGACAAGATGTTGGGCTCCTTCAGGCTCGATAGCCCACACGCTCCCGTCGCCGGCGACATCGGCATTCAGGACCGTCCGCACTTCCCGCAGAGGTATGCCGATCAGCTCATGCTGCCCTTCGAAGCCGACCACGGCGCCAAACGCGACAAGCCGCCTCGCGACGAACGCGACTACGGCACAATGCACCCGGCGGAGTAGTTCGCCGTTCCTTGATACGTCGCAATAGGGTCAGACCCGGCGGGTCTGACCCAAAATTCAACGCCGGCGGGCACGAGTGCGCGCAATGCTCCGCCGCTCGCGATCGCCAACAGCCGCGGCAAATGCGTTACGGGAACCGACTGCGCCCGCGTCAGGAAGCCAAGACAATTCGCGTCCGCTCAGGCAAGGTGCTTGTCATGGACGGGCCGATCACCGAGAGCAAGGAAGGCATCGTCGGTTTCGATATCCTGGAGTGCGACAGCCTCAAGGACGCCGTCGAGATCGCCGCAAAGCACTCCCAGGCCCGCGCTGGGCGGATAGAAGTCCGCGCCTTCTGGCCACACGAGGAATCATGACGCAAGCCAATTTCCTGACCGTCGACATCACCGGCATCGAGCCGGAGCACGATGCACCACCTGCCGCCAATCTCATTTCCGGCGACCCGAAGTTCACCAACTGGAGCTTGGAAGAGCGCGACGGCCTCTACGCCGGCGTCTGGCAGTCCACACCCGGCAAGTGGCGCATCGCCTACGAAGAGTGGGAGTTCGTGCACCAGCTGTCCGGCATCTCGATCATCACCGAAGACGGCGGCAACGCCCACACCATCAAAGGCGGCGAAAGCTTCGTCATCCGCCCTGGCTTCAAGGGCACCTGGGAAGTGGTGGAGACCATCCGCAAGCAGTACGTGATCAAGGTCTAGCACGCGTTATTTCTTTCCATCGATGAAGCGGGACGCGATGGCCGTCAGACCCGAAGCGGCAAGCAAGGCCCCGCCGACGACGGAGTGCCCCATGACACAAAGCACCGTTCCGGCGATCAAACAGACGCCAAGGATTCCCGCCGCGAGCCACATACCGAGGACGCGGTATTGGTGGTCGTTTTTTACGATGAGGTCATATCGATCGTCCGCTCGACTACGAGCCGCATCCGCCATCTTTATGATTTTCGCACCAGCGCCTGGCAGCGCCTTCTCGAACTCCGCAAAGTGCGCTGGGTGTGGAAGCGGGCCGCGATAGTCTTCTTGCTCTATAACGGCGACAACCTGTTCGATGACCTTGCCGCGCTTGGCGGGGTCGCTAACTACAGGAGCGAGCTCATGCTCCAGCTTCCTGGCGATCTTCCTGCCGGCATACCCCTCGTCATGGGACAGTTCAGGATCTTGGGATCCGCTCACCGGTTTCGGCGAGCCGGTAATGCGTCCGAAGGAACGTCTTCTGCTTCTTTTGCTCACCCGGAATCACCTCGCGCTCGAACTCTTCGAGCGCGTCGGTCATTGCATCACCAACGCTAAGCCAAGCAAACTCGACTGAGTCAAAGTGCGTATACCGTGATTCCGTCCGCTGACAAAGCTTTGTGGGGGCGGCGAAGCCATCGACTATTCCCTGCCAGAACGCTCCGAAGTGAGAGCGCTCCGTGCTGGCAGCGAGGCGCAGCCAGAACATTTCTCTTGGGCAAGGCTTAGGTTGGGTCATTGCACTACCATTTGGCGATTTCAGCTCGTTAACCCCCTGAAGGCGCCGAAGATCCGGTATCTACTTAAGACCGACATTCGTCAGTATCAAGCCGGAACCTTGCCAGAGGATTACCATCTGGAAGGTGGTTGTATTGTGTCATCCACAGCTGGCTGTCCCAGCCGGTACCGCCGCCCTACTACCACAGCCAAAAAAGGCCGCGTATCCGCGGCCTTTTCCATCGACATTGGTCGTATCAACTTACGTATTCATCGACGAGAAGAATTCGCCGTTGGTCTTGGTCGACCGCAGCTTGTCGATGAGGAACTCGATGCCGTCCATCGTGCCCATCGGGTTGAGGATACGGCGCAGCACGTAGACCTTCTTGAGCTGGTCGCGCGGCACCAGCAGGTCTTCCTTGCGGGTACCGGAACGCGACACGTCGATCGCCGGGAACACGCGCTTGTCGGAGACCTTGCGGTCCAGGATGATTTCCGAGTTACCCGTGCCCTTGAATTCTTCGAAGATCACTTCGTCCATGCGCGAGCCGGTGTCGATCAGCGCCGTGGCGATGATGGTCAGCGAGCCGCCCTCTTCGATGTTGCGCGCCGCACCGAAGAAGCGCTTCGGACGCTGCAGCGCGTTGGAATCGACGCCGCCCGTCAGCACCTTGCCGGATGACGGCACGACGGTGTTGTAGGCTCGGCCCAGACGCGTGATCGAGTCGAGCAGGATCACCACGTCGCGCTTGTGCTCGACCAGGCGCTTGGCCTTCTCGATCACCATTTCCGAAACCTGCACGTGCCGTGACGGCGGCTCGTCGAACGTCGAGGCGATCACCTCGCCCTTCACCGAGCGCTGCATGTCGGTCACTTCTTCCGGGCGCTCGTCGATCAGCAGAACGATCAGATAGCACTCGGGGTGATTGGCCGTGATGGAATGGGCGATGTTCTGTAAGAGAACCGTCTTGCCGGTGCGCGGCGGCGCCACGATCAGTCCGCGCTGGCCCTTGCCGAGCGGCGAGACGATGTCGATGACGCGCGGCGAGAGGTCTTTGACGGTCGGATCTTCGATTTCCATCTTCAGCCACTGCGTCGGATAGAGCGGCGTCAGGTTGTCGAAGTGGATCTTGTGCTTGGCAGCCTCAGGCTCCTCGAAATTGATGAGGTTGACCTTCAGCAGGGCGAAATAGCGCTCGCCGTCCTTGGGGCTGCGGATCTGGCCCTCGACCGTGTCGCCGGTGCGCAAGGCAAAGCGGCGGATCTGGGAGGGCGAAATGTAGATGTCGTCGGGACCGGGCAGATAGTTCGCGTCGGGCGAGCGCAGGAAGCCGAAGCCGTCCAGCAGCACTTCCACGACGCCAACGCCGGTGATGTCGATTTCTTTCTCAGCGAGCTTCTTCAGCGTCGCGAACATGAGCTCTTGCTTGCGCAGCGTGCTGGCGTTCTCGACGCCATTTTCTTCTGCGAAGCTGAGCAGCTCAGTCGGGGACTTCTCCTTGAGGTCCTCGAGCTTCATTTGTGTCATGAAAAACGGCTCCAGATGGCCTTGCAACGCGTTGGAATGAGATGTGGTTGCGTTGCGTCGTATGAGGTTGGGGTATCGGAGGGGAGTTCGATGGTTTTGTCGGAGTGCTTGGCGGTCTGCCAAACCCTAGTGGCTGGGACGCCGCTTGCGCGCATCGGACAGCCAAACTCGCAAACCGGGGAGGCCACGAGTTGTGGGGAATAACCACTCTATAGCAGAAGAAGTTTCAGCCGAAAAGCTGATTTAAGCCATTCCTGCTGCAATCAGAACGGTTTGACGATCACGAGTAGCACAATTGCCGCCATCAGCAGCGTCGGCAC
The DNA here is from genome assembly GCA_963846845.1 of uncultured Pseudomonadota bacterium. GTDB lineage: Bacteria > Pseudomonadota > Alphaproteobacteria > Rhizobiales > Hyphomicrobiaceae > JAKAXS01. Next base: position 361,848 of record CAWJXQ010000017.1, on the reverse strand, counting down.
CTCGTTAACAATCCGGTAGAAACGGCCGTCCCGGGTGTTCTGGTCGGCGGCGAACCGCTTCACGCATCCGCCCAGGAACTCGTGCAGCCCGTCATGCACGACCACCAGCGCCACCTTGGCCAGGAACCAGCCGTCGAGCCAGTAGCCGCCCGAGATAGGCCAGCGCCAGGCCGGTCAGCCAGACCACGACCGATCGCCGGCGTCATGATGATGCGCAAGAGACGGCGCTCCATGACCTTGAAGGTCTCCGACATCTCCGAGCCGGCCTTGGCATCCACGTGATACACGAACAGCCGCGGCAGGTAGAACATCCCCGCCATCCAGGCGATCACGGCCATGACGTGGAGCGCCTTCAGCCACAGCATCCCGGCTTAAACTCCGTCGCCGCGGACCCTGGCCACCAGCCGCGCCACGTTGATCGGGCGGCGTTTCCGGCACGATGCCGTGGCCAAGGTTGAAAATAAACGGCAGGCCGTCCATCGCTTCCAGGATCTCGTCCACCCGGCGATCCAAGGCCTCGCCCCCGCTCACCAGCAACAGCGGGTCGAGATTGCCCTGCGCCGCGATGGCGCCGCTGCCCTTGCGCCGCATCTGCGCCAGGTTCCGCATGGCACCCAAAGGCTCGGCCGTATCGCATCCGATCGCATTGACCCCGGTCTCCCGCACGTACCGGGCCGCATTGACCCCCGCCCCACGCGGAAATCCGATCACCGGAACCCCTTGATGCCTCAATTCGAGAGCCGCCACCATCCGCTTCGTCGGCGCGATCACCCAGCGCGCGAACTCGTCGTCGGGTAAGCTCCCGGCCCAGCTATCGAAAATCTGCACGCAATCGGCGCCGGCCAAAATTTGCTGCGACAGGTAATCGACCGAAACATCGACGAGCGTATCCATCAGCCGGCCGAACGCCTCCGGCTCGCGATAGGCGAACAGCCGCGCCTTGGCCTGATCCGGCGAGCCGCGCCCGCCGATCATGTACGTCGCCACCGTCCACGGCGCGCCGCAAAAGCCGATCAGCGCCGTCTCGGCCGGCAGATCAGACCGCAGCCGGGCGACCGTTTCGCAAATGATCGAAAATTTCTTGGCCGTCGCTGCCGGATCAAGTTTCGCGATGTCGGCTGCCGAGCCGAGCGCATCGAGCCGTGGGCCCTCGCCCTCAACGAAGCGCACGCCCTGGCCCAGCGCATCGGGCACGATGAGAATATCCGAAAACAAAATCGCCGCGTCGAAGCCATAGCGGCGGATCGGCTGCAGCGTCACCTCGGCCGCCAGGTCCGGCGAATAGCACAGGTTCAGAAACCCGCCGGCCTTCGCGCGCACTTCGCGATACTCGGGCAGGTATCGCCCGGCCTGACGCATCAGCCAAACCGGCGGCGGGTCGAGCGCCTGTCCGCCTAGCACCTGCAAAAACCGTCGAGCCGGTACAACGCTGGTGGCCGTCTCTGCGTTTCGTCCCATCGCAAATCTTCAATCTTTAAAGAGAGAAGTCTAAAGTCTTTTTATTGAGATTCTTACCGGCATGGATTGCGGTAATACTCAAACTGCCCCCAGCCCCTACACAGTTGCCAAGCTGAGGACAGGGTATGCCCCAGATCGTGTGCCGCAATTTTGAGGGGCCACTAGGAGCGTTTCCGGCTCGCCAAGTCAATGGTTTACGCCATGATGTGCGCCTGCAAGCTTTGTGGATAACTTGTGAATAGCTGCGGACACGCGGCAGGTAACGAACGCTCTCCACAGGACAGGCGAACAATGAGATTTTCTGTCCGCTTCGGCTCAAATGTGGGTATCACCTTGGATAACCCGACATGAGCGGCGCGGTTGCAGACACGACCTGACTGCCACCTTGGATAACCCGGCTTGTTACCCACAGATGTCCCACAAGCTCCCGAGCTTCTTCCATCTGCATCTAGTGTCTGACGCCACCGGCGAGACACTAACTACGATCGCCAAAGCCGCCTCCGTGCAGTACGCCGAGGTGCGTCCAATCGAGCATGTGCACCCGCTCGTCCGCACCGCGCGCCAGATGAAACGCGTGTTGCAGGAGATCGAGCAGGCGCCAGGCATCGTTCTCTATACCGTCGTCAATCCGGACCTGACGGAAGAGCTGGAACGCAAGTGCCGCGATCTCGCCGTGCCTTGTCATCCCGTATTGAAACCGGTGATGCAGGTATTCGAAGCCTATCTCGGTGCGCCGCAAACGCCGACCGTCGCCGGCCAGCATGTGCTCGACCAGGATTACTTCCGCCGTATCGATGCGCTGAACTTCACGATGGCGCACGACGACGGCCGCCTGCCCGACAACCCGAGCGATGCCGACATCATTCTGCTCGGCATTTCCCGCACGTCGAAGACGCCGACGTCGATCTATCTGGCGCAGCGCGGATACAAGACGGCCAACGTGCCGATCGTGCCGGCGCTTGCCCTTTCCGGAAAGCCTGCTGCGTCCGCACTCCGCGTTCGTCGTCTGCCTCGTCGCCAGCGCCGATCGCATTTCCGAAGTCCGCCGCAACCGGGTGATGGTGCTCGCTGACCGCAATATCGAAGACTACGTCGACCGCACCGTGATCACGGCCGAGATCGCCCACTCGCGCAAACTGTGCGCGCTGCATGGCTGGCCGGTGATCGACGTGACGCGCCGCTCGATCGAAGAAACTGCGGCCACCATCATTCGCCTGATGCAAGACCGCAAGCCGCTGCCCGTCCCGGAGGCGGCCGATGGCAAAGCGTAGGCTCGCCCTTCGCGACGGTCATCCTCGGGCTTGTCCCGAGGATCCAGCCATCCACCTGGTGCGGCGGTTAAATTCTGATGCGAACAGACCGAACAACGTCGCGTCGTGTTTGCTGCGCGCGACATCCTCAGGACAAGCCCGAGGATGACCAAGGGGAAACGGCAGCTCATCCTGGCATCCGGAAGCGCCACGCGCCGCGCCATGCTGCACGCAGCGGGGATCGAATTCGACGTCGTTCCCGCTGATGTCGACGAGCCTGCCGTGCGCCATCAACTGGTCGCCGAGAACGCCAGCGTAACGCCAGCCGAAATCGCGCAGGCCCTGGCGGCAGCGAAATCGAAAGAGGTCAGCCGGCGCTATCCCGGCGCGCATCGTCATCGGCTCGGACCAGGTCCTGGAGTGCGACGGAGAGATCTTCTCCAAGCCCGGCGATGCCTCCGGTGTCCGGACGACGCTGGAAAAACTGAGCGACCGGACGCATAGCCTGCACGCGGCCGTTGCCTTGTCGTCCGCAGGCCAGGTGAGCTGGGCGGCCTGCGATACGGCTCGCTTGACGATGCGCCGGCTATCTCCCACGTTCATCGACGACTATGTTGCGCGAACGGGTGAAGCCGTGCTCGGTTCGGTCGGCGCCTATCAAATCGAAGGCCTGGGCATTCAACTTTTCGACCAGATCGACGGCAACCACTTCACGATTCTCGGCATGCCTCTGCTGCCGCTGCTGAGCGAATTGCGCGCGCAGGGAGAATTGCCGCAATGACCAAAGCCTGCGTCATCGGCTGGCCCATCGCGCACTCGCGCTCGCCGCTCATTCATAGCTATTGGCTGAAAGCGCTGGGTATCGATGGCACGTACACGAAAGTGCCTGTCGAACCGCAGGGCATCGACGCCTTCCTGCGTTCGCTTGCGGATAGAGGTCTCGCCGGCTGCAACGTGACGGTGCCTCACAAGGAAACGGCCTTCCGCATCGCGGATGAAAAGCACCCCTCCGCCGTGGCCGTCGGGGCCGCCAACACGTTGTGGCTTGAAGGTGGCCGTCTGCACGCGGCCAACACGGATACGTACGGCTTCATGACCTATCTCGCATCGCGTGCGCCAAAATGGCAGCAGCGCGACGCCCCGGTTTCAATTCTGGGCGCTGGCGGCGCCGCGCGCGCCATCGTCTACGGCTTCCTCGAAGCCGGCGTACCGCAAGTCCGCGTATTCAATCGATCGCGCGACCGCGCCGAAGATCTCGCGCGGCACTTCGGTGCCAAAGTCGCCGTCCACGACTGGAGCGAGCGCAACACCAAGTCACGCGACGCCTCTGTTCTCGTCAACACCACGAGCGTCGGCATGAAGAACGACGGCACTCTCGGCATCGATGCAGGCGCTTTGCAGCGAGACTGCGTCGTGGCCGACATCGTCTACGTGCCGTTGAAAACCGGACTGTTGCGCCAGGCTGAGGAAGCCGGTCTCACCACCGTCGACGGCCTCGGCATGCTGTTGCATCAGGCCGTTCCAGGCTTCGAACGCTGGTTCGGCCAGCGTCCCACAGTGACGGACGATCTCTACAAACTGATCGCAGCAGACGTCGAGGCCAGCTGATGTTCATTCTCGGCCTCACCGGTTCGATCGGCATGGGCAAGTCGGCCGCCGCAGCGCGCTTCCGCCAGAACGGCGTGCCGGTGTTCGATGCCGACCAGGCGGTGCATGATCTTTATGCCGGTGGTGCCGTCAAACCGATCGAAGCAGCGTTCCCCGGCACCACGGCGGACGGCAGCGTCGATCGCGACAAGCTGAGCAAGGCGCTGATCGCTGCACCGGAAAAGTTTGCGCGCCTCGAAGCCATCGTGCATCCCCTCGTGCGCGCTCTCGAAGCCGACTTCATTCAAGACCACGCTTCGCAGATGGCCTCGCTCGTCGTCCTCGAGATCCCGCTGCTGTATGAAACGGGCTTCGACAAGCTGATCGACGCTGTTGCCGTCGTCAGCGCGCCCGCTCGCAATCCAGGCTGAGCGAGTACTAGCCCGCCCAGGCATGACGCCGCAAAAGCTGGAACAATTGATCGCGCGCCAGATGCCGGATGAAGAAAAGCGCCGTCGCGCCGACTTCGTTGTGGATACGGGCGGCGCGATCACCCACACCGAAAGCCAAGTCGATAAACTGATTGAACTGCTTCGCGGCCGGCCCGGTCGCGCCTTGAGCGGCATTGGCAATAGCCAGGGCCGAAAACGCGCGAGTTTCGCGTCATACTCACGGCCCAAATACCTTAGGCAGACATGCGCGAAATCATCCTCGATACCGAAACGACCGGCCTGAACCCGCGCGGCGGAGATCGCTTGATTGAAATCGGCTGCGTCGAGCTGATCAATCGCTATCCCACGGGCCGCGAGTATCACGTCTTCATCAATCCCGAGCGCGACGTGCCGGCCGAAGCGCAAGCCGTGCACGGCATCACCACCGAATTCCTGCGCGACAAGCCGCTGTTCTCGGCCGCTGGCGGACGAGTTCCTTGCGTTCATCGCCGACGCCACCCTCGTCATCCACAACGCAAGCTTCGACATCGGCTTCCTGAACGCCGAGCTCGAACGGCTTGCCAAGCCGGCGATCGGCATGGATCGCGTCGTCGACACGCTGGCCCTTGCCCGCCGCAAGCATCCGTCCGGTCCCAACAGCCTCGACGCGCTGTGCAAGCGCTACGGCGTCGACAACACCAAGCGCGTCAAGCACGGCGCCTTGATGGACAGCGTGCTGCTGACCGAGGTCTATCTGGAACTGCTGGGCGAACGCCAGGGCGCGCTGACCCTGGCGACGGCCTCAGCCAACGCAGCAAATTCTGCCGCCGCACATGCTGGCCGCGCCGCGCAACGTCCAACGCCCCTGCCGCCGCGCATTTCGGCTGAAGACGAAGCCGCGCACGCAGCCTTCGTCGCCACGCTTGGTCAACAGCGCGGTCTGGCTTCAGTACCTGCCGGTTGCGGCCGAGACCTGAATTACGACTTCGTGGCCTTCTCGGCAGCTTCCTGCTGCTTGCGGCGCATGAACAGCGCGCCGAAATCCATCGGATCGAGCATCAGCGGCGGGAAGCCGCCATCGCGCGTCAAGTCGGCCACGATGCGGCGCAGGAACGGGAAAATCAGCGTCGGGCAGTTCACGAGCATGAAGGGCTCGATTGCCTCTTCCGGAATGTTCTGGATCCGGAACAGGCCCGCGTAGACGACCTCCATGTCATAGATCACGCCGATCTTGCCCGAGGCGTTGCCGTGGAAGTGGATGGCGCTCTCGTAGGTGTCCGGGCCGACGCGCTTGGCGTTGACGTTGACCTCGAACCGAAGATCCGGGTTCTCGCCCTTCAACTCCCCCAGCTTGCTGACATTCGGGTTCTCGAACGAAAGATCCTTGATGTACTGCCCGACCAGCTGCACCTGAGCCGGCGCTGGGGTCTGAGGATCCTTGGCCGCGGCGCCTGCGTCTGCCGATTTGCCGTTCGAACCGTTCGTGCCGTCTGCCATGATGCTGAACCCGTTTCTTGAGGAGAAGGTGGCTTGCGGGAAGGCAGGGTGGCTAACATGCCCTCGGTTCTGCCGCAATGATTGTCCGGCGGGGTTTGCCTGACCTGCTTAATCTCTGTCCGGACAAGCAAAACGCCGTGATAGCAACACGGTTGGCTTTGCTTGATTTGTACCCTAAGTTGAAGACACTAAGTTCCAAGCAAGGCGTGTGGCACCAGCACCGCTGGACGTGACGTCACAGCAAACCTACATCACGTCAGACCGCCCTTGCTCATTCCGGGAAAGCTGCCAAGAAATGAATGGCACCATTGATCTGTTTACTCTGATCGCTCTGATCGCCGCAATCGTGGCGATCTTTAAGCTGCGCAGTGTCCTCGGCCGCCGCACCAACGACGACGATGCCCGTCTGGAACAGCGCGCCCGCCGCACCGCGGAAGAACAACGCACGGCCGCCGCCGGCGCCTCCGACAAGGTTGTCACCCTCCCTCGCCGCGACCGCGAAGACCAGGTGACGGAACCGGTGCCGAGCATCTCTGGCGCCGAGAAGGAAGAACGCATCAAGGGCTTTGCGTCAGGCGACGAGGCCATCGGCAACGGCCTGCTGGAGATTTCCCGCACCGACCCGAACTTCGATCCCGAGCAGTTCGTATCGGGCGCCAAGCGCGCCTACGAAATGATCGTCACGGCCTTCGCCGAGGGCAACCTCAAGACCCTGCGCGATCTGCTGAACAAGGACGTCTACGACGGCTTCGCCAGCGCCATCGCCGACCGCGACAGCCGCGGCGAGCAGGTAGACCAGAGCTTCGTCGGCATTTCGCAAGGCTGATGTCTTGAAGCCGAAGTGAAGGGCGGCAAGGCCAACATCACGGTGCGCTTCGTCAGCCAGCTCATTTCCGCGCTGCGCGACAAGGCCGGCACAGTGCTGACCGGCGACCCCACGAAGGTGAAGGACGTCACCGACATCTGGACGTTCAGCCGCGATGTTTCGAACGCCCGCGCGCGTCAGTCGCCGAACTGGACGCTGGTCTCCACGCAGTCACCCAACTGACATGACGCGCCCTGAGATGCATCAAGGGGTGTCGTGCTATTCCGCTAGGCTTCCAAGCTCCTGACATGAGCCAGATCGAGCGCAGCTACGAACCCGTGACCTTCGCGGATTTGCCCGGCTGGGACACCGACGATCACGCGGCCGCATTGGCCGCGTTCCAGTGCTCGGCCAAGCGGCTGCTGGAAAAGACCGGCCAGCCGTCAAGCCCGGATCAGCCTCGGCGTCGCCCGGGTTTCTCGCCACAGCCCGCGCGGCGGCCGCAACGAACCCGGCATCGGCCCGCGCCTTCTTCGAGACGAACTTCAAGCCGCATCGCGTGGTCCACAACGGACCCGGCGGACTGCTGACCGGCTACTACGAGCCGATCATTGCCGGCTCCCGCCAGCGCACGGATCACTACGCCATCCCGCTCTACAATCGGCCCGCCGATCTCGTGAACCTCGTCGAGGAGAGCGAGCGCGGGGCGATGGCGCACCAGTACACGCACATGCGCAAGACGGCCGCCGGCCAGGAGCCGTACGCCACGCGCGCCGACATCGAAAACGGAGCGCTGGCGGGCCAGGGCCTCGAAGTCTTCTGGCTGCACGATCCCGTCGACGTCTTCTTCCTCCATGTGCAGGGCTCCGGCGTCATCGCCTTGCCGGACGGTCGTCGACCCGCGTCGCCTACGACGGCAAGAATGGCCACCCCTACACGTCGATTGGCCGCTATCTGATCGACGAAGGCTTGTTCCCCGCCGATCAGATGACCCTCGACGCCCTGAAAGACTGGCTGCGCGCCAACCCGCAACTGGCAACCGGCGTGTTGCAACAGAACAAATCGTTCGTGTTCTTCCGCGAGTTGTCCGGCCCCGAAGCCGGCAGCCCTGTCGGCGTCGACGAGATCCCGCTGACGCCCGGCCGCAGCCTGGCCGTCGACACCGGGTTTCACGCCATCGGCTCGCCCGTGTACGTCGCCGCGCCGACGCTGACGCACGCAACCGGGCCCAATGGCGCACATCGCGGCTTTCATCGCCTGATGGTGGCGCAGGATGTCGGCTCCGCGATCCGTGGCCCAGAGCGCGGCGATCTCTACTTCGGTACGGGCGATGACGCCGGCCGCCTGGCGGGCAATACCAAGCACCCGGGTACGTTCTACGTTCTGCTGGCTGGCACACAGCAATGAAGAAGCCTAGCCCGCCATCGGGTCCGGCCCGCGGCGGAGCAGGCAAAGGCGGGCGCAAATTCTCCGAAGACGATCGGGCCGTCTGGCAGCATACCGCAGCCAGCCTCCAGCCGCTCAAGCGCGCCAAGGGTCGCGTACTGGCTGCACTCGAAGATCTGCCGCCGGCTGAGTCGTTCCCGTCGAAGGGCCCGTTTCCTGCCAAGGATCTGCAGGCCAGCATGCCGCCGGCTCCCGCAACCAAGCTGAAACCGGCGATGCTGCCCGCCGCACCGCCCCCGCCGGCCACCGCCAAGAAACAACCGCCCCTCGCGGACTTCGACACCAAACGCGCCCGCAAGCTCCGCACCGGCCAGGTCGACATCGACGCCCGCATCGATCTGCACGGCATGCGCCAGAGCGAGGCCTACACGGCCCTGCGTGGCTTTCTTCACGTCTGCCACCGCAAGGGTCACAGCGTCGTGCTCGTGATCACCGGCAAAGGCGCGCCGCCCGGATCGAAGCCCGAAGGCCCCTGGGGCGACCAAATGGGCCGCAGCGAACGCGGTGTCCTGCGCCGTAACGTTCCGCAATGGCTATCCGAGCCCGAGCTGCGCGCCATTGTCGTCAGCTTCACCTCCGCCTCGATCCGCCACGGCGGCGACGGCGCCCTCTACGTGCACCTCAGGCGGTCGCGGTAGAGCCTTGTCGCCTCACCTGCGTTGAGCTACATTGTAGCCCAACAATTGAGGGTCAGATGAATTCGGTAGTGCGGGCGCGCATCGATGAAAAACTGAAGAACGATGCAGCCACGGTTCTCGAAGCGATCGGGCTTACACCATCTGATGCGTTTCGCATGATGATGGTCCGCATCGCTATGGAGAAAAAGCTTCCGTTTGAGCCGCTGGTTCCGAATGCAAAGACAGTGGCCGCGATGAAAGCGGCGCGCGCCGGCAAGGTCGTGAAGGCCGGTACGATCAAGGATCTCATGGCCGACCTAGATGCGGACGATTGAGGAACGAACCGGCCGTTTCACCCAAATATTTGTGCGGATCGCCCTCTCCCCCAACGCTTTGCAGATCATCCGTTAGGTGGGAATTGGTTTGACCACCGCGATTGCCACGTGCGCCCTGATCTCGTGCTCATCTACCGCGAGGTCGGCAAGCCACATTGCAACTCGTGCGCCTCGGATCACACAGCTAGCTTGGCTTGTAGGAGATCCCGCCGCCTAATCCGTCTTTAAGGGCAGCTTTGCGCCAGCGCCTTCAGCGCCTGCGATAATCCGGCGAGCGAGTACGTGTCTATCGTCGCCGTGCCGCGCTCGGAGGTCGCCTGCACCTGCAGCTTCGATCCCTTTTTCATCTCGTCGAGCAGTTTCAACTCCTGCGTCGGGTCGGCGATAAACGCGCGGTCGTCCTTACCGAACAGCGTGAAGTTCGCCGTGCCGATGGTGAGCACGACGTCGCTGCCGGTCTTGATCTTGTAGCCGAGCTTCAGGCTGATCTCAGACTTCACGCCCTCCTTCGGCCAGGCGGAAATGTACAGCACCACCGGCGCCCGGTTGGCGCCTGCAGGTTCCTTGGCCGTGGGCGAAGTGGCGGCAAAGCAGGTCTTGTTGGCCGCATCCGGCGTCGCGTTCAGCGACCAGTTGCCATAGGCGCCGAGCTTGTTGGCGCCCTGCGCACGCGCCTCCGGCACGGCCGCACCCAGCGCCGCGAGAGACACTGCGACACCGCACAGAAACTTCGCTCGATCAGAGGCAACAGGGCGCATGGGAACTTCGGCTGAATGGCAAAAGCTGAGACTGATCGTACCTTTACGTGCTCGCGCGCAATCTGTCACGAGCCCAGACGTTCGTATGTTTCCTAGGCTGGCCGTCCTCCTGGCCGTCCGCGTGGCGGCTGAACCGCGGCGCCGCCTGCCGCGACCGGACGGGCCGCAAACTGCGCCAGCGACAGCACCCGGTCGTACATCACGATGGCGCCCGCCATCGCGACATTCACGCAAAATCGCGTCGGGATCTTGACCGTGAAATCGCAGCGCTCCAGCAACTGCGGCGAAAGCGAGCCGTTTTCCGGTCCGAGCACGTAGGCAGCCCTCAGCGGATGCCGGAAGCTGGGCAGGTCCACCGCATCGTCCAGCAATTCCACGCCGACGAGTTTGCACCCCGCCGGGAGAGCCAGTTCATCCAGGCTGTTCCAGTTGTAATGCGGCAGATGCAACTGACCCTTCGACGTATCCGCCCGCGCTTCGAGCGCCTGATACGTCGCCCCAACCGTAAACGTGAAGCTGGCTCCGAACCCGTGCGCGGAACGCATCAGGTTGCCCAGGTTCAGTGCCTTCGACATGCGCTCCGCGCCAATGGCAAAATATCCACGCCCCGTTGGCGGCCAATTTTCGGCGGTCATCTGTCTCGAATCCTCAAAGCGCTACTCCTGCAGATTCCGATCATAGGCTCTCGTCGATCAGCCATCGTCGTCAAGGCGCCGTTGTCTTCGATGATCACGGCCGCCTCCCCACCAGCGTCATCCCCGGACTTGTTCCGGGGATCCCGGGTGCAGCAAGGTCGGCGTTCACCCATTGGGTGCCACCCCAACGGATGGCGGGATACTCGGGACAAGCCCGAGTATGACTGCTGTTGCGAGCGTGTGCGGCTACTTTAGTCGGTTCCGTCACGTCAAATGTTGCCTTAGCGATTTCCCGGCCGGAGGCGCGACCAATTACACGCAACGGGTTGGCGTTGTGCCGATAGCGCACTAAACGTTTGGCCTTCACTCGCTTGTTGAACGTCACGCCCGCACTTGGATCAAGTGCGTCTGACGTTTGACAGTCCGCAGCCGCCGCCTGGAGGTCTCACATGAAAGCCGTTCTATGCAAGACCCTCGACGGCCCCGACGGCCTGGTGCTGGAAGACATTGCCGAGCCGGTCGCAGGTCCAGGCGAGGTCGTGATCAAGGTTAAGGCTGCGGCTCTGAACTTCTTCGACACGCTGGTGACGCGCGGAAAATATCAAAAGAAGCCGCCGCTGCCGTTCTCACCCTCCGGTGAAGTCGCCGGCATCGTCGAAGCGCTGGGCGCCGACGTCACGGGCCTGCACAAGGGCCAGCGCGTCACGGCCTACGTTGCCTGGGGCGGCGCACGCGAGAAAGTCGTCGTCCCGGCTGAAGCCGTCATCCCCATCCCCGACAACGTGTCGGACGAGATCGCCTCCGGCGTCAGCGTCACCTACGGCACGGCCATCCACGGCTTGAAGGATCGCGGCCGCGTCTGTGCCAACGAATGGGTAGCGGTGCTCGGCGCCTCGGGCGGCGCCGGCCTTGCCGCAATCGAAATTGCCAAGCAGCTCGGCGCCCGCGTCATCGCCGTCGCCTCCTCGGCCGACAAGCTGGAGATCTGCCGCCGGCACGGCGCCGACGTGCTGATCAACTATTCCGAGGGTGACCTCAAGGACGCGCTGAAAGCCGCGACCGACGGCAACGGCGTCGACGTCGTCTACGACTGCGTCGGCGGCGACTTTGCCGAGCCCGCCGTGCGCGCGCTGGCCTGGGGCGGCCGTTTCCTCGTCATCGGCTTTGCCGCCGGCAGCATCCCCAAGCTGCCGCTCAATCTCTTGCTGCTGAAGGGCGCCGACGCCATCGGCGTGTTCTGGGGCGAGAGCGTCCGCCGTGACCCGCTAGGCCATCGCGACAACATGACGGCCGTTTTGCAGTGGGTATCCGAAGGCAAGCTCGTGCCGCACATCCACGCGACCTATCCGCTCGCAGACACCGCCGAAGCCATCCGCGTCCTCGACCGCCGGGAGGCGGTGGGGAAGGTTGTGGTGGTGTGGGCGACGCTACTCCCCCGGCAATGGCGCGGGATCGTTGGAGAGCGTCCGCAGGTAGGCGATGACATTCGCGACCTTTGCGTTGTCGCGGATCCCGGCGAACGACATCTTCGTGCCGGGCGCATAGCGCCGCGGATCGTGCAGGAATACAGCCAAGTCCTCGTACGACCACACGCCGCCGCGCGCTCTCAGAACGTCGGAATACGCAAAACCCCGCAGCGCCGCCTTCTTTTGCCCGACAACGTCCCAAAGGTTCGGCCCGATGCGATGTCCAGCGCCTTTCTCCGCCGTGTGGCAAATGCTGCAGATCCGGAAGAACCGCGCACCCTTCTCGATGTCGGCGTCGCCGATCATCGCCACGACGGTGGTCGCGTCGAACGTGTCCACATCATCGGCGGGCGCCGCAGGCGGCGCCAAGACTGCTCGTCGATCCCGCCAGGCTCGGTCTGCGCACTTGGCATCGGCGCGCTTTGCTCCAGGCGATTGGTGGTTTGGCCACATGATTCAACCGGCTTCCCGTGTGGATTGGCAGCGACCACAAGCCGAGAAGATTGGTGACGGTCAGCAGCAGGATGACGACCGGCACGATCACCAGCAGCCACCGCGCAGGCGAAGCACCATCGCTTGATCGTGTCTCGATTTTGTTGGGGGCGTCGTTCGGATCGAGCGTCATGATCGTCTCCGAGCGCTCGCGCAACGCGCGCCGCCCTCCAACCATCCATACTCCCCAAACTCCCGGTCATGCACCGGCGCGGCCGGCGCCTGCGCATCCAGCGACTGGCGATACTTGATGCAGCCGCGCATGAACTTCGGCCACGGCGGCACGGCGATGTCGGGGTCGGTCTTCTCCGGCAGCAGCGCCCACAGGTCCGGATGGTGCCAGCACAGGTCGTGGCCGGTTGTGTCGCGATGCGCGCGGATGCCGGCGCGCAGGCGCTTCACTTCGGCCAGCAGCTGATCGCGGCTCATTGCTTGAAGATCGTCGTCCATGGCGACAACTCCCGAGGTTGTACGCCCGCAGCCTAGCGCGCTGCCCTCACCACATCCAGTTCGACGCCAGATACGCCAACGCGCCGATGGTGGCGGCGGCCGGCATCGTGATGAACCAGGCGATGACGATGCTGCCGGCCACGTTCCAGCGTACCGCCGAACTGCGCCGCGCCGCGCCCACGCCGACAATGGCGCCGGTGATCGTGTGCGTCGTCGAAACCGGCACGCCCAGCCACGTCGCGCCGAACAGCGTGATGGCGCCGCCGGTCTCCGCGCAGAAGCCCTGCATCGGCGACAGCTCGGTGATGCGCGAGCCCATCGTGCGCACGATGCGCCAGCCGCCGAACAGCGTGCCCAGCGCCATGGCGGCCTGGCAGCTGATGACCACCCACAGCGGCACGTAGAACTCCGGCCCCAGATGCCCGGTGGCGAAACATCAGCCCTGCAATGATGCCCATCGTCTTCTGCGCGTCGTTGCCGCCGTGCCCGAGCGAATACATTGCCGCCGAGATGAACTGCAGAATGCGAAAGCGCCGGTCCACCGCGAACGGCGCGCTGCGCACACACAGCCACGTCGTGATCAGCACCAGCAGCAGCGCGAGGCCGAATCCGACGATCGGCGACAGGAAAATCGCCGACACCGTCTTGATCACGCCCTGCCAAACGATCGCGGCACTGCCCGCCTTGGCGATGCCGGCGCCAAGCAGCCCGCCGATTAGCGCGTGCGAGCTGGACGAGGGAATGCCACCCCACCACGTGATGAGGTTCCAGGCAATGGCGCCCGTCAATGCGCCGAACATCACGTGCATGTCCACGACGCCGGCCGAGACGATGCCGGTACCGATTGTCTGCGCCACGTGAAGACCGAAAAACAAAAATGCGATGAAGTTGAAGAACGCGGCCCAGATCACCGCCCAGCGCGGCGACAGCACGCGCGTGGACACGATGGTCGCGATGGAGTTGGCGGCATCATGCAGCCCGTTGAGAAAGTCGAACAGCAGCGCGTAAGCGATCAGCGCCGTCAACACGATCAAGGATGCGGGTTCCATCGGGCGCTACCGGCTCCCTCGCGTCATACGTGTTCCACCACGATGCCTTGGATCTGGTTCGCCACGTCATCGAACCGGTCCGAGCTTTTCTCCAGGTGGTCGTAGATCTCGTTGCCGCGGATGAACTCCATCGGGTTCTCCGTCTTGCTCTTTTCGTAGAGTTTCTTCAGCCCCTGCTCGTGGATCTCGTCGCAACGGCCTTCGATGCGCGTGATTTCCACGCACAACTCGTTCAGCCGCGTGGCGTTGGCGCCGATGTTCGACAACAGCGGCACCGCCTGCTCGACCAGCTTGGCGCTCTCCAGGATGGCATCGCCCATCTGCTGCATCTCGGGCTCGAAGGCCGTGATCTCGAACAGGGCGATGGCCTTGGCGGTCTTCTTCATCTGATCGATGGCATCGTCCATGCCGGTGATCAGGTCCTTGATGTCACCGCGATCGAACGGAGTGATGAAGTTGGTGCGGATCGACAGGAACACGTCGCGGGTGATGTCGTCGGCCTGGTCCTCGTACTTCAGCACGTCGTCGAAGTGCTGGCTGGCGGCCGGCCCGCCGTCGAGCATGCGGCGCAGCGACTGCGCGCCTTTCACGAGAATGCCAGCATGCTTGTCGAACATCGGAAAGAACGAGTCATCGCGTGGCATCAGCCGGCGGAACCAGTGCAGCATGGCGCGCTTCCCGGGTTGTCGAGCATTGAAGATCGTGCGCCACGTCTTAGCGGGCTGAGCGCACGGTTCAAGACAGAATTATGACACGTTGCCTCGCTTTAACCTGCGGCGGTGCGGATTTGGGGAGAACGCAGTAAATGTCACGCCGTGTTGGATGGGTTGCGCTTTTGTTCTGCCTGCCGCTTTCAGCGCAGGCAACGAGCTTCGAAGACACGATGAAAAAGCTCGATCCCGAGGAACGGGCGCATCAGGCCTGCATCCTGAAGGGCATCGCCGCCGTGCGTGCCGACAAGAAACTGCCGGGCGCCGATCGCATGAAGACCAGCATTTTTGGCCGCGCCGAGTTTCTGAATGGCACCGAGGTGAAGGCCAAGGGCGGCGCCGTCCGCGCCAAGGATCATTGGTACGCGTTGAGTTTCGATTGCATCGTGACGGCCGACCAGATGAAGGCAACGGCGTTCAAGTACGAACTCGGCAAGGAAATCCCCAAGGACCAGTGGGAAGACCTCGGCCTCTGGCAGTGAAGCGCCCGGCCTCGTCGTGAAGCGTCACGCGCCGGCTGCCACCCGCAATCGCGGGCCGATCCTGGATGTGCTGCGCAAGTTTTTGCCTGCAACGGGCCTCGTACTGGAGATCGCCAGCGGCACGGGTGAGCACGCAGCCCACTTTGCCGCCGCGTTCCCGCATCTTGAGTTCCAGCCCAGCGACCCCGATGCCGAGGCGCGCGCTAGCATCGATGCGTGGCGTGACGAGGTCGCGCTCGTCAACCTGCGTCCAGCCATCGCGCTCGACGCGCAGTCGAGCGATTGGCCGTTCGCGCACGCCGCTGCGATCCTCTGCATCAACATGATCCACATCTCTCCGTGGGCCGCGACGCAGGGCCTGATCGCTGGCGCCGCCCGTATCCTGCCAGCCGGCGGGCTGCTGTATCTCTATGGGCCTTACCGGCGTGCCGGTATTCCGACCGCGCCGAGCAACGACGCTTTCGATGCCGATCTGCGCCGCCGCAATCCCGCCTGGGGCCTGCGCAACCTGGAAGACGTAGTGGACTTGGCCGCGCAGGCGTCGCTCGATCACGTGGACACGATCGACATGCCCGCCAACAACCTCTCCGTCATGTTCAAGCGTCGCTAAGCAACACGTGAATTCATGGGCCTGAGCCGGGATCTTCTGAAGCCGGACAAGCCCTCAACGGTTGTCATACTCGGGCTTGTCCCGAGTATCCCACCATCGGCTGGGGTGACATTCAATTTGCGAATGCCGACCCGGCGGCACCCGGGATCCCCGGAACGAGTCCGGGGATGACCGTTGTGGGGAGGATACTGTACCCAGCGCGAAACGGCCGCTCGACAGTCACCCAACAAAGCCGCACGACCGGAAACTGCTTCAGTCCTCGTCCTCGTCACAGTCGACGGGGAACTCGCAGTCCGGTACCCAGCACACGATGTCGCGTTGAATGCGCGCCTGGGCCGGCGCCGGAACCGCGATCAGAACTGCCAATATTGCCAATGTGATACGTCGCATCGGGTGCGTCTCCGCAGCCGTTTCGCCTGAAGTCGCGTTTATAGCACGCCGCCGACCCGGGTGCGCGCGCTTTACCGCGAGCCCGGCATTTCCTATGAGCGCTCCCGGAAAGTGTGAAGCGGTTTTTCTGATAAGAAGCGCGACACAACAAAAGACAGCGCCGCACCAACCGGGGAACGCCACATGAAACTCGACAACACCATTTCCGCCATCGTCACAGGCGGCGCTTCCGGCCTCGGCGCCGCGACCGCCAGAGCGCTCGCCGAAAAGGGCGTGCGCGTCGCGATCTTCGACCTGGACGAGACCAACGGCCCGAAGGTGGCAGCCGAGATCGGCGGCCACTATGCCAAGTGCGACGTCACCAACGAAGCCTCGATCGAAGCCGCGCTCGAAAGCGCCCGCAAGGCGCATGGCCAGGAACGCATCCTCGTCAACTGTGCCGGCATCGCCGCCGGCAAGCGCACCGCGCGCCGCGTCAAGGAAACCGGCGGCATCGAAGCCCACGACATCGCCTCGTTCCGCAAGGTGGTCGAGGTCAACCTGATCGGCACGTTTGCCATGATCACCAAATTCGCCGCCGGCCTGATGTCCGTCGAGGCCATGCAGCCCGACGGCGAGCGCGGCGTCGTGATCTCGACGGCGTCCGTCGCCGCCGAAGACGGTCAGATCGGCCAAGTGGCGTACGCGGCCTCGAAGGGTGGCGTGCAGTCCATGACGCTGCCCATCGCCCGCGACCTCTCGCGCGACGGTATCCGTGTTGCGACGATCCTGCCTGGCCTGTTCCGCACGCCCATGTTCGATGGCCTGCCGGAGGAAACGGCGCAGGCGCTCGCCGCCCAGGTGCCCTTCCCCTCGCGCCTCGGCCACCCGGCCGAGTACGGCCAGCTCGCCGTCCACATCTGCGAAAATACGATGCTCAACGGCGTCAGCATCCGCCTCGACGGCGCCATCCGGCTGGCACCGAAGTAAACGCGCCACGTCGAGGCAGGGCTCGCCGCAACTATCCAATCGACCTGCGGTGCGGCGGGTGTTCTTCTCCTTCTCCCCGCGCGCGGGGAGAAGGTCGGGATGAAGGGCAGGTTCTCGTTACTCTGCCCACTACAGGCACGAACGTCGTGGCGGCTGCCTTGCGAATTGCTGCCAGCTGCCACGCCAAGAGGCTTGGCGCGGTATGGCTATGTGGAGAGGAAAATCAGTACCCGCTCTCGGCATCGACACCGAGGAACGCGGCGCCGCCCTGCAGCGGGTACGCCGCCTCTTCGACGTATGGTCCGCCGCCGGTCTTCGGCCGTGACGACATCAGCATGAAGCGCGTGACGGCGAACGGCGCCGACGCGAAGCGCGCGTGGCGCTGCAGCCAACGCGCGACGGCCTCTCCCCGTCCGCGGCGCATGCGGGCCAGCGTCACGTGCGCCTTGAAAGTCCGCTTTTCCGGTTCAAGACCGGCATTGCGCGCGGTGCGTTCGTGCGCGCGTGCCAGCGCTTCCAGTTGCGGCGATGGGGCGACGTTCGCGTAGAGAATGCGTGGTCCGTTGCCGCCGAACGCGCCGACGCCGCTGATGCGCAGCGTGAAGGAATCGAGATCGATACTGGAAAGCTCTGCCGCGAATTCGTCCGCCGTGCGGTTGTCGATATCACCGGCGAACCGCAGCGTAATGTGCAGGTTGTCCTCGTGCGTCCAGTGCGCACCCGGCAAAGGCGCCTCCAGCGCCGACAGGTCCTCCCGCAGCGCCTCCGGCAACTCAATCGCAGTGAATAGTCGCGGCATGTCCCGCTCCGTTGCCTCGTGGAGGTAACATAGTTAGGCCGCCGCACGTCGCAAAGGTCACGTCCGCATCCACTCGGATCTCCCATCCGGGAATCGCGCGCTTGCTGTCATTACCCAAGTGCCACTTTACCCTCACCGTCATCCCGTGCTTGGCACGGGATCCACGCCAGTTTCCACACGGCGACGTTGCGAGGTCTCGGAGAACGGCTCAACGAGGTCCTAAGCGACGCAATGGCGGAGACTGGCGTGGATCCCGTCGTCGGGAGACGTGAAGATGAATATCCGGCTGGGCTTTGGATCAGG
Source organism: uncultured Pseudomonadota bacterium (assembly GCA_963846845.1). Lineage (GTDB taxonomy): Bacteria > Pseudomonadota > Alphaproteobacteria > Rhizobiales > Hyphomicrobiaceae > JAKAXS01. The sequence goes on along the minus strand of CAWJXQ010000017.1, from coordinate 343,309 downwards.
CCCATTGGTCAGACCCATGCACCGCGCTTTCATCCCTTCGCCGCACGCCTTGCCTTGACGCGTTCGATCAGCTCTTCCACCGAGGGCAAGATGCGTTCCACGATCACGCCGATGCCGCCGGCGGTCGGATGCATGCCGTCGTCGAGGTTGAGTTTCTTGATCTGCAGCACGCCATCGAGGAAGAACGGATACAGCAAGGCACCGTGGCTGTTCGCCAGTTCGGGATACATCGCGTCAAAGGTTTCGCGGTAGTCCTCGCCCCAATTGCTCGGCGCGCGCATGCCAGCGAGAAGCACATCGATGTTGCGCGCCTTGAGCTTGCCGAGAATGCTCTCCAGGCTCGCCCTCGTCTGCTTGGGAGCAAGGCCCCGCAGCGCGTCGTTGGCTCCCAGTTCCAGGATCACCGCCTCGGTACCCTCAGGCACCGCCCAATCGAAGCGTTCCAGCCCGGCCGGCGCCGTGTCGCCCGACACGCCGGCGTTCACGATCTCGACGTTGTGACCCTTGCCTTTGAGCGCCGCCTGCAACTGGACGGGGAACGCCTCGGAGGGCTTCAGGCCATAGCCTGCCGTCAAACTGTCACCAAACGCGACAATTCGTATCGGCGCGCTGCCGTCGTCTGCCCGGGCTGTCATGCTTGAGATCACAATCGCGTTGCAAACGGCCAAAGCGGCCACCATGTGCAACGCCATACGAACTAACCCGCCACGTGGTTTCAATTTCGCGCTTCCCAATATCCAGAGGTCTCGCCCATCATGCTGACCGGTTCAAGCGCTTCCGGAAAAGTGTGCAACGGTTTTCCGATAAGAAGCGCGCCCGAATGGAGCGCTCCCGCGAAGGTTTCCGGCAAGCAGCGTCCAGCAGAAGTAGAAGTGCGTCACGCCCTAGACAAGCCTTACCGAAGTCCAGCCCTGGAGACGAACGCGCGTGGCCGCCCCCATCATTGACCTGAAAAACGTCCACCTCACGCTGGAAAGCCGCGCGGGGCCCGTCGATATCCTCCGCGGTGTCGATCTCGCCATTGCGCCCGGCCAGTCCGTGGCCATCGTCGGTCCGTCCGGATCGGGCAAGACGTCGCTGCTGATGGTGCTGGCCGGCCTCGAGCGCGTCACGTCGGGCCAGGTCAAGGTGGCCGGCGAAGACTTCACCCGGCTGAGCGAGGACGATCTCGCCCTCGTGCGCGGCCGCGAGATCGGCATCGTTTTCCAGTCCTTCCACCTCGTGCCGACGATGACCGCACTGGAGAACGTCGCCCTGCCGCGCCAGTTCGCCGGACATGCCGATGCCTTCGACAATGCCCGCGCGCACCTGACCGAAGTCGGCCTCGAACACCGTCTCGATCACTATCCCGCACAGCTCTCCGGCGGCGAACAGCAGCGCGTGGCGCTTGCCCGCGCGCTGTCGCCCAATCCGCAACTTCTTCTCGCCGACGAACCAACGGGCAACCTCGACACCAAGAACGGCCGCCAGGTCACCGACCTGCTGTTCGGCCTGCAACGCCGCCGCCAGGCCACGCTTGTTCTGGTGACGCATGATGAGCGCCTCGCCGCAGAGTGCGAACGCGTCATCCGCATGGCCGATGGCATGATCGCCGCCGACGAGCGGGCCGCCGCCGCATGACAACCGCCACCGCCACGCACGTTCCGGCAACGCGCCCGCGCGCATCAGGCATCTCGTGGGCAGATCTCACGCGCATGGCCATGCGCGAGCTGCGGTCCGGCCTCAGCGGCTTCTACGTCTTCATCGCCTGTGTCGCGCTGGGCGTAACGGTGATCACCGCCGTCGGCGCGCTGTCGGATGCGCTCCGCGCCGGCTTCGAAAAGCAGGGTGAATCAATTCTTGGCGGCGACGTTACGTTCGCGCGCATGCACGCCCGCGCCGAAGGCAAGGATCGCGCCTGGCTCGACGCGCAGGGCCGCATCAGCGAAACGGCGACGATGCGCACGATGGGCCGCCGCCTCGACGGTGAAGACCAATCGTTGATCGAGCTGAAGGCCGTTGATGCCGCTTACCCGCTCGCAGGCCAGGTCACGCTGGCCGGTGGCGCCGACTTCAAATCGGCGATCGCCGACGTCCCCAACGCCGCCGCCGTCGATCCCGCACTGCTGGAGCGCCTGGGTCTCAAGGTGGGCGACAAGATGCGCATCGGCGAGGCCGAGGTGGACGTGCGCGCGGCCGTCGATCAGGAGCCCGATGGTCTCATCGACCGGCTGACGTATGGCCCGCGCGTTCTTGTTTCCACTGACACGTTGCTGAAAACCGGCCTCGTCCAGCCCGGCGCGCTCGTGCGCTGGCGCTACGCCCTGAAGCTGCCCGGCGATGCCGGCGCCGACACGTCGGCGCTCGCTGGCTTCCGCGAGCGCATCAAGGCGGAGCTGCCCGACGCCGGCTTCACCATCGCTGATCGTCGCGATCCCTCGCCGCAAGTCAGCCGCACGCTGGAACGCCTGCGTCAGTTCCTGACGATGCTGGGCCTTGCCTCGCTGCTGGTCGGCGGCGTCGGCGTTGCCAATGCGGTGGCAACGTTCATCGATCGCCGCCGCAAGGTCATCGCCACGATGAAAAGCGTCGGCGCTACGAACCGTGTCGTGTTCATGCTGTTTCTCATGCAGGTGATGGTTATTACCGCCGTCGGCATCCTCATCGGCGTCGTGCTGGGCTATCTCGTGCCGGTGCTCATCAACGGGCTGTACGGCGATATGCTGCCGATCAAGGCCTCGCTGTCCGTCACCCCGGCCAGCGTCGGGCTCGGCGCGCTCTATGGTCTGCTCGTCGCCCTGCTTTTCACGCTTTGGCCGCTGGGCCGCGCCGAGCTCGTGTCCCCCAGCGTGCTGTTCCGCGACGAGGTTGCACCCGGCAGCGGCCGCCCGCGCTGGTTCATCGTCGGTTTGGTCGCAGCCGTTGCCGCAGCGCTCGTCGCCTTGGCTGTGCTGCTCTCCGATGCGCGCCTGATCGCGCTCTATTTCTGCATTGGCGTCACGGTCATCTTTGCCGTGTTTTGGGCCCTCGGCACCGCCGTGACGTGGGCCGCCCGGCGCATGCGCCGCCCGCGTCTGCCGGAACTCGCGCTGGCAATCTCCAACCTCGGCGCGCCCGGCGGCCTTACGCGCTCCGTCGTCTTGTCGCTGGGTGCCGGTCTCTCGCTGTTGTCCGCCGTCGCGCTGGCCGATGCCTCGCTGGTGAGCGAACTGACCAGCCGCATGCCGGCCAACTCGCCCAACTATTTCGTGCTCGATATCCCGAAGGCCGACTATCCCGCATTCTCAGCGCTCGTCGAAAAGGAAGTGCCCGGCACGCACCTCGTCGACGCCCCGATGCTGCGCGGCCGTCTCGTGAAGCTCGGCGACAAGAACGTCGAGGACATCAAGGCCCCGCCCGAAGCCCAGTGGGTGCTCAACGGCGATCGTGGCCTGACATACTCGACGGCGCTTCCGGAGGGTTCCAAGCTCGTGTCCGGAGAATGGTGGCCGGCTGACTACAACGGCGAACCTCTCGTTTCCTTCGAAGCCGAGTTGGCACACAAGCTCGGCGTCAAGCTGGGCGACATGGTCACGGTCAACGTTCTCGGCCGCAACATTTCGGCCCGCATCGCCAATCTGCGCGAGGTGAAGTGGGAAAACCTCAATCTCAACTTCGTCATGGTCTTCTCGCCCAACACCCTGCAGGGCGCCCCGCACAACCTTTTGGCCACCGTCACCCTGCCAAAGTCGGCCAACCTGCAGACCGAGGTCGGCCTGTCGCGCACGCTGGGCAAGGCCTACCCGGCCGTCACCGCCGTTCGCGTGAAGGACGCCATCGACGCCTTCAACACGATCTTCTCGAAGGTCATGATCGCCGTGCGTGTCGCAGGGGGCGTGACGTTGCTGGCCGGCGCGCTCGTCCTTGCGGGCGCCCTGGCCACCGCGCAACGCCGCCGCATCCTTGAGGCCGTCATCCTGAAGACCTTGGGCGCCACCCGCCGCCGCATCCTGACGTCTCATCTTCTGGAATATGCCCTGCTGGCATCGATCACCGCCATCTTTGCGGTCGTGCTGGGCGGCATCGCCGCCTACGTCGCCGTAGAGCATATCATGCAGATCCCGTTCGCTTTTTCTTGGGTGCCGGTGGCCCAGGTACTGGCCCTTTCGCTAGGTCTGGTGGCCCTGTTCGGCGGCATCGGCACGCTGGCGGTCCTGCGTGCACGCCCTGTTCCGTACTTGCGCAGCGCTTGACGCATCCGTTAACCCAGGCTGGCAATTGATTTCTAAGGGAGATCTCAGAGACCCGCTTCAAAGATTATTCCGGGTAGCGCCCTTGAACTAGCGTCAGCATGGGGACATATTCCTTGCGCAAACTCTGGTTTGCGAAAGAGCTTATGAAAGGGATTGATCAGATGGCTCTCGACGATAGATACCCGCAGGCCGGCACCGGCTCGACCACGCGCACCGACGTGCGGGTCGACGAGGGTCTGCGCGCGTACATGCTTGGCGTGTACAACTATATGGCTGCCGGCGTCGCCCTTACGGGCTTGATCGCTTATGCCATGACCTTGGTGACGACGACGTCTGACCCGTCGTTGGCTGCCGCTACCTTGCGTAACGGCACGATGCTAACGCAGACCGGCGTTGCCCTATATGGCTCGCCCCTGAAGTGGGTCATCATGCTGGCTCCGCTGGCCTTCGTGTTCTTCCTGTCGTTCCGCGTTCATAAAATGAGCGTTGGCGCAGCGCAGATCTCGTTCTGGGCCTTCGCGGCCGTGATGGGCCTGTCCCTGTCTTCGATCTTCCTGGTCTACACCGGGCAGTCGATTGTTCAGGTGTTCTTCGTCACCGCCGCCGCATTCGCTTCGTTGAGCGTCTGGGGCTACACCACGAAGAAGGACATCTCGGGCTGGGGCTCGTTCCTGTTCATGGGCGTGATCGGCATCGTCATCGCCGCTCTCGTGAACATCTTCCTGCAGTCCAGCGCGCTGCAGTTCGCCATCTCGGCGATCGGCGTGCTGGTGTTCGCTGGCCTCACCGCCTACGACACGCAGCAGATCAAGGATGGCTACTACCAGATCCGCCACGACGCGACGCTTGTCGCCAAGGGCGCCATCATGGGTGCGCTGAGCCTCTACCTCGACTTCATCAACATGTTCACCTCGCTGCTGAGCCTGTTTGGCAGCCGCGAATAGTGACCGGTTGAAACTAAAATAGCGAAGGGCCCCGTGATGAGCGGGGCCCTTTCGTTTTGTTTTGGCGTTCGTTCTTGGTGCCAGCCCTATCTTTGACCAACACCGTCACCCCCGCGAAGGCGGGGGCCCACGACACGTATCAGCAGAGACGATGCTTTGGGCGGCCGTTAGAGTTGCCGCCGCCGTCGAATACGAGCGGCGTGTCGTGGATGGCCGCCTTCGCGGCCATGACGACGAGAGCAGAGAGAGGCTCTGCAATCCGCGAGCGTTGTTGGCTAGGCTCACGCCTCAACCAGCCGCACACCCTTTTCCAGCACGGCCAGCACGCGACGCAACTCGTTGCCGCGCTTCAGGATGAGGCCCGTGGCCGCCACGATGCTGTAGGCGCCCTGCTTGCGGGCCAGCTTCGGTGACTTCTCGATGCGGTACAGCGGACATTCCGACGATCGCCGGAACACCGAAAACACCGCCCGCTCCCGTCCGAGGTCGAGCGCGTAGTCGCGCCACTCGCCAGCGGCGACCTTGCGGCCGTAGACGGCGAGGATCTCGGTCAGCTCCTGTCGATTGAATGCCGTGACGGCCGGGGCATCCCGGCCAGACGTGGTCGCAGCGTTGGAATAAGCCGCGTCGCGTGCGCCCGCGCGACGCGGGCTGAATGCTATCGGTTCGGATTCGCTCAAGCGCGCCTCCTGTTGGGACGCTCCGATGATTGACCGCATCGCAACCTTTTTCAAGTCGCCAGCTCACGGCAGATACAAAAAGTCGTGACGCCATCGGCGGTCTCGAGTCCACAGGATGGTCACATTCCGGCGCCAACCTCTTCCAAACGGCGATTGGCCCGATCCACCGTCCCTGTCTCGGAGCTAGCCCCCCAATCCCAATCCGAGCCTTTCTCTCCGTGGATCGGGCCAACCTTCCGCCGCCGTTCTATTGCTTCCGGCTTTAGCGTCGAACATTCCAATAAAGCACCCATCAAAATACCCTCAGTCCGCCGCGATCGCGTCGCCGGTGGGCCGTGCGTCCGCCGCAAACATGGGGCAGTATTTCGACAGTTGCCTCCGGGACCGGTTCACATGAGCGACCGAGTTCGGACTAGCCCCCCAGCCCACCGACCGGGCGCTGAGCGGGTCTCGAAGGTGGCTCTCCCAAGACTTGTCTCAAGCCTTGTCTGCCCTGCAAAAGCGAAGGACCGGTTCCCCCACCGGTCCTTCGCTCGTTTTGGGCTGCTGTCTTTCCGTCGCCGTATACATGGCGTCAGTTCCCAGGGAGATTGGCGCCGCTTTGGCATTGCGCTATCGATCCCGTTCAATCCGCGATGTGAGGACTGTTACGCATGGCCAAGCCGGCATCCGCCAAGACCAAGCTGTCGAAGACCAAAGCAACGCCTGCCAATCCTTTGCTGGCGACCAATCCTTTGCTGTCGAAATGGCGCACGCCCTTCAAGATGCCGCCCTTTGCCGACATCGTGCCCGCGCATTATCTTCCCGCCTTCAAGGCGGCCTTCGCCGAGCACCGCGCCGAGATCAAGGCCATCGCCACGGCCACGTCAAAGGCCACCTTCAACAACACGATCGTCGCGCTGGAGAAGGCCGGCGAAAGCCTGAGTCGCGTCGCCGAGGTCTTCTACAATCTGTCCAGCTCCAACACGAACGAGCAGCTACAGGCCATCGAACGCGATCTCGCGCCGCAGTTCGCCGCGCACTATTCGGCGATCTATCTCAACCCCAAACTGTTCGCCCGCATTGCCGATCTGCATGAGCGCCGCGAGCGTCTCGATCTCGACGACGAACAGGCCCGCGTGCTCGATCGCACGTATCTGTCGTTCGTGCGTGCCGGTGCCAGGCTCTCGGCCAAGAACAAGAAGCGCGTCGCCGAGATCAACGGCAGCCTGGCCGAACTGAAGACCCAGTTCAGCCAGAACGTGCTGGCCGACGAACAAGGTTGGCGCCTAGCCTTGAACGGAGAGGCGGACCTGGCGGGCCTGCCCGAAGGCGTGCGCGAAGCCGCTGCCCGCACCGCAGCCGATCTCGGCCTGGAAGGACACGCCATCACGCTGGCGCGCTCCAGCGTCGAGAGCTTCCTGCAGTTCTCCAGCCGCCGCGACTTACGCGAGGAAGCCTTCAACGCCTGGACCCGCCGCGGCGAGAACGGCGGCAAGACCGACAACCGCGAAATCGTCGCCAGGATCGTCGGCCTCCGCTCTGAACTGGCCAAGCTGCTCGGCTACGCCACCTACGCCGACTTTGCCCTCGACGACACGATGGCCAAGACGCCGGCGGCCGTGCGCGATTTGCTGGGCCAGGTCTGGTCGCCGGCGGTGAAGCGCGCCGCCGAAGAGCGCGAGGCGCTGCAGAAGCTGGCGCAGTCCGAAGGCGGAAATTTCCCCATCGCCGCCTGGGACTGGCGCTACTATGCGGAAAAGGAACGCAAGGCCCGCTTCGATCTCGACGACGGCGAGGTGCGCCCCTATCTGCAGCTCGACAACATGATCGCGGCCGCTTTCGATACGGCTTCGAAGCTGTTCGGACTGAAGTTCAAGGAGCTGCCTGACGCACCGCGCTATCACCCCGATGTTCGCGTTTGGGAAGTGCTGACGCGCGGCGGCGACCATGTCGGTGTGTTCTTGGGCGACTATTTCGCCCGGCCCTCGAAGCAATCCGGCGCGTGGATGTCGGCCTTCCGCTCGCAAATGAAGCTGGGCGGCGAAACACGTCCCATCATCGTCAACGTCATGAACTTCGCGCGCGGCGCCGAAGGCGAACCGACGCTGCTGTCGTTTGACGACGCCCGCACGCTATTCCACGAGTTTGGCCACGGCCTGCACGGCCTGCTGTCCGACGTCACCTATCCGTCGTTGGCCGGCACGGCGGTATCGCGCGACTTCGTGGAGCTGCCCTCGCAACTTTACGAGCACTGGCTGTCTCGTCCCGAGGTGCTGGAGAAATTCGCGCTGCATGAGAAGACCGGCAAGCCGATGCCGAAGAAGCTTCTTGAACGTCTCAAGGCCGCCCGCAATTTCAACCAGGGGTTCGCCACGGTCGAATTCACGTCGTCGGCACTGGTCGACATGGACCTGCACTCGGCCGATCCCGACGGCCTCGACGTCACCGCCTTCGAACGCGAGACGCTGGCCCGCATCTCCATGCCGCAGGCGATGGTGATGCGTCACCGCATCCCTCATTTCCTGCACATCATGGGTGGCTATGCCGCCGGCTATTACAGCTACCTCTGGTCTGAGGTGATGGACGCCGATGCATTTGCCGCTTTCGTCGAAGCGGGAGACGTCTTCGACAAGAAGACCGCAGGCCGCCTTAAGAAGCACATCTATTCCGCAGGCAACCGCCGCGATCCCGCAGAAGCCTACATCGCCTTCCGCGGCCGCCCGCCCGAGATACGCGGCCTGCTGAAACAGCGGGGATTTGCTGCTTAACCGAAAGCACTCGTTAATCTTCGTTTTGATGTCGCAGGCTGGTCTAACGCGCCATTAAGTCTGCTCCGGTACTTATGCTCATGTACTGAGTCCGGGGCACGCTTTTATGCCGATCACCGCCACCACGTCGCTGGTGCCATATTACGTACCGGTGACACCAGCGCCCGTCGTGCGCCCTGTCGCGCCGGCGGTAGATCTGCGCCGGCCGCAAGCAACGCCGGCCGCACCGAATGTCGTGTCCGTCGATGGCTTGCGCCAGGCACGGCGCGACGCGCTGGCCGAGCTGCAGGATGCGCCTGATGCGGAAGACAGCAGCAACACGACACGCTACCTGGGCCTTGAACGCGATCAACTCGCTTCGATGGTGTTCGACAGGGATGGGGTTTACTCGCTTGGCGAGCGCCGCAGCGCCCAGCGGCAGCTGGACGCCAACGATCGTGTTTTTCTGGACCGCGCCGCCGAGTTGTCTGAGATCTCCGGCGACGATCGCGTTCTGCTGAACGCAAGGCTGGACCTGGAACGGTCCAAGAGTGCCATTGAGCGGGCGGTGCCGAAGTTTGAAATGGTCAGTACCACGACGCTGGAGGAGCAACTCGCATCAGCAACGAAAGCGCAAGGCGGCAACCCCGTCAGCATTTCTCTGCGCTATCCCAATGGCTGGGCCGCCTCCGGCAGCGGCTTCCCCGCGTCACATGAATCTGGAGTAAGCAACGTATCGCCGGGTGCAACGCGTACGGCACTTCTCTACCGCGAAAGCCTTTTTTAACTGCCGCGCAACTTGGCGGCGTCACCCAGCGAGTTCGACAGTATTTTAAAGGTCGGCTTATAGCCCCGTTAGCCCGCCGATCCGTAACGTGGCAGCTTCAATCGCGTATCGCAAAGGAAGACCAGTATGGTCCCCGGTATTCAGCAGATCTCAGCGTCCGAGTCGGCCGAACTCAGCCGCGTCGTTCCCGTTCAGCCACCCGTCTCGTATGCGGCGCAGGCCGTGCCGCCACCGGGCAGCGAACCCGCCGACAAGTTCCAGCCGGTCCGCGTCGGCCCGCTGTTCGAGGTTGCAACCTCCGAACAGGATGAAGACATCGCTAAGAGCGATCAGCGCGTCGAACTAAATGCCTACTACGAGAAACTTTCGGAAGATCGCAACGCCGATAGCCGCGCGCTGCAACAGAAGCTCTACTCGCAGTTCTAAGTGCTTCCGGAAAAGTGTGTAGCGGTTTTCCGATGAGAAGCACGATAGGACGAGTGCTTCCGGAAAAGTGTGTAGCGGTTTTCCGATGAGAAGCACGATAGGACGAGTGCTTCCGGAAAAGTGTGTAGCGGTTTTCCGATCAGAAGCACGATAGGACGAGTGCTTCCGGAAAAGTGTGTAGCGGTTTTCCGATCAGAAGCACGATAGGACGAGTGCTTCCGGAAAAGTGTGCAGCGGTTTTCCGATAGAAGCACGATAGGACGAGTGCTTCCGGAATGTGCAGCGGTTTTCCGATCAGAAGCACGATAGGAACGAGTGCTTCCGCTACAGCCCTAGCCAGGCTGCGCCAATGATTGGGCCGTAATCGGCCTCCTGGATGAGGACTATGATGTCCTCGATGTCGGGGCGCATGAAGGCTGATCGCAGCAGCTGAATGGTTGCCGCCTTCCCGGTCCACACCCCGACCGGCGTCAGCTCGCGCACGACGTTGTGGTAGGTCAGCGTCGAGCCCTCGTTCTCGCCGCGCTGGACTTGCACGTCGACCGACTTCTGCACGACCGCCAGCCAGATCGTCGATTCCTTGACCTCTGAGTTGGCTGGCGCGTCTCCCATCTCGATGATGACGCTGTTGCGATGCGGCCAGAGCCGCACGGGCACATGCTTGCTGCCGACTGCAGCTTTGGCCTTCTCCATGGCGGCATCGATCTCGCGCGAATCCGATCCGATCGCCTGCGCGACGCCGTTGATCACGACCTGAGGCGTGTAGACCGGTCCCGATCCCAGCAGCCGCGAATAGGCACGCTGCCGCTCGGAATTCTTCGCTGACGCCAACGTATCTTTCCAGCCGATGTAGTCCCAGATGTCGACGGGCAGGGACAGCGCCATCACGTCCTTGTGGCTGGCTGCGATATCCTTCAGCAGTGCGTCGGCCGGCGGGCACGACGAGCAGCCCTGGCTGGTGAATAGCTCGATCACAGCCGCAACCGGCCGCGACGCCATCGCCGACCCCGGCTCCATTTGCGCCTGGGTAACGCCCGCCGGTCCAATCGCCATCGCGATGCACATGATCAGACCCGTCGCGGCGCGCTTCAGCATTCGTTCCTCAGGCTTGAGTACCTGCGCGAGACATTAGCACCCCCCGCCCGCTCGACAAATCTCCGTGAAAGCCGTGGTAACCGCGACCAATAGAGGCGTACAAAGAGCAACGTCTTTACAAGCGTATACCAATGCTATACAGTTAGGCTTGCCCATGATCGGCGGATTTCAAATCAAAGGCTTTGGAGCGCTTGTGGGCCATGAACGACAGTCGCGGCATACGCCAAGACCATGTGGCAAAAGTCAGTCTCATTCTAGCTGCCCTGAATCGAGCTCGTAGCTTGGCCGATATGGATCAAAGCACCTTCGGGTTTCATGCCCTCAAGGGCAACATGTCCGGCCGCTACGCGGTCAGGGTAAATAGGAACTGGCGCGTGACGTTCGCTTGGATCGACGCCGGACCTTACGCAATCGATATTGACTACGAAGATTATCATTGAGGACGCCATGACCTATAAGGCCCTCCGCCCGCACCCCGACTTCCCGATGGCTCATCCCGGCGAGCTGCTCGTCGAGAACATCAAAGCCATGGAAATTACCAAGGCAGAGATGTCCCGCCGGCTCGGCGTGACGCGCAAGGCGCTTTACGATGTCTTGAACGGCTCTAGTGGCGTATCCGCGCCGATGGCGTTGAAGCTCGAAAAGGTGGTGGGCGGCTCGGCCGAGATGTGGCTTGGCATGCAGACCCAGCATGACCTCTGGAAGGCCCGGCAAGCCGAAAAGAAATCGAAAAAGGCGGCCGCGTAGAAATCGGGGTCAGACCCATGGGTCTGACCCCGAATTGGGACGCCGCTTCGTTAAGCTGCCGCAGCCAGGTTCCGCAGCACGTAGTGCAGGATGCCGCCGTTGCGGAAGTATTCCAGCTCGTCCAGCGTATCGATGCGGCAGAGCAGCGGCACATCGAACGACGTGCCGTCCGGCCGTGTGATGTGCGCGCTCATCTTCTGCCGTGGCTTGACGCTCGTCAGCCCGGTGATCGTCACCGTCTCATCGCCCTTAAGGCCAAGCGTTATCCAGCTCGTGCCCTCTTCGAACGTGAACGGTACGATGCCCATGCCGACGAGGTTGGAGCGGTGGATACGCTCGAACGACTGCGAGATGACGGCCTTCACGCCGAGCAGGTTCGTGCCCTTGGCCGCCCAGTCGCGCGATGAGCCATTGCCGTATTCGATGCCAGCAAACACCACCAGCGGCACAAGCTCCTTCTCGTACTGCATGGCAGCATCGTAGATCGCCATCTGCTCGCCGGACGGATAGTGGACGGTGAATCCGCCCTCCTTCACATTGCCGGCCGCGTCTTTCACCATGTGGTTCTTGATGCGGATGTTGGCAAACGTGCCGCGCATCATCACCTCGTGGTTGCCGCGCCGCGTGCCGTACTGGTTGAAGTCGGCAATCGGCACGCCGTTGTCGAGCAGGTACTTGCCCGCCGGTGACGCCGCCTTGATCGAACCGGCCGGCGAGATGTGGTCGGTGGTGATCTTGTCGCCGAACAGCCCCAGGATGCGCGCGCTCTGGATGTCGGCGACCGCCTTCGGTGTCTTGGTCATCCCGTCGAAGTACGGCGGGTTCTGCACGTAAGTCGAGGCATCCTGCCAGGCGTAGGTGAGGCCCTGGCTGGTTTCGATGCCCTGCCAGTTCTCGTCGCCCTGGAATACGTCGTCGTACTTCGACTTGAACAGCTCGCGCGAAATGTTGTCGGCGATGAACTGCTGGATCTCGTGCAGCCCCGGCCAGATATCCTTCAGGAACACCGGCTGCCCGTCGCTGCCGATACCGAGCGGCTCCGTCGTCAGATCTTTCGTGACCGATCCGGCCAGCGCGTACGCCACGACCAGCGGCGGCGAGGCGAGATAGTTGGCCTGAACGTCGGGGCTGACGCGCCCTTCGAAGTTGCGGTTGCCCGAAAGCACCGCGGCAGCCACGATGCCGTTGTCGTTGATCGACTTCGATATCTCCGCCGGCAGCGGCCCGGAGTTACCGATGCACGTGGTGCAGCCAAAGCCGACGAGGTTGAACCCGGCCTGATCGAGATACGTCTGCAGGCCGGCCTTCTCGAGGTACGCCGCCACCACCTGCGATCCCGGCGCCAGCGATGTCTTCACCCACGGCTTGGACTTCAGGCCCTTCAGAACGGCGTTTCGTGCCAGCAATCCTGCCGCGATCAGCACGCTCGGGTTGGACGTGTTCGTGCAGCTGGTAATGGCGGCGATGACGACGTCGCCATGCCCCAGCTGGAACTCGCGCCCGTCGACGTCGGACTTCTTGGTCCCTTCGCCGACTTTCTTGTATTCGCCTTCCAGCGCCGTCGCAAAGCCGCTCTTGATGTCGGTCAACGCGATGCGGCCTTCGGGCCGTTTCGGCCCAGCCATCGACGGCACGACGGCGCCGAGGTCCAGCTCCAGCGTGTCGGTGAAGACCGGATCACCGGCCTCGGCGACACGGAACAGACCCTGTGCCTTCGAATAGACCTCCACCAGCTCGATGCGGCCCGCCTCGCGGCCCGACATCGTGAGGTAGCGCAGTGTCTCGCCGTCGACGGGGAAGAACCCGCACGTTGCGCCATACTCCGGCGCCATGTTGGCGATCGTCGCCCGGTCGGCCAACGTCATGTTGTCGAGACCCGGCCCGAAGAACTCGACGAACTTGTTGACCACGCCCTTCTTGCGCAGCATCTGCGTCACGGTCAGCACCAGGTCGGTGGCCGTCACGCCTTCCTTGAGCTTGCCCGTCAGCTTGAAGCCGATCACTTCCGGGATCAGCATCGACTGCGGCTGCCCCAGCATCGCCGCTTCCGCCTCGATGCCGCCGACGCCCCAACCGAGCACGGCTAGCCCGTTGACCATGGTCGTATGGCTATCGGTACCAACCACCGTATCGGGATAGGCGACGATGGCGCCATCCGTCATTTCATTGGTCCACACGGTCTGCGCCAGGTATTCCAGGTTCACCTGATGGCAGATGCCCGTGCCCGGCGGCACCACGCGGAAGTTCGCGAAGGCGCCCTGGCCCCACTTCAGGAAGTTATAGCGCTCGCCGTTGCGCTCATATTCCAGGTCGACGTTCTGCTGCAGCGAGGTCGCGCTGCCGAAAGCATCCACGATGACCGAGTGATCGATCACGAGATCCACCGGAACCAGCGGATTGATTCGCGTCGGGTCCCCGCCGAGCTTCGTCATGCCGTCGCGCATCGCCGCCAGGTCGACCACGGCGGGAACGCCGGTGAAGTCCTGCATCAAGACGCGCGCGGGCCGGAAACCGATTTCCTTGCCGGCCTTGCCCTTGTCGTTCAGCCACGCCGCCACGCCGCTGATGTCTTCCTTGGTGACCGAGCGTCCGTCCTCGTTGCGCAGCAGGTTTTCCAGCAGCACCTTCATCGAGTACGGCAGCTTGGAAATGCCCGTAAGCCCGTTCTTCTCTGCATCCGGCAGCGAATAGTAGACGTACGTCTGACCGCCCGCGGTCAGGGTCTTGCGGCATTTGAAACTATCGAGGGAGATCGGCGTCGCAGCCGCAGTGGGTTTCGCGCTCAAGGCTGAGGCCTCCATCTAGATCCCGAACTGGCATATGCACCATGGGGGACTGGAGGAGTTTCCGAAAGGCGGCAAGTTGAGCGTAAACCGCTCAGTTCAAGCCATCCGGAGAACGCACCCGGTCCCGTCCTGGTGCATGCCGCGCCGCCGGAGCGCCGGCGGTGATGTTCTTAGTCTCACACGGACCTGTCCCGAGCCGTGTGACGATCTAGGAGCGCCATTTTGCGCTGGCAGTCGTAACACTGACCTTTATATAGTCCGCGGCGGCGAACTTCCAGCTACACCTTACGTCAATCTTTGCGGCAAACCGCCCCTCTGCTGGGCAATACCAGGCAATCCCGCGCGTGCAATTGATCGCAGAAAAGGTGGCCGTCGCGCGCGGCTCGCGGCTGGTGGTCGAGAACGCCTCGTTCAACGTGCGCGCCGGCGACGTTCTGCAGCTGACGGGCCCCAACGGCGCCGGCAAGACGACGCTGATCCGCGCCGTTGCCGGATTCCTCGGCCTTGCGGGCGGCTCGCTTCGCCTCGACGGCGGCAAGGCCGACACGCCGATCGCCGAACACTGCCATTACGTCGGCCATCTCAACGGCGTGAAGGCCAAGCAGACTGTCGCGGAGAATCTCACGTTCTGGGCGCAGTACCTTGGCGGTGGCCGCGTCGACGCCACGCGCGTCGACGCCGCGTTGGAAGCGTTCGGCCTGACACCGCTGGCAACGATCGCTGCAGGTTATCTTTCAGCCGGCCAGAAGCGCCGCGTTGGCCTCGCCCGCCTCCTCGTTGCCGATCGCCCGATCTGGCTGCTCGACGAGCCGACCGTCTCGCTCGACGTGGCCTCGACAGGCATCCTCGCCAAGCTGATTCAGACACACGTCGCCTCCGGTGGCCTCGTGCTCGCCGCGACGCATATCCCGCTCGGCCTAGCCGCCGTACAGGAACTGAAGCTGGGAGGTGCCGCGACATGAGCGCGTTCCTCACCCTCCTCAAGCGCGACATCCTGCTGGCCGCCCGCGAAGGCGGCGCACTCGGCACCGCGCTCGGCTTCTACCTGATCGTCATCGCCCTGATGCCGCTCGGCCTCGGCCCCGACCTCAACCTGCTCGCCCGCATCGCCGCCGGCGTGCTGTGGATCGCGTTGCTGCTGGCCGCCCTGCTGTCGCTGCCCCGCATCTTCGAGGCCGACCACGACGACGGCTCCCTCGAAGTCATGGCCATGGGCTCGCTGCCGCTGGAAGCCGTCGCCGCCGCCAAATCGCTGGCCCACTGGATCACCACCGGCATCCCACTCGCCCTGCTTGCTCCGGTCCTCGGCATTCTGCTGAATCTGGATCTGGCGACATATCCCATCCTGATCGCCACGATGCTGATCGGCACGCCCGCCATCAGCTTCCTCGGCGCCATCGGCGCAGCCCTGACGCTACGCACCCGCCGCGGCGGCCTGCTGTTGGCGCTGCTGGTCCTCCCCCTCTACATCCCGACGCTGATTTTCGGCATCTCCGCCATCAGCGCCGCCACGATGGGGCCGTCGGGATCAGGATCGGAAGCAGCGTTCCTGATCCTAGGCGCGATCTCGCTGGCCAGCGTTGTGCTCGGCCCGCTCGCGGCGGCGGCCGCGCTGCGGGTTCAGCTGCAGTAGAAGCTCGCCGCCTATCCGCAGTTAACATGCGTCGCCAGGTCCTATGGGCGTCAAACCTAGTCGCGATTCCCTCGGACGCAGACTATACTCGGGCAGTTTCGAACCCGGTCTCGTGGTTCATTCTGCGGTCGCCATGTGCTACTTGGTCGAGTCTACCGTTCGCCTTAAAGCGCATTCGGATTCGCTCGGGTCGGCAGCGTACAATGTCCGAGAGCCTTCGCTAAACGCCTGAAGCCCTACGTCTCGCAGCATGACGACCAGCCGGTCATCGAGTGCGTGAACTATCAGCGCAAGCGGAGATCATCGATGCTTGAGCTGCCCGCGCATGGCCTCAGCTACGAGCGCACCGCCAAGATCGTCGCTCGCCGCTCCGATAAGTCGACTGCTAAGCGACCAGAACCAAAACTGGAACGGGGTCTGGTGCATTCGCCTGAGCGCTCTCGGAGCTTCACTCCCGGTAGCGCCGTCCTGGTGGGCATCCGCTCCAGCCAGCGTGAACAAGTAGCCAACGACGCGGCTGGCGCCCCGGCAATCGACGAAAACCTTGCGGGTTCCGCTTCTGCCGCTCGACGACGCCTAGCTGTCAGCCAGCTATTCAGCTCGGCTTGCCCACAGTCGAGCTCTTCGATGTCGTGCGCTTGCCTGACGTTCCCGGTCTCGAGAGAGCAGGACGGCTGGACGCGGTCGTCACTCGGCGTTCCAGGCGGCTTGCGCGCTAGCCAATGCTTTCAGCTTCGCATTCGCGTAGTGGCGGTCATCGAGTGTCGTCAGTGAAACGCTGCCAGTCGCCGGCGCCAGCGCCGAAGACATCGATTGGCTCGATCCTGAACGTCGGAATGGCGCCAGCGCTGCGCTGCTCACGCATGAAGTCCGTCCGCGATCTGACCCGAACGTCGCCGCCCTGTCAATCAGCGATCGCGTTTCCGCATCTATTCTCAGGCTCATCGCTCGGCCAATGACGTACCCCTTGGCGGCTGCTTCTTCGCAGCGCTCGATTTCGCCGTTTTCAAACGTTGTTCTGCGGCCATCAAGAACTCCGATCTGTCCGCAGCACGTAACTTCCTGATGACAATGTCAATACAGCCGCCATCGACAAAATTACGCAAGCTTAACCCGCGCGGGCGGCCAAACCGTACAAGTTGAAATTGCGCGCTCCAGCGTCAGGCTTTAGATCTCTTTGCCATGCAGACCATCACGCAGAAACTGGCTAACCCCACGCGCTTCATGGAGCTTTCCGGCAAGCTCCTGCCTTGGCTCGCCGCCGCGGCAGCGCTGACGCTGGCCTACGCCATGTACCTGGCTTTCTTCGTCGCCCCGCCCGATTATCAGCAGGGCGAGACGGTCAAGATCATGTTCATTCACGTGCCCGCCGCCTGGCTCGCCATGATGGGCTACTCCATCATCGCCCTGTCGAGCTTCGGCCTGCTCGTCTTCCGCCACCCGTTGGCCGACGTCTCGGCCAAGGCGGCCGCGCCCATCGGCGCCGCCTTCACGCTGCTGGCGCTCATCACCGGCTCGCTCTGGGGCAAACCGATGTGGGGCACCTACTGGGTGTGGGACGCGCGCCTCACGTCGGTGCTGATCCTGTTCTTCCTCTACCTCGGCCTGATGGCCCTGCGCTCCTCGCTCGAAGACGAGGCGGCAGCCGCGAAGCTGACGGCCGTCCTCGCCCTCGTCGGCGTCGTCATCCTGCCGATCATCAAGTTCTCGGTCGACTGGTGGAACACCCTGCACCAGCCCGCCAGCGTCCTGAAAATGGGCGGCTCCACCATCCACCCGGATCTGTTGCGCCCGCTGTTGATCAGCGCCATCGGCTTCACGATCCTATTCCTGGTGCTGCACATCAAAGGCATGCGCAATGAAATCCTGCGCCGCCGCGTCAAGGCGCTGACCATGGCCGAGGTCGAGCGCGCGTCGCGCGGCCAGGTTCCGGCCGCTGCGGAGTAACGTCATGGACCTCGGACCCCACGCCGCTTTCATTTGGGCATCATATGCCGCCGAAACCATCGTTCTCGCGGCGCTGATCGGCTGGCTGCTGTATGACGGCAGCCGCCAGAAACGACAGCTCGCCGACCTGGAACGCCGCGGCGTCACGCGTCGCGGCTCATCGTCGACGCCGGCAAAGGACACGCCTTGACCGCCACACCCACGCCCGGCGAAAAAAAGCGCGGCGGCTTCAGCTGGGTCGTCGCCCCCGTGCTCATTTTCGGCGCGGTTGCAGCGCTGTTCGCGCTCGCATTGCAGACCAGCGATCCGTCCAAGCTGCCCTCGGCCTTCATCGGCAAGCCAGCACCGGAGTTGCAACTGGCCGTGCTCGAAGGCCTCAGCGACGGCAAGCCGATACCGCTTTTCGACCATGCGAAGCTGACGGCGGGCAAAGTCTCTGTCGTCAATTACTGGGCGTCCTGGTGCGCGCCGTGCGTCGCCGAGCATCCACTGTTCGATCAGCTCAAGACGCAAGCCGGCGTCGACGTTTACGGCGTCAACTACAAGGACAGCCCAGACGATGCCGTCCGCTTCCTTGGCCGCTACGGCAATCCCTATACTGCCGTTGGCACCGACGCGCGGGGCCGCAACGGTATCGAGTGGGGTGTCTACGGCACGCCGGAGACCTTCATCGTCAACGGCCGCGGCGAGATCGTCTACAAGCACGTCGGCGCCATCACCGAGCAAAGTCTGAAGACGCAACTGCTCCCTGCAATCGAAAAAGCAAGGGCGCCGGCTGTGGCCCCGGCGCCTTGATCTGCGGCGTCGAAAAGGGGTCAGACCCATGGGTCTGACCCCATAGCTCAACGCCTCGTTACGCCACCGACAGCTTCACGTCGACGTTGCCGCGCGAGAAATCGGAATACGGGCACACCACGTGCGCCTTCTTGACGAGATCTTCGGCAACCGCCTTGTCGACGCCGGGAATGGTCGCCTGCAACGCCACGTCGAGGCCGAAGCCCTGGCCGTCGTCGCGCGGGCCGATGCCGACCGTCGCGGTGATCTTCGTGTCGTCCGACAACTTCACCTTTTCCTTGCCGGCCACGACCTTCAGCGCGCCGAGGAAGCAGGCCGAGTAGCCCATCGCGAACAACTGCTCCGGATTGGTGCCGTCGCCGCCGCTGCCACCGAGTTCCTTCGGCGTGTCGAGCGTGACCTTGATGCGCCCGTCCTCGCTCTGCGCCTGGCCCGTGCGGCCGCCTGTGGCCCAGCCCTTGGTGGAATAGAGAACTTTCGTCATGGGGAACTCCTGGAGTGTGTGAGGGAGATGTGAGGCGCGGTTGCGCGAAAGACGTACGCATAACGGGGTCGCAGTTAAAGAGGTCCGTTGGCGAGTAATTGTATCCGGGTAGAATTGACAGCCGCATATTACCCGGGTAATACGTGTGCCTCGACCAAGAGGAGGCACGAATGCCGGAAATCACAGCCTGCACCGCATTTGCGGGCACCAAGCGCCTCGCCACCGGTGCTCTCATTGACGTCGCGTCCGCCGCCAGCGCCGAGCTGAAACGCGACGCGGCAGCCAGCGTCCTCATTTTTGACGACGCCACGGCTCGCCCAATCGACATCGATCTGCGCGGCTCAGCCAAGGACATCGCCAAGCGTCTCGCCGCGATCGCGCCGGAAATCGTCATTCCGGCGGGCGTCGATCTCGGACCCGTGGACGCTGGGCCCAGAGGCCCCGGCCGCCCGAAACTTGGCGTCGTGGCGCGCGAGGTGACGTTGCTGCCGCGTCATTGGGAGTGGCTGGCCGAACAGCCCGGCGGCGCCTCGGTTGCGCTGCGCAAGCTCGTCGAAGCCGCGCGCAAGATCTCGCCCGACAGCGACCGTCGCCGCCTCGCCCAGGAAGCCGCCAACCGCTTCATGACCGCCCTGGCCGGCAACGAACCCGGCTACGAGGAAGCCACCCGCGCCCTCTTCGCGGGCGACGCCGAAAAGTTCGCATCTGAAATGAAAGCCTGGCCCGACGACGTCCGCAGCTACGCCCTGCAGCTTGCCGAACCGGCGTTTTCGGCGAAGGCTTGACCCAATCTACGCGCGACGCGCACGCTAATAAACCCGCGCCTTCGGCTCGATGTACGCGATCTCGTTCGTTAGCGTGTTGGTGTGCACCGGCCGCGTGTCGAGCGTCACTTTCTTCGTGCCGTAGTCGGCCCACGCCAAGGTATGCTTCATCCAGTTGACGTCGTCGCGCTTGGGGAAGTCTTCGCGCGCGTGTGCGCCGCGGCTCTCCTGGCGGTTCTCCGCGCCGACCACCGTCACCGCGGCCTGCGCGATCAGGTTGTCGTACTCCAGCGTCTCGATGAGATCGGAGTTCCACACCAGCGAACGATCCGTGACGCTGATGTCGTCGCTATCCTTCCAGATCTCGTTGATCTTCTCGACACCTTCTTTCAGCACCGGCCCGTCGCGGAACACGGCGCAGTTCGTCTGCATCACCTTCTGCATGCGGAGCCGCAAGCCCGCCGTCGGTGCCGCACCGTTCGCGTAGCGGAAACGGTCGAGACGCGCCAAAGCCTTCTCCGTCGCCTCGGCCGGCAGGTCCGGCTGCGTCGCCCGCTTTTCCACCGTGTCGGCGCAGCGCAGGCCAGCCGCGCGGCCGAACACCACGAGATCGATCAGCGAGTTGGAGCCGAGCCGGTTGGCGCCGTGCACCGAAACGCAAGCGGCCTCGCCGAGCGCCATCAGGCCGGGCACGATCGTGTCCGGGTTGCCGTTCTTCAGCGTGTAGACTTCGCCGTGGTAGTTCGTGGGAATGCCACCCATGTTGTAATGCACCGTCGGCAGCACCGGGATCGGCTGGCGCCTGAGATCGACACCGGCGAACACCTTGGCGCTCTCGGTAATGCCCGGCAGCCGCTCGTGCAGGATCTTTGGATCCAGATGATCCAGATGCAGGTAGATGTGATCGCCATCCGCACCGACGCCGCGGCCCTCGCGGATTTCGATCGTCATCGAGCGCGAGACCACGTCGCGTGACGCGAGATCTTTCGCGTGCGGCGCATACCGCTCCATGAAGCGCTCGCCCTGCGAATTGGTGAGATACCCGCCCTCGCCGCGCGCGCCTTCGGTGATCAGCACGCCCGCGCCGTAGATGCCGGTCGGGTGGAACTGCACGAACTCCATGTCCTGCAGCGGCAGGCCGGCGCGCAGCACCATGGCGTTGCCGTCGCCCGTGCACGTATGCGCCGAGGTGCAGGAGAAATACGTCCGGCCATAGCCGCCGGTGGCAAGAATCGTGCGCTTGGACCGGAAGCGGTGGATCGTGCCGTCGTCGAGCGACATGGCGATCACGCCGCGGCAGGCGCCGTCGTCGTCCATCAGCAGGTCGAGCGCGAAGTACTCGATGAAGAATTCCGCCGAGTAGCGCAGCGACTGGCCGTAGAGCGTGTGCAGCATCGCATGCCCGGTGCGGTCGGCGGCAGCACACGTGCGCTGCGCCGGCGGTCCCTCGCCGAACTCCGTCGTCATGCCGCCGAACGGCCGCTGGTAGATCTTGCCGTCTTCCGTGCGCGAGAACGGCACGCCGTAGTGCTCCAGCTCATAAACTGCATCCGGCGCATGCCGGCACAGGTATTCGATGGCATCCTGGTCGCCCAGCCAGTCCGATCCCTTGACGGTGTCGTACATGTGCCAGCGCCAGTTGTCCGGCCCCATGTTGCCGAGCGAGGCCGCCACGCCGCCCTGCGCCGCAACAGTGTGCGAGCGCGTGGGAAACACCTTCGTGATGCACGCCGTCTTCAGGCCCGCTTCCGCGCAGCCGAGCGTCGCCCGCAATCCCGCGCCGCCGGCGCCGACGACGACGACATCGTAGGTGTGATCGGTGATCGGATAGGCGCGGCCGTTGACAGCGGGGCCCTTGCCGGTCGGCGACTTGCCGTTTGCTTTTCCGTTCGCAGCCATCGCGTCAGCCCCCGAAGCTTAGTTTCAGCACGGCGAAGATCGACGCCGCCCCGACGGCGATAGCGAAGAACGTGTTGAGCATCAGCAGCACGATCTTCAAGCCTTCGCCATGAATGTAGTCCTCGATGATCACCTGCATGCCGAGCCGCATGTGGATCGCCGCCGACAGCGCCAGCAGCAGCAGCGGCAGGCCGTACAGCGGATTGGCGATCGTCGCCTTCACCGTCGCGTGGTCGGCACCGGCCAGCTTCACGATCAGCGCGATCAGGAAGATGCCGAGAAACAGGTTGGCGACGCCGGTGACGCGCTGTTTCCAGAAATGATCCGCGCCTTCCTTGGCCGAACCCAGATAGCGAACGTTCTTGAGCGGAGTGCGCATCGCCATGATCAGAACACTCCGTTCGCGTGCAGGCCGTAGGCCCAGACCAGCAGCGTCAGCGTTACGGAAGCGACGAGCGATCCCCAGGACAGCAGGTCGATCGTCTTGAGGTCGAAGCCGTGGATCGAATCCCAGATGAAGTGGCGCACGCCGCCGAGGGCATGATGGATCAGCGCCCAGGTGTACCCGAACAGCACGATCCAGCCGGGCCAGGTGTTCAGCCAGGAGCTGACATAGGCGAAGTAATCCGGCCCGACCGCCGCCGAGACCAGCCACCACGCCAGCAGCGCGCTGCCGAAATAGAGCGCCGCCCCCGTGATGCGGTGCACGATCGACATCATCATGTTGATCAGTGGCGAATAGATCTGCAAATGCGGCGAGAGCGGACGGGCAGCCCGCGCGCCCCGTCCCAAGGTCTTGTCAGCCATCGTGGTTCCCGTACTTCCCAACTGGCGTAATCTGCCAGTCTTAGCCTGCATCGGCCGGAACACGCAATTCCGCTCAGCGATGGGCACGGGAGAAATGTGAGGACGCGGACTACTTCGCAAAAATGCCGCAGGCGATGCGGGCGCCGGCATCGCCTTCAGGATCGCTCATGTAGTTGTCGCCCTTCTCGAAAATCACGAACGCGGTGCCGTCGGCATCGAACACGCCGTCCTCGGCCGGGGCCGAGAGCGAGATGAGCGGCGTGATGAGTTCAATTTCGATCTCGCCACTGGCGGGCACGATGAGGTTGGGCAGGTCGCCCGCCATCGGTCCTTCCTCGTTGGTGAAACCGTGCTTGGCCCCGAGCGGATTGTGGATCCCGCCGGCCGACGTAAAGTCGCCCTCGCACTTGCCCGTCTCGTGGATGTGGAAGCCGTGCAGCCCCGGCGGCAGGCCGGTCAGCTTCACCTGGATCAGCGCGCCGCCGGTCGTGTCGGTGACCACGATGTTGCCGAGCGACTTGCCGCTGGCGTCCTTGACGTCGACGGTCGCCCGCTCACCCGTAGCGTATGCCGGCACGCCGGCCACGGACACCACCGCCGCGCCCGCCAGGCACGCCGCAATCAATCGACCGATGTTCATGTCCGCTCCGCAATTCCCTGGGCCCTCGACCCGTCTGCCCGCCGTCCTGGCCCGCAAGTGCGGCGAGACTATAGCGAAGGGGCGGCGATGGCGAGGGGGCGAGGGGCGGAGGTCAAACTCTTGTCCAGCCCAGTTGCTTCAAACGCCGTTAGCGGTGTGCCGAGATTTGATCGTACCATCGACGACAGTCTTACGGCCATTCGCTGGGTTGATCCAAATCTCGTGGTCGCCCTTGCCTTGCCGCAAGTGGCACCTGCGCTCGCAGGCTTCGCGAACTTCCCGTTCGTAACTTGGCATCAGCGGAACGGATTCATCACGCGGGTCGACTGTTCCGCCATGATGTGGACCGGGATCTCTGGAAATCCGAATGGATGTCATGGAGTTCGAGAAGTTCGGGATCATCACAAGAATCTTGTCGCGGAGTGCTTCCAGGTGTCGGCTTCCGTCACAAGCCCCTGGATGTCTGATGACTCGGCGACCCATACGCGGGCCTCGTCGTCCCAGGTCGCCTTCACGAGAATGGCAATGCGAGTCATGACGCCTCACGCGATGAATTGGACCTAAGGTCTAGGCGGTGGGGTGCGCGGAATCAAGTAACCTGACAACCATTGCTGAAACGAAAGCAGCACTCGATGGGGACACCAATGCACCTGCTTCACGACAATTCGACCCTGCTCGCTACCATTGCCTTCGATGACTTCCTGAAGGTCGACATTCGCGTCGGCACGATTGTAGAGGCGGGGCTTATCCGGAAGCGCGCAAGCCGTCGCTGAAGCTGGTCATTGATTTCGGCCCAGTCATCGGCCGCAAGAAATCGTCGGCGCAGATCGCGCAATTATACGAACCGCGGGCGTTGGTGGGCCGCCAGGTGGCCGCTGTCATCAACTTCCCGCCCCGTCAGATCGGCAAGTTCATTTCCGAGGTTCTGACGCTGGGCTTCCCGGACACCGGCGGCGAGGTGGTGTTGCTCTCGCCGGAACGCAACGTCCCGGATGGCGGGCGGCTATTCTGAGGCCGGCAGTTCGGGGTCAGACCCATGGGTCTGACCCAATAGCTCAGCGCGGCAGCACCAGCCACACGTCGAGATCCAGCATCACGCCTTCGGCGTATTCGCCCTTCTCGTTCTTCAACGGGAAATCCGAGCAGTCGCGGTTCTTCACCGCCACCAGCCGCGTCCGCAGCGCGCCGACGTCGGTGCGGCCGGGCAGTTCCGCCTTTTCCAGGATTTCCGACCAGGCATAGACGGTATCGCCCGCGAACAGCGGCGAGACATGCCGGCCGCCGTTGATCGCCGCGAGGTGGAATGCGTTGCCGAGCCCGTTGAACGACAGTGCGCGCGCCAGCGAAATGCACACGCCGCCATAGACGATGCGCTTGCCGAAACGGCCCTTGGCTTCCGTGTGCTGGTTGAAGTGCACCTTCGCCGTGTTCTGGTACAGCCGCGTCGCCATGGCGTGCTCGGCTTCTTCCAGCGTCATGCCGTCGACGTGGTCGATCTTCTCGCCCACCTCGTAGTCGCCCCAGCGATGCGGCGAGCCGGCCAGCGCGTTGTCGTAGGCGGACGGATTGAGGTGCGGCAGCGCGGCGCCGATCTTCGCCGGGTCGACGCGATCGTCGAGCTTCGGCACGATCGCCTCGGGGCTTTCCGAGCCCTTGTCGCGCTTCCGCACCATCACCCAGCGGGTGTACTCCAGGACGATTTCGCCCTTCTGATTGCGGCCCGTGGAGCGCACGTAGACGGTGCCGGTCTCCTTGTTGGAGTTCTCCTTGAGCCCGATCACCTCGGACGTGGTGGAGAGCGTGTCGCCCGGGTAGACCGCCTTCAGCACGCGGCCGTTGGCATAGCCGAGGTTGGCGATGGCGTTCAGCGAGACGTCCGGCACCGTCTTGCCGAACACGAAGTGGAACATCAACAGGTCGTCGATCGGCGCCTGCGGATAGCCGATCGCCTTGGCGAACGCGTCCGACGATTGAACCGCGAACCGCGAGCCGTAGAGAGCCGTGTAGAGCGCGACATCGCCCTCGGTGACCGTCCGCGGCGTGGCGTGCGTCAGGATCTGCCCGAACTTGAAGTCTTCGAAGTAATTGCCGGGGTTCGTCTTCGTCGTCGTCATGTCTGCTGTGTCCTGCCCGTTTTCGCCGAGTTTCCCGGCGGTATGGCATGCCGCTGCCGCCTTTGCGAGCGGTCAGGTGTCGCTGGGCCAGCCGCGGCGGAGGCCGATCAGAACCACTCCTCGATCTCGGTCACCGCGCTGGCGATGGAAACGGTGCGCTTGGCCATGACGAGATGCAGGCGCTCCACCATTTTTCCGTCGACCGTAATCACGCCCTTCATGGCGTTCTGCGGTTGATCGAAAGCCGCGATGATCTTGCGCGACCAGGCGACCTCTTCGTCTGTCGGCGAGAAGATCTCGTTGCACGGCGCCACCTGCGACGGATGGATCAGCGTCTTGCCGTCCATGCCCATGGTGCGGCCGTGCTCGCATTCGGCCCGGAACCCGGCTTCGTCCTTGAAGTCGTTATAGACGCCGTCGATGATGTCGATGCCATAGGAGCGCGCCGCCAGGATCGTCATGGCCAGCCACGGCACCACGGCGAAACGGTCGTGCAGGGCGCGCGCCCGCGATTCCTTGAGAAGGTCGTTGGTGCCCATGATGAGGCAGGTCAGCCGGTTCTCGGGATCGGCACCGCACGCCGCGATATCTCCCGCGCGCAGAATGGACTGCGGTGTTTCCATCATCGCCCAGAGCTTGGTTTTCTCTGGTGCGTTGACGGACTTCAGGATCTTCGCGGCGCTGATGATGTCGCCGGGATGGGCCACCTTGGCGATCAGGATGGCATCCGGCGCCGCCTCGGCCGCAGCCAGGATGTCGCCGGTTCCCCACGCGGTTTCCAGCGCGTTCGGACGAATGACGACTTCGCGTCGGCCGTAGCCGCCTTCTTTCACGGCCTTGCAGACCTTGTCGCGCGCATGCTCCTTGGCATCGGGTGCCACCGAATCTTCCAGGTCGAGGATGACCGCGTCG
The DNA here is from genome assembly GCA_963846845.1 of uncultured Pseudomonadota bacterium. Classification (GTDB taxonomy): domain Bacteria; phylum Pseudomonadota; class Alphaproteobacteria; order Rhizobiales; family Hyphomicrobiaceae; genus JAKAXS01. Next base: position 316,909 of record CAWJXQ010000017.1, on the reverse strand, counting down.
GCCGGCAGCGACTTTGCCTTTTCGAGCGCGCGTTCATTGGCGCCCGGCATGTAGAGGACGCTGCGACGTGGACGGACTTGCATTGAGTGTTCTCCCGGCTTGTGCGGTGCAACATTAGCCGGAACGCGTCATAAATCAACGTGACCAACGTCTAAGCCTGTCTATTAATCGCGCAGCAAAAACTTTGATCTGGAAGCGAGCCCCCGCATGCCGCCAGCGTTGACAAAAAGAGTAATGGTGATCTCCTCGATGGTTGCACGTGGCCACGTCGGACTGTCGGCGATCGTGCCCGTGCTGCAGGGCTTCGCTTGCGAGACCGTTTCGTTGCCGACGGTGCTGCTGTCGAACCACCCTGGTCATGCACGTGCCGCCGGTCAGCCGGTCCCGGTGAAACAGCTGGAAGAAATGGTCGAGGCGCTCGATGGCAACGGTTGGCTGCGCGACGTAGATGCCGTTCTGACCGGCTATTTCCCAACGGCCGCCCACGTCTCGTTCGCCGCCAGTGCGGTGCGGCAAGTGCAGGCACGCAATGCCCGCGTCCACGTCTGCTGCGACCCGGTTCTTGGCGACGACCCCGCCGGCCTCTACGTGCCGGAGCAGGTTGCCGCCGCCGTGCAATCGCAATTGTTGCCGCTCAGCCGATCGATCACGCCCAATCGTTTCGAGCTGGAATGGCTGTCGGGGCAACCCGTGCAGTCTCCGTCCGATGCGGTAACGGCCGCTCGCGCGCTGGGCCTGCCACTTGCTCTCGTAACGTCGGTCCCCGCCGGCCCGGGCGAACTCTGCAACGTCGCCGTGACGGCAAGCGAGGCATGGACGACATCGGCCCCGCTACGTCAGGGCGTGCCGCACGGAACCGGCGATGCCCTATCGGCGGCCTTCCTTGCCGCGCAGCTTTCCGGTTTGCCGGTGCCGGAATCGCTGGCCACGGCCGCAGGCAGCATAGAAGCAATCGTTGCGGCGAGCCTCGGACGAGACGAGTTGCAGCTCGTAACATCCCGCGCGGCATGGTCGGCACCCGCCATCGCCTCCGTCGTCCGTCTTCAGGGTGTCCCCGGAAAGGTGTGAAGTGGGCTTCCGGAACTGAGAACGCCCCTGCTGGCCACGGCCCCCGTTGACCATGCGAGTCATTTGACACATGCACCCGCCTAGCGGGGCGGCTAGGTTACGCCCAAGATTCGGTACGCACACAGGAAGAGCCCAATGGCCCTCAACGGACGCTTTCGCGGCGCACTCGATTTCATCAAGCACGAGGCCGCAGGCGCGTCGTTCTTGCTGGTGGCGACTGTGCTTGCGCTGGCGCTGGCCAACTCGCCGCTGAGCCCGGTCTATGACCACCTCATCCACACGCCGATGAGCATCCGCGTCGGCGAGTTCGCCCTCGACAAGACGCTGCTGCATTGGGTGAACGATTGCCTGATGGCGATCTTCTTTCTGCTCGTCGGCCTCGAGATCAAGCGGGAGTTCCTGGTCGGCGAGCTGTCCACGACGGCGCAGGCGGCGATGCCGTTTATCGCCGCGATAGGCGGCATGGCCGTGCCCGGCCTCATCTATTTCGGTCTCAACGCCGACAATGCCTACGCGCTTCGCGGCTGGGCCATCCCCACCGCAACCGACATCGCCTTTGCGGTCGGTGTCATGTCGCTACTTGGCTCCCGGGTTCCGCCGGCGCTGAAGGTGTTCCTGCTGGCGCTCGCCATCATCGACGATCTCGGCGCCATCATCATTATCGCGGTCTTCTACACGTCTCAGCTGTCGCTCGGCGCGCTGTCGCTGGCCGGCCTCGGCATCGTCGGCCTCATCATCCTCAATCGCCAGGGCGTGATGCGCGTCGCGCCTTACATCCTGCTCGGCGTCTTCATCTGGCTATGCGTGCTGAAATCGGGCGTTCACGCGACGCTGGCCGGCGTCGTCACGGCCCTGGCCATTCCCCTCACGGCCGGCCGCACCAAAGCGGCAACGTCCATCGAGCCGCCGGCCGAGCGGCTGCAGCACAGCCTGCATCCCTGGGTCACGTTCGCCATCCTGCCGCTGTTTGCCTTCGCCAACGCCGGCGTATCGCTGGCGGGCGTGACGCCCGACAAGCTGATGGGCTCGATCCCGCTTGGCATTGCGCTGGGCTTGGTCGTCGGCAAGCCTATCGGCGTGCTCCTGGCCTCGGCACTCGCGATCGGCCTTGGCGTCGGCCGCAAGCCTGACGGCACCACATGGCAGCAATTGCTGGGTGCTGGACTTCTCGCCGGCATTGGCTTCACGATGAGCCTATTCATCGGTAATCTGGCCTTTCCGGGTCCGGAGCATGCAGCGGATATCCGCATCGGTGTGCTTGCCGGCTCCATCGTATCGGCCATAGCGGGCTATCTCGTTCTGGCAGCATCGCTACCCAAAACAGCGTCCGTCCTCCCTGGCCGGACCACAAAGAAACCACGCGGAGCACCATGACCCATTTTCCCGAAAACCTGACCGACCGCTACCGCCGCTTCCACTTCCGGCACTTCACGCCGAACGCCAATCACTACGAGGAGCTCGCAACCCACGGCCAGAGCCCGGACACGTTTATCATCTCGTGCTGTGATAGCCGCGTAGACCCGGAAACGATCTTTTCTGCGATGCCGGGAGAACTGTTCGTGATGCGCAACATCGCGAACCTGGTGCCCCCCTACGAGACGGGCGGCAAGTTCCACGGCGTCTCCGCAGCACTCGAGTATGCGGCCTTGAATCTGCGGGTGAAGCACATCGTCATCATGGGCCACTCCGGCTGCGGCGGCGTAAAGGCCGCAGTCGAACAGAACACCGCGATTGAGACCGAGGCGCATTTCATCTCCAAATGGATCTCGATGCTCGACGAGCCGCGGATGCGGGTGCTCGCAGCCCATCAAGGTACGTCGCGCTCTGCATTGGCCAGCAAGCTGGAACTCGAGGCGGTCAAGACCTCCCTCGATAATTTGCGCACGTTCCCTTTCATCCAGGAACTGGAAGCCCAAGGCCGCATTGCTCTTCACGGGGCGCATTTCGACATTAAAGTCGGCAAGCTCTCGGTGCTCAATCAGCGCACCGGAGACTTTTTCGACCTTTAGAACCTGCGGGCCGTTGGCTTGCGGTGCGGCGGCACGGTTCTGCCGCATCCTTGCCCCACGAATGTTTCTGTTTCGCGCGTCGCCGCGGCCACCTAAGACTGTGCGCCGGCCGCGCTCGCTGATCTGGAAATGATAAGACCGTTGGACATCAAGGGTTTCAGGAAGAAGGACAAGGGTAAGCCCGCAACACCGGAGCCGCCCGGCCCAACCGTGCCCGCACCCTCCGACGGCGACACGCGCAACGCGCCGGACCCGTTTACCGCCGGTGCTGCCCGCTATTGCGGCCCTGGGCGCCGTCTCCTCGATCGCGACCATCAATTGGATGGCCCAGGAAAAGACCGCCGACCGTTCACGCACCAAGGCGCAAGGCCAGCACGGCGCTGCGCGATCTGGAATCCTGCTGCCTGGGCCTCACCGAGATCTTCCGCCGCTTCCAGCGCAACCCGAAGCTCTTTGCCGGCGAAGGCGCGTCCGCCTCGCCCCTGAAGTTCGGCGTGCACGGCCCGCGCATCAGCGCGGCGCAAACTCAGCTCTACCAGCAACTCGTCAACGACGTCGCGTCCATGCTGGTGCTCGCCTCGCAGGCCGCCTTCGACGTCATGTGCGCGGTGGAAGATGGGGAAATCAACGCCCCCGAGCAGCTGTTTTTCGGCTTCGGCGAATGCCAGGACCGCCTGAACAAGCTGATCCAGAACCGCGCCACCCTCAAAGCCTCCGTCGATACGGGCCTCGACGTCGCCGAACGCCTGACGGTGCTCGTCCGCGACCTCAAGAAACACCGCCTCGATTAGAGTGCTGCAGCGGTCTTCCGGACCCAAGCCCGGCAAGAAGCCGCGCTGCTCCACCGAAGCCGTTGAAACGCGACCATCGCGCCGTTGACAAGTAGCCTGCGTGCGCCGCATCACTAGAACCATTCTAGGCGATGAACGGACACCGGCCCTTCCATGGTTCAGCTGACGCTCCCCAAGAACTCCAAGGTTGAACCGGGCAAGACCTGGAACGAGAAAGGCCCCGGCGACAACTGGCGCGAATTCAAGATCTATCGCTGGAACGAGGACGACGGAAAGAACCCGCACGTCGACAGCTACTGGCTGAACCTCGACCAGTGCGGCCCGATGGTTCTGGATGCCCTCATCAAGATCAAGACCGAGATCGATCCGACGCTGACGTTCCGCCGCTCCTGCCGCGAAGGCATCTGCGGGTCGTGCTCCATGAACATCGACGGCAACAACACGCTGGCCTGCCTGCGCGGCTGCGGCGAGATCGACGGCGCCGTGAAGATCTATCCGCTGCCGCACATGGAGGTCATCAAGGACCTCGTGCCGGACATGACGAACTTCTACGCCCAACACCGCTCCATCGAGCCCTGGCTGCAGACCGACACGCCCTCGCCGCCGAAAGAGTGGAAGCAATCGCGTGACGACCGCGAAAAGCTCGATGGCCTGTATGAGTGCATCCTCTGCGCCTGCTGTTCCACGTCGTGCCCCAGCTACTGGTGGAACTCGGACCGCTACCTCGGCCCCGCCATCCTGCTGCAGGCCTACCGCTGGGTGATCGACAGCCGTGACGAGGCCACAGGCGACCGCCTCGACAACCTGGAAGATCCCTTCCGGCTCTACCGCTGCCACACCATCATGAACTGCGCCAAGGCCTGCCCCAAGGGCCTGAACCCGGCCAAGGCCATCGCCGAGCTGAAGAAACTCATGGTCGAGCGCCGCGTTTAGACAGGACGCTCGCGCTTCTTCGTCTCTGAATCGCCATCATCGCGGCATTGCTCGGCGTCACGGCCGCATCCCCCACAACGGTCATCCCCGGACTTGTTCCGGGGATCCCGGGTGCCGCAAGATTGGACAACTTGTAGCTGGGTGCCTTCCCAGCCGAAACCGGGATCCCCGGCGACGAGCCCGGGGCTGACACCTGATTGGAAGGGTTCCCCAATGTTCGATCACATCGGATTTCCGGTTTCAGACGTCGCGCGCTCGAAGGCGTTCTACATCGCCGCGCTCGCCCCGCTGAAATACGTGCCGATCGTGGTCGATGAGGACAACGCCGGCTTCGGCCATCCCGGCCGTCCGCAATTCTGGATCGGCACCGGCAGGCCCTTCACCGGCCGCCTCCACGTCGCCTTCCTGGCGGACGATCGCGCCGCGGTGCAGGCGTTCTACGACGCCGCCCTGAAAGCCGGTGGCACCGACAACGGTGCGCCCGGCCTGCGCCCCGAGTATCACGCCTCCTACTACGCCGCCTTCGTCCTCGATCCCGACGGCCACAACATCGAAGCCGTCTGCCACTTCCCCGGCAAGTTCCAGGATCAGTTCTCTGGTGACGAGCGTTAAGGCGCATATCCCTCCCGCCGCCAGGCAAATGACAAGGCGGTTCGCCATGAGTGACCATTTCGGGTTTCGTGTTCGCGATTTGACCGCGTCGCGCCGCTTCTATGGCGCGGTTTCAGAGGCACTCGGCCTGTCCATGATCGAGAATAGCGCGGAGTCGATCTTGATCTGCCGCAGCGCCGACAGTCGCCTGCCCTTTATCTGGATCGGCACCGCGGAACCCGCGTTCTGGCCGCAGGATAATAAAACGTCGGCAAGCCCCATCCATTTCGCGCTGGGGGCGAAAGATCGGGCGGCGGTCGAACGCTTTTTCGTCGCGGCCCTGGCCGCCGGCGGCACGGCCAATGGGAAGCCAGGCCCTCGCGGGGCCGCCGTCATGAAATACTCGCCGCTTTCGTCCTCGACCCCGACGGCAACAACGTCGAAGCCGGCATTCGCGAATAAGAACAGCCCCCCAAAAACGAAGAAGACCGGCGGCGCATCACGCGGCCACCGGTCTTGGAGAGCCTGAAGTGGGACTGCGCCATCAAGTTCCGGGTGCCCAGGCCCGGCGCGCGATGGCGCGAAGTCTTAGGCGGCCTTGCGCTTCTTTGCAGCGGCGCGCGGAGCAGCCTTCTTCACGGTCTTTGCGGCCTTGCGAGCGACCGGCTTCTTCGCGACAGCGCGAGCCTTCTTCGCCGGAGCCTTCTTCACAGCCTTACGTGCAGTTGCCTTAGCCATTGTAGTTCTCCCTCTAGAAGTCCGAATCATTTCGAACACAAAAAAAATATGAGCAAGTTCGCGGAATTTGTTGACTGTGATTATTGATTCACAATGCAGATTTCTTTGTCCGCAGCGCAAAGTGTTGCGCCGAAAACTCATTTTTTCGAGTTTTCCAAAGGCTCTAGCGGGATTTCGAGAGAAGTTGAGTCACGCGGCAGTCGTCGTCGCAATGCACAACTTTGGTCGCAGAAGAAAGAAAATCGCGTGAGCGGCGCCGACCGCCACGCCTCAAAACATGTCAGGCCGCCTTCGCAACGCGTGCCTGCAGATCGAAAACCGCCATCAAATATCCTACGCGATCGTCCATGGCCTCCGCCATGATGGAAAAGTAGTTCGGGCCCTGCGGCACGATCTCTCCGACCACGTCGCCAAATTCGAAACGCAGCGCCGCTTCGTGCTTGCGGGCGATTGTCTGCATCTTCGCGTTTTCAGCAAGGCAGCTCATATAGAGGTGCTGCACGCCACGGTTACGCGCCGCGCGAATGACGCGGCCCATCAATTCCGTGCCGACGCCATGCTCCTGGTAGGCCGCTTCCACCGAGAATGCCGCCTCGGCTTCCTTGCCCCAGGTGTCGCCAAGCTTCTTTAACTCGGCAGCACCCCGAACCTCGCCGTCCACCACATAGGCGTGGACGATCGATCCCATGTCGCCCATGCGGGCGGCATAGTCGTCGATGAAGCTGTCGGAGACGCCGTGCGCAAAGCGCATCCGGCGGCTGTCCTTGTCGAGACGCAATAGGTGGTCGCGAAACTTATTTGTTTCCTTCGGCCACAACTTTCTGATCGTTCCTCCCAGGGTCCGGTGTTCGCTCATGATGAAACTCCGATCTCTGGTTTCCTCTTGCCGTCAGCCGCTTGGTTAACGGCGCCGCCTTTGAAGACGGCTAGATTAGCGAAATTGTGGCAGGTTTACCATTCCGCCGCCGCAACGCACAAAGGTAAATATGCAGGCAACATTAGGGCAGTAGCCAGCATTGCAGCCATTTCGTTGCTGCATCGCCACATAGCTTGCCACATAGATGTGTCAGGTTGCCGCTTACGAAAAGTGGCATTCCGTCGCGCTGTCCGGTATCAAGCGGCGAAATGCAGCGCAGGGGGTAAGCCGCCGACATGGCGAACGACATCATCGGCAGCTACCGGCGCCGCCTCGCCCTTCGCGAAATCGAGCCAGACATGGCGCAGGAAGCAGCCGTCGACCGGCTGCAGGCCGTCGCCAGCAGCCTGGCCGGCTGGAAGCCCGATCGCGGCGGCCTGCTGTCGATGTTCCGCTGGGGCCGGACGACGGAGGCGCCCAAGGGCCTCTACCTGCACGGCGGCGTCGGCCGCGGCAAAACCATGCTGATGGACCTCTTCTTTGAGGACGTCGACTTCAGCCCCAAGACGCGGCTGCACTTCCACGAGTTCATGGCCGACGTGCACGAGCGTATCGCCCGCGGCCGCGCCACGACCGACGGCGACCCCATCCCCTTTGTCGCCGGCGAGATCGCCTCCGAGAGCGGCTTGCTCTGCTTCGACGAGATGCAGGTCACCGACATCGCCGACGCCATGATCCTGAGCCGCCTGTTCAAGGTGCTGTTCGAGCGCGGCGTGGTGCTGGTCACGACGTCCAACGCCCACCCCGACGACCTGTACAGGAACGGCCTCAATCGTCAGCTGTTCGCCCCCTTCATCGATCTGCTGAAGGACAACGTCGAAGTCCTGGAGGTGCAGTCCGCCAAGGATTTCCGCTTGGACAAGCTGTCGGGCGAACGCCTGTACTTCACGCCGGCCGACGACGCTGCCCGCGCCGAACTGGACCGTCACTGGCAGCGGCTTACCGGCCGGCATCCGTCCGACGCGATCGACCTGGACGTCAAAGGCCGCAAGATCCGGGTGCCGAAGGCCTCGATGGGCGCCGCGCGCTTCAACTTCGCCGACCTGTGCGATCAGCCGCTAGGCTCGCTCGACTACCTGCGCATCGCCCACGAATTCCACACGGTCCTGATCGACGGCATTCCCGTGCTCGGCCCCGCCCGGCGCAACGAGGCGCGCCGCCTGATCAATCTGATCGACACGCTCTATGACAGCCGCGTCTGTCTGATCGCATCGGCAGACGCCGAGCCTGACCAGCTCTATCCCAGCGGCGATGGCGCCGAAGCCTTCCAGCGCACCGCATCGCGCCTGACAGAAATGCGCTCAGAAGCCTTCCTGCGTGCCCGGGCCAACCGCCTCGGCCGGCACGCGCATCCCGAAAATGGAGACGCAACCAAAGGACTGAGGCAATCGTCTTTTGGTCGATGGCCACCGTTTCGCCAGCGACTTGGGCTTGAGCCGTCCGGCAATTCGGCTTACGAACACGGATCTTCTCGCGCGTGCGAAACGACGTCCTTCCTGCCCGCGCAACAGCCCTTTTAACCTCGGGCGCACGCCCGCACTTCGTTTGGCCCGCGGGCGCATGCCCGCAAAACGCTTAGGAGACACGGATGGCGCGTACCAAGATTGCCCTGATCGGCGGCGGTATGATCGGCGGCACACTGGCTCATCTCATTGGATTGAAGGAGCTGGGGGACGTCGTGCTGTTCGACATCGCCGAGGGCCTGCCGCAGGGCAAGTCGCTCGACATCGCCCAGTCTGGCGCGGTCGAAGGCTTTGATTGCGCCATGAAGGGCACCAACGCCTACGCCGACATCGAGGGCGCCAGCGTCTGCATCGTCACCGCCGGCGTGCCGCGCAAGGCCGGCATGAGCCGCGATGATCTGATCGGCATCAACCTCAAGGTCATGGAGCAGGTCGGCGCCGGCATCAAGAAGTATGCCCCCAACGCCCTCGTCATCTGCATCACCAACCCGCTCGACGCCATGGTCTGGGCGCTGCAGAAGTCGTCAGGCCTGCCGCGCAACATGGTCGTCGGCATGGCCGGCGTGCTCGACACCGCCCGCTTCCGCCACTTCCTCGCCGACGAGTTCAAGATCTCGGTGCAGGACGTCACGGCCTTCGTGCTCGGCGGCCACGGCGACGACATGGTGCCGCTGGTGCGCTACTCCACGGTTGCGGGCATCCCGCTGCCCGACGTCGTCAAGATGGGCTGGATCCGCCAGGAACGCCTCGACCAGATCGTGGATCGCACGCGCAAGGGCGGCGGCGAGATCGTCGGCCTGTTGAAGACCGGCTCTGCCTATTACGCTCCCGCCGCCTCCGCGATCGAGATGGCCGAGAGCTTCCTCAAGGACAAGAAGCGCGTGCTGCCCTGCGCCGCCTATCTCAACGGCGAGTATGGCGTGAAGGGTCTCTACGTCGGCGTGCCGACCATCATCGGTGCCGGTGGCGCCGAACGCGTCGTCGAGATCGACCTCAACTCCGCCGAGCGCGCCATGTTCATGAAGTCGATCGAGTCCGTAAAGGGCCTGGTGGACGCCTGCATCAAGATCGCGCCGCAACTGGCAGCGTAGGGAGTGCAGTAGTGGAGTTAGCCAGTAGCCAGTGGTGCGTTGGTTTGAATCGGCTATCAATTCCTATCAAGGACCTAGAGGTCTGGCAACTTGGCCATGTCCCTCGCTGTTGCTTGCTACAAACTAACATCGACGATTTTCCCAGCGACGAGCAGTACGGGATGACTTCTCAGATTCGACGGGCAGTCGGTGTCGATCGCCGCCAACATCGCCGAGGGCTACGGTCGGGACCAGACTGGAAATGTATATTCAGTTCCTGCGCATTGAGTCTGGGTTCGGTCGCGGAGCTGGAGACGCTTCTGTTGCTGTCGCGAACGCGTCGGTCTCGCGACACAGAGACAGCGAAGGTCAGACCCGTTGGTTGGATCAGCTGTACCGAAGTGAGCAAAATGCTGAGAGCCTTGATCAGATGCCTCGAAAGCAGTCGCGCGGCAGCGAGCTAAGCTTTTGTCTGCTCCCCTACTCCCTACTGCCTACTCACTACTGCCCAAGCGCGGAGCGCCCCCATGAACATCCACGAATACCAAGCCAAAGACCTCTATCGCCAGTACGGCATCCCCACGGGCCAAGGCTTCCCGGCCTTCACGGCCGATGAAGCCGTCGCTGCCGCCAAGAAGCTGCCAGGCCCGGTCTGGGTCGTGAAATCGCAGATCCACGCCGGCGGCCGCGGCAAGGGCACCTTCAAGGAGAAGGCCGCGGGCGAAAAGGGCGGCGTCCGCATCGCCAAGTCCGTCGATGAGGTGAAGCAGTTCGCCACGGAAATGCTCGGCAACACCCTGGTCACGATCCAGACCGGCCCGGCCGGCCGCGTCGTCAACCGGCTCTACGTCGAAGACGGCTCGCAGATCGATCGCGAGCTTTACCTCTCCGCCCTCGTCGACCGCGAGACGGCTCGCGTCGCTTTCATCGCCTCCACCGAAGGCGGCATGGACATCGAGAAGGTGGCCCACGACACGCCCGAGAAGATCATGACGATGTCGATCGATCCGGCGACCGGCTTCCAGGCCCATCACGGCCGCAAGATCGCTTACGCGCTGGGCCTCAAGGGCGACCTCGTCAAGCAGTGCGCCAAGCTGATCGAGAACCTCTACAAGATGGTCGTCGAGAAGGACATGAGCCTGCTCGAGATCAATCCGCTCGTCGTAACGAAAGACGGCAAGCTGATCTGCCTCGACGGCAAGATCAACTTCGACGGTAACGCGCTCTACCGGCACCCCGACGTCGTCGCCCTGCGCGACGAGGGTGAGGAAGACCCGATGGAGATCGAGGCCTCCAAGCACGACCTGTCCTACGTCAAGCTGGACGGCACCATCGGCTGCATGGTGAACGGCGCCGGTCTGGCCATGGCAACGATGGACATCATCAAGCTTTACGGGGCCGAGCCCGCTAACTTCCTCGATGTCGGCGGTGGCGCCAGCAAGGAGAAGGTGCAGGCGGCCTTCAAGATCATCTTGTCGGACCCGGCCGTTAAAGGCATCCTGGTCAACATCTTCGGCGGCATCATGCGCTGTGACATCATCGCGGAAGGCGTCATCGCCGCTGCCCGCGAAATGGACATCAAGGTGCCGCTGGTGGTGCGCCTGGAAGGCACGAACGTCGACCTCGGCAAGGAAATCCTGGCCAAGAGCGGCCTGAAAATCGTGCCCGCCGACGATCTGGCCGATGCCGCCGCCAAAATCACCGCCGAGGTGAAGAAGGCGGCCTGAGGCTGGGGGACACGTCAACTATACTGGCCGCAGAAGCCAGGGGAATCCATTGGAGGAAGTCTATGCCTGAGTTGGATCAGTTTCTGGTCATCGCAGCGGCCATCGTCGTGCTGCAGTTCATCGCCGCAATCATTGGACCCGGCGCCCTGAAGTTCGTCAGCGTCTTGTCGATCCTCGGCGCCGCCGGCCTCGCCGGTTACGCCTTATACATCGCCCAGACGACACCCTATCCGGGCGAGCAGACCGACAGCTTCGAGCATGCGCTGCAGTTCGGCATCGTTGCCGTGGTTCTGCTCGTAACGCACATCATTATCAGTGGTCTGTTCCGTTCCATGGCCCGAGCCAGCGCAAGTTGAGGCTGATGCCAGCTCGGGTGATATCCGACGCAAACACGACGTAAGCAACTCTTTTATTGCAACATCGACGTTAGAATGGCTTGATGCAGCGCAACAAACCGCTCTAAAAGCTTCAAAGCTAAACAAGCGGGGCGCTGACTGATGGCCATTCTCGTCGATAAGTCCACGAAAGTTATCTGCCAGGGCATTACCGGCAGCCAGGGCACGTTCCATACCAAGCAGGCCCTTGCCTATGGCACGCCCACCGTCGCCGGCGTCACGCCGGGCAAGGGCGGCACCAAGCATCCCGACGCAGAACTCGCCCACATTCCGATGTACGACACGGTCGCCGACGCAAGGGCCGCAACCGGCGCAACCGCCAGCGCCGTCTACGTGCCGCCGCCGTTTGCCGCCGACGCCATCCTGGAAGCCATCGATGCGGAAATCCCGTTGATCGTCTGCATCACCGAAGGCATTCCGGTGATGGACATGGTGCGGGTGAAGCGCGCCCTCTCCGGCTCCAAGTCGCGCCTGCTGGGTCCCAACTGTCCCGGCGTGCTGACGCCCGAGGCCTGCAAGATCGGCATCATGCCGGGAAACATCTTCCGCAAGGGCAACGTCGGCATCGTCTCGCGCTCCGGCACGCTGACCTATGAAGCCGTCTTCCAGACCACGAAGGCAGGGTTGGGTCAGACCACGGCCGTCGGCATCGGCGGCGACCCGGTCAAGGGCACCGAGTTCATCGACATGCTCGACCTGTTCCTGAGCGACCCCGAAACGACATCGATCATCATGATCGGCGAAATCGGCGGCTCGGCCGAGGAAGACGCAGCGGAATTCATCAAGGCAGAGGCCAAGAAGGGCCGCAAGAAGCCGATGGCAGGCTTTATTGCAGGCGTCACCGCCCCGCCGGGTCGCCGCATGGGTCACGCCGGCGCCATCATTTCGGGCGGCAAAGGCAAAGCGGAAGACAAGTTGGAAGCCATGCGGTCGGCCGGCATTGCGATCGCCGACAGCCCGGCTTCCCTCGGCAACACGCTGCTTCAGGTCTTAAAACAGTGACAGCGGCTACCTAAATTTGTGCGATGCGATATACTTTGCTCAGGCCTGAGCAAGCCTGAGGCCTCAGTCTGAGTTTATCCGAAGAGACTCGCAGCGGGGTTCCACCTTCATGTCTCGCCAGGCGTCGAACGAACGTTCCTTACGTACATCTTTCCTGTCAGGCGCCAACGCCGCCTACATCGAAGAGATGCATGCCGAGTACGAGAAGAACCCCGGCGCCGTCACCGACGAGTGGCGCCACTTCTTCGAAAGCCTGCAGGATGAGCGGTCCCAGGCCCAGCCTGAGTTCGATAGCGGCAGGTCGGGCGCCTCATGGGCAGCACCGCTGGAGCAGCTGCAGGCCAACGGCGAACTGATTTCCGCCTTGACCGGCGATTACGAACAGACCGAGCGCCGCGTGCGCGACAAGCTGGACGAGCGCGCATTCTCTCAGGGTTTCCAGATGTCGCCGCTCGCTTCGCAGCGAGCCACGCAAGATTCGATTCGCGCGTTGATGCTCATCCGCGCCTATCGCGTCATGGGCCACCTCACGGCTGATCTCGATCCGCTGGGGCTGGCAGACCGTAAGGTCCACAAGGAGCTGCGGCCCGAAACGTATGGCTTCACCGAAGCCGATCTCGATCGCCCGATCTTCATCGACCGCTATCTCAGCCTCGAGACGGCGACCGTGCGCCAGATCCTGCGCCTCCTGCGGCGCGTCTACTGCCGCAAGATCGGCGTGCAGTACATGCACATCACGTCGCCGCTGCAGAAGGCCTGGATCCAGGATCGCATCGAGGGCGAGGAAAAAGGCGTCCAGTTCACGATCGAGGGCAAGAAGGCGATCCTCAACAAGCTGATCGAAGCCGAAACGTTCGAGAAGTTCGTCGACGTCAAGTACACCGGCACCAAGCGCTTCGGCCTCGACGGCAGCGAATCGATCATTCCGGCGCTGGAACAGATCATCAAGCGCGGCGGGCAGCTCGGCGTGAAAGAGATCGTGCTCGGCATGGCTCACCGCGGCCGCCTCAACGTTCTGTCGAACGTGATGGGCAAGCCGCATCGCGCCATCTTCAACGAGTTCAAGGGCGGCTCCTTCAAGCCCGACGACGTGGAAGGCTCCGGCGACGTCAAGTATCATCTCGGCGCCTCGTCAGACCGGTCGTTCGACGGCAACAACGTTCATCTCTCGCTGACGGCCAATCCCTCGCACCTCGAGATCGTCGATCCCGTCGTTCTCGGCAAGGTGCGCGCCAAGCAGGACCAGCTGCAGTGCGCCTCGACCGAGCGTACGCCGGTGATGCCGCTGTTGATCCACGGCGATGCGGCCTTCGCCGGCCAGGGCGTCGTGGCCGAATGCTTCGGCCTGTCGGGCCTCAAGGGCCACCGCACGGGCGGCTCGTTGCACTTCGTCATCAACAATCAGATCGGCTTCACCACCAATCCGCGCCACTCGCGCTCCTCGCCTTATTGCTCGGACGTGGCCCGCGTCATTGAAGCGCCGATCTTCCACGTCAACGGCGACGACCCGGAAGCCGTGGTCCACGTCGCCAAGATCGCGACGGAGTTCCGCCAGAAGTTCCAGAAGCCTGTCGTCATCGACATGTTCTGCTATCGCCGCTTTGGCCACAACGAGTCCGACGAGCCGCTGTTCACGCAGCCGCTGATGTACAAGCGCATCAAGCAGCATCCGACAGTCGTCGAGATCTATTCCAACCGGCTCGTCGAAGAAGGTGTGTTGAGCAAGGACCAGGTCGACGGCATGCGCGGAGAATTCCGCGGCCACCTCGAACGCGAGTTCCAGACCGCCGAAAGCTACAAGCCCAACAAGGCCGACTGGCTCGACGGCCGCTGGTCCGGCGTCGGCTTTGCCGACGACGAAGCCCGCCGCGGCATCACCGGCGTGTCGATGGAATCGCTGAAGGACGTCGGCCGTCGCGTCACCACAATCCCGACAGACTTCCACGCCCACAAGACAGTGGCCAAGCTGCTGGAACGCCGCCGCGAGATGATCGAAACCGGCGGCGGCATCGATTGGTCCATGGCCGAGCACCTGGCCTTCGGCACGCTGGTGAAGGAAGGCTTCCCCGTGCGCCTGTCCGGCCAGGACAGCGAGCGCGGCACTTTCTCGCAACGTCATTCCGTGCTGATCGACCAGGAAACGGAGCGCCGCTTCACGCCGCTGAAGCACGTCGCTGCCAACCAGTCCAAGTACGAAGTCGTCAACTCCATGCTGTCGGAAGAGGCCGTCCTCGGCTTCGAGTACGGCTATTCGCTGTCGGAACCGAACGCACTCGTCTTGTGGGAAGCGCAGTTCGGCGACTTCGCCAACGGCGCGCAGGTCGTGTTCGACCAGTTCATCTCGTCAGGCGAACGCAAGTGGCTGCGCATGTCGGGTCTGGTTTGCCTGCTGCCGCACGGCTACGAAGGCCAGGGACCGGAGCATTCCTCCGCGCGTCTCGAGCGCTTCCTGCAGCTGTGCGCCGAAGACAACTGGCAGGTCGCCAACTGCACGACGCCGGCGAACTACTATCACATCCTGCGCCGCCAGCTGCACCGCAACTTCCGCAAGCCGCTCATCATCATGACGCCGAAGTCGCTGCTGCGGCACAAGCGCGTCGTCTCCAAGCTGGAAGACTTCGGCCCCGACACGACGTTCCATCGCGTCCTGTGGGACGATGCCGAGTCCAAGGCGGCCGAGAAGATCGCCCTCAAGGGTGACAACGAAATCCGCCGTGTCGTGCTGTGCTCCGGCAAGGTCTACTACGACCTGTACGAGGCGCGCGAAGCGCAGGTGCTGGAAGACGTCTACCTGCTGCGCGTCGAGCAGCTTTATCCCTTCCCGGCGCGCGCGCTCATCCACGAGCTGTCGCGCTTCCCGAAGGCCGACATCGTCTGGTGCCAGGAAGAGCCCAAGAACATGGGGTCGTGGACGTTCATCGAGCCCAACCTTGAATGGGTGATGGCGCACATCGATACGCCGGTCGACGGCCGCACGCCGCGCCGCGCCCGTTACGCCGGCCGCGCCGCATCTGCGTCGACGGCAACCGGCCAGCTGAGCCGGCATCTCGCAGAACAGAAGGCCCTCGTCGCCGACGCGCTGACGGGCGGCATGACATAATGTCGAAGCACGGAACGCGCGGCAGGCGCCACGCACACCGAGGACAGGACGAGACAGATCATGGCGATCGAAATCCGCGTGCCGACGTTGGGCGAAAGCATCACTGAGGCCACCGTCGGCAAGTGGTTCAAGAAGCCCGGTGATGCGGTGAAGGCCGACGAGCCGCTCGTCGAATTGGAGACCGACAAGGTCACCGTCGAAGTACCGTCTCCCGGCAACGGGACGCTAGGCGACATTACCGCCAAGCAGGGCGACACGGTCGCCATCGGCTCCGTGCTGGGCGCCTTGAACGAAGGCGACGCCGCGCCGAAGAAGGCCGAGGCACCCGCCAAGCCCGAACCGAAAGCCGAGGCTCCCAAAAAGCCTGCCGAGAAACCCGCGCGTGCCAACGCCGACGCGGCCTTCGCACCGGCAAAGTCCGATACGCCGCCAAGCCCTTCGGCGCGCAAAGCCGCCGCCGAGGCCGGCATCTCCACCGAGGACATCAACGGCTCCGGCCGCCGCGGCCAGGTGCTGAAGGAAGACGTCGCCGCCGCCTCATCAAAGCGTGCCGAGCCCGAGCCGCCCCCGCGCCGCGCAAGGAAGAGCCAGCGCCCGCCCCGCAGCGCAACGCTGCCGCACAGGTGCCGGTACCTGCAGCGAACATGCGCCTGCCGTCCTATTCGGAAGACGGCGCGCGAAGAGCGCGTGAAGATGACGCGACTGCGCCAGACCATCGCCAGCCGCCTGAAGGAAGCCCAGAACACCGCGGCGATGCTGACAACGTTCAACGACGCCGACATGAGCGCCGTGATGGCCCTTCGCTCGCACTACAAGGACCTGTTCGAGAAGCGGCACGGCACGAAGCTCGGCTTCATGGGCTTCTTCGTGAAGGCCTGTATCCAGGCCCTGCGCGAGATCCCCTCGGTCAACGCCGAGATCGACGGCACGGACGTCGTCTACAAGAACTACTACCACATCGGCGTCGCCGTCGGCACGGATCGCGGCCTTGTCGTGCCGGTGCTGCGCGATGCCGACCGCATGTCGATCGCCGAGATCGAAGCCGGTATCGCCGAATACGGCCGCAAGGCGCGCGACGGCAAGCTGTCGATCGACGACATGCAGGGCGGCACGTTCACGATCTCCAACGGCGGCGTCTACGGCTCGATGTTGTCGACGCCGATCCTCAACTCGCCGCAGTCCGGCATCCTAGGCATGCACCGCATCGAGGAACGCCCCGTCGTGCGCAACGGCGAAGTCGTCGCCCGCCCGATGATGTACCTGGCGCTCAGCTACGATCACCGCCTCGTCGACGGCAAGGAAGCCGTCACCTTCCTCGTCCGCGTCCGCGAATGCCTCGAAGACCCGCAACGCTTCCTGCTGGAACTCTAGTGACGCGCTTGTCCTTCTCCCCGTACTTACGGGGAGAAGGTTAGGATGAGGGGCAGGTTCTTGCGCCAACGCTCTGCTTCTCGTGTAAGCCGTCGCAACATTTCAAGCGCTGTGCGGAGGCTGCCCCTCACCCCGACCCTCTCCCCGTAAGGACGGGGAGAGGGAGATCGCCACGACAATCGGCCAACTTGTGAGACCATCATGGCAGACCCTTACGACCTGATCGTCATCGGCACCGGCCCCGGCGGCTATGTGTGCGCGATCCGCGCCGCCCAGCTCGGTCTCAAGACGGCCGTCGTGGAAAAACGCGCCACGTTCGGCGGCACCTGCCTCAACGTCGGCTGCATTCCCTCCAAGGCGATGCTGCACGCCTCCGAGCTGTACGACGAAGCCAACCACGGCTTCGCCGCGATGGGCATCGAGGTGAAGCCCAAGCTCGACCTGAAGCAGTTGCTCGCCTTCAAGGACGAGGGCGTGAAGGGCAACACCGACGGTGTCGCCTACCTGATGAAGAAGAACAAGATCGCCACGCACCACGGCACCGGCAAGATCCTGTCCGCCGGCAAGGTCGAGGTGACGTCGGAGAGTCGGCGAGACGCAGGTACTCGAAACCCGTGCCATTGTCATCGCCACCGGCTCGGACGTGGCGCGGCTGCCGGGCCTGGACATCGACGAGAACGTCGATCGTCTCGTCCACCGGCGCTCTGGAGCTGCCGAAGGTTCCCAAGAAGATGATCGTCGTCGGCGCAGGCGTCATCGGCCTGGAGCTGGGCTCCGTCTGGCGCCGTCTCGGCAGCGAGGTGCTGGTCGTTGAATTCCTCGATCGTATCCTGCCCGGCATGGACGGCGACGTGGCCAAGTCCTTCCAGCGCATCCTCGAAAAGCAGGGCTTCGCTTTCAAGCTCGCCCACAAGGTCACGGGCGCGAAGAAGAGCGGCTCCGGCCTCAAGGTCTCCATCGAACCGGCCGCCGGCGGTGACAGCGAGGCGATCGACGCCGACGTCGTACTCGTCGCCATCGGTCGCACGCCTTACACCGATGGCTTGGGCCTCGCCGAAGCCGGCGTCGAACTCGACAAGCGCAAGCGCGTCGTCGTCGACGAGCACTATCAAACGAATGTCGAAGGCATCTACGCCATCGGCGACGTCATCGCCGGCCCCATGCTGGCCCACAAGGCGGAAGACGAAGGCGTCGCGGTCGCCGAAATCCTCGCCGGCCAGGCCGGTCACGTGAACTACGGTGTCATTCCCGGCGTCGTCTACACGTTCCCCGAAGTCGCCGCCGTCGGCAAGACCGAGGAGGAGCTGAAGGCAGACGGCATCGACTACACGGTCGGCAAGTTCCCCTTCACCGCCAACGGCCGCGCGAAAGCCAACCGCACCACGCTCGGCTTCGTGAAGATCCTCGCCGACGCCGCGACCGATCGCGTCCTCGGCGTGCACATCATCGGCGCCAACGCCGGCGAAATGATCGCCGAGTGCTGCGTGTTGATGGAGTTCAGCGGCTCGGCCGAAGATCTCGCCCGCACCTGCCACGCGCATCCGACCTTGACGCGAGGCCATCAAGGAAGCCGCGCTGTCAGTCGCGAAACGCGCAATTCATATGTGACGCGATGCTAGGTGGGCCGCACTCACACCGTGTTAATGGCTGAGTTCATCGCCGCGCACCAGCACGCGTGGAACAAGCGCTTTCATCTCATCGGCATCCCGACGCTTGTCGTTTCCGGCTTGCTGTGGCTAGCCTCGCCGTTCATCAGCGGCCTTTGGCTTTTGCCCGCCGTGATGATGCCCCTCGGCTTTGCCTGTCAGTTCATCGGCCACGCGATCGAAGGCAACCGGCCGGAAGGCTTTTCCGATTGGCGGTTCTTCTTCATCGGCCTGGAATGGTGGACCAAACTGATACGCGGCCAGGTCTACTTCGAAAAGCACCGACGAACGGCGTGGCTTACGGCCGAACGAATGACTTGCGCGGGCGACTACACCACCTGCTCCTGCCCGGGATTGGCTAATACCGCATCCCGCAAGATCTCCAGCGCGGCCTTCAGCTCCGTCCGGTTTCGCGCGGCGCCGAGAGCCGCCCGGATGCCGCTCGGCGCTTCGGGTGAAACGGCGAATGCGTCGCTCGCGACAACGCCGAGGCCACGGCTGCGCAGCAGCGACGAGAAACGCTCGCTCGACCACGCTGCCCGGCGCCGGCAGCCAGATGTGCGGACTATTCGGCTGCGCCGCGAAACGCCCTTCGCCCAGCACCTCGCGGCTGAGCGCCTGCCGCGCCGCCGCCTCCTGACGCACGGCAGCGATGATCGCGTCCGCACTCCCGTTCTGCATCCAGCGGATGGCAACGGCCGTCATCAACGGTGCCGGCATTTGCGTCACGCGCGCGCAATGCGGCAGCGATCCGCTGTGCCGCATCCGCCGACGGCGCCACCAGGATCGAGGTGCGCAAGCCCGGCGCGAGACACTTCGACAGGCTGGCCGCGAGGTACGCGCGCTCGGGAACGAGTGCCGTCAGAGGCTGCACGCCAGCATCGAGGAAGATGTACGGATCGTCCTCGATCAGCGTCAGCCCGCGCTTGGTGATAATGTCCGCGATGTCGCGCGCGGCGCCGCGCGGCTCATCGTCGCCGTCGTCGGATTGTGCATCGTCGGCGTCAGCACGAGCAGTTTCGCCTTATGCTTGCGCCACGCCGCTTCGAGCGCCGCCGGAACGATTCCCTCGTCGTCCATGGCAACGCCAACCAGCGCAACGCGCGCCAGCGCTGCCGCCGCCTTCAAACCCGGATACGTCAGCGCCTCGGCCAGAACCGTGTCGCCCGGCTTGGTAAGCTCCAGCAGCAGCGCCACCAGCGTCGCCTGCGTGCCGGGCGCGATCACAGTGCGGTCACCGGCGAGCCCTGGTACCCGCGGGCGCAGCCACTCGGCCGCCATTGCGCGCTCCGCGGCGCGAACCGCCGGCCTGCTGATACGTGAGATACGGCGCGAAACCCGCTTGCCGCCGGATCTCCGCGAGCGTGGCCGCCAGCCGCGCGTCCAGGTCGGCGCCGTCCGGCTGGGGCGGCAGGTTCATCGAAAGATCGATGGCCGGCATCGCGCCGGCCCGCCGGATGGCCGATCGCGTTGGCGGCCACGAACGTGCCGCGCCCGGTTCGCGCATCGACCAGCTGCAGCCGCCGCGCCTCGGCGTAGGCCCGCGTCACCGTCGTAACGTCGAGGTCCAGAGCCGCTGCCAAGGCCCGATGTGTCGGCAACCGCTGCCCCTGATGCACCCGCCCCGCGGCGATGTCATCCGCCAGCGCATCCACGATCCGCTGGTAGGCAGGGCCTCGCCGGCCCTCGATTGTCGGCATCCAATCCATACAATGGCGTCAATCCGCGCGCAGAAAATCCATACAATCTGTTGTATGAAGGAACCCAGGAAAGAGCAACGAAAACCGAAACCGGGAGACCGACATGCAAGGTGCGGAAATCACGATGGGCCAGAGCCTGCTTCGCGGAGCCCGTTGCAAGTGCCCGAACTGCGGCGAAGGCCAGCTGTTCAAGTCGTTCCTGAAGGTTTCGGACAGCTGCAGCGCTTGCGGCCAGGAACTGTATCACCACCGCGCCGACGACCTTCCGGCCTACATCGTCATGTCGATCGTCGGGCACATCGTCGTCGGCTTGGTGCTCTGGACGGAGGTGCACTACGCTCCGTCGTACTGGGTCCACGCCGCGCTTTGGACGCCGCTCACCCTCGGCCTGACGCTCGGCCTGCTGCAGCCCGTCAAGGGCGCCATCGTCGCCCTGCAATGGAAGCTCGGCATGCACGGCTTCGGCATGCCGAAGGTGGCTACCTGATCGATCGCGTTCTTTTCTCCGAAACGCAGTCGTCCAGGCGAAGCGCAACGTTCTCCAGATCAGCGCGGCGGTCACCAGGGAAGCGCAACCGTTCCTCCCCACCAACGTCATCCCGGCGAAGGCCGGGACCCACGCCAGCCTCAGCGATCTGGACGTTTCTTGGCCTCGCTCTACCGCCTCACGAGTTCCAGCGGCGTCGCGCGAGGAGATGCTGGCGTGGATCCCGTGCCGCTGCACGGGATGACGGTGAGCGATGTGCGATGTCAACGGCGGATGCGAACGCGCTGCGCGCAAACGGCCAATCGCCGCTAAGCCCGCGGATGCGCCGCGTCGTAGACCGCCAGCAGCCGCTCGCGATCGACTTCGGTGTAGACCTGCGTCGTCGATAGCGAGGCGTGTCCCAGCAGTTCCTGGATCTGCCGCAGATCCGCGCCAGACGACAGCAGATGCGTCGCGAACGAGTGCCGCAACGCATGCGGCGTCGCCGTATCGGGCAGGCCGAGCGTCGCCCGCAGCCGCTCCATCAGCAGCTGCACGATGCGCGGTGACAGCGTCCCGCCCTTCGCACCGAGAAACAACGCGCCCTCCGGTTCCAGCGGATACGGCACGAGTTCCAGGTACCGCGCCACCGCGGCCTGCGTCACGGGCAGGATCGGCGCCAGCCGTTCGCGCCCGCCCTTGCCGGTGATGCGCAACACGTCGCGCCCCGGCACCGGCGCCTCCTTGCGCGTCAGCCCGAGCGCCTCGGAAATGCGCAGGCCCGAGCCGTAGAGCAGCAGCAGCACCGCCGCATCGCGCGCCGCGATCCAGTCCAGCTCCGCCTCGCCGCCGGCGTCGACGACGGCGGCCGCCTTCACCACCGTCAGCGGCTTGGGCACCGAGTGGCCAACCTTCGGCATCGCCACGCGCCGCACGGCACGGTTTTGCAGGATGCCCTCGCCCTCCAGCCAGCGGAAGAACGTCCGCAGCGCTGAAAGCGTCCGCGCCAGCGACCGGCTGCCCACCTTGGCGCGCCGCCGCGCCGCGAGAAATCCGCGGAATGTCTTGGCGTCCACGCGTTCCAGGTCGCCAAGGCACGGCGCATGACCAAGCTGATGCAACAGGTGCTGCGTGAACTGCGACAGGTCGCGGCGGTAGGCTTCCAGCGTCAGCTCCGCCTGCCCGCGTTCGTGCTGCAGATGCGCCAGCCAGCGCGAAACGGCCACCGCGAGATCGCCGCCGAGCGGCAACTCCGCAGCCTCGTCGTCCGATTTTGCGCCAGCCGGCTTGGCCACTTTCTTGCGTATCCCCGTTGCGGCGAGTCGCCCTCGCCGCGATCAGCCAAACTCTCCCGCCCTCAGAGTTAACAGCCAATGAATTCGCGGAAAATGAACCAGTTGAACGCTCCGACTCATGGTCACCTCACCATGGTCAGCACCACCCCGTTCACGTGAATCATGGTCATCTGACTATAGTGATCGGCTCATTTCGGGGTCAGACCCGGCGGGTCTGACCTCGTCCACGCGTTTCAATATCGAGTGAGCCCGCACCGCCGCCACGTCAGCTGGCCGGCAGCTTGCCGCCCCGCCACCTGCTATGATCGCGCGTCTATCGAAACGCCGCTGCAACCCGATCCGATCCACCATGCCGCTATCACAACGCCTCCACGACGCCATTGGCCCGCTGACGCCGAAAACCTTCGGCGCCAACGCGCTGGCCGGGCTGGTCGCCTCGCTGGTGACGATTGCCTACTGCGTCTCGTTCAGCGCGCTGCTGTTCCAAGGCGACTTGCGATCCGGCCTCGCCATGGGCCTATGGGGCCTGCTCGTCGGCTCCGCCCTCGCCGGCATCTACGTGTCGCTGACAACGTCGCTGCCGCCCGCCGAGGCCGCACCCGACAATCCCGCCGTCGCCGTGTTGAGCGTGCTTGCGGCCACCGTCTCCGCGCCCATCCTGGCAGCCGGCGGTGGCGCCGATCGTGCCGTTCTCCACGTGCTGCTCGCGTTCTCGCTGGCAACGCTGGTGACCGGCGCGGTGCTCTATCTGCTCGGCGCCTTCCGCCTGGCGCAAAGCGTCCGCTTCGTGCCGTATCCCGTCATCGGCGGCTTCCTTGCCGCGTCCGGCTGGTTCCTCATCACCGGCGGCATCGAGGTGGTGACCGGCCGCGACCTCTCCTTTGCAACCCTAGGCGACGCCCTAACGGCAGCAACGGCCCCCAAGCTGCTGCTCGGTGCGGGCTTTGCCTGTCGCCGTCTTCGCGTCTGAAGCAGCGCCTTGGCAGCTATGTCTTGCCGCTGGCCTTCTTTGGCGGCGCCGTGGTGCTCGACGTCATTCTATGGAGCCAGGGCCTGATGCACGCAGGCAGCGGCTGGTACATCGCCGGCGCTGCCCATCCGCTGCCCTGGCTGCCGCTTCTGGCCGTTTCCGCTGGTGACGTCGACTGGCCGGTGCTGCTGGGGGCAGCCGCCGAGATCGCCGCCGTCGCCGGCGTCACCGTTCTCGCCCTGCTGCTTGACGTCACCGGCCTCGAAGTCGCCCGCGGCCAGTCCGCCGATCTCGATCACGAATTCCGCACCAACGGTACCGCCAACGTCATCGCAGCACCCCTCGGCGGTCTCATGGGCAACCTCTCCATGAACGGTTCGCGCCTGCTGGACGAAACCGGCGGCGCGCAGCGGCTCAGCGGCGTGCTCGCATCGCTCGTCGTCGTCCTCGTGGTGCTCACCGGTATCGACTTGCCCGCGCTCATCCCCGCGCCGATCCTCGCCGGTCTGCTGATCTACCTCGGCCTCGTCGTGCTCACCGCCGTGCTGATCAACTCGCCCGCGCATCGCGCCTGGACCGACTTTGCGCTGGCACTGCTGATCATGGCTGCCATCGTTCAGGCCGGATATCTCACCGGCGTCGTCCTCGGCTTCGTTGCGGCGTGCCTGATGTTCGCGTTCTCCTACAGCCGCGTCGCCGTCATCCGCCGTCATCTGACGCGCGCCGAGTTTTCGTCCAACGTGGATCGCGCGCCCGCTTCCAACCAGCGCCTGCTCGACGACGGCGATCGCATTCATATCTTCTGGCTGTCCGGCTTCATCTTCTTTGGCTCGTCAAACGGCGTGCTTGAGGAAATTCGCGACGCCCTGCTCGTAGAGGCCGGCAGCACAGGCAAGCTGCACCGCCGCTTCGCCGTGCTCGACGTAACCGACGTCTCCGGGTTCGACACCTCGGCCATGCTGTCGCTCGTCAAGCTACGCAACCACTGCGCCCAGGCCGGCGTCACGCTGGTCTTTGCCGGCGCGTCGCCGGAGATGGAAGCGTCGCTGAAGCATGTCGGCGTGCTCGGCACAGGCGAACCGCATCGCAGCTTCGCCAGCCGCAACGACGCCATCGAATGGTGCGAAGAAAAAATCCTCAAGTCGGAGGCGGCCACGACCGGCGGCGAGCCGAAAGCCGATCTCGTTAGCTGGCTGACGGAGGAACTCGGCACTGCGGAGCGCGCTCAGCCGCATGTCGACGTACTTCGAGCGGCGGGAGCTGCCACCTGGCACGGCGCTCTACAGCCAGGGCTCTCCATCCGACACGATCGACCTCGTCGTCTCCGGCAGCGTCGCCGTCGTCGTGCGGGGCGAGGCTGGGGCTGCCGCTGTTGATCCGCCGCATGTCGCGCAAGACCGTCGTCGGCGAAATGGGGTTCTTCCGCGGCAACGTCCGCCGTGCCACCGTCTCCGTCGAAGGCGATAGCCTCGTCTATACGCTGACGCGCACGGCCTATGATCGCCTTTGCATCGAAGACCCCGAACTCGCCACCGCCTTCCTCGAATTCATCGTTCGCGCCCTGGCCGACCGCTTGGAATTCGCCAACCGCGGCATCGCCGCCCTGAGCTGAGAAGATGCGTTGAAAACGTTTATTGAGAACAGCATGCCCGATCCGATCGCGACGCTGCCATTCCAGCCCGCATCTTTCCGCGACTTCATGCTCTACGAGCGTCACGTCATCGACGCCACGCGCGGCTACGTTCAGCGCTTCATGCCCGGCGCCTATCGTGTTGCGCGATCCTACGAACGCTTGACCGGCCGCACATTCCCGTCCTTCAAGCCCAAGCCACTGTGGTACCGCCAGCCGATCTACTACATGGGCAATCACATGACCTTCGTGCCCAGCGGCACGCCGATCCGATGTCCGTCTTACTCCCGCGCACTCGACTACGAACTCGAGCTCGGCTTCGTGCTGGCCAAGCCGCTTCTCAACGCGACGCCGCAGGAAGCGACGAGCTGCAATCGGCGCCTTTGTCGTGCTGTGCGACTTCAGTGCCCGCGACGTGCAGCGCGCCGAAATGACGTCGGGCTTCGGCCCACAGAAGTCGAAGCACTTCATCAGCTCCATGTCATCTGTCGCCGTCCCCGCCTCGGAGATCTTACCACGCGTGGAGCAGTTGACCGGCATGGTCGAGATCGACGGTGCCATCGCCACTCGCACCTACACCAAGGGCATGCAGTATTCGCTCGGCGAAGTCCTCGCCCACGCGTCGAAAGACGAGCAGCTGCATCCCGGCGAACTGTTCGGCACCGGCACGCTGCCCGGCGGCAGCGGCATGGAGAACGGCCACTGGCTGAAATCCGGCAGCCGTCTGCGCCTCGCCATCGACGGCATCGGCGAAATCCACCACACCATCCTCTGACTGCAGCGATTGCCGCCGTTTGTTTCCCTCTCCCCGTTCTTACGGGGAGAGGGTTAGGGTGAGGGGCAGAAACTTGCTGCAACGCCCAAACCATTTTCGCTTTACCATCGACAGTGATCCAAGAGGCGCAACGCACTCATGCCGCATCTGAAGCCCACGCGCATCGTCGATCTCTCCAAGGAGATCAGCCACAACAAGAACGATCCGCTCTTCATGCGCGTGAAGATCAAGCATCACGCGCACGGCCGCGCGCGCTGGCTGGTGCGCTTGCTCGGTCTGCCGTTCCGCCTGTTCCCGAAAGATTTTGCCGGCTGGGCCGACGACACGATCATGCGCATGGGCGTGCACGCGACGACGCACATCGATGCGCCTTGGCACTACGGCCCGACGGATGAGCATGGCAATCGCCTGCCCGCCATCCACGAGATGCCATTGGAACTGGGCTTCGGCCCCGGCGTAATCTTCGACGTGCGCCACAAGGCCGATGGCGACGAGGTCACGGTTGCCGATCTGCAAGCCTGTCTCGCCAAGACCGGAGCCACGCTCACATCCGGAACGATTGCGTTGATCCAAACCGGTCGCGACAAATTTCAGGGTGAGAAGGATTATTGGAAGCGCGGCACCGGCATGAGCCCCGCGGCCACCGAGTGGTTGATCGACCAGGGCATCAAGGTCATGGGCATCGACCAGTGGGGCTGGGACCTGCCGTTCCATCTGCAGATCAAAGCCAGCCGCGCCGGCGAGGATCGCAGCCTCTTCTGGGCCGGCCACCTCGTCGGCCGCCGCAAGCCCTACTGGCACATGGAGCAGCTTCGCGGTCTGGACCAGCTGCCATCGCACGGCTTCGACGTCGCGGTGTTTCCGCTACGCCTGAAGAATGCCTCCGCCGCTCCCGCGAGGGTCGTGGCGTTCCTGTACGAATGAGGGGTCGACCACCACCTATGGAAAAACCCTCCGTTTGATGGCACAGTTCTGCAATTTGGCACAAGCACTAGCCTAAAGTTGAGGCAGACCATGGTGACGCTAAATGTGTCCTTGCCGGACACGCTCAAGGATTGGATTGAAGCCGAGATCGAGGCTGGCCGTTACACCGATGCCGGCGACTATGTCCGCTCGCTTATTCGCCGCGACCAGGAGCGCAACGATGCGCTGATCGACGCCCTGGAAGAGGGCCTCGCTAGCGGCGATCACTCACTATTCGATGGACGAAATCTGGGAACGCGCAAAGGCGCGAGCCGACGCCGACAAGGCAAAGCGTGCTTAGGCTCAGCGTTTCGTTCGCAGCCCGGCAAGACCTCGAAGACATCCTCTATTACTCGATCGCCAACTTTGGCGAAACGACCGCCTCGCAATACAGAGCCGATCTGGACGCCGCCATCGTCAGCATTGGTGGCGACCCGAGAATTGGACGACCGATCAAGAATGCGCAAGCACTGTTACAGAAGGCTAATCTGCCGAAGCCATGGCATCTTCTACACGAGCTGACGCAAACGGGGTGACCATCATTCGCGTTTTGCACTTAGCGATGGATTTCGTCAGGCATTTGCCGCGGTAGAGGCCGTCATGATTCCCGTCGACTTCAGCGCTCTCCACTCCGTTGACTACGAGCCGCGCTCTCGCGTTTTGACGGTTCAGTTCACAAGCTTGGCGATCTATGAGTATGCGGACGTGCCGATGATCGTGTTCAAGGAATTAATGGCCGCCGAATCTAAGGGTACTTACTTCGCGAAAAATATTCGCAACGAGTATGAATTCTGCCGGGTTCGCTGAAGCGCCGGACCGCCTCAAACGATCTTCTGCCCCGTCTTTTTCCAGTCCGCCACGAACGTGGCTAGGCCTGCATCCGTCAGCGGGTGCTTCACCAGCGCCTTCAGGATACCCGGCGGGATCGTCGCCACATCCGCGCCAATCATAGCCGCCTCCTTCACTTGGCCCACCGTGCGGATCGAAGCGGCCAGAATGTCGGTCGAGAGGTCCTGGTAGTTGTCGTAGATCACGCGGATTTCGCGGATCAAGTCCATGCCGTTCAAGCCGATGTCGTCCAGCCGCCCGATGAACGGCGAAACGAACGTTGCCCCGGCCTTCGCCGCCAGTAGTGCCTGGTTGGCGGAGAAGCACAGCGTAACGTTCACCATCGTACCGTCGCCGGTCAGCTGCTTGCAGGCCTTCAAGCCGTCCATCGTCAGCGGTACTTTGACCGTGACGTTCTTGGCGATCTTCGCGAGCTCGCGGCCTTCCTTCAGCATGCCCTCGTAGTCGACGGCTGCCACCTCGGCCGAGACCGGCCCCGGCACCACCTCACAGATTTCCGCGATGATCTGCTTGAAGTCGCGCCCTGCCTTCGCCACAAGCGACGGGTTAGTCGTCACACCGTCGAGAAGGCCCGTGGCCGCCAGTTCTTTGATCTCGGAAACGTCAGCCGTATCGACGAAAAAGCGCATTCGTGTTTCTCCTGCCAGTCTACGCGGTCAAGTCCACGCGCGAACCGTGCAGGCCCCTGTTACAAGTCTCTGTTTTACCCGCGCCGGTCTGAGGTGTGCACAATCGGCACGGCAACCCATATGGCTCTGGACCCCGCTTCTAGAGCGCTTCCGGAAGAGTGTGAAGCGGTTTCCGATAAGAAGCGCGACGAAACAAAAGGTTAGAGTGTGCGAACGATTCGAGGAGAGCGGCACGCTTTAGTCCGGACGCCCCTGGAACAAGGTTAGCAACAAGGCAGCAGGCAGCCATTTGGACAGTCTTCTCGACAAATTGGCTCCTGAGACCCAGCTGAAGCGGCTGCCGGTGTTGCTGCCGGTCGCGCTCGACCAGACTTACGACTACCTGACGCCGCCGGATCTAGAACCTCATCCCGGTCAATTCGTGCTCGTGCCGTTCGGGCCGCAAGTACGCATCGGCATCGTCTGGGATCGGCCGGTGGGCGATCCCGGCAAGCCGATCGATCCCAAGAAAATGAAGACGATTACTGGCATTCTCGACGTGCCGCCGTTGCCGCCTGCCTCGCTGCGCTTCGCGGAGTGGACCGCGAAGTACACGCTTGGTCCGCTCGGCATGGTCGTGCGCATGATGATGAGCGCCACTGCCGCGTTCGAGCCGGTGAAGCCGCGCTTTGGCGTGTCGATCGTGCAGGGCGCCGCCTATCCTCCGCGAATGACGCCGGCCCGGGAGCGCGCACTCGCCATCGCCGCCGACGGCCTCATCCGCTCCAAGGCGTCACTCGCCGAGGAAGCTGCCTGCACGACCGGCGTCGTCAACGGCCTGGTCGCATCCGGCAACCTCGTTGACGTGGCGATCCCAGAGAAGGTCTACCCGCGACCCAATCCCGCCGCTTCGGTCACCACATTCACCGATGATCAGGCCATCGCCGTACAGGCGCTGCAATCCGCGGTAGACGGCGGCAACTTCTCCGCGTCGCTGCTCGACGGCGTGACCGGCTCGGGTAAGACGGAAGTCTATTTCGAAGCCGTCGCGCGCACGCTGGAGAAAGGCCACCAGGCCCTCATCATGCTGCCCGAGATCGCGCTGACGAGCCAGTTCCTCAACCGCTTCCATCGCCGCTTCGGCTGCGCTCCCGTCGAATGGCACTCGGCCCTCTCGCCGCCCGAGCGCGGACGCGCCTGGCGCGGCGTGGCAACGGGCGAAGCCCGCGTCGTCGTCGGCGCCCGCTCCGCGCTTTACCTGCCTTACACCGACCTCGGCCTCATCGTCGTCGACGAAGAGCACGACGCCGGCTTCAAGCAGGACGATCGCGTGCATTACCAAGCGCGCGACATGGCCGTCGTGCGCGCCAACCTCGGCAAGTTCCCGATCGTGCTGGCCTCGGCCACGCCGTCGATCGAAAGCCACGTCAATGCGCGCACCGGCCGCTACCGCCATGTGCATCTGCCCGGACGCTTTTCGGGAACAGAGCTGCCGGAAATCACCGGCATCGACCTCAAGAAGCACCCGCCCGAGAAAGGCCGCTGGATCTCGCCGATCCTCCTTGCCGCGATTACCGAGACGCTCGGCCGCGGCCGCCAATCGTTGCTGTTCCTGAACCGTCGCGGCTACGCGCCGCTCACGTTGTGCCGCGGCTGCGGCCATCGCTTCGAATGCCCGCAGTGCACGGCCTGGCTCGTCGAGCACCGCTTCCGCCATCGCCTCAACTGCCACCACTGCGGCTTTTCCCTGCCGATTCCCGAGTCGTGCCCCAAGTGCGGCGAAGCCGGCTCGCTCGTCGCATGCGGCCCGGGCGTGGAGCGCGTTGCCGAAGAAGTCGCCGAGTTGTTTCCCGATGCGCGCCGCGCCATCCTCTCATCGGACCTGATCCCGAGCCTCACGGAAATGCGCGAGGTTATCCGTTCCATCGAGGCGGGCGAGGCAGACATCATCATCGGCACGCAAATCGTGGCGAAGGGCCACCACTTCCCCGATCTCGACACCGTCGGCATCGTCGATGGCGATCTCGGTCTCGCCATGGGCGCCGATCCGCGCGCCGGCGAGCGCACGTTCCAGCTGTTGCATCAGGTGACGGGCCGCGCCGGCCGCACCTTCGCCAATGGCCGCGGCTTCGTACAGACGCATCTGCCCGACCACCCGGTGATGCAGGCCATCATCTCCGGCGACCGCGAAGCCTTCCTCGACCAGGAGATCTCCAATCGCCAGCGCGGCCTGCTGCCGCCCTATGGCCGTCTCGCCGCGCTCGTCATCTCCGCGCGCGACAAGTAGCCTCGCCGAAGCCTTCGCCCGCGACGTTGCCCGCCGCTCTCCCGCCGCCGAACGCATCGAGGTGCTGGGCCCAGCCGAGGCCCCCATCTCGATCGTCCGCGGCCGCCACCGTTGGCGCATCCTGGTGAAGGCCCCGCGCGAAATGGACATCCAGGCCTACCTGCGCCAGTGGCTCGACAGCCTTCCCCCCATCAAGGGCGACCTGCGCCTGCAGGTGGACATCGACCCGTACTCGTTTTTGTAATGATTTTATCACCTGGGCTGATGACTATCCTGCCGCAGAACACTGCCAATAAACTTGCAGATTTTGAGACGAGGCTCTGTAAAAGATACAATAATGCCAATACGGTAGCCAACCTACGGCCACCTGCCAGCGAACCTGCCAACCAACCTGCCAGATTATTGGTGACATTAATGGCTTCTTCGAAAGGCCGACGCACGAAAGCGCCTGCAGCAATCATAAAGGATGCTGGCGAAGACCTTTCGCTATAGGCGAGTGATGATGCGAAGCAAAGCGCGGCAGCACGACTCGCGTCGAAAATGAACTGCTACTACAGTAATCTCATCGAGGGACACGACACGCATGCCATCGGCGCTATGAACGCGCCCTGCATGAAGTTTCGAGCCAAGAGTGCACGATGCACAACACGATCTGCAGCTAGAGGCCAATGCCCATATATCACGACAGAGATGGATCGACGAAGGTAACTTTCGTCGACAGTACACGACCGTCTGGAAGCGTCTGCACGCTTCACCAGGTTTCCGAACTCGCTCCTGACGATACTGCATGGTAGGATCGCGAGACCTGAAACTCGGTGAGAAAGAATGATCGAAGTCAAGCCTGGCGAATCGAGAGCGCGGGATGCTGCCGAGTAGGCAGGCTGGCCGATAAGCCCGGGCGCTGGCCAAGATTCTATGGCACGTTCAAGATGCCTACGCCATGGTCGCGTCAAACAATCGCTCTGCTGCACGCAGCTGCACCATCGCGCACTCTGGATATATCCATCTTTGCACGGAAACTGATGGGCGCATTGCCAGACTAGTCGTCTCATGCAATGACCTGCTCCGGAGGCGCTTCGAATCTGCGGGGATATGGTCGATTGCGCGAGGCTTAGCGCGGAACGTGGCAGAATATAAAAAGCATCTTGCTGAATGCGACGCTTCCGCGTCAGGAACGATTTCGATGGACGGGGAACGCTCAGTGATGAACGCTTTGGCGAGTTTCACGACGTTCTTCCTCGATCACCTGCATTGACCAAGTCAATTTCATGAGAGCCTTGATGCAGCCGGAAAAACTCAGGAGTTGGATTTCGACGTGGGTCGACGAAGAAGCGCGTTTGGGTTCATTTCCGAAAAGTGCCGGCGCTGTTCTAGAAGCGATACTTTTTCGCGGAGAACTTCCTCGCCGCGATGTGCCGGATCTCGTCAAGGTGCCGGCCGCACGGCGGCAAGCGATAGCAAGCCAGTTAAATGCAATTCGGCGTGATTACGTCATCATCGTCAAGAGCGCCGTGGAGGTCTAGCTTTGCCAGCTACCTTAGCGCACCGCTGGATGCCTGGACTTTACCCCGCTGATAAATTGGCCTCTTAGGCCACAGTCCCCATGCCCCACACACCCACATCCTACGGCGCCGCTTGGCGCGCCACGGTCCTCACGCTTTTCCCGGAGATGTTTCCGGGCCCGCTGGGCGTGTCGCTTGCTGGTCAGGCGCTCGCCGCCGGCATCTGGTCGCTTGAAACGCAGCAGATCCGCGACTTCGGCCTCGGCCGTCACCGCGCCGTCGATGACACGCCGGCCGGCGGCGGCGCCGGCATGGTGCTGCGTGCCGACGTGCTCGGCCCCGCCCTCGATCACGCCCGCACACGCGATGCCGAAAGCCCGCTTATCTACCTGTCGCCGCGCGGAAAACCGCTCACGCAAGCGCTCGCCCACGATCTTGCCGCCGGCCCTGGCGTCATTCTGCTCGCCGGCCGCTTCGAAGGCATCGACCAGCGCGTCATCGACGGCCGGGCCTTGCGCGAAATCTCCATCGGCGACTACGTGCTCTCGGGCGGCGAACTGGCCGCGATGGTGCTTCTCGACACCGTCGTCCGGCTGCTTCCCGGCGTCGTCGGCGCGTCCGAGTCCCTACAACACGAAAGCTTCGAAACCGGCCTGCTGGAGTACCCGCAGTACACCAAGCCGCGCGAGTGGGAGGGTCGCAGCATCCCCGACATCCTCCTCTCCGGCGATCACAAGAAAATCGAGGCTTGGCGCCGCACTGAGGCCGAACACATCACCGCCGCCCGCCGTCCGGATCTGCTGAAGTCCGGCCCAATTGGGGTTCGCACCCGCAAATAGCTGAGAGACAGCGGCAACTGACGTATCGACAAGCCCGGCCAATTCCGCTATGCACCGCCGATCCAATTCTCTAATGCCTGCCGCGCGGGCTCCCGGATATCCGGGTGAGCCGCGGTAAGGCTTTGTTTTGCTTGGGGTAAGTCGAAAATGAATATCATCCAGCAGATCGAGCGCGAGCAGATCAGCGCCATCTCCGCTAAGCGCGCCGTGCCCGAATTCGGGCCTGGCGACACCGTCAAGGTCATGGTTCGCGTCGTCGAAGTCGCCGAACCGGACAAGAAGTCCAAGGGCAAGCCCAAGTCGACGACGCCGACGTCGCGTCTTCAGGCTTACGAAGGCGTTGTCATCGCCCGCTCCGGCGGCGGCCTCAACGAGAGCTTCACCGTTCGCAAGATCTCGTACGGCGAAGGCGTGGAACGCGTGTTCCCGATCTACTCGCCCTTCATCGCCGAAATCGAAGTGATCCGCCGTGGCCGTGTCCGCCGCGCGAAGCTTTACTATCTCCGTGGCCGCCGCGGTAAGGCAGCTCGTATCGTCGAGCGCTCGGACGCACGCGCCCGCCGCCTGAATGCAGCCTGGAAGGGCTTCAAGAAGATCAAGGGCGAGCCCGATGATCTGACGCAGATCAAGGGCATCGACGCTGACCTGTTTGGCCGCCTGAAGCAGCTGAACGTGATCAAGCTGGAACAGATCGCCAACTTCTCTGACGAAGACATCGCCAACGTCGACGAAGTGCTGCAGCTCAACGGCCGCATCGAGAAGGAAGACTGGGTGGGCCAGGCCCAGCGTCTGGTGGCCGAGGCCGCAGCCGCCGAAGTTCCTGCCGAAGGCGAAGCGCCTCCGGCCTAAGCCTCGGCAAATATCGCATTACGAATTCGCGGCGGCTCACAAGGCCGCCGCTTTCGTTTAGGCGGCCGCAACCTTCATGCGCTCAAGGCGTTGCGTGACACGCTAAAACATCTACATTCAGAGTGCTTCCGGAACAGTGTGAAGCGGTTTTCCGACAAGAAGCACGACCACGAACACCCTAGCACTCACAGGAATAACGGCAGGCTCAGCCCTACATGTCGAACGTCGAAGCCACCCGCTCGCTGACCCGTGACGGCGCCATCAAGCTGCACGGCCGCGAAGCGTTCGCCGCCATGCACAAGGCCGGCCGTCTGGCCGCCGCCGCCCTCGACATGCTGGTGCCCTACGCAGTGCCGGGCACGACGACCGAACGGATCGACGAGCTGATCCTCGAATTCGCGCTCGACAACGGCGCCATCCCGGCAACGCTGAACTACCGCGGCTATCGCCATTCCACCTGCACGTCGATCAACCACGTCGTCTGCCACGGCATGCCGAATGCGAAGCCGCTGCGCGAAGGCGACATCGTCAACATCGACGTCACGCTGATCGTCGACGGCTGGCACGGCGACACCAGCCGCATGTATGGCGTGGGCGAGATCTCACGCCGCGCTGAACGCCTGCTGGCCGTGACGTATGAAGCCCTGCAGCGCGGCATCGCCGCGGTGAAGCCCGGCCACACGACGGGTCACATCGGCGCGGCCATCCAGACCTACGCGGAAGCCGAGCGCTGCAGCGTCGTAGAGGATTTCTGCGGCCACGGCCTGGGCCAGGTCTTCCACGACCGGCCCAACATCCTGCACTACGGCCGGGAAGGCGACGGCCCCGTGCTGAAACCGGGCATGATTTTCACGATCGAGCCCATGATCAACCTGGGCAAGAAGGACGTGAAGGTTCTGGCCGACGGCTGGACGGCCGTGACGCGCGACCGCGAATTGTCCGCGCAGTTCGAGCACACGGTCGGCGTGACCGAGACGGGCTGCGAGATCTTCACGCTCTCGCCCGCCGGGCTCGACCACCCGCCCTATAACGCCGGCTGACATGATGTCGCCGGTGCCTCCCGGAGGACCGAGCGACGACGATGAGCCCCACGCCGGTGGTGCGCCAATCGACTCAAGGATCGTTCTTCGAGCAAAGCGTTCCGTTGCACGCCGGCCATCGCGAGCGCTTGCGTGACCGCTTCCGCAAAGGCGGCGCCGATGCCCTGCCCGACTACGAACTTCTTGAGTTGCTGCTATTCCGCGCCCTGCCCCGCCGCGACACGAAGGATCTGGCCAAGCGCCTCCTCGCCCGGTTCGGCTCGTTTGCCGAAGTCATCAACGCGCCGGAGGCGCGGCTGAAGGAAATCAACGGCGCCGGCGAAAGCGTCATCACCGAATTGAAGCTTGTCCGTGCCGCCGCCGTGCGCCTCATGCGCAAGGAGATCGACGGCAGGCCCGCGTTCGCCTCGACGCCGGCCGTCGTCGACTACCTGCGCGCCGTCCAGGCCTTCGAAGCCCGCGAGCAGTTCCGCATCCTGTTCCTCGACCGCCGCAATCACCTCATCGCCGACGAGGTGCAAGGCCAGGGCACTGTCGACCACACGCCCGTTTACGTCCGCGAAGTGGTGAAGCGCGCGCTGGAACTCTCAGCCACCGCCATCATCCTCGTCCACAACCACCCGTCCGGCGATCCCGAGCCCTCGCGTGCCGACATCGACATGACCAAGCGCATCGTCGACGCCGCCCGTCCGCTCGGCGTCAGCGTCCTCGACCACATCATCGTCGGCCGCCTAGGCCACGCCAGCTTCAAGCAGCTGCGGTTGCTTTAATCAGCAGGCGCCCTAAAAGTACATTGGCGAGGTGAGACCGATGGAAATTTGCGTAGACGATGCAGCACCGATTTTGGAAGAGCTCGTTGCGAGAGCGGAGGCGGGCGAGGACATCATTTTTGTCCTTGATGGCCGCCCTGCCGCTCGGTTGAAGGTGTGGCTCCCGCCGACCTAACGCGTCACTCATGCCGGTCCATGGCCGAGTGCGTGCGCGTGTCGCGCATGAAGGCGTAGACCAGCAGCGAGACGAAGATGCAGCCCGAGACGTACCAGTAGAAGTACGACTCCACGCCCTCCTTCTTCAGCCACAGCGCCACGTACTCCGCCGAGCCGCCGAACAGCGCCACCGTCACGGCGTAGGGTAACCCCACGCCAAGCGCGCGGATGTTCGTGGGAAACAGCTCCGCCTTCACGATGGCGTTGATCGCGGTGTAACCGCTGACGATCACCAGCGCCGTCATGATCAGCAGGAACGCCGTCATCGCGTCGTGCGCGCTCTGCAGCGCCGTCAGCAGCGGCACGGTGCCGATCGTCCCCAAGATGCCGAACGCGAGGAGCAGCGGCCGCCTGCCGATCTTGTCGGAAAGCGCGCCGACGAGCGGCTGCA
Organism: uncultured Pseudomonadota bacterium; assembly: GCA_963846845.1. Taxonomy (GTDB): domain Bacteria; phylum Pseudomonadota; class Alphaproteobacteria; order Rhizobiales; family Hyphomicrobiaceae; genus JAKAXS01. The sequence continues at coordinate 280,939 of CAWJXQ010000017.1, read as the reverse complement.
GGCACATGTAGCAGAACAGCGCGCACGCCGTGACGACGGTCGACGTGTCCTTGGACAGCCCCACCGAGTTGACGAGGAACTTCTGCATGTACGTGGTGTACGTGTAGAACGCGACAGTTCCGCCGAGCGTCAGGCCAACCACGATCGCCACCTCGCGCGGATGCTGCATCAGGGTGCGCAGCGAGCTCTTGCGCTTGGCGCTGATTTCCGCCGCCTTGAAGGCATCCGTCTCGTGCATGTCGCGCCGCATGTAGAAGGCGATGACCGCCAGCAGCGCGCCGATCACGAACGGAATGCGCCAGCCCCAGGCTTCCAGCTGCTCCGGTGTCAGCACCACCTTCTGCAGCACGAGCAGCACGAGGATCGCCGTCAGCTGGCCCCCGATCAGCGTCACGTACTGGAAGCTCGAGTAGAACCCGCGGTGCTCCGGCGTCGCCATCTCGGAGAGATACGTGGCACTCGTGCCGTACTCGCCGCCGAGGCTGAGGCCCTGGATCATGCGCGCGATCAGCAGCAGGATCGGCGCGAACACGCCAATCGTCTCATACGTCGGGATCACGGCAATCAGCAGCGAGCCGAAACACATCAGCAGCACCGAGGCCGTCAGTGCCGCACGCCGCCCGCGCCGGTCCGCATAGCGCCCGAACAGCCAGCCGCCCACCGGCCGCATCAGGAAGCCGAAGGCGAAGATGCCGGCGGCCTTCAACAGCTGCGCCGTCTGGCTGCCTTCGGGAAAGAATGAATCCAGGAAATACAGCGAGAACGCCGCGTAGACGTAGAAGTCGAACCATTCGACGAGATTGCCGGACGAGCCCACGAGAATCGCTTTGATCCGTTGCCCCGTGCCCAGCCGCTCGGTTTCGCCCCCAGCCATACGCTCGTTTCCCCCTCAACATATTATTATTGCAGACGAATTTGTAACACTCGTTCTTTGCCGCGCGTATGTCTATATGAGTGTTCGATTTTTGCTTCCGGCTCCAAACGGCCCTTGAGGAATCATGTCTCAATCCCGTCATTCCAAAGTTATCATCCTCGGCTCCGGCCCTGCTGGCTACACCGCAGCGGTCTATGCCGCGCGCGCCATGCTGAAGCCGCTGCTCATCCAGGGCAGCCAGCCAGGCGGCCAGCTGACGATCACGACCGACGTTGAAAACTACCCCGGCTTTGCCGACGCCATCCAGGGCCCGTGGCTCATGGAGCAGATGCAGGCCCAGGCCGAGCACGTCGGCACCGAGATCGTGATGGACCACATTTCGTCCGTCGATTTGAAGCGCCGCCCGTTCAAACTGGTCGGCGATAGCGGCGACACCTACACGTGCGACGTGCTGATCATCTGCACCGGCGCCCAGGCACGCTGGCTCGGCTTGCCATCAGAGCATGCCTTCCAGGGCCACGGCGTTTCGGCCTGCGCCACATGCGACGGGTTCTTCTACAAGGGCAAGGAAGTCATCGTTGCCGGCGGTGGCAATACCGCCGTGGAAGAGGCGATCTTCCTCACCAACTTCGCCAAGCGCGTCACCGTCGTGCATCGCCGCGACAGCTTCCGCGCCGAGCGCATCATGCAGGACCGCCTGTTCAAGAACCCGAAGATCGAAGTCGTGTGGGATCATGCGATCGAGGAAATCGTCGGCAATGCCGCACCGAAGTCGGTCACCAGCGTGCGCCTGAAGAACGTCAAGACCGGCGCAATCACGGAACGTCCGGCCGACGGCGTGTTCATCGCCATCGGTCACGCCCCGGCGACGGAGCTGTTCAAGGGCCAGCTGGACATGACGTCCGGCGGCTACCTGATCACGGCGCCCGATAGCACGGCAACGTCGATCGAAGGCGTGTATGCTGCAGGCGACGTGAAGGACGAAGTCTTCCGCCAGGCCGTTACGGCGGCGGGCATGGGCTGCATGGCCGCGCTCGAAGCGGAACGCTATCTCGCAGCTCGCGAGAGCGCGGCGCAGGCTGCCGAGTAGTCAGCGGCCTGTCAGACGCTAAAAGAGGAGACCTAAGATGACGTTCGACGAATTCACCGCCGAGATCGGTCTCCTCCTGACGCGCATGCAAAATGAGCCGGGGGATCGCCACGAGGTCTATCAGACCCTCAAGGAGCGCCTCAACGAGATGCGCGCCTACGGCATGCCTTTGCCGCAAGATCTGCTAGATCTGGAAAAGTCCCTGGAAGACGAATTCGCCGAGGACGCCGCCAGCGCCGAAACGCAGCAGCCCTGAGCCTGTACAGGTCGCGAATCACTTAACTGAACGGTGGTTGCTGACCGTCTACGGCTGCTCGCACCTGCGAGATCCACGACCTCTTTGCAACACCTGCACGGCAGGAAGCCCCAATTCAGGTGCCCCAGCGGCAGTTGGCACTGCCGAGAGTTTGTTTGCAGCGCACGCGTTGTTGACAGCCTGTCGGCCTGCACCGAACCTCTGAGCTGAGGTGCAACTCGGGCCGTCGGCTTGGGCCAAGGCATCTCGCACAGGGGAGACAAAAAACATGCCTGAACTTCAAGTCCTACTCGTCTGGCTTCTGATCGGCGCTATCGCTGGCTGGCTCGCCGGCCAGATTATTTCCGGCTACGGCTTCGGCCTCGTTGGAAACATCATCGTTGGCATTCTTGGCGCCATTCTCGGCGGCTACCTGCTGGGCGGACACCTCAGCATCACGGACAGCTGGATCGTCAACGCAATTGTCACGGCGACCGTCGGTGCCCTCATTTTGTTGTTCCTCATCGGCCTCGTTCGACGAGCATAGGGGAGCGTACGCTCTCACAAATTGAACCCCCGGTCTGCGCGATGCAGGTCGGGGGTTTTCTTATGCCGCGAAAAGGTGCAAACCGTTGGCGCCCCCCTTAATTTGAGCCAACCCGCACATGCGCCGCCGCTTTCTTCTCGTGCATAATCCGATCGCGGGCCTGGACGGCCGCCGTCTCGTCCACGAGGTAACGGCGGGACTTCAACATATCGGCGCCGACGTCACCAAGTTCGATGGCGCACCCGAACAGCTTCCAGCCATTCTTCAAGACCGCGCGTCGTCCATCGACGCGGTTATCGCCGCAGGCGGCGACGGCACCATTCGCGCCTTGGCCGCGCAGTTGGCGCCCCATGGCTTGCCGCTCGGTGTCGTTCCAATGGGCACTGGCAACGTCCTGGCCCACGAGATCGGACTGCCCTCGTCCGCGGTCGGCTTGGCAGACCTGCTGTTGCGTGGCCCGGTGCACGAGTTCGAAGGCGCGCGCGCAAACGGCGAACCATTCTTTCTGATGGCCGGCGTTGGCTTTGATGGCCAGGTCATCAGCCATCTCGACACGCCGCTGAAGCGGCGCATCGGCAAGGCGGCCTACGTTTCGCCCTTTCTAAAAACGCTGCGCGCGCCGCGCGCCACACTCGACGTCGATGTCGATGGCGCGCAACACCAGGCGCAATGGGTCGTCGCGGCGAACGGGCGTCGCTATGGCGGGCGCCTTCGTCATCGCGCCGCAGGCAGGATTGGAACGTCCAGGCCTCGTGGCCGTGTTGATCAAGAACGCGAGCCAGTTCGGTTTGCTGCGCCAGCTGCTGGCGCTGGGCACTGGACGATTGCATCGCGCCAGCGGCGTGGAAATGATCCCGTGCACGCGGCTGACCGTGCATAGCGCCGGCCCCGTCGCCAGCCAGATCGACGGCGATCCATTTGTTGCGACGCCCTTGGACATTTCCGCCGGCGGCGCACGCGTCCGTCTGATCGTGCCCGAAGCCTACGCCGCACGCCTTCCCAAGGACGACGACCAGGCCGGTTAGTTGCTTGGCACCTTCGGCGCGCTAGTGCTGGCCCCAGATCTCCACGACCGGCACGCCCGCGCCTTTACCCCACACGATACGGCCGCGATACGACGCCACGATCTCTTTGATCGGTGCGTCGGCCTTCACGTCCCACGGGCCTTCGATCTGATCCGGGTCGACGCGCGCGCGCCGGTCGATCACGGTATCCGGCCCGTCGTAGTAGACGACGCGCAAATCTTTGAGCGTGATTGAACGATTGCGCACCTTGATGCGGATCTTCTTGAAGCCGCCCTCGTTGGCACCCACCGGGATCGTGTCCTTGTCGAAGCCGAACGCCTTGATCGAGTTGACGCCGAACATGCCGGCAGACTGCGCACCCAGCAGCACCCAGCCCTCGTTATATTTGCGCCCTTCGCCTGTCGCGCCGAGCCAGTCCGGCGCGTATTGCCCCGTCACCTCCACGCGCGCCTGCCCGGTCACGTTGGGGCGCGAGCGATAGAGCAGCTGGATCTCGCGGATGAATTCCGTCGGCTTGACGTCGTACCAGGGCGAGCGTGAGCCCTGCTTCACTTGCGCGTTGAGTACGATGTCTTCGGATGAGCCGTCGTTGTAGACAACCTTCATGCTGTTCACGAACACGTCGTTCTTCAACACGCGCAGCCGCAGCTTGGCGAACTTGCCCGTCTCCGATCCGACGCGGATCGTATCGCGGTCCATGCCGAAGCCGACATCCTGATAGCCGAACATCACATCGCCGCCCTCGGTCCGCTCGCCGGGCTTGGCTTCGCTTGGCTTGGTGCGGCTCGGTGCCGGCGTCGCGTTGTCTGGCTGTTTCACGGCAACTTCGCCATCGGCCCCATCACGCCGCTTGCGCTGACCCTCGTCGGTCTGCAGCGCCCACACTTCGACACGCGCGGGACTGCCCGCGCCCGCATCGGTCTTGAACGTCAGGTCGACGCGATCGATGAAGCGATCGCTCGTGGCCGGGCCGATGGGCTTAGACCGCTCACCCTTAAGCAGATGAATGGTCCGGTCTTCGTCGTGTGCCGTTCCATCGCTGTACAACACGCGCACCAGCGTGAGGTCGATCCCTTGGCGTTTGGCCTCGATGCGGACAGCCCTGAACGCCCCGCGCGCCTGTGCAACCTCGATGGCCTCAGCCGACTTGGCGAGATCGATCTCCTTCGTGCCGATCAGAACCCACCGGTCCCGCGCTTCCGCGACGCTGGCAAGCGAGGCTGCCCACAAGCCCAACGCCGCAACCAACACACGCCCCAACATCGTTCTCTCCCCAATTGTCCCAATAGGTTGCGAGTTTGGGTGAGTGTACTCGGCAGCGCCAGCCGCGCCAGCAAAACGCGCGTGGGACTAGGTACTGAATCGGGATTGGCGCAAAATCACGCAGCTGCGCCCGCTGCAAGTTTACTGGTCAATTTCAAGTAAACGCAGGTCAATTCATTGCAGTGCGATAGCGAAACACAAGATGTTTTAACGATGCTGCGAGGAAACACTTAATTAATCTTGAGATTTGCTGGGTCATGAGGCGTAATGCTCGTGTGACCCGTGGTGCCGTCCCCCCTGTCCCCCCAGAGGCACCACGCTAAAGAGCCCGCGGCTTTCCCCCAGCCGCGGGCATTTTATTTGGATACGCGCCTTTGATGCTCAAAGCGCCGCCTGTCGCCAGCCGGCGGCCTTGGCTTCCTGCTCGCTGCAGAACCAGCGCTCGCCCCGGTTCTCGCGTACGCGCACGCGTTCGTAGCTGGGCGACCACGGCAGCACGTACGTGCGCGATCCGCGTGCCACGCTACCCTTGATGGGGCAGCCCTGCGGCGCATCCCGCTTGGCCTCTTCCCAACGCTTGGCGCGGTACTCGGCCGGTCGCTCGATGCCCTCGCCCTGCCACAGGCCGGTCTTGGCTGAGCGCGCCTCGCCCTCTTCCGAGCCGTAGCGTGCGAAGAAACCTGTCGACGCGAACACATGTCCGCCACGCACCATCTCCGCAGCCACATCCTTTTCGCCTGCCGTGCAGGACGCAAGGCGGCGTCCGCTATCGTCGGTGCCGGCCAACTGGCAGACGAGCTGTTGCGATCTTATCAGGCGAGAGAGCGCGTCCCGTGCAGCCTCGCCGCAGCGCCGGCTGCGATCGTTGGCGCCGGTGCAGCGCTGCTCGCCCTCCGGCGCCTCAACGCCGGCAAGCTTGATCGTGGTGCCCGCTACCTTGACGAGATCGCCTGCCACGGCACTGCCCCGGCCCTTGAGATCCGGCAGCCGCGTCACGTCGACTTTTGGCACGCCATCGTCGTCCTTGTTGACGCGGCTCGATATCGCCGCCGTCTGTAGTCCGGAATGCGGTTGCGTGAACACCCAGTAGCCGGCGCCTGCTGCCACCAAAAGCGCCAGTCCGGCCACCGCCATCATTGGCGACATCCGGTTCAAGCCCGGCAGCTGGCCAAGAAAGTTCGCACCGGCAGCAATAGGCTTTGGAACGTCGCCGACGGCGGCACGCGGCAGCAGCGTCAAAAGAGCCGCAACCAGCGCAATCGTTCCTGCGACCGCAACGTCATGATCGAAGCCGACATACGCCCAGCGGAAGATAGCGCCCGCGCCGACAGCCAGCGCCACGATCGTCAGCGGCATGGCGATGGAAGGCCGCAGCAGCCCTTGGATCGCCGGCTCAAGCCTGTCGATCGCTCCATCGCGCACGCGCAGAAACTGCGGGCTTGCCGAGGCGCCCGCCCGGCGGAAGCCCGCAGCCGAAGCTCGCCGTACAGCCGCGCTTCCGGCAAAGATCCCAGCCTTTGAGGCCCGCGCTGCCGCTGCCGCGCGCCTGCCCATCGCGGCACCGAACGACGCACCACGTTGGCCAACGGCGGAGCCCACGGCCACGCCGCCGCGCCCGACTGCGCTGGCGGCCGCCTTGCTGGCCCGGCCAGCCGCACCCAGTCCTGCTGCTCCTGCCTCGACGCCTTTTTGCCCGGCCTGTTTCACGCCGAAGATCGCGGCCTGCTTTGCGTCTTCGACCTTCTGCCGCCGCTCGTTACGCCTGACGAGGATCGTCGTGCGCACGTAGTCGCGCCATTCGAAGTTGTCTTGCCGCTTGCGCCACCACCACCGCATTTTTCGTCATCCGCCCTTGATGCTAGAATTCCATGCCGGACATGACACGCCCGAGATCGCTGGCCAACGCTTAGCTTGCCAGAGCGGGCCTGCGACGTCCCACCGCGCCATCGGCGCTGCCGCAATCCGTCGTTCGCGCCACTTTTTGCTCCAAACATGGCAGCGCTTGGGCTTCCACACGGGTTATCTGCGTCTTCCATGGTGGGGTGTGGCTGCGCTATCATCGGCGCAACAGCCGCTTCGGCCACGATCCAACGAAGGACGCCAGATGTTCACCCACGCCATCCGCCTGCCCGCCGCCATCGCGGCATTCGCCCTGCTGTCGGCGGCCGCCGTTGCGGGCCCGGTGACGCTGTCGAAGGACCAGGGGCCGGCCAGCGCCTGCGATACCCACGCCAAGAACAGCGTCGCCTGGAACACATGCATCAGCCAGGCCAAGGCCGGAACCTCCAGCGCCGACCTCTTCTACGCCGGCTACTGGCTCGCCCGCACCGGCAAATATCAGGAAGCGCTGGGCTACCTGTCTCTGGCCGACAAGAGCGACCCGCGCGTCGTCACCTACATCGGCTTCGCCACGCGCAAGCTCGGCGACGTCGACGCAGCCCTGCCGTTCTACCAGCAGGCTCTGCAGCTGAACCCCAACTACTCCGTTGCCCGCGCCTACATGGGCGAGGCGTTCCTGCAGAAGAACGAGCCCGCCAAGGCCAAGGCCGAACTGGCCGAGATCGCCACCCGCTGCGGCACCGGCTGCGCCGAATACCTCGACCTCGCCAGCCACATCTCCGACTTCGAGAAGAAGGCGGGCTAGGCAGCCTACGCTAGGCTACCTTCCGGTTTCGGATCCGGCGCGTTCGCATGATAGACGGCGTGCGTCGTTGCCTCGATCTCGCGTCTGGCGGCAGTCGCGAGATAATCCGATCGGCTGGTTCCAGCAACCCTTGCCGCCTCGTCGATGGCCGCGATGAGCGATGGCTCAAGCGTCACGTTCACGCGCCGCTTCTTGTCGGCATATAGCAGAGGCACGGCCATCAGGAAGCCGTGCCCGCCTGACAAAGGTCTTCCTGCACCTCAGGGTCCGTCGTCAATTGATCCAGCGAGCGCGGGCGAGGGCACGGCTTGCCGTCCTCGATGAGATCCTCAACGTAAAGCCGCAAAGAGATGCGCGCGCTGTCGAGCACCTGATCCTGGCTGTCACCCGCCGCAAAGCAGCCTGGCAGATCGGGGAAGTAGGCGCCGAATGAACTGTCCTCATCCTTGTGGATGATTACGAAATAACTGCTCACGTCTTTCTCCTTACCAACCGGCCGCCTTGTGAATTTGCTTCGCTGTACCGATCGGCAGATCTTTTTGCGGATGGACCAGGATGATGCTGTGCTGAAACTTAGGGTTCTTGAGCTTGTGATGGCTGCCAGTGACGCTGACTACTTTCCAGCCATCGCTTTTCAGCCGCTGAAGGATTTTGCGGCTGTTCCGCTCGATAGCTTTCGCCATAAATATACACACTCGAAAGTTAATACAAGATTAATCGTGTGTAATTCTGTACACAACTCAAGCGACTGCAATCGATCAATGATAATCAGCTCAAGGAATTTATGGATTTGCAAAAGATCCATCATGCGCCGCTGCTTACCGCAGCGCGCCCTGCGGGTTCCACAGGCGGACCACGCCGTCATCGCCGGCTGAGGCGATGCGCTGGCCATCGGGCGAGAACTGAGCCGACGCAACGCCGCCGCCGTTGCCCGTCAACGTGCGCGAGGTGCGTCCGCGCCGTACGTCCCAGATGCGCACCAGCCCGTCTTCGCCAGCCGACACCAGGCGATCGCCTGCCGGTGAAAACGCCAGCGAGGCAATCTTGCCCTTGTGCCCGTTGAGGCTGCGGTACATCCCGCGCGACGCCGTCGACCACAGCCGGATGCCGCCGTCCAGGCCGGCCGACGCCAGCATCCGCCCGTTCGGCGAGAACGCCAGCGCCGTCACGAAATCACGGTGCCCGCGATACCGGCGCACCTGATCCATGCTGTCGAGGTTCCATAGCTTGACGACCTTGTCGGCTCCGCCCGTCGCCAGCATCGGGCCGTTGGCCGAAGCAAAGAACGCAACGGCCTGCGCTGCGTTGTCGTGCGCATCCAGCACGTGAACCGGCTGCCCCGGATTGCCCGCATCCCACAGCGTCACCTTCCAGTCATGGCTCGACGCCGCCACGCGATTGGGCGAGCCCGCAAACGTCACGGACCAAACCTCAGCGTCGTTGCGCTTGAACTGCGCGACCTTTTCCGCCTTCTCGTAGTCCCAGATCACGACCGCGCCGTCGGCATGGCCTGTCACTGCGCGCGAGCCCGAAAGCCCCAGCGACACCGCCGCACCGTCATCCAGCTCGATGGTGCGGACGAGCGCCGACGACGACGCGTTCCACACCTTCAGCGTACCGTCCTTGCCCGCCGTCACGAGCACGCGGCCGTCTTCCGAATAGGCGAGCGCCGAAACGCCGCCCGTATGCCCCTGGAACTGACCGGCAAGAACCGGCTCGATGTCCTGCTGGCTGGACGTCGTCGCCGCGCCGCGGCTTTCAACGCGCGGCAGCTTGTCCTGCATGGCGACTGCACCGCTTGCCACGCCGACACCAACGAGCAGCTTGAACAGTAGTGGCCGCCAGCTGCGGCTGGGCCCGGCGATCTTCTTCGGAGCAGGCGGCTTCAGCTTCGTCTTGGCCTTCGGCTTGCGCGACCGCGGTGGCGCCTTCACCCGTGACACCCGCCGCGACAATAGCGCGGGCAGTCTTCGGCAGCTTGGCTGCCGGCGTGGGCTCTTCCAGTTTGACGGTCGCAGCCAGCGCTGGCTTGCCTCCCCCGGCCTTGCCACCCGCAGCCTTCGCGGCTGGCTCCTTGACGGCAGACTTTGCGGCAGGCGCGGCTGTCTCGGCCGGCTTCTTCAAGCCTTCCAGAAAATCCAGCATGCCGCCCTGCGGGCCCGGAGCGTCCGGCAGCGGCGGCAAATGCGCCGGCCCGGTAATCGCAACGGTCTTCGCCGCCGCTGCTGCCGCTCCTTTGGCAGCGCCGCGTCCGCGCGACTTTTCCATCGTCCGCTGCAGCCAGCTTGGTTTTGCAGCTTCCGGCGCCAGCAATTCGCCACGCCACGCCGCGATCGATTGCGGCCGTCCTTCGATCGGCAGCGCCAGCGCCTTGTCGATCGCCTTCAGGAACCGCGGACGGTAGGCGCTCAGCGCCACCTCGCCCGCCGCCACGTACTCGTCTTTCACCATGCGCGAGGGCGCGTCCGGCGGGCGCTTGCCGGTGATGGCGTGATAAAGCGTCGAGCCGAGGGCGTAGATGTCGGTCCAAGGTCCCTGCTGTCGGCTCGTCTCGGCATACTGCTCGTAGGGGCTGTAGCCGGGCTTCACCAGCGCCGAGACGGTCTTCGATGCGGACGCGATTTCACCGCGCGCCGATCCGAAGTCGATCAGCACCGGCGCCCCATCCTTGCGGATGATGACGTTGTCCGGCGCGATATCGCGATGCAGGAAATCAGCCTTGTGGATAAGTTCGAGCGCATCGAGCAGCGGCGCGACGATCCCGTCGAGTTCTTTCTGCCGCGGCGCCCGTCCCAGACCCTTCAGCCAGCCCTTCAGGCTCTGCCCTTCCTCGAAGTGCAGCACCATGTAGCCGGTGTTGTTGGCGCGGAAGTAGCGATACACCCGCACGATGTTGGGGTGATTGAACTTGGCCAGCGTCTGCGCTTCTTCGATGAAGCGGTCCAGGCCCCAGCGATAGTCGCCCGAGCAGCCTTCGGAGCGCGGCGCGGCATCGCCTTCGCTGGCACGCGCGGCAAAATCGGACGGGAAGTATTCCTTGATCGTCACCGAACGGCCGAGCGCGATCTCGTCGGCGAGATAGGTGATGCCGAAGCCACCCGCACCAAGCACGCGCTCGATGCGATAGTCGCCGACCAGCTCTGTGCCGTTCTGTAGCGCTATGAGGTTGGTCATATCGTCCGCGCGATCACGCTGACACGATCTCCCAAAGGACCACGTGCCCGTGGATGAACCCGAGAAGGCACACGTAATTGTCGATCCGCCGCATCAGAATCGATCTTGCCCTCGGTCTTATGAAGCAGGATTGTGGCGGCGGCGCGAGCATTGAATCGTCACCATGGCGATCTGCCGCCAGACTGTGGGCACGCGGTCCACAACGACTGCGAGTGAGCAACGTTTGCGGGGAATGAACACGATGACTTTGCAGCCAAAATGCTGTCACGGCTAACCCTTCGGCCCGCCGCTGCGGTGCTCGCCTTCACTAGCTTGGCCCCAGACCAAAGCCATGCGGCACCGGCGGGCACCGCCGAGCCAGCTGGAACGTGGAGTGCCGTGCTCGAACTTATCTCCACCACGTACGATCGCGCGCCCGCGCTCGTCCTCGGCCTTGCGGTGCTGTTCGCGTTGCCGCCGCTCGCGCTGCTTGGCATCGCGTTGCGCCGCGCGCCGCAGGTGGTGGAACACGCTGATGCAACGCGCATTTATCGCCGCAGCGGCCGTGGCCGCTTGAAGGAAGTCGAAGCCGAACTGGATACTGGACCGCTGTGGCCTTCCGACGCGTGGATCGAGGTAACGGGCGGCAAACGCCACGACGTCGGCAGCGGAATCCTCCGTGTCGGCCGCGATGCCGACAACGACATCTGCTTGGATGACAAGACGGTTCACCGCTATCATGCCGCCATCCACCGTACCGATGATGCCGCCTACGTCGTCACCGACCTGTCGAGCGCCGACGGCAACGGTATCCTTGTCAACGGCCATAGAGTTCCGGCTACCCAGCTCAGCGATGGCGACATCATCGAGCTGGGCCAAACCAAGCTAACGTTCGTTTCTCGCCCGGCATGAATTTTCTCTGCGTTGCCCGTCCGGCGGCTCAAGTCCTGCCCGAATCAGCAACTAGCGTCACAGCCGAGCGCCATAGGAGGATCACATGACAGAGGAAAAGGCGGGCCAGGCAGCACGTGCTGGCCGCTTTCTCGGCTCGCTGAAGGATGCACTCGTTGCAGCCAGCCGCGACGACACGCAGCCCGCAGCCGTCGTGGTGCCGCCTGCGCCGTCCGCAGCGCCCAAGATGCTCGCGCCCCCAAGCGGTGGTACCGAGGCGGAGGCGGCCGAGGCCCAGCAGCAGAGCCTGAGTGCCGAGGAAGCAGCGCGGCAGGCACGCGGTGCCTCGACTCCACTGGAGCAGCGGCATATCGAATTGGATTCACCGCCGACGACGCGCGTTCTGCGCGCGTCGCGCAAGGAGGCCGCTCCCGTGCCCGAAGAGGATGACGACGTCACGGCACCCGCCCGTACCCAACTTGTGCGCGGCCGTGCACGCGTTGAGCGCGGCGAGTTCAACCAGGATCCTGTCGTCGGCTGGCTCGTCGTCGTCGGCGGTCCGGGCATCGGCAATTATCGCCCGATCTTTGAGGGCAACAACACCGTCGGCCGCAGCGACAAGAATCGCGTTCCGATAGACTTCGGTGATGACGCCATCTCCTCTGAAGAACAGGTCTACATCCGCTATGACAGTTCTGACCGCTCGTTCCTGTTCGTGCCAAACTTGGCCAAGACCAACGTCGTTTCGCTCAATGCGAAACGGCCAACGGGCGCGGTAGAGCTGGCGCAGATGGACGTCATCACCATGGGCCGCACCCAGCTGGTCTTCGTGCCGTTCTGCGGGCCGGAATTCGATTGGTCGGCCCTGGCCGAAGTTAAAAGCTAAGGCGCGATGCACGCTTTCGACCACGCCAGCCGCGCCACACGGGGCGCTCGCAACTACCAGGAAGACACGGCCCTCGTCTGGCCCAGTGTCTCGCCCAGCGTCACGGCAAGTGCGGACGCATCCGCGCCCGAGCCAACTGCTGCAACGAACGGCTCTGGCGCGCCGCTTGTCGCCGTATTGGCCGACGGCATGGGCGGTCATGCCGGCGGCGCGCTGGCCAGCCGTATGGCCTGCGAGAGCTTCATCAAGAGCTACGCAGCAACCGACCTTCCCGCGAAGGCCGAACTACCCGAGACGGAGCGCCTCGTCGAAGCCCTGCGTGCCGCAAACGACGCGATCGCCGCGACGGTCTCGACCAACCCCATGCTCACGGGCATGGGCTCCACGCTCGTCGGCGTCGTGTTCAGCTCAGCGGGCGTCGAGTGGGTCAGCGTCGGCGACAGCCCGCTGCTGCTCTATCGCCGCGGCGAGATCGCCATGCTCAACGAAGACCATTCGCTGGCCCCGGAACTCGATCGCATGGCGGCCGCCGGCAAGATCACCGCGGAAGAAGCGCGCAAGGATCCGCGCCGGCACATGCTGCGCTCTGCCGTCACGGGCGACGACATCGACATGGTGGATGTTTCGCGCACGCCGCTGCGGATCGAGCCGGGCGACTACATCATCCTCGCCAGCGACGGGCTGCAAACGCTGGAGACGAGCGAGATCGAGCGCGTCGTGACGGCGTATGCGGCAGACGGCCCGCAGGCCGTCGCCAATGCTCTGATCCGCGCCGTCGAGGCGGTACGTGATCCGCATCAGGACAATGCAACCGTCGTTGCCGTTCGCGCGTTGCAGGCACCAGCAGCGGCTTAGCTGCTTGCGTCGGCAGTGTTCTCATTTCAAACAGCGGCTTCAGCCTCATTCTCCACCCATTCGCGGGTAAACTTCTGATTCGCACCAATAATCACGCAGGAATGACATGGCATACTCAATCGAGCTGTTTGCGCGCGAGCCCATCGTCTTTGACCGCGAGCGTCTTCTCGCCGCCATGCGCAGCCGCCTCGGTAACGTCGATAGCCCCGAGCCGAAATCGGAGGGCGCGACGCAGATGTTCCTGCTGAACGATCACATCGCGCATTTCACAGACGGGTCCATTCCCGCGCAGCTCGTGCTCCTGCCCGCCAGCGGTGGTCCTGATCCGGAAAAATACATCGAAGCGCTGCAGCAGAGCTGGTCGTTCCGCAACGCAGCCGAAGTGCTGGCGACGTGCGAACACAGCTGCCTGTTCTCCGACATGATGTCGGCAGCTTTGCCGCAGCAGACGCGCCGTCACCTGCTGGCCCAGGGTCTGCTCGCTGTGCTGGAATGCCTGAAGGTCGACGCAATCTACTTTGTCGAAACGCAGCAGTTCATGTCGCCTGCGCACCTCTTTGCCGAACTGAACACACCGCCGCAGATTGCCAATCCCACCGCGGGCTTTCTCAACGTGCGCTTCTTCAATGTCGCCAACAGTTCCGGCGACATGGTGATGGATACGCTTGGTCTCGCCTCATTCGGCCTCACGGACCTGCAATTGCATTTCCACGGCCTGGAGCCCAACGACGCTGCCCGCGTACTGCACGCCACCGCGTCCTACGTTTTCGAGCGCGGCGACGTGATCGAGAACGGTCACACCATCCAGGGCCGCATGCCGGACGAGCGCTGGTCCTGCCGCCAGGAAGAAAGCCTCCTGGAACCCAAGCGCCCCATCCTCGACGTCAATCCCGGGGCTCCCTTCGCCGCCGGCCGCCGCGCGGCCTGAGCGGGCTTCCAGACAAAGTGTGCGGTCACTCTCGCGAACGGTAATGCGAAGTTAAACCTCTCGGGCGAGGAGTGTCACCGTTCGACCCGCCTTGCTGATGAAGCCGCGGTCTGCGAGTCGTTTCAACGACGCGCTTAAAGTGCTCGCAGGCATTCCGGCGCCTGCCGCGATGGAAGCCGCAGTGCCTGTGATCCGCCCGTCGTGCCGGCGTAGAAACTCAAGCACCACTCCATCGGATTTCGCAATGCGTGTCGTGCGCTGTGCGGGAGGTGATTTTACGGCAACCAATCCTCTGACAGCCCCGAGACTGTCTTTAATCCCGGTTTCCCAGGCATGAAGTATGCGGTGTCCGATCTCCGTTTCAGTGGCTGCGAAGTAGCTGCGTAAGCTCGGCGCGATAGAACTCATCGCTTCCGCCGTAGATTCGATGACCTGCTCGGCTTGCTTGGGTCTGAGATCGCATCGCGTGACAGCTAACTCGATGAGACTTTTTCGAACTCGGCCAGTTGGTCGACCCATTGAGCGTCAGCGCCATCGGATCTTTAGGGATATATGCAGCCGTCGTCACGACGTCGTATACTGGTGCTATTCGCGCCGGAGCATCGATCTTTGAGTAGATCACTCCAAAGTTTTTGAGGTGCGCGTCGCCGTTGCGGATTGCACAGTTCAGGACGAATAATCGAAAGAGCTGCCCAAGCGCTTCGGACGCCTCGACCGGCGGCAAAAATTCTTTCGTCCGCTTAAAGACGCGGCCTTCATAGCCCCCCTTGTACTTGTCTGCTGTGTTGAGGGCGTTGAGTACGCAGAAGTCTTCAAATCCAAGGTACTGATCGTCGACCAAATCGAAGCGTTCGACGATCAATGCGCCGCCGTCGTCCGATAGTTGGAACGCCGGAACGGTCAAGCCCGCGGCTTTTGCAACCTGCAAGCAAAAGAACTCGTTTGCGGCCAGTTCTGGAAATTCGTCCTCTTCCCAGAGCTTTACGATGTGCGTGGCGCCCGTGATGCTGGGCGACTGCCGTACTTTGTTGTCGGACAGCTTCGTATCGCGACCGCGCACCATGACCTTGGGCTGAACTCCGGACAGCCCAGAAGACGTTGCAAAGGTTTGCAGTAGGTAGTCGAACAGACCTCCGTCTCGTCTTGCACGCAGGATCTCGTCGATCGATTGAAACGGTATGGTTTCGCTGATGCCTTGATCGACCGCAGAATATCTGATGCGGCCGATCTGTGTGCGGCCCACGACTTGCAGCAGATCGAAGTCGTCAAAAGAACCGGTCGCCTTGGCAAACTGCCGTGTAATCCGCGCACGAAGTGCACCTTCGGGCAGGTTCATTTCAAAGATGGGCAACATCCCGAACTTGAGATCCCATGACTGCACGCGCACGGGCATGGTGAGGGAGGTTGCAAGCGTCGGGGCGACCAATGGATCGTACGCAAATGTTGAGCCCTTTGCCCCAAGACGGTCAAGAACACCGGATTTTTCCCCGTCCGCCCATACTTGGATCATTCCCGTGTCTCATCCTCGGTCATCAGGTCTTCAAGTGTGGGCCTGCTGGCGTTGAACGTAGTCAGGCGCAAATCCAGATCTAGCGCGTGGAGAATGCGCATCACATTCTTGAAGCCGATGTCAGTGGCTCTGTGGTTCTCAAGCGCATCAATTCGCGCGAGGCTCACGCCAGATCTTTTCGCAAGTTCGGATTGCGACCATCTCCGCCCGCGTCGGGATTGCTTTACGTGAGCGCCAATCTTCAACAAATCCATCAGAACCTCAAATACAAGGCAAAATCCGAGAGTTCTCTTTGAATACCTTATACATGAGGTGCCAACCAAACATAATCAACTCAAATATGAGGCAAAATAGCCAAATAAATCCATAAATACCTCATATAAAACGGGTTCTAGACCGCTGTCGCCTTGCGAATGCGGGCGCTGATGTTGGGGTGGGTCACCTCGAGGCGGTGGAAGTCCTCGCGATGCAGCTTCAGCAGGCGGCAGCGCGTGCGCGTGATCATGGCGTCCGGGTGGACATCGTGATTGAAGAGCGCGCCCGCGCCGATGACGTCGCCCGTCTTGTAAGCGGCTTGCTCGCCCGCGTTCGCCCCTACCTGCCCGGACGCCACGAAGTACATGGCATCCGCTGCCGCGCCTTCGGCGATCACCTCGAAGTTCGGCGGAAAATTATGCGCGTGGAGCAGCGGCATGATGTGCCCCACGTCGCGCGCATCGAGTTCGGTGAACACGGGAATGCGCGACATCAGCGACCACGTCACCACGAAATCGCGCCGGCTCACCTCCTGCGAGAAGCCCGTCGCGATGATTGCGACCGGCAGACGCCAGGATGCAAAGCCCCGTCACCATGACGACCGAGCCGAACAGCCGGCCGAGTGGCGTGACCGGCGCCACGTCGCCGTAGCCCACGGTCGTAAGCGTCGCGATCGCCCACCAGGCTGAATCCGGCACCGAGCCGAACTTGTCCGGCTGCGCCTCGTTTTCGAGATAGTACATGCCGGTCGATGCAAACAGCACGGCTGCAAACAACAGCAGGCCCGCGCCGACGAGCGCCCTCCGCTCGTTGATGACGACGCGGATCAGCGAATGCATCGCCGGCGAGTAGCGCGATAGCTTCAGGAAGCGCAGCAGCCGCAGCGTGCGCAGTACGCGAAGGTCCAGCGCGAAGAACTGGCTGAGATAGAACGGCAGGATCGCCAGCAGGTCGATGATCAACGACGGCCGCGTGGCGCTATAAAGCCTGGCCTTGACCGGACTGAGCCGCTTCAGAAACGGCATCTCCACCGCCGTCCACAGCCGCAGCAAATATTCCACCGTGAAGACGGCGACGGAAAACAGCTCGAAGGCGAAGAAGTAGGGACCGTAGGCGGCATACAGCGACGGCACCGTTTCGGCCACGAATGCGGCCACGTTGAGCATGATCAGCGTGACGATGAAAATATCGAAGACCCGGCTGGCGCGGTCCTCGCCGTGGCCGATCTCCATGATTTCGTAGACGCGGCGCCGCAGCGCCCGTACCTGGTCGTCGCGCTTGGAAATCTGATCCATTGTTCCCGTTTAGCGGCCTTGCAGCGGGGCGCCAATAGCCTTTGCCGCTCGCCCGCCGCCTGTGTCCGTGCTACAAGCCGAACGCTGCTGGCATGGTCCCCACCACGGTTAATACAAGCTGATATTGACCGCATCTGGCGCGCTCGCTATAGGTTCGGCGAATTTTGCCGCCTGGAGCAGCGCTTCTGGGCCGATTCCAGTATCAAACCAATCGACAGGTTAGGCCCGCAGGTGCGTGGCCGGCCGGTTTCGAGTTCCAGAAGGGTTCTACGCATGGCCAATACGTCTTCGGCGAAGAAAGCCGCCCGGCAGATGATCCGCCGCACTGAAGTCAACAAGGCACGCCGGTCGGGAATGCGCACGGAAGTGCGCCGCGTCGAAGAAGCGATCGCCGCGGGCGACCAGTCTGCAGCAGCAGCGGCCCTCAAGGCCTGCCAGCCCGTCCTCGCCCGCGCCGCCCAAAAAGGCATCATCGTCAAAGGCAATGCGAGCCGTAAGGTCTCGCGCCTGAATGCCCGCATTAAAGCGATGGGGAAATGAGCGGTTAGCCCGCTCTGACACAAACTTCGTCTGTGACGTATTCGTCACAGAACAGTCAAAAGGCCAGCTCACCGCTGGCCTTTTTCGTTAGCTGCTAAGCCTTGGATTCATTCGCTTCGTCGCCACCCGCAATTCATTGAACGATGGTTCGCAGCGACTCGGTGCACAGGCCCCTCAACCTGAAAACATTACTTTCATGACACGCCCTTTGGCGGTCTGGCTAACGCACAGAACGCGATTCAAAGATTGCTGAATCCGAAGCGGACTCAATGAGATTTCCACCGGCTCTGTGGATGAATACGAACTCGATCGCGCAATATTGACAAGCCGCGCGAAGCAGTAGTCGGGCACTTGCGTCACAGGTTATTAACGGGTAGTTAACTCTCGTCAGGCGCGACGTGGATAGTTTGTGAGTAACGCCCGCCCGGCCAAGACATGCAAATCGTATGCGTTTAACAGCCACGGGCCAAAACCTGTGGATTACTAGTCGCTTGCTGATTTTGTAGAAGTAAAGTGTGAATTTGTACACGCAAGCGTCGACAACTACTGCAGCTTATTCGTGGAATAGCGGTGTTCTGCTAGCGGCTGCAGCGGAGGTTTAATCAGTGGCATTTGTCGAAGATGTCCAGATCACGGACGTGCCGGTCAGCAATGTCTGGGCCCGTCTGAAGGACGAGACGAACTCCCTTCTTATCGATGTGCGGACACGAGCGGAATGGGCTTTCGTGGGGCTGCCTGATCTGGCGGAACTCGGCAAGGGCGTGCTGACGGTCGAGTGGCAAACGTTTCCCGATAGCCGGATTGATCCGGATTTCGTGCAGCGTCTGGCGGACCATCTCGACCGGATTGGTGCGGCGAAGGACGCGGAGCTGTTTTTCATCTGCCGGTCAGGAGGGCGCAGCCGCATGGCTGCGGAGGTCATGGCGGCAGCCGGATACGGCAAATGCTTCAACGTTGCGGATGGGTTTGAGGGCCCCCTGGACGCTTCCCGTCATAGAGGACGGGTGGCGGGCTGGAAGTCCGAGGGCCTGCCCTGGGTTCAGGGATAACTGGTCCAGGGTCAAGCACGGCAAGTTAAGGACGCGAGGGCGTCGCGTCCGATTGAGATCGTTCAGGTGGGTGGTGCTGCGCCAAAGGGCAACAGGCGCATCTCCGCTGATCGGAACGGCGCGTAAGTTTAGCTTTATAAGTGCGGGGGTTAGCAATGCAGACGATCGAGACGGCGGACGTATCCGCTACGGCAAGCGGCACGGAAACACGGCGCGCCATCGCGCCCACCAACACAGCATCCAGCAAGGGTCAGAAGGCACGCGCCATGCTGCGCGCGCGCCTTGGCGACGAGACGTTCACGAGCTGGTTCAATGCTCTGGAATTCGACGACTTCGACGGCAAGACGGTGAAGGTCTCCGTACCCGTCAAGTTCCTGCGCAATTGGATCCAGTCGCATTACCTCGACGATCTTCTGCAGTGTGCTCAAGCCGAATTTACCGGCGCCGAGCGCATTGAAGTGCTGGTGCGCACGCCCGGCGGCATTGCAGCCCGTCCGGCCGCCCCCGCCAAGTCACCGTCGTCCCACTCCGATATGCCGCGTGCGTTCTCCATGGACGGCGCGGGTTCGGCACAGCCGGTCGTGCGTCCTCTACCGGTCGCGATTGGCCGCACGCACGTTGCAGGCTTTGAAGGCTCGCCGCTCGATCCGCGCTATACGTTCGACAGCTTCGTCGTCGGCTCGGCCAATCGCATGGCCCATGCCGGTGCCCAGCAGGTCGCCGAAACGGTGCTCAACGACAGCCCCGGCTTCAATCCGCTCTACATTCACTCGCAGGTTGGCCTCGGCAAGACGCACTTGCTGCACGCCATCGCCTGGGAAGTGCGCCGCCGCGCCCCGCAGGCGCAGGTGCTCTATCTCACGGCAGAATGCTTCCGCTATCGCTTCGTCGAGGCGCTGCGCTCGTCTGATCCGCTCTCGTTCAAGGAGAAATTCCGCTCCATCAACGTGCTGCTGATCGACGATCTGGAATTCATGCAGGGCGAAAAGACCGAGCAGGAATTCGACCACATCATCAACGCCCTGCTCGACGGCGGCCGTCACGTGGTTGTCGCTTCGGCCCGGGCTCCCGGCCAGATCGAACGCTTGAACGAGCGCATGCGCTCGCGCCTGCAGCGCGGCCTGGTGACGGAGATCAACACCTTCGATCACGAGCTGCGTCTCAAGGTTCTCGAGCAGCGCGTGGCCGAGAAGCGTGCGAACGATCCCTCGTTCGAAGTTCCGCGCGAAGTCATCGACTTGCTGGCCGACAAGCTGACCGAGTCCGGGCGCGAACTGGAAGGTGCCGTCACACGGCTTTACGCCACGTGGCAGTACATGCGCACGCCTCTGAAGCTGGACATCGCCGAAACGGTGATCCGCGATTTGGTGCAGGGTGTTGAACCCCGCCGCATCAAGATCGAGGACATCCTGCGCATCGTCTCGCGCCACTTCGGCGTGTCGAAGGGCGACCTGCTCTCGCAGCGCCGTCATCGCTCGGTCGTCTGGCCACGCCAGATCGGCATGTATCTCGCCAAGCAGCTGACCGCCCGGTCCCTGCCAGAGATCGGCCGCCGCTTCGGCAACCGCGATCACACCACGGTTCTGCATGCGATCCGCAAGATCGACAACGAACTGAACGGCAACACGCGCCTGCGCGAGGAACTGGAAGAGCTCAAGAAGCTGCTCAGCCACTAGGCTCGCGAGACGCGAAACGGGCGGCAGCGGGCCGCCAGGTACGGAAAACGCTGGCTAGACAGCGACAAAAATAAAGGGCGCCGTGAAAGCGGCGCCTCGATTGGCGAGCAGATCGCGTCGTGGGCGACGAGGCGGTCTGCTAGCGGGGAGGGAGCGGCATCACACGATGCCGCTCCTGTTTTGTTTGAACAAGGCGTCCCCGAGTGCTTCCGGATAAAGTGTGAAGCGGTTTTCCGCAAAGAAGCACGAGGTTCAGAGTGCTTCCGGATAAAGTGTGGAGCGGTTTTCCGAAAAGAAGCACGAGGCAGAGTTCCGCGATTCGCAGAAAAGCGGAAAGGCTCTGGCCCCGATAAAAGTGCTGGGCAGCCCACAGCGGCCCTTGAATTACAACGCCGTATCGGGTCAAGTTGCGCGTCCTTCGCGAATCCATTGATCTCCCCTTATATGGTCCGGTCTGGTTAGGCTTCGCAGTGGGGCCCGGCGTGGTGTCCCCTAATGGACACCCGCTGAAAGCAACAAACGAAACGCCCTGAATTTGGGGAACCGAGGCAATCATGCGGCTTGTGATCGAACGCGGAGAACTTTTGAGGGCGCTCGGACATGTGACGAGCGTCGTCGAACGCCGCACCACCATCCCGATCCTGTCGAACGTCCTATTGCGCGCCGGCAACAATAAGCTGTCGCTGAAGGCCACGGATCTCGAGCGCGAGGTGATCGAAGATGTCGCCGCCACGGTGTCGACGCCGGGCGCGGTAACGGTTCCCGCCCACATGCTGCACGACATCGTGCGCAAGCTTCCCGACGGCGCCGAGATCGAGATCAAGCGCGACCCCGAAAAAGAGCGTCTGACCATCACCGCCGGCCAGTCGCGCTTCGCCCTGCAGACGCTCGGGCCCGGAGGATTTTCCCGACATCGCCGCCGGCGATCTCGCCCACTCGTTCGAACTCGGCGCAGCCGACCTGAAACGCCTCATCGAAAAGACGCGCTTCGCCATCTCTACCGAAGAGACGCGTTATTACCTCAACGGCATCTTCCTGCACGTCGCCGAAAAGGGCTCGACGCGCACGCTGCGTGCCGTCGCAACCGATGGCCATCGCCTGGCGCAAGTCGAACTGTCCCGCCCGGAAGGCGCCGAGGGTATGCCGGGCGTCATCATTCCGCGCAAGACGGTGCACGAGCTGCATCGCTTGATCGAGGCCAGCTCCGCCCCGGTCAAGGTCGGCGTCAGCCCATCGAAGGTTCGCTTCGAGATCGGCAGCGTGACGCTGACGTCGAAGTTGATCGACGGCACTTTCCCCGACTACGGGCGTGTCATCCCCCAGGGCAACGACAAGGAGCTGACGGTCTCCAACGCCCACTTCATCGGTGCCGTCGATCGTGTGTCCACGATCGCCAGCGAACGCGGCCGTGCTGTGAAGCTCAACATCAATGGCGACAAGCTGGTGCTTTCGGTCAACAACCCGGAAGGCGGCAGCGCCACGGAAGAAATCGACGTCGGCTACACCGCCACGCCGTTGGAAATCGGCTTCAACGCCCGCTACCTGTTGGACATCGCCAGCCAGCTTGAAGGCGACGAAGCCCGCTTCCTCCTCGCCGATCCCGGCTCGCCCACGATGATCCGCGACGGGGGCGACGACACCGCCCTCTACGTCCTCATGCCGATGCGCGTTTAGTGCGCATCGTCGTGTGAATGACTGACGATGCGCACATCACTGGGCAGAACGAGCATGCGCGCCTCTGGGTCGAACGCATCGCGCTGACGGGGTTCCGCAACTACGCATCCGCCAGCATCGCACCGGGGCCTGAACCCGTCGTGCTCATCGGCGCCAACGGCGCTGGAAAAACCAATCTGCTCGAAGCCGTATCATTGCTGGCGCCGGGCCAGGGCTTGCGCGGCGCCGCGTTCACTGATCTCGCCCGCGCCGGATCCGTCGGCTGGTCTGTCGCCGCAAAAGTCCACACGGCCCTCGGCAGCATCGACATCGGCACCGGCGTCCAGCAGGCACCGGGCACGTCAGAGCGCGCCGGCCGCATCGTCCGCGTCGACGGCGAAACACGATCGGGCTCCGGCATCCTCGCCGACTACGTGGAAATGGTCTGGGTCACGCCCGCCATGGACGGCCTCTTCACTGGCGCGGCCTCCGAGCGCCGCCGCTTCCTCGATCGCCTGATCCTCTGCTTCGACCCCAGCTATCGCACCCGCGCCGGACGCTTCGATCGCGCCATGGCTAGTCGCAATCGCCTTCTTGCCGATGGTGCGGGCGGCAACGCCCAGCTCGAAGGCTTCGAAATCGTCATGGCCGAAACCGGCGTGTCTATCGCCGCGGCCCGCGCAGAAGCCGTCGCCGCCATCGCCGCCGTGATCGCCGCCCGCCGCGCCCGGGAGCCGAACTCGCTTTTCCCCTGGAGCGAAATTGCCCTGGAAGGCGCGCTGGAACGCGATCTCGCCACCCGTCCCGCCGTCGATGTCGAAGACGCCTACCTGCGCATCCTGCGCCAGACCCGTGAACGCGACCGCGCCGCCGGGCGTACGCTGGATGGCCCGCACCGCTCCGATCTCGTTGTCGGTCACGGCCCTAAGGCCATGCCCGCACGCCTCTGCTCAACCGGGGAGCAGAAGGCTCTGCTTCTCGGCCTCGTCCTGGCGCACGCCCAACTCGTGGCCGAACGCCGCGACGGCCTCGCCCCGATCCTGCTGCTGGACGAGATCAGCGCCCACCTCGACGAGGCCCGCCGGGCCGCCCTCTTCGCCGAAATCCTGACGCTCGGTGCCCAGGCGTGGATGACCGGCACGGATGCATCTTCGTTCACGGCGCTGACGCCGGCAGCCCGTTTTTTCATCGTCGAGAACGGCATTTTGCACGATCTTCCCAGCCCGGCCTGAGGCCGCGCTGGGTGAAGATTTAAACTATTGATAAAACGGAAGAAAATAGAGCTGCGTCAGGTTTGAAATCTGTGCGAATTCCGTGCTTTCCGGGAACAGCCGTGGTATAAGAAACAAGCCCATCGAGATGAGCTCCCGAGACAGGTTTTTGACAGGTTCTTTTGCATGACCGCTAAGGCTGCGAAGTCACTCCCGGCCGCCGAAGATTACGGCGCCGATTCCATCAAAATGCTGAAGGGCCTCGACGCCGTGCGCAAGCGGCCGGGCATGTACATCGGCGATACCGATGACGGCTCTGGCCTGCATCACATGATCTACGAAGTTGTCGACAATGCCATCGACGAAGTGCTGGCCGGCCACGCCAACGCCTGCGACGTGACGCTGAACAACGACGGCTCCGTCACCGTGCGCGACGATGGCCGCGGCATTCCCACCGGCATCAAGAAGGACGACGATCAGGATCCCAAGCGCTCAGCCACCGAGATCGTGTTCACTGAGCTGCACGCCGGCGGCAAGTTCGACCAGAATTCCTACAAGGTCTCCGGCGGCCTGCACGGTGTCGGCGTCTCCGTCGTCAACGCGCTGTCCACCTGGCTGCGCTGCCGCGTCTGGCGCGACGGCAAGGAGCATTTCATTGAATTCCACGATGGCGTTCCCGTTGCTCCGCTGAAGGCCGTGGGTGATGGCAAGGGTGGCCGTGGCACGGAAGTCAGCTTCCTGCCGAGCCCCAACACCTTCACGCACATCGAGTTTGACTACGCCACGCTGGAGCATCGCCTGCGCGAACTCGCGTTCCTGAACTCGGGCGCCAGGATCGTGCTGACCGATGCACGCCACGCCGACATCAAGCGCGAAGAGCTGATGTACGAAGGCGGCACGTCCGCGTTCGTGCGCTACCTCGATCGCTCCAAGCAGGCACTCATCCCCGAGCCGATCATGATCCGCGCCGACAAGGACGGCGTCACGGTCGAAGTCGCGCTGTGGTGGAACGACAGCTACCACGAGAACATGTTGTGCTTCACCAACAACATCCCGCAGCGCGACGGCGGCACGCATCTGGCCGGCTTCCGCGGCGCGCTCACCCGCGTCGTCAACAAGTACGCGGAAGAGAGCGGCATCTCCAAGAAGGAGAAAGTGTCACTGACGGGCGATGACGCGCGCGAAGGCCTCACTTGCGTTCTCTCAGTGAAAGTGCCCGACCCCAAGTTCTCCAGCCAGACGAAAGACAAGCTCGTCTCGTCCGAAGTGAAACCGGTCGTCGAGACCATCGTCGGCGAAGCCCTGACGCGCTGGTTCGAAGAGCATCCCAAGGAAGCTAAGACAATCGTCGGCAAGGTGGCCGAGGCCGCCGCCGCCCGCGAAGCCGCCCGCAAGGCCCGCGAGCTTACGCGCCGCAAGGGTGCGCTTGACGGTCTGAGCCTGCCCGGCGGTCTCGCCGAATGCCAGGATCGCAACCCGGCCAACACCGAACTCTTCATCGTCGAGGGTGACTCGGCAGGCGGCTCCGCCAAGCAGGGCCGCAAGCGCGAGTACCAGGCCGTGCTGCCGTTGCGCGGCAAGATCCTGAACGTCGAACGCGCGCGCTTCGACCGCATGCTCGCGTCCGAGCAGGTAACGAACATCATCGGTGCCCTCGGCACCGGCATCGGCCGCGAAGAGTTCAAGCTCGAAAAGCTGCGCTACCACAAGATCATTATCATGACCGACGCCGACGTCGACGGCGCCCACATCCGCACGCTGCTGCTGACGTTCTTCTATCGCCAGATGCCGGAGCTGGTCGAGAAGGGCCACCTCTACATCGCTCAGCCGCCGCTGTACAAAGTGGCGCGCGGCAAGTCGGAAACGTACCTGAAAGATCAGAACGCGCTGGAAGACTATCTCATCACTGCCGGCCTGGAAGACGCCGTGCTCGTGACCAATGAAGGCGAACGCGCCGGCCAGGACTTACGTCAGGTCGCCGACACCGCGCGCGCCATCGTCAGTCTCGTCGACGGTCTGCACTCGCGCTACGACCGCAAGCTGATGGAGCAGGCCTCCATCGCTGGCGCCTTCAATCCGGATGCCACGGCCGGAGACGGCGCGGCTATTGCCGCCAAGATCGCCTGGCGCCTCGACCTGCAGGCGGAAGAAACCGAAACTGGCTGGCAGGGCGAGTACGACAGCAACGAAGGCTACCTGCTGCGCCGCGTCGTCCGCGGCGTGACGGAAGTTCACGCCATCGACAAGGCACTCCTGTCGTCGCTCGACGCCAAGCGCCTGCACGAACGCCAGGCCGCCCTGACCGAGGTCTACGGCAAGCCGCCGAAGCTGCGCCGCAAGGGCGAGACGATCGACATTTACGGCCCGCGCATGCTGCTCGACACCATCTACGAGACCGGCAAGAAGGGCCTGTCGCTGCAGCGCTACAAAGGTTTGGGCGAAATGAATCCCGAGCAGCTATGGGAAACCACGCTCGACAAGGAAGTCCGCACGCTGCTGCAGGTCAAGCTCGGCGACCTCGGTGAGGCTGACGAGATCTTCTCCAAGCTCATGGGCGACGTCGTCGAGCCGCGCCGCGAGTTCATCCAGGAAAATGCGCTCGAAGTCGCCAACCTCGACGTTTGATATCTCCCTCGCCCCGCGCGCGGGGAGAGGGTCGGGGTGAGGGACAGGGTCTGGCGCAGCGGCGAGTTTCTGCCCCTCACCCTAACCCTCTCCCCATGAAGTATGGGGAGAGGGAACAGGTGCCACCAACCGGCGACTACCTGCTCTACGATGGCGAGTGTCCGATCTGTGCGGGCTTCGTGAAATTCGCCGAGTTCCGCCGCCGTCATCCGCACCTGCAGTTGCTCGACGCGCGCCACGAGCCCGCCCTGGTCGCGGAGCTGCGCCGCGACGGCTACGAAATCAACGACGGCATGGTCCTGGTGGTCGACGGCCAGCTCTACTACGGCGCGGACGCCTCCAAGAAGCTTGCATCCTACCGATCCGATCTGCCCGCGGGAAAACGCGCTGCAATGTCCGCCATCGGCGCCTCGCCCTACCCGCTCCTTCGCGGCGTGCGAAACGCGCTGCTGTGGGTGCGCGGCAAGGCCTTCATCAAGTAACTAAGACCGCGGATAGGGCGTGCCATCCTTATGCACGAAGCGACCGTCGGCATTGGTGCTCATCATGTCGATGTCGGAGCACGTGGTGACATCGGCGCGGGACCGCGTGCCGGCTTCGAGATAAACGGCTGTCGTGCTTGAGCGGTTGATCATGTGATGGCCGTTGCCGGTGGCCTTTGCGAACGTGGCGCAATCCCCCGCCCGAAGAACCGTTTCGCCATCGTCCTCGATCAGCACCAGTTCGCCCTCGAGCACGTAGACGAGTTCGTCTTCGTGCGAATGCCAGTGCCGCTGGCTCGACCAGTTGCCCGGTGGCAGTTGCATGAGATTAACGCCGAAGTCGGTGAGCCCACCGGCGTCGCCGAGCCGTTGGCGGATGCGCTCGGCGCAAGGCGCATTGAATTGCGGCGGGTACCCGGTGCCTTCGATCTTCGGGACGGCAGCGATGTCGATCTTGGGCATGCTTGCCTCAGGACGTCCAAAATCAATCGATCCGCGTCGCCGTGCCTTCGATCACCGGACCGGTGCCGCCCATGCGGCCGACGCGCGGGCCGGCGCTGAGATCGGGCGCCGCGATTCCGTTCTTCTCCAGATGCTTCTTCAGCAGCGCCAGGTTCTTCATATTGGTGCGGAAGGCCACGTCGAAAGCATCGCCCAGCAAAGGCACAATGCCGACCACCGTATCGATCGCCATGTTGCTAACCATGCGCATGAGCGTGAATTTCGAAACGCCGAGGTTCTTGGCTTCCCAGATGATGTAGCTGGAGATCAGCGACGAGACGAGGTCGCCCAGCACCGGAATGAGGCCGATGATGCCGTCTAGGCCCATGCGGATCTTGGTGCCCGGGATCTCGAACGCACTGTCCATCAGCCGTGCCACGGCTTCGACGCGCATCACGGCTGCATCGATCTCTGCGCGATCCATGCGCTGCAGCGTTTCGTTTGGGCGGCTATTGAAGACGTTGATCACGCCGTCATCTCCTCGGTTCAAGACGCGCTGTCATATCGCCCTGCCGCGGGCGAGTTTCAAGCAGCTCAAAGCGCGCAAGGCCATTTGCAGCCGAACATATTACGCCGCAGCGGCACCAGTGTTCCGTCTGCGCGCGAATTTCGTGCCGCTTGGAGGCGGCAAAGCCCAGTGCTAGCGTCGCCACGATGCGGCGCTGGGTGTGCCGCTGATCGATGGGCAGGAGGCTTTCGTGCTGCGCTTGTTTCTCTCGACCGGCAACATTTTCCTGTCACTCATTCTTGGCGCGCTGATGCTGGCCCTGGTCGGCTACAATTCGCCCGAGACGCTGTCAGAAATGTTGAGTTGGGCGCGCAGCCTGAAAGGCTGGATTACGTCGACCGGCCTGGAGCCCAAGTACAACATCTGGCTCGAACTGCTGCTCGAAGAGCGTCAGCTGCTCTTCATGTTCTTCACCATCATCGCCCGCATCCTGCTCTTCATCGTCACCGCACCGTTTTCCGGAGCGTTCAGCCGCCGATAAGGCCTGCCGGTTCGACTGACGCCGCCGCCGCGGACCTCCCAAGATCGGTCTTTGTTTGCGAGAACGCACCCCACCTCTCGGTCATCCCCGGGCTTGTCCCGGGGATCCCGCTTGCGGCTCGGTGACGCCAACAAGTTGATGGGTCCGCTATGACCGTCAGCCCGCCGTGTCTGCGGAGGCCGGGATCCCCGGGACAAGCCCGGAGATGACATCGCGTTGGCTACGTTGGCTGTAGGAATTAGGTCACGAGCGTAACGAGTGCCGCCGCGCCTCGAGCGCGATCAACACGCTGCAAGGTTTCGCAGCTTTAAGCCGCCTGCGCCTCGTCGCCCACCAGCCGCACGATGTCGGCCATGATGTCGTTGAGCTGGAAATCCTTCGGCGTGTAGACGGCGGCGACGCCGAAGCCCTTCAGCAGCTTGGCGTCTTCGGGCGGGATGATGCCGCCGACGATCAACGGAATGTCGGACAGGCCTTCCTTGCGCATGCGCTCCATCACTTCCTGCACGAGCGGCACGTGGCTGCCCGAAAGGATCGACAGGCCGACGACGTGCACGGATTCGTCCAGCGCCGCGCGCACGATCTGCGACGGCGTCAGGCGAATGCCCTCGTAGACGACTTCCATGCCGACGTCGCGGGCGCGCACGGCGATCTGCTCGGCGCCGTTCGAATGGCCATCGAGCCCCGGCTTGCCGACCAGGAACTTCAATGCGACGGCCAAGCTGCGCCGAGACCGCCTCGACCGACGCGCGCACCTGGTCGAGGCCCGCGCCGTCGCGTGCCACGGCCGAGGCCGCCACGCCGGTCGGCGCGCGATACTCGCCGAAGATCTTGCGCAGCAGGCTGCCCCACTCGCCCGTCGTCACGCCCGCCTTCGCGCAGGCGATCGACGGTTCCATCACGTTGCGGCCTTCCTTCGTCGCCGATTCCAGCTGCGCCAGTGCCGCCTTCACGGCCTTGTCGTCGCGCTGCTCGCGCCAGGCCTTCAGCTTGCCGACCTGCTCGGCTTCCATCTTCGGATCGACGACCATGATCGAGCCTTCGCCCGTCGTCAGCGGCGACGGCTCCGTCTCGGTCCACTTGTTGACGCCGACGACGACGAGATCGCCGGACTCGATACCGCTGAGACGGCCCGTGTTGCTCTCCACCAGCTTGCGCTTCATGTAGTCGATGGCCGCCACCGCGCCGCCCATGTCGCCGATGGTCTTGAGCTCGGCTCTCGCCTGCTCTTTCAGCTCTTCGACCTTCTTGTTCATCACGACGGAGCCGTCGAAGATGTCGCCGTATTCGAGCAGGTCCGTCTCGTAGGCGACGATCTGCTGCATGCGCAGCGACCACTGCTGGTCCCACGGCCGCGGCAGGCCAAGCGCCTCGTTCCACGCCGGCAACTGCACGGCGCGCGCGCGCGCATTCTTCGACAGCGTGACCGCCAGCATCTCGATCAGGATGCGATAGACGTTGTTCTCCGGCTGCGGCTCGGTGAGGCCCAGCGAGTTCACCTGCACGCCGTAGCGGAACATGCGGTCCTTCGCGTTCGTCACGCCATAGCGCTCGCGCGTGATCTCGTCCCACAGTTCGTTGAACGCCCGCATCTTGCAGATCTCGGTCACGAACCGCAGGCCTGCGTTGACGAAGAACGAGACGCGGCCGACCACGGTACCGAAATTCTCCGGCGGCACCTCGCCCGAGGCCTTCACGGTGTCGAGCACGGCGATGGCCGTCGCCAGCGCGAAGGCCAGTTCCTGCACCGGCGTCGCGCCGGCTTCCTGCAGATGATAGGAGCACACGTTCGTCGGGTTCCACTTGGGAACCTCCTTGTACGAGAACACGATCGTGTCCTTGATCAGCCGCAGCGACGGCTCGGGCGGGAACACGTAGGTGCCGCGCGACAGGTATTCCTTGATGATGTCGTTCTGGATCGTGCCGGTCAGCTTGCCGCGCGACGCACCCTGTTCATCCGCAAACGCGACATAAAGCGACAGCAGCCACGCCGCCGTGGCGTTGATCGTCATCGAGGTGTTCATCTGGTCGAGCGGGATGCCGTCGAGCAGCGGCGCATGTCGCCGAGATGGCCCACAGGCACGCCGACCTTGCCGACCTCGCCCCGCGCCAGTTCGTGGTCGCTGTCGTAGCCCGTCTGCGTCGGCAGGTCGAAGGCGATGGACAGGCCGGTCTGCCCCTTGGACGAGGTTTTTCCTGTACAGCTCGTTGGACTTAGCAGCCGTCGAATGGCCGGCGTAGGTGCGGAACAGCCAGGGCTTGTCGCGTGCCGGCGCCCCGGCCGCTGCCGGTGCTGCCTTGCCTGATTTGCTGGTGTCCGCCATCGTCGTCGCCCTCGGCTCAAATGTCTTCCGCACGAAATACTCTACTAGCAGGCAAGTGCAATGCAAAACGCGACATTCCGCAGCCGTTCCATTGCCCTCAGCTGTGTTAACATTGGCTTGGGTTGTCCTTTAATCACGATGTTTCACCCCCTTTATTGCGGCGCAGAAAAGTGCTTGATAGGCCGCAACTGTCACGGACCTGTTGTGTTGCACTGCGGGACCGGGGCTGGGGGAGCAAAGTACTCGTTAGGAGAGACGAGAATGTCGAGCCAAAGCGCTGCTAAAAAAGACGACGTGGGCAAGCCTGCGATCGTGACAGCTACGAAGGACCTGTACGAGATCGGCGAGATCCCGCCGCTCGGCCACGTGCCGAAGAACATGTACGCCTGGGCGATCCGCGCGAGCGCCAGGGCGAGCCCGATAAGGCCATGCAGGTCGAAGTCGTTCCGACCTGGGAACTCGACAGCCACGACGTGCTCGTCCTCGTGATGGCCGCCGGCGTCAACTACAACGGCGTCTGGGCCTCGCTCGGCACGCCGATCTCGACGTTCGACGTCCACAAGCAGCCCTTCCACATCGCCGGTTCCGATGCCTCGGGCATCGTCTGGGCGGTCGGCTCCAAGGTGAAGCGCTGGAAGGTCGGCGACGAAGTCGTCATCCACTGCAACCAGGACGACGGCGACGACGAGGAGTGCAACGGCGGCGACCCGATGTTCTCGACCTCGCAGCGCATCTGGGGCTACGAGACGCCGGACGGCTCGTTCGCGCAGTTCTGCCGCGTGCAGGACCGCCAGCTGCTGGAGCGTCCCAAGCACCTCACCTGGGAAGAGAGCGCCTGCTACACGCTGACGCTCGCCACCGCCTACCGCATGCTGTTCGGCCATCGTCCGCACGTGCTGCGTCCCGGCCACAACGTGCTCGTCTGGGGCGCCTCGGGCGGCCTCGGCTCGTTCGCCGTGCAGCTCTGCGCCACGTCGGGCGCCAACGCCATCGGCGTCGTCTCGGACGACGACAAGCGCGACTTCGTCATGCAGCTGGGCGCCAAGGGCGTCATCAACCGCAAGAACTTCAAGTGCTGGGGCCAGCTGCCGAAGGTCAACACGCCCGAGTACAACACCTGGCTGAAAGAGATGCGCGGCTTCGGCAAGGCGATCTGGGACATCACCGGCAAGGGCGTCAACGTCGACTGCGTGTTCGAGCATCCCGGCGAAGTCGACGATCCCGGTCTCGGTGCAGGTCGTGAAGCGCGGCGGCATGGTCGTCATCTGCGCCGGCACCACCGGCTACAACCTCACGATGGACGCGCGCTACCTCTGGATGCACCAGAAGCGCGTGCAGGGCTCGCACTTCGCCAACCTGCTGCAGGCGACCCAGGCCAACAAGCTGGTGGTCGAACGCCGCATCGATCCGTGCATGTCGGAAGTGTTCTCGTGGGCGCAGATCCCCAAGGCCCACATGCGCATGATGCGACAACGAGCACAAGCCCGGCAACATGGCCGTGCTCGTCACCGCGCCGACGACCGGCCTGCGCACGTTCGAAGACGTGATCGAAGCCAGCTCGCGCAAGGCCTGAGCCACGCTCCACCTCAAAACGAACAAAGGCCAGACCTCGCGGTCTGGCCTTTTGCATTTCCGGCTTCTGCCGCGTTAGGCCGCAGCGCTCATCTGCTTGCGCGACACGGCTTCATCGGCCACGTCCGGCACTTCCAGCGCCGTCACCTCGAATTTGTCGAGCGTGTGCGGGCCGAACGTCGTCATCATCGGCACGTCGGCGGCATCACGCCCGCGGGCCAGCACGATCCGGCCGATCCGCGGCTCGTTGTGGCGCGCATCGAACGTGTACCATCGGCCGTTGATGTACACTTCGCACCAGGCGCAGAAGTCCATCGGGTTGGGATCGATCGGTACGCCGATGTCGCCGAGGAAACCGTTGCAGTAGCGCGCGGGAATGTTGAGTGCGCGGCACAGCGCAATGGTGAGGTGCGTGAAGTCGCGGCAGACCGCATGCCCTTCCTCGAGCGCTTCCCACGCCGTCCGCGTGGCACGCGCCTTGAGATAATCGAACTGTCAGGTGCCCGTGCACGAAGTCGACGACCGCTTGCACGCGCTGGCCGCCGGCCGGCACAGTGCCGAACTTGTTCCAGGCGAACTGGCTCAGCTTGTCCGTCTCGCAGTACCGGCTGCCCGTCAGGTATGGCAGGCAATCCAGCGGCAGCTCATGCACCGGCGTTTCCGGCGCATCGCCAGGCAACTGTTCGTGCACGCCGGTGTCGAAGACGTCCGCGGCGTACGTCAGCTGCACGGGGCCGACGGGCACGAACATGCGGCGGCACGTGTTGCCGAACGTGTCGGTGAAGATCTCGACGGGCAAATGCGGAGTAACCGTGAAGGGAGTTTCGGTGAGAACATCTTTTCGGCGCGCTGCCTCAAGGTCCATCAAGGTATGCAGGGCTGATGCCTGCCCAATATTGAGGCAGATATTGTAGCCAACGCGAATGCGCATTTTCGTCTCCAAGCAATGCTTACTTACGAAAACTTGTGAGAGCTTAGCCGGTTCCGTTGTCGGAGCGCTATTCACGTTTTCTGCTGGGAGGTGTGCGCGCCGTGATACGTGCAGCGCCGGAAAATTTCCGAGTACGAAACGCGCGAGCAATAAATCTTAGACCGGCACCACGTCGACCCCGACATTGACCTCATGATCGCCGCCGCCAAGCAGCAGTCCGCTGATCGGGCTGACGTCGTCGTAGTCGCGTCCGCACGCCACCATCACGTGCTCGTCGCTGACGGCAATGCCGTTGGTCGGGTCGAGATCGATCCAACCCGTTTGCGGCGACCACACCGAAATCCAGGCGTGCGAGGCATCCGCACCTTGCAACCTCGGCTGGCCGGGCGGCGGCCGCGTCAGAATGTAGCCGCTGACGTAGCGGGCGGGCACGCGCATGGCGCGGCAGCACGCGAGCGCGAAGTGCGCGAAATCCTGGCACACGCCGCGGCGATGGCGAAAGACGTCGTGGATTGGCGTCGAAACGTCGGTGGCGGTCGAGTCGAAGGTGAACTCGTCGTAGATGCGCAGCGTCAGATCCATCGCGCCCTGCATCAGCGGACGGCCGCGCGTGAACGATTGTGCCGCGTACTCCGCGATGCCGAGCGAGGGTGTCGTCAGCCGCGAAACGCAGCGATACTGCACGACGTCGAGCGGGATGCCTTTGCCTGCCGGTGCCAGCACCCCGTCCAGCCTGTCCCACGGCGTCGTCTTGGCGAAGTCGAACGCGGGCGGCGCAATCGTCTCCACCGTCGTGCGCGCGTGCAGCACGAATTCCTTGTGCGGCATCTCGATGTCGAGGATCGCCATGTGATTGCCGAAGGCATCGACGCCGTCGAACCGTGTCGCAGGCGCGGGCTCGATGATCAGGCTGTGATGACGGATCGCCTGGCGTTCCGTAGACCGCGGCGTCAGGTGAATGAGGTGCTGCGATTGCACCACGGGCGAGCGTGTACTGGTAGTACGTGCGGTGGCTCACATCGAGCATCATGACGCGGACTCGGTGCGCAAATGCGCGCGATGCAGCGC
Organism: uncultured Pseudomonadota bacterium; assembly: GCA_963846845.1. Classification (GTDB taxonomy): domain Bacteria; phylum Pseudomonadota; class Alphaproteobacteria; order Rhizobiales; family Hyphomicrobiaceae; genus JAKAXS01. Next base: position 246,867 of record CAWJXQ010000017.1, on the reverse strand, counting down.
GTCGTCGGTGAGATTGAAGTAGTGGCGCGCCACGGCGTCCGACAACTCGGGCAGCAGCTGCAACTGCTCGCATCAGCAGCCTTTCGCAGCGTTGCGCGGTTTGGCTCGTTGGCAATGCGCTCCACGTCCGCCAGCCGGATCGACGTCAGCAACGCCAGGATCACGCGGCGGTCCTCCGTCAGGCTCACGCCTTGCTTGCCCTCCGGCAACGTATCAAGCTGCCGCGAGAACGCAGCCAGCTGGTAGCTCAGGCTGCGCGGGTTCGTTTCGTCCAGCAGCAACAGATCCAGCACCAGCGGCAGCATCGGGTCGAGGCGATAGCGCGAGCGGTACGTGATGAAGCTGTCGGCGAGTTCGAGCAGCAGCATCAGGCTGCTCTGCTCGTCTTCGACGTCCGGCGCCGGGATGAACAGCGCCATCATGGCTTCGCTGAGATTGTAGGCGCGTTCCAGCCGCCGGCCCATGTCGAGGATCGACCAGCCGAAGTTGCGCGTCATGTTCTCGTGCATCAGGCCGTTGAATGCCGAGATCGACGCCAGCCCTTCGTCGAGCAGGTCGAGCACGCCGCCCGGTCGCGCCGAGGCCATCGACGCCGTCCACGTGTCGCCGGGCCGGAACCGGCTCAGCGTCTGGAACGCCTCCAGCGACAGGCGATCGCGCGCCAGGTGCGCGACCTTGTAGAGCCGCTGCATCGTCCGCTCCAGCGTGCGCGTTGCGCCGCCGCCGCGCACCAGCTTCGCGCACAGGCCCGTCGTAATCGAGGCTGGCGATGCGCGCTTTGTCGGCGGGCGTCGGATTCCTCGTCGGTCAGCAGCACCTGCAGGCATTTGCGCGCCGCCGCCGTGCCCGCTTCCGGTCCGCTGTCTTCGGCCACGCGCCGCAATGCGCTGCGCAGCACGCGCATTGTCCAGTCGGCGCGCTCGGCGTAGCGGCCGAGCCAGAACAAATCGTCGGCCACGCGGCTCTGGATCACGCGCTGCGAACGCTGCACGCGCGCCGTCTCCAGCGCCGGTCGCCACAGGCTCACGTGATGCGCTTGCTCGGCGTCCGACAGCACCCACACGTCGCGCGTATGCCCATCCGGTGCCGACAGCGCCACGGCGCGATCGGGATCGATCGTCATGGCGAGCCCGCCCGGCATGGCGATGTAGCCCGCTGGCGTCCGCGCCACGAACAGGCGCACCGCGAACGGCTGCGGTACCAGGCTGCCGTTGGCGTAGACCGGCGCCTTACTGAAACCGATCTTTTCTTCGGCGACGAGACGCGCGCCGTGCAATGCGATTTCGCGCTTCAGCAGGTCCTACGCTCCGCGTCCGACATCGATGCGCGTGTCTTGACCCAACGCGGCCTGCCCCGGCCGGCCCGTGCCTTCCTGCGCCTTGCGGATCACGAGTTGGTCGAAGCGTTCGGCCACATGCTCGCGCGACTTGCCGCACGCCGAGCCACCAGCGTGGTGCGTCGTGCAGGTGCAAGCTCTTCGCCGAGCAGATGCTTTGCGAGCTTGCGGCAGGTAGGGACCGAGCGCGCGGTTCTGCACCAGCGCCGAGCCGATGGCGTTGACGACGAGGCCGGGTGACCGGCGGCACGTCGCGCACCAGGCCCGATGGCCCGTCGTAGCCGCGACGGATCGAGTTCCAGCGGATCGCTGGCGCGTCCGTCGACGCAGCGCACGATCAGGTCGATCTCCTTCAGGCCTTCGAGCGTCTTCAGGAAAACCTGGCCGCCGCGCGTGCGCAGGTCGGCGCCTTCGACCAGCAGATAGCCGAGATAGCGCGCGATGTAGGCGTGCGAGAAGTAGTCCTCGTGATGCGCGCCCGGCGTCAGCAGCGCGATCGCGCGCGTTGTCGCGTCCGCTGTGCTGCGGTCAGGGCGGCCTGAACGTTCTGGAAATACGATGCCAGGCGCACGGCGTTGCTGGCGTTGAACAGGTCGCCAGCCACGTGGGTGTGCACCATGCGGTTCGCCAGCGCGAAGCCCGCGCCGGCCAGTGTCTCCGCATGGCTGTCGATCACGCGCCATTGCCCATCTGCGCCGCGCGCCAGGTCGGCAGCGTAGAAGCGCAAGCCGCCGGAGTGCGGCAGCACGCCTTGGCACGCCCGCAGGTAGGCGCTGTCGGAGAACACGAGCTCGGGCGGCAGTTGCCCGTCACGAAGCAGCTGCTGGTCGCCATAGAGATCGTTCAGCAGAGCGTCGAACAGCTCGGCCCGTTGAATCAGCGCCGTTTCCAGCCAGCGCCATTCCGCCGACGAGAAGACGATCGGCACCAGATCCAGCTGCCATTGCTGCGAGCCCTGGGTCGGATCGGCGAAAATATCGTAGGCGATACCCGTTTCGCGCACGCGCCGGTCGAGACGCACCGCGCGTGCGGCGCGGTCGGCCTCGGATAGCGCATTCAGCTCCTTGAGGAAGGGCAGCCAGTGGCGGCGGGGCGCGCCGTCGCGATCCAGCAGCTCGTCATAGCCGCCGGTCTGCGACTGCCGATATGCATTAAGCAGATCGGGCCCAGAAGCCATGCTGGACATCGCAGCAGTCGTCATTCCGCTGGCTTTCGCCCCCTAGTTCCCGTTCGTGCCAGCGCTCGCCCCCAAGCCCTGGTACTGCCACGCGAATCAGCCGCGGCAGTGTCAAGGCACTATCGCGTCGCTGCTGGTCGTCTGCAAGCGGCTAATCCGCCACCGCTCACCGGTGACTGCGCTGTAGAGCGGCATTTACCAAGACTGCGTCGGCAAACGCTGGGCGCAAGCTAGAACTCCCGCCGCAGATCCAGCGTATGGGGGTAGTCCGCGTTGATGACGGGCCGCCCGGGGTCGGATGTGCCAGGCGTGTGCCCGAGCGTCTCGAAGCGCGCAAGCCGGCGGCCCTCGGCCTCGTAGGCGTTGATCGGGAACGTTTCGAACGATGCGTCCGCCCGGATGCGAGACGTGATACCGGCACCCCGCCACCGCCCGGCCCAGCCACGTGTCGAAGATGTCGACCACGAGCGGCACGTGCACCGGAATGTTCGGATGCAGCGCCGACGGCGGCTGCCACGCCCGGAAGCGGATGCCGGCCACGGCCTCGCCCTGCGTACCCGTCGGCACCAGCGGTACTGCCCGCCCGTTGCACGTCACCGTCAGCCGATCGCCGTAGAGGCCCGTCACTTTCACCTGCACGCGTTCCAGTGACGAGTCGACGTAACGCGCCGTGCCGCCCGTCGAACTTTCCTCGCCCATCACGTGCCACGGCTCCAGCGCCTGCCGCAGCTCCAGCTGCGTGTTGGCGTATTCGATCGCTCCGCAGCGCGGGAAGCGGAACTCCAGATGCGGCCGGAACCATTCCACGTCCGCTGGCAACCCCGCCGCCTTGATGTCGGCGACGATGCTTTCCAGGTCCGCCCACAGGTAATGCGGCAGCATGAACTGGTCGTGCAGCGCCGTGCCCCAGCGGATCAGCTTCTGCTTGTAAGGCTTCTCCCAGAACATCGCGACAAGCGCGCGCACCAGCAGCTGTTGCGCCAGGCTCATGCGCGCGTGCGGCGGCATCTCGAACGAGCGGAACTCGACCAGCCCGAGGCGCCCCGTCGGCCCGTCCGGCGAGTAGAGTTTGTCGATGCAGATTTCGGCGCGGTGCGTGTTGCCCGTGACGTCGATCAGCAGGTTGCGGAACAGCCGGTCCACCAGCCACGGCGCCACCGTGCCGTCCTTCGGATCGGGAATCTGCGACAGCGCGATCTCGAGTTCGTAGATGGACTTCGAAGCGTGCCTCGTCGCAACGCGGTGCCTGGCTCGTCGGCCCGATGAACAACCCCGCGAACATGTACGACAGCGAGGGATGGTTCTGCCAATACGCGATGATCGACGCCAGCAGATCCGGCCGCCGCAGGAACGGGCTCTCAGACGGAGACATCCCGCCCAGCACGATGTGATTGCCGCCGCCGGTGCCGGTGTGCTTGCCGTCCAGCATGAACTTCTCGGCGGCGAGGCCCGCCGCATGCGCGTCGTCGTAGAGCGCCGTCGTGTTCGCGACGATCTCGTCCCAGCTCTGCGCCGGCTGCACGTTGACTTCGATCACGCCCGGATCCGGCGTCACTTTCAGAACCTGGAAGCGCGGATCGTACGGCGGGCCATAGCCCTCGATGTGCACCGGCACGCTGATCGCCCGCGCCGTATCCTCCAGGCAGGTCAGCAGCGCCGCGTAGTCGTCCACGCTTTCCAGCGGCGGCATGAAGATGCACAGCGTGCCGTTGCGCGGCTCGATCACCAGTGCCGTGCGCACGGCTTCGATCGGCTCGTCGGATGGCGCGGCCTTCGCAGCAACCGGCTTTGCCGCAACGGCCAGCGTCTCCATCAGCCAGCTCGTCCGGATCCGGCAGCGGCGGCACGGTCGCCATCGGATCGAGCGGCTGCACGTGCGGAAAATCCTCAGCGGCGATCGGCGGCAGCGACGCCAACGGCAAGCCGGAAGCCTGCTGGCGAATCGCCCGGCACCAGCACCAGCTTGTCGCGCCGCAGCTGCCAGCGTTCCGTCACCCACTTCGACTTGCGGTTCTTGACGCTCGATATCTTCAGCGGCAGCACGTAGGCGGCGACATCGTTCAAGCCGCGATCCAAGGCGCGTGCCAAGCGTGCGCGCTCTGCCTGCGTGGCCGCATCGCCATCGTCTTCGGCCACGTCGCCCAGCGGCTGCTTCTGCTCCGTCAGCATCAGCAGCGAAGCGTCTTCGTAGGCTTCGATGCCGCTGTCGCGCGCCAAGCCTAGCCGCTCGCTGAGCCCGGCTACGAACGCCTCGGCGTTGTCGATCGTCGCCTTCGCCGGCGCATCCTCGCGGGCAATCAGCGCGGCATCGCGCCAAAGCGGCTTGCCGTCGGTACGCCAGTAGACCGCGAACGCCCATCGCGGCAGGGGCTCGCCCGGATACCACTTGCCCTGCCCGTAGTGCAGCAAGCCGCCGGGCGCCAGCCGCTGCTGCATCCGGCGCACCAGATCCTCGGCAAACTTCCGCTTCGTCGGCCCGACGGCGGCGATGTTCCACTCTTCGGCTTCCATGTCGTCGGCCGCCACGAACGTCGGCTCGCCGCCCATGCTCAGCCGCACGTCGCCGGCCGTCAGCCGCTCATCCACCACGCGCCCGCCGTCGGCGATCGCCTGCCACATCTCTTCGCTGTAGGGCTTGGTGACGCGCGGCGTCTCCAGAATGCGCGTCACGCCCATCTTGAAATCGAACGTCACCTGCGCCGGCTCGTGCCCGCCCGAGATCGGTGCCGCGCTCTGCGGATGCGGCGTCGCCGCCAGCGGAATGTGCCCTTCACCCGCCAGCAGGCCAGACGTGGCATCGAGCCCGATCCAGCCCGCGCCCGGCACATAGACCTCGGCCCAGGCATGCAGATCGGTGAAGTCTTGCGACGCGCCAGCGGCCGCGCCCTCGTTGAGCGGTTTCACGTCGGGCTTCAGCTGGATGAGATAGCCCGACACGAAGCGCGCGGCCATGCCGAGGTTGCGCAGAATCTGCACCAGCAGCCACGCGCTGTCGCGGCACGAGCCGGAACGGTTCTGCAGCGTCACCTGCGGCGTCTGCACGCCTGGCTCCATGCGGATCAGGTAGCTGATGTCGCCCTGAAGCATGGTGTTGAGGCCGATCAGGAAGTCGACGGTCGCGCCGCCCCGCCGTACGATCGACTCTTGAAAGATACTGCGCCAGCAGCGGATCGACGGGATCCGGCTTGAGGTACGGCCCCAGCTCTTCCATCGAGCAGCGCGTCGTATGTGAACGGCCACGTCTCCGCGCTCTCCTCCACGAAGAAGTCGAACGGATTGATCACCGCCATGTCCGCCACGAGATCGACGGTGACGGAGAAGCGGTCCGTCGGCTCCGGCATCACCACGCGGCCGAGGAAATTGCCGAACGGATCTTGCTGCCAGTTGAGGAAGTGCGCCTTCGGCTCGATCGTCACCGAATAGCTGATGATCGGCGTCCGGCAGTGCGGTGCCGGCCGCAAGCGGATGACCTGCGGCCCCATGCCGATGAGCTTATCGTAGCTGTAGGAGGTGGCGTGGGTGAGGGCAACGTGCAGTGCCATGGAGACGCGACGTCCTTTCCGCCGCGGTGCGCGCCCGCAGCCTCATGAACCAGTTATACCTTCATGCGTTATCGAGCCCGGGCCTAAGAGACAAGCATCAGCTTCAATGTTAGGCGTTGTTCATTGCCATCGCGCCTAACCTCCAGGCACGATGCTGAAAGATCGGTACGCGAATGCGAACTATTCGAGCAGGCCACGGTCCGTCAGATGGAGGAGCATGCGGGGCAAGTCGAAACTCGGTGGCCGCATCACGGCAGGGCATGGATAGCGGCAAATGAAGAACTTCTCGTGCTCGGCTTGCGGCAACAAGGTCTACTTTGAAAACGTCACATGCGTGAAGTGCGGCCATGCGCTGGGCTTCGACGCTGAAGCCCAGGTCGTCGTCGCGCTGAAAAGTGACCCGTTCGATGGTGCGCTGTATCGCAGCTTCACCGGCTCGGGCGGCGACATGCGGTACTGCGCCAACGCCTTCTACGGCGTCTGCAACTGGCTGACGCACGACGGCGGCAGCGCCATGTGCCCGCGCCTGCAGCCTCAATCGCACCATTCCCAATCTCTCCGAGTTCGGCAGCCTGCAGGCCTGGCGCGATCTGGAACGAGCCAAGAAGCGTCTTGTCTATTCGCTGCTGCGCTTCGGCTTGCCGTTTGACGGCGCCGGTTCTCCGCAAGGCCCGCTGACGTTCAACTTCGTGCGCAGCGCGATGACCGGCCACCTCGACGGCGTCATCACCATCGACATCATGGAAGCCGACGCTGTCGAGCGCGAACGCCAGCGCCAGCAGTTCGGCGAGCCTTATCGCTCGCTGCTCGGCCACTTGCGCCACGAAAGCGGCCACTACTATTGGAACGTGCTGATCGGCTCGACCGGGCTGCTCGACGAATTCCGCACCCTGTTCGGCGACGAACGGCCGAACTACTCGTCCGCCATCTCCCATCACTACAACGCTGGCCCGCCTCAGGATTGGGCCTATCGCCATGTTTCCGCATACGCCAGCGCGCATGCCTGGGAAGACTGGGCGGAAACCTGGGCGCACTATCTGCACATGGTCGACACGCTCGACACGGCAGAAGCCTCAGGCATGGAGCCGCGCACGGCGGGCCTGTCGTTCGGCTCGGCGTGGCCGTTCAAGACCTACGACATCTACCGCGAGGAAACCTTCGACGCGCTGATGGAGCGCTGGGTGCCGCTCACGCTCGCCATGAACGGCCTGAACCGCAGCATGGGCCACGAGGATTTCTACCCCTTCGTCATCCCGGAGCCGGCCGTCGCCAAGCTCGCCTTCGTGCATCGCGCCATCCGCGAACGCCAAGCCTAGAGAGCGTGCTTCCCGAGACGCAGCCTTTAACTTCGCCTTTACCACCCCCGTTCATCATGAACGCATCGTAAATGCGTGGGGTGAGTATGCGTCTGTTCGTCTTGGTGGTTATCGCCGCGGGAGCTCTTTATCCGGTTGCTCGCCAACCCATGCTCCGCGCCCTCGCCTTCTGCGCGATGATGGTGGTCTACGCCGGTGCCGGCGCCGTCTGGTGGACCGAGCACGACTGCCACTATACCGGCTCTTCCGAACGCGCGTGGAACCTTGCCGTGCTGGCGCGCTCGCCGCACGACGTCACCTGCGCAGGACGTTGAGCCGCCGGCACGCTCGAGCTTCCTGATCACGGCGTCCTACGATTAAAGTGCTTCCGGAAAAGTGTGCAGCGGTTTTCCGGCAAGAAGCACGATAAAGACCAGTGCTTCCGGAAAAGTGTGCAGCGGTTTTCCGGCGAGAAGCACGATAAAGACGAGTGCTTCCGGAAAAGTGTGCAGCGGTTTTCCGGCAAGAAGCACGACAAAGCATACAGTCCCCGGCGCTTGCCGTTGCCATCAGGTCGCCGTATCACGCCCGCAAGAGGCGTGAGCGGAACGGTGCTCGGGTTGACATGCGGCAGATACTGGAACTGATCGGCAATATGCTGCGCGGCATCGGCGCGGTGTTCTCGCGCGACAAGCGCCGTCGCTACAGCGCGACGGTGATGGTCGACGCGCCACAATCTCTCGTCTGGCGCATCTCATCGCAGGCGCTGGCATCTGAGCTCAACGAAGACTCCGGTCTGACGTGGACCGCCACCGAGCGGACCGACGGCTCGGGCATCGTCGACGTCGTCGGCAAGGGTGAAGACTTTGCGATCACGATGGCCTACCGCGTGCGCGATCATCGGCCTCCGCAGGGGCAGCTGATTGAAATCCTGCACGAGGGCGAAAACGTTTACGCCAGCAGCGGCCGCGACTACTACATCGCCTACACGCTGCGCGCCGAGGAGGGCGACCGTACCGAGCTGACGATGTCGCACGAGCTGACGCATAGCGGCGTCCGCGGCTACCTGCTTGTACCCTGGTTGCCGCTGGACACCGCCCGTGCCGTGAAACGCCGCGCCGAAACGGCTGCCGGCACCTTGAAATACAATCGTGGCTTCGGCTTCGGTGCGATTGCCACGGGCGTACTGACGCTGGCGAGTTTCATTCCGTGGTTCGGCCTGTCGGGCGCTGCCATCGTGATTGCGCTGATCTTCGTGCACGAGTTTGGTCACGTTGCCGCCATGCGCTCGCTCGGCCTGCCGGTCCGCGGCATCTACTTCGTGCCGTTCTTCGGCGGCGTTGCCGTTGGCGCAGCCGCCCGCACCGAGGCGGAGCGCGGCTACGTCTCGCTCATGGGCCCCGGGCTCAGCCTCGCGACCACGGCCCTGCTCTATATCTGGGGGCTCTCCAGCGGCAGCACCTGGCTGACCTATGCCGCCCTTCTCAGTGCGCTCATCAACGGCTTCAACCTTCTGCCGGTCTCGCCGCTCGACGGCGGCCAGGTTTTCGAGGCGCTGCTGTCGCGGGTCGACCCCGGCGTGGTCGGCATGATCAAACTCATGATTCTCCTGGTGGCGCTCAGCGTCTCCCTCTACTTGGGATGGATGGTCATGACCGTGCTGTTCGCCCTTGCTATCCCCGGCACCATGGTCACGCCCGATGAGGCCAAACGCATTCCGCCCGTATCCCTCTCCGAGGGCGCTGTCCTGGCGGTTGCCTACGCCGGATCGCTGGCGTTCTACGCGCTCGTCATCATGACGCTGATGGGATATCCGCGCGCTTGAGAAGGGTCCGCAGCGCATGGACGGACCGCACTGATCCGGCATGCTCTGATCACTTGCAGGACGGCCTCAACGCCCTTAGAACCAACCCTGCGCGGGCGTAGTTCAATGGTAGAACGGCAGCTTCCCAAGCTGCATACGTGGGTTCGATTCCCATCGCCCGCTCCACGGCTTAGCTATAACCACGGCCGTATTCCAAGCATTTTCCCAAGACACGTTCAGTGCGTCGTTCAGCACGGCATCTCCGCTCGGCTTCCGCAAGAGGTGGCCGCGCAGACCTGTATCCGAAAGTTGTAGGCGGCGGCACCTCGAGTTCCCAAGTAATGGGCGACTACCTCTTTGGTCCATGTCGGCAACGTCAACCGGTCCGTATACACAACATCATTACAATGATGTTGTCGGTCGGGGCTCGATGGCGCCTGTGCAAAGAACACCTGTTCAAAGAATAACAGAAATCGACGGGTTGCGTGCGATCGCGATGACGATGGTGGTGGCCCACCATTGCGGCATACTTCCGTTCGGTTGGGTCGGCGTCTGGCTGTTCTTCGTCATTTCCGGCTATGTGATCGCTCGCAATTTCCGTTGGTCGGGCTCCAGCGATCAGCCAGCCTCCACCCAATACGTCGAGTTCATTGCCAGACGATTTTATCGGATCGTTCCTGTCTACGTCCTTTATGTTGCGGTTGGCATCGTAATCGCAATTCTCATCAACCAGGCGGCGTCGCTCCACGACCTGCCGTTTCTGGCCACTTTTACGTTCAACTGGCAGAGAATTTTTGAGTTTTGGGAACGCCCCGACTGGTCGGTGTTCGGACACCTGTGGACACTGAGCGTCGAAGAACAATTCTACGTGCTGTTTCCCGTCCTGGTTTTGTGTCTATCGCGACGGCGCTTCCTGGGCGTGGCTGTGGCGCTGGTGATCCTCGGACCTGCGATCCGTTTCGGCTATTCTTCATTGCTGGCCGCACACAGCTCAGACCAAAACTGGTTGGCTTTTGCCGTGTTTTCGGCCTCCATTGCGCACTTCGATGCGTTCCTTATTGGTGCGCTGTTGGCGCATTTCGAGGAAGACCTCCGGCGTTCGCCCGCTCTGCTTTGGACAGTGGTCGCTGCATCAGCTGCAATCGTTGCGGCTTACGTGCTGTCATATGCGGCTATCAACGCTAGTCTGGGCGCAACAGGTGTTGGCGTTGCTCGCAACGTTTTTTCGGGGGTGCTGTATGGCCAATACCGCGAAGTGTTTGTCTATCTGGCGGTAGACGCTTGCGCTGCCGTTGTCGTGGCGTTTGCAGCACTGCAATCAAAATTGGTCAGGCCGCTTGCGAATTCGTTCTTGTCGCTGATTGGACGCATTTCTTACGGCGCATATCTGTACCACGCCTTGATCCTGTGGCTGATTGGTGCGTTCCTGACAGCGGGGCCGATTGAGGAACTTGCGCCGGCCAATCGCGTCATCTGGTTCGTCGTTGCATGGCTCGTAACCGTTGCATTGGCCTGGGTATCTTATTTCTATTTCGAATTGCCGATCATGCGTTGGGCGCAACGCGGCGCGAAGACCAGCAGTGAACTCGTTCCGTCAGCCGGCGAAAGATCGGCAACCCAGAGAACTTGCGCTTGACGCCTCGCGCACCTGCCACGTCCTTCGCGAAGCCACTCCAATCCACTGTCGACGCCAAGCGACTCAGCGACCGCCCCCCGTTCTACCGTGCTCGAAAAATGCAGGCCGTATCATTGGCATAAGCGTGGCCGCACTAATCTCTGTCACGAACTTCTGCCGGAGAGCGCGCCCGAAGTCGTTGTAGCCCTGGGCCGTCATCAGGAATGTGCCGGGACCGCCGATGACATGGTCCCTGAACCACCGATCTAGCGTTGTCGCCTCTTGATCTGGCCTTTGCGGCAACTCCCGCAAACCATATCCGGGCGCCCGGTACGCGCCCGACCCCACGACATCATTTTCACCTGGCACGATGATTGGCAGGCCATTGATTGTTGCTCCCAAGGCTAGGACGCGGTCGCGCTCGGCATGGAGACCATCGATATCTGTGCAATTGTCGATGCCGTCTCCCGAGACGTCGACGACCACCCGGTGTGCCTTGATCGAAATGGCTGGAATGATGGTGACCGAGATGGTTCGCAGCATGCGGGCCATGCAGGTGAATTCACCACCCTCGTGCGGCAGGTTGCGCAGGAGTTTGGCGACAGCAAATGCATCAGCCTGAGATGCGATGCGTTGCCAGCCTACGACCTGGCGAGCTGTGTCGGCCCATGTCACCATCGAAAAAAGAATGGCCCCGTTTGGTCCGCTCGTCACGCTGGCGAGGACACCGGGATCCTCCAGGGCTTGAGCGATGCCCTCCATCTGCAGACGGTAGCGAGCTTCATCGACGGACTGTGACACATCGACGGCGACGATGAGCGCCGTGTCGGCCATGTTGACGGTTTCGGGCGGAGGATCGGCGGCGATCGCCACTCCGCAGCAGAAAAAAAGCATGAAAGCGATAACGCCCGCGCGAATAATTGTAAGCCGTGTTCGGCATCGCACGAGCATTCAGCTCACCATAGCTGGAGATAAAAAATGGCCCGAGCATTTCACCGCTCGGGCCACAAAGTTCAAGACCGAATCAGCGGGATGCCGTTGTGGTCTTGATGAGTTTGAACGTCCAGGTCATGGCGCCTTGATTGAAGTGGGCAATGGTCTTTGCCACTTCACCACCCCAGAGCGGCACCGCGCCGCCCCAGCCGGACACAACCGAAACATATTGCTCGCCGTCCTGCTCCCACGTGATGGGTGAGCCGACGATGCCAGATCCTGTATTGAACGCCCAAAGCTCTTTGCCAGACTTGGCATCGACGGCTTTCAGCGTTCCTTCAGGCGTGCCGTAAAACACCAGACCGCCTGCAGTCGTCAGCACGCCGCCCCAAAGTGGCGCCTTGTTCTTGATGCTCCAGACGATCTTGCCCGTCTTGGGATCGAACGCCTTGAGGGCACCGATGTGGTCGTCAAAGATCGGCTTGATCGTGAAGCCGGCACCGAGGTAGGCCGCGCCCTTCTTGTAGGTGATCGGCTCGTTCCACAGATCCATGCCCCATTCGTTCGACGGAATGTAGAACAGCTTGGTCTGCGGGCTGTAGGCCATCGGCATCCAGTTCTTGCCGCCGAGGAAGCTGGGCACTACGAAGACCGCCTCACCCTTCTTGCCATCCGACGACTTGGCCGGATCGCCGGCGCGGAACTTCTCGTCGAAGATTGGCCGGCCATCCTTGTCGATACCCTTGGCCCAGTTGATCTTCTCGACGAACGGCGCCGCCGAGATGAACTTGCCGTTCTCGCGGTCAAGCACATAGAAGAAGCCGTTACGATCGGCGGTGCCGGCAACTTTTTTGCCGTCCATTTCGAACGATACGACCTCGTTGGTGCCGTCATAGTCCCAACCGTCATGCGGGGTTGTCTGGTAGCCCCACTTGATCTCGCCGGTTTCGGGATCGATGGCGATGCGCGCGCAGCCCCACTTGTTGTCGCCGGGGCGGGTGTGGCTGTTCCATGGGCCGGGGTTGCCCACGCCCATGAAGATCGTCTTGGTTTCCGGATCGTAGGTGCCGCCGAGCCAGGGTGCACCGCCGCCGGTCTTCCACATGTCGCCGGGCCAGGACTCATTGACCTTGCCGGTCATCGTTCCTGGTTGGCCATTCAATGTGCCGACATTGCCTTCGATGGTCGGCCTCGTCCAGACGAGGTCGCCGTTGTCGACCTTGCGGGCTTCAACGCGTCCGACGATGCCGAACTCGCTGCCCGATACGCCGGTCACGATCAACGGTCCGTGCGCCTTTGACGGGACGATCAGAGGAGCTGCGGTCGCCGTGTGACCGGCGGTCGGATCGTCAATCTCTTTCGCCCAGACGACTTTGCCTGTCTTCTTGTCAAGAGCGACGACCTTGGCGTCGAGCGTCATGAAGTAAACTTTGTCGCCAAACAAAGCGGCACCGCGATTTATCACGTCGCAACAGGTCAAAAGCCCTTCCGGCAGTCGCGCGGCGTATTCCCAGAGCTTCGCACCGGTTTTCACGTCGATGGCAAACATGCGGCTGTACGAACCCGTGACGTACATGACGCCGTCGTCGACGAGCGGTTGCGTTTCCTGCCCGCGCATCTTTTCGCCGCCGAACGAGAAGGCCCAAGCCGGAACCAGGCGAGATACGTTCTCGTTGGTGATTTCCTTCAACGGGCTAAAACGTTGAGCATGCCATCCCATTCCGTTCATCAGAACGTTTTCGGTACTGTCGGCATCCTTGGCTAGCTCGTCGATCGTCACATCGCCAGCTATGGCACTTTGTGCTGATAAGACAGCGATGGCGAGAGCACTGGCTCCGAGCATCGCTTTCCAACACCGTCTGGAACTGATCTCCGACTTACGGATTTCACCCACGCTCGGCATGCTTGTCCTCCCTAATTTTGTTTTGCGCACGAATTGGCGTGCGACACGCAGAACAAATTCCGCAACGTCCGTGCCACGATTGGCACCTTTGAAAACGCTGGATTATCTTTCTGACGATCGGGGCCTGCTGTTCACATTCCGAACAGCACTGTTGGATCGGTGTGACGCAAGCAACGAGTTGCATTGCAAGATATCCCTTCAGGGATGAGAGAGTTCGGCACAGTGGACGGCCAACAGACTGCGGGCGCTACTCGTTCGACGAATCGAGCGCGCGGTAGACGGTATTGCGACAAACACCAAGCCGCCGCGCCGTTTCGCTGATGTTTCCGCCGGTCTCCTTATAGACACTGAGCAGCTGACCTCGCTGCAGTTCGCGTAGGGAGTGCGCTCCAGAGCCCTGCGACGCGGATGGCGCCACCAGAAATGCTGCCGTCACCGCATCGTCGATGAGATCGTTATTGTCGGCCGCGGCCAGTGTCAGGCGGGCCAGCATGCCCCGCAACTCGCGGATGTTGCCGTTCCACGGCTGTACAGCCAGCGCCGCCATTGCCGCACTGGTGATCGTTGTTTCGGGACTAATGCGTTCCAGCAGATGCTTTGCGATCTCCGCGAAGTCCGCGCGCTCCGAGAGCGACGGCAACGTCACGTGCATCGTATTCAACCGGTAAAGCAGATCCGGGCGGAACTTGCGGCTGGTAACGGCCTGCCCCAAGTCGACGTTCGTCGCCGAGACGAGAAGCACGTCGACTTTGCGCGGCTGTCCGCCGATTGGCCTTACCGTGAAGTCGTCGAGAAAGCGCAGCAGCACCGACTGAAGCGTGAAGGGCATATCGCCGATTTCGTCAAGGAACAGCGTTCCGCCGTCGGCGTCGCGCGCCAGGCCGGGAGATCCACCGCGCCGTGCACCAGTGAACGCTCCATCGGCATAACCGAATAACTCCGCTTCGACGAGCGTCTCAGGTAAGGCAGAGCAATTGACCGGAACGAATGCACCCTTGCGGCCACTGCTCGTATGAGCGTAACGCGCCAGCATTTCCTTGCCGGTGCCGGTCTGCCCGCAAACCAAGACCGGCATTTGAAGCCGCGCGGCGGAAGCGACGTTTTTGCAGAGTTGTTTGACCTTCGGGTCCGCGGCGACGAATGGAATAGCACCGTCGTCGTGCGAAGAAGCAACCGCTCGCGCCGGGTTCGCGTCAGTCGCGGCGTCGGCACGCCGGCTCGTGGGCGGAACGGCGGCGATGGAGCGCCCCGTAGAGGCTGGCGATATTTCGTCATGCGCGGTCCGCCGCCGCTTGCCGACCAGCGGGGGCGACGCGCGCAGAGATGTCGGAAAAACAATGATCGCGCCGAGTTCGTCCTCACCCTCCTGAACCAGCACCGTGCGCATGTTGACGACCCGTTTCCCCAGGTCATCGGGCCAATGATCGAACGGCAGCGAGCGAAGATACGACAAGTCGTCCGTCTCGGATTGCGATAAATGCCTGGCAAATTTGCGCAATGCGTTAGGCGAGGCATGCACGATGCCGCCGCGGCGATCGATGGCCAGCAGGTCGTGGCTGGCCCATTTGCGCTGCTTCTCCTGGAAACAGGTCATCAGCCGGTCGTGCTGATGTTTGATCGTCTGCGAAATCAAGCCTTCCATATGTCCAGCGATGGATACGGCAAGGGCAAGGCTTTGTGAGCTGAATGTCTTTGGCGGACCGGAGATGTCGATGACGCCAAGCAGTTCGTGATCGATCGGGTGAAAGATAGGAGCCGCAGCGCACGTCCATTGCTGCACGCGTTCGCAGAAGTGTTCCGCGGCGTGGATCTGCACAGGCAGTCTCGCTGCCAGCGCGGTTCCGATAGCATTGGTGCCGATCTTGTCTTCGGTCCAGCATCCACCGTCCTGCAGATGGACTTCGCGGCCTTCCTCGATCGTGCGGCGATCACCCAGCGTCTCGATAATATGTCCCGACCCATCGGTTAGAATGAGCATGGAGGACGCGTCGATCAGAATGTGTGCCGCGCGGGCCATTGCCTGGCGCGCGGAGGCAGAAAGTAACGCGCTATCTGCACGGCGACGGTAAAGCTCGGCCTCCGACAACACCGGAGCGGCTCGGCTGGAAACGTCGACGTTAAAGCTTTTGCTGCGCTCCCAAGATCCCGCGACCGCCGAGCGCACCGCTTTCGGTTCATCGCCGTCGCCGACAAAGCGTACCCAGGCATCCCGGATATCGCGTTCGTTCATTTGGTCGTCCCTACCCAGAACAAACGTTTCTAAGCGTGTCTATATGCGCTTTCGATATCGCATTCAATAACGATAATATATCGTGTGGCTTCTCGATCTAGAAAGCTAATACAGCGCACAAAAATGCGACCGCATTCTCGACCATGCAGAGGATCTGCTTATGCATCACTGATAGATCGCAAATAATTATTGGAGCATAACGCCAATACGCGGCAATCTGATGCGGTTTCATCTGTTGTTTGTGCAGTGCACCGCGAGGTCACGGCGCATGCGGGGAAGGAAAAAATCCCTATTTGCCAGCGCCCCTCTCAAACTATCTATACGACGAGATCCAACAAAAACGTGTTTTCAAAACGGTATTCGCCAATTCCAGGTGCGGCGCATCATTGTTGACAAACGCAACACTTGATGTCGAAGGCGATAACGCGACGAACATGTTGCGCATCGCTTGGAACGCCAATTCTATCGATGCGCCAGCGAGTTAACGAACTGGCACGGCTGTTGCGATGACCTTCTCAACCGATCCGACAAAGGACCGGATTAGGGGATGGAAAGGTCACACGCATGAAGGCGGCGGTACTGCATCGCTATGACGAGAAGCTGTCTGGTTCAGACTTCGTCACGTACCAGGACGTTGAAGATCCCAAGATCCTAACGCCGAACGACGTCATTGTGCGCATTGGCGGCGCCGGCGTCTGCCGCACCGATCTGCATATCGTCGAGGGCATCTGGCGCGAGAAATCCAACGTCGCCTTGCCCTACATCATGGGCCACGAAAATGCCGGCTGGGTCGAAGCCATCGGCTCGGGCGTCGAAGGGGTGAAAGTCGGCGATCCCATCATCTGCCATCCGCTGGTGACGAGCGGTCACTGTCTCGCCTGCCGCCGCGGTAACGACATGCATTCGGACGGCAGCAGCTTTCCTGGCATCAACGCCAACGGCGGCTACGCCCAGTACCTGAAAACGACGCAACGGTCGTTGATCAAATTGCCGAAGACGTTGGCTCCCAAGGACGTCGCGCCATACACCGATGCCGGATTGACGGCATACCGCGCCGCGAAGAAGGCGTCGCGCCATCTCTTGCCCGGACAGTTCGCGGTCGTCATCGGCTGTGGCGGGCTTGGCCACATCGGTATCCAGGTGCTGAAGGCGCTATGTGCTGCAACGGTTATTGCCGTCGACCGGTCGCTGGCATCGCTGGATCTGGCACGCAACTGCGGGGCCGATCTGGTCGTCAAGGCCGACGGCGACGAAGTGCAGACCATCAAGGATTTGACAGGCGGCCATGGCGCCGAAGCTGTCATCGATTTCGTCGGCGAAGGCGATGCCGTTGCCAACGGGCTCGCGGCGACGCGCAACGACGGCTTCTACTACATCGTCGGGTACGGCGGGAAGGTCGAGATCCCGACGCTGGACATGATCGCGTCTGAGAAAACAATCGTCGGCAATCTCGTCGGCACCTACGCCGAACTCGTGGAACTTATGGCGCTGGCCGACAGCGGTCGCGTAAATCTCAGGACGAAGGAATACCGGTTGAGCGAAGCCAACCAGGCCTTGCTCGACCTGCATCACGGCAAGGTACACGGCCGCGCGGTGCTGATCCCGTGACGGCGGCAGCACCGGCAGTGGACGGCAATGAAGACACTGGCAGCTCGTTCGTCGCGGGTCTCGAGATGAGCAACGCGTGGGAGCTTTGGTCGCAACTGGCAAGGAGTGGCGTCATGAGTACGCCTGAGGGCCGAGATCACATGCTCAAGCGCCACGATATCGTGGTGCGCATCATTGAGGCCAACTCGCGTCGCCTGCGCCTCGACAACGAGATCAACGGTCTCGACATAGAGCGGCGCATCGCCGAACGCGATCTACAGGCCGCACCGGACGATCAAAACGTCATCGGGCGGCTGGCAAGCGTCGATGCCAAAATCTCGGTGCTCCAGGAAGCGAGCAACAGACTCGAACTGACCCGTGAATGGCTCGACCAGTCTCTGGCTGAGTTCGACGGTAGCCCGCCACCGGAAAGCGGCCCAAGGGCGGGGCGGGCATAGGAAGGCAAATGACGATGAACCAAACACAGGAAACAGCGCCCGAACCTAGCGAAGAGGATCGTTCTAAGGACGATTTCTTCCAGGAGGCCGGAGACGTAGCCGAGCGCATGGTTAAGGCGCACGGCAAGGATTTCGCGATGGGTGTCCTCATTCTGGCAGCGCGATTCATTGCCGAGGACAAGCCCTTGGTGAGACCGAAGTGAGGTTCGAAGAAATTCGGCAGGTTGGGACAGAAATTCAACGCAGGAGGTTTCAATGGCAGCGAGCTTAACGCTCAATAAGATCACGGCCCAGAAGGGCATCAGCATTGCGGAGGCGACATCGCGCGTTGCGGATCTCGGCTGGACCCCAACGTACTTGCAGGAAGCCGAGACGTTTCCCACCGACTACAAGATTTCCAAGGTTCCCCGCGATCCGATGAAGCAGGTGCTGCGGTCCTATTTCCCCATGCAGGAGGAAAAGGACAACCGCGTCTACGGCGCGCTCGATGCAGCTCTGCGCGGCGACATGTTCCGCAACGTCGAGCCTCGGTGGGTCGAATGGATGAAGCTGTTCCTCGCCATCATCCCGTTCCCGGAAATTTCGGCGGCACGCGCGATGGCTATGGTGGCGCGGCTGGCGCCGGGCGAAGAGCTTCGCACGGGTTTCACCATGCAGATGGTGGATGAGTTCCGTCACTCCACGATTCAGATGAACCTGAAGAAGTGGTACATGGAAAACTACATCGACCCGGCCGGCTTCGACATTACCGAGAAGGCATTCGGCAAATGCTACGCGTCCACCATTGGACGCCAGTTCGGTGAAGGCTTCATCTGCGGCGACGCCATCACATCGGCCAATGTCTACCTGACGGTCGTTGCAGAGACGGCTTTCACCAACACGCTGTTCGTGGCCATGCCGTCGGAAGCCGCGCGCAACGGCGACTACGCATTGCCAACGGTGTTCCTGTCCGTGCAGTCGGATGAATCGCGGCACGTCGGCAACGGTCACTCGATGCTGATGGCGATGATCAACGATCCGTCGAACCATCTACTGCTCGAGCGCGACCTCAAGTACGCCTTCTGGCAGAACCACGCCATCGTCGATGCGGCGATCGGCACGTTTATCGAGTACGGCACGACCAACCGCGACAAGAACAAGGAGTCGTACGTCGAGCTTTGGCACCGCTGGATCTACGAGGACTACTACCGCACCTACATGCTGCCGCTCGAAAAGTACGGCGTCAAAATCCATCACGACGACGTTGCGGCGGCTTGGGATCGCCTGGTCAAGAAGAACTACGTGCACAAGGTGGCGCAATTCTTCGCAGTCGGCTGGCCCGTGAACTTCTGGCGCATCGAAGCCCAGACGGAGAAGGACTTCGAGTGGTTCGAGCACAAGTATCCGGGCTGGTATGCTGAGTTCGGCGATTTCTGGAAGTGGTACGCGAGGAAGAGCGTGCCGGGCCAGACGAACATGCTGTTCGATCAGGAGAACGGCTACGTCTACCCGCATCGTTGCTGGAGCTGCATGGTGCCGGCGCTGATCCGGGAAGACTTCTGCACCGGTGAAGTCGACGGCAAGCTCTACACGTACTGCTCTGAGCAGTGCAAGTGGACGCACACCGTTGCCTTCCAGGCGGAGTACGAAGGCCGTCCCACGCCGGCGATGGGCCGCTTCAAGGGCCAGCGCATCTGGGAAGATTGCTACCACGGCTGGGACCTGGCCGATGTGATCAAGGACCTCGGTTTCGTGCGCTCCGACGGCAAGACGATCACGGCGCAGCCGCATCTGCGCTTTGACCAGAAGGACATGTGGACGCTCGATCACGTGAAGGGCCACACGATCCAGAGCCCGCTGGTGTTGATCCGGGACATGAATGCGGCCGATCGCGAAAAGCACATCGCGGAATACCGCGCCGGCTACAAGATCAACCCGTGCAATTGCGGAAACGGTCACCACAACCACTGACGCTCGGGGGCAGGGGCCGCCGTACTGGTCCCTGCTCCTCGTTCTCCCTCAACAATTTTTCCGAGCGGCGGCACGGGCGCAAATGACGACATATAAAGTGAAGATCGAGCCTGTCGGCATCGAGATGGACGTAGAAGAAGGTGAGACGGTCCTCGATGCTGCCTTCCGGCAGGGCATCGCTCTGCAACACGGCTGTAAGGAAGGCCAGTGCTCCAGCTGCAAATCGAAGCTGATCGACGGCGACATCGATCTGCTGAAATATTCGACGTTTGCGCTGCCCGATCACGAGCGCGATGAGAACTACATCCTGCTTTGCCGAACGCATGCGTTCAGCGATCTCACGGTCGAGCTGACGAACTTCGACGAAGAGATGCTCAGCCGGTCGATCCCGGTGAAGGATTTCAAGGGCACGGTCGCAGGCGTCAAAGACCTGACGCACGACATCCGGTTGCTGGACATAGACCTCGACGAGCCGATCAAGTTCTGGGCTGGGCAGTATGTCGAGATCACCATCCCCAGCAAAGGTGTGACTCGGTCCTACTCGATGGCCAATCCGCCGAGCGAAGGCCGGAAACTCCAGTTCATCATCAAGAAATATGCCAACGGCGAGTTTTCGGCGCTGCTGGACGGAGAGCTGAAGCCCGGCACGGAGATCACGGCGAAGGGTCCTTACGGCGGGTGTTTCCATCGCGAGGGACGGCCTGGCCCGATCGTGCTGATCGGCGGCGGATCGGGCATGTCGCCACTGTGGTCTATTCTCAACGACCATATTCAGAGCGGCGAGCAGCGGCCCATCCGCTTCTTTTACGGCGCACGATCCGAAAAGGATCTGTTTTACCTCGACGAGTTCGCCAGCATCACGAGCAAGCTGCCGGACTTTAAGTTCATCCCCGCCCTCTCGGACAACAACGGGGGCTCCTGGAGCGGCGAGACCGGCTTCGTGCACGACGTCGTGCAGCGGCGCTTACGTGAGGAGGCGTTGCCCGGACAGATCGATGCCTATTCCTGCGGGCCGCCACCGATGATCGATGCGGTGATGCCGGTGCTGTTCGGGCTCGGCGTCGAGCCGGACCACTTCTACTACGACAAGTTCACGCAGCCGATGAAGAAAGACTGACGCGCCCCGATCAATAAGCACGCGGCAGGAATGTCGCCGATCTAGTGGAGGAATAGATGGACGGTAATGCATCGCCGGTCAAATCGGGAGCTGCAGGATCAGCGACGTTTGCTGGGTCGGACAGCCGCAAGTTCAATTACTACGAGCCGAAGGGGCGCAAGCCGACGCACTACGAAGACATGACGCTCGACGTGCAGCCCGATCCCGATCGCTATTTGCTTCAGGATTGGATCATCAATTTTCCCGACGGCACGCCGACGTACTCCAAGGACTGGACGCGCGCCAAGTCATCGGACTGGCACATTTACCGGGCTGTCGACCAGGAGTGGGAGAAGACGCATTATCAGCGTCAGTCGACCATCTGCGGCACAGTCCAATCGGTGATCGAGAATGGCCGGCGCTCGGGCGCAGCCACCCGCTTCGACAAGTCCTGGGTGAAGGTCCTCCAGGACCACGTTGGCGCCTACAAGCACGCTGAGTTCGGTCTGGGCACGTCGCTGATGCAGGCGCAGCGCTACGGCTTCACGCAGATGATCAACAACGCGATCCTGACCAACTCGTCCTACAAACTACGCTTCTCGCAAGATCTAACGCTCTACCTGGGCGAGGTCGGTCTCGATATCGAAGGCGGGATCGACAGGGACGCCGGCAAGAAGCACTGGATGGAAGATCCGATCTGGCAGGGCACACGTCGCGCCATCGAAGAGATCATGGCCGGCTCCGACTACCTTGAGCAGTACGTCGCCATCAACTTCGTGTTTGAGCCGCTCGTCGGCGAGCTGTTCCGCTCCGGTTTCATATTGCAGATGGCGGCGGCACATAACGACTTCATCACGCCGAGCGTCGTCTCAGCCGCCGAAGGCGACTACGAGCGCAACCTGGCCAACTGCGTCGAGCTCGTCCACACGCTGCTCAACGACCGGGATTATTCGCTGCACAACCGGGTGATCATCGGCGAGTGGATCGAGAAGCACGCCAAACTCGCGCATTCGGCCGCGGCACAGCTGCAGCCGATCTGGTCACTGCCGCGGGTGAAGGTGACGAGCTTTGCGGAAAGCTTCGAACTTGCGCGCAACCGCTTCAACAACGTGCTTCAGCAATGCGGTCTGCCTGTGCCTGCCGTCACGGCTTGATAGCCGGGATTCGACAGTGCGGAATGAACATCGAGATAGGACGGCAAAAGATGAGTGACCATAGCGCAAATATTTTCCAGTCGATGGACAAGCTGAAATTCGATGGAACGATCTCGCATCAGTGCGGCGTGACGATGAATGACAGCGTCGAGGCGCGCGCCATCGCCGAGGTGATGTCCGAGAAGCCGAACATCACCGTCACGTACATGCCGGCGATGATCCGCATCGACGGACAGGGCAAGATCGAGTTCAACATGAGCGAGATCAGTGAAGCTCTTGGCCGCACCATGACAACGAACATTTTTGAGATCTCCACGTCCACCCACTACGGCCGCATGGTGATGATCGACGAGGACAATGTCGTGCTGTTCGGCAACATGGAAGACGCGATGAAGTACATCTGAGCGCCGCTCGCCCACCTAAACGGAAACACTTCAGCCCGAGCGCCGGGCTGGCATCGTCAATGTGATGCAGGGGACCAATCATGTATGTGACGAAAAAGGGCGAAGAGATCTTCGTCATCGACGGACACACCCATTTCTGGGACGGCAGTCCGGCCAACCAGAAAAACGTTCACGGCAAGCAGTTCATCGAATGCTTCTTCAACTACCACACGGGGCTCAGCCCCAAGGAAGAGGTGTGGCCCAAGGAGAAGTTCGAGAAGTACGGCGCCGAAACCATGTACGACGACCTCTTCGTCAAGGGATACGTCGACATGGCGATCCTCCAGCCGACGTATCTGAAAGAATTCTACGTCAACGGCTTCAACACGACCGAGCAGAACAGCAAGATGGCCGAGGCTTACCCCGGCCGCTACATCTGCAACGGCAGCTTCGATCCGCGCGAGGGCGCCAAGGGCATCGAATACCTGCACAAGCAGAAGGAGCAGTACGGCATCAAGGGCGTGAAGCTCTACACGGCCGAGTGGCGCGGCGACAGCAAGGGCTACAAACTGACCGATACGGCTTGCTACGAATACCTCCGCTGGTGCGACAAGCTCGGCATCAAGAACGTTCACGTGCACAAGGGCCCGACGATCCTTCCGCTCAATCGCGATGCCTTCGATGTCGCTGACGTGGATGACGTGGCGACATCGTTCCAGAACCTCAACTTCATTGTCGAGCACTGCGGCTTGCCACGCTTGGACGATTTCTGCTGGATCGCCACGCAGGAGACCAACGTCTACGCCGGTCTGGCCGTCGCGATACCCTTCATCCACAGCCGCCCGGCCTACTTTGCCCACATCATTTCCGAGCTGCTGTTCTGGGTTGGCGAAGACAAGATCCTGTTCGGCAGCGACTACGGTATTTGGACGCCGAAGTGGATCATCGACAAGTTCATGGCCTTCGAGTTGCCGAAGGATGTCGCCGCCGAGACCGGCACGTCGCTGACGCTTGAGAGCAAAAGGAAGATCCTGGGGCTCAACGCGGCGCGGCTCTACGACATCGATGTCGCGGCGCAGAAACAAAAGCTGGCGCCGGCGGCCCGGCAGAAGGTGGCAGCGGGCGGAGGCTGGTTCCGATGAACGCCGTCAGTTCCTGCCAGATACCCATGGATCGGCTGCGCCAAGACGTGTGGGTGCAGCTTGCCTGCGTGACCGATCCCGAGCTCGATGAGGCCGTCACCGACATGGGCTTCATCGAGTCCCTCGAAATCAGGGACGGCGGCCACGTCCACGTCGCGTTTCGGCTGCCGACGTATTGGTGCTCGCCCAACTTCGCTTTCATGATGGGTCACGACATGCGGGCCTCGGTGATGTCGCTGCCTTGGGTAACCCGCGTCGATATCGTGCTCGGCGAGCACATGTACGTTGACCAGATCAATCGCGGCGTAAACGGCGGACTGAGCTTCCAGGAGACGTTCGGCGACGCCGCAAACGGAGAGCTGGAAGACATACGCCGGACGTTTCTCCGCAAGGCGTTCCAGTGGCGGCAAGAGGCGTTGATCACCGACCTCCTGCACAGGGGAGCTAAAGCCGACGCGTTAGTCGACTGGACGATCGATCGACTGCGCGAAGCGTCCGAGGCTGAAGCGGCCCGGCATCTCATCACGCGCTATCTCGAACGCCGCGATGTTCCAGGTTCGTTTGGCGGTGGAGATCGCGCGTTCATATCGCTCGACGGCACCCCCCTCGCAGCCGCGGCCATGACCGACTACCTGCGCGCGATTCGACGGATCCGCACCAACGCCGAGTTCAACGGCGCTCTGTGCCGCCGCCTCCTCGACGAACGCTTCGGCACCGAGCCCATCGACAGCTGCCAATCCGGGCGCACGACGCCCTAAGAAATGAAACCAAGGAAACGACCTAAATGCCCAAGATGATGCTCCACGACGACGCCGCCCGCGATGCTCTCGCCCGTGGTGTCCACAAGCTCGCCCGTGCGGTCGCCGGAACGCTCGGTCCGCGCGGCATGAACGCCGTGATGGACCGGCCGATCGGAACGCCGATCATTTCGCGCGACGGCGTCACCATCGCCGCTGAGATCGAACTGGAATGTCCGTTCGAAAACATGGGCGCCCAGATCGTCCGCGAGGTCTCCAAGCAGACGAATGATGTCGCCGGCGATGGCACGACCACCGCCACTGTGCTTGCCGATGCGCTCGTGCAAGGCGGCATCAAAGCCGTGGCGGAGGGGGCCAATGCCGTCGAGCTGGTGCAGGGCCTTGAACTGGCAGCCGATACGATCGTTGCAGCGCTCAAGGATCTCGCGAAGCCCGTGACGGGCCCGGAAACCGTGCGGGCCGTCGCCACCATCGCCGCCAACGACGAAACGCTCGGGCGCCTCGTGAGCGAGGCGTTCGCGAAGGCCGGAACGCACGGTATCGTCGACGTTCAGTACGGCATCGGCATGCAGGCGGAGTTGGAGTTCATCGAAGGCATGACCTTTGATCGCGGATATCTGTCCCACCATATGGCGACGGATCCCGAAACGATGGAGGCCGAGCTCGACAATCCTCTTGTCTTGATTACAGACCACAAGCTTCAGACACCGGCGGAGCTGACAGCGCTTTATGCTCTGGCTCAAAAGGCAAAGCGTCCCTTGCTGGTGATTGCGGAAGAGATTTCACCCGCTTGTGTGATGGATATGCTGAAGACGCGGGAGAAGACGGGCCTGCCAATCGTTGCGGTCAATCCACCCGAATACGGGCATTGGCGCAAGGCCATGCTTGAAGACATTGCTATCGTGACCGGCGGCCGGGTTATCGCGCGCGATCTCGGCGGAAAGATCGAAACGTGCGAGGCCGCAGATCTTGGCGGCGCGAAAAAGGCGATGATCTCGGCGTCGCGTACTGCAATCGCTGGCGGTGCCGGCAATGTCGAGACGATTGCGTCCCGCCGTGAGCAGGTCAAACGCCAGCACGAAGCGGCGCCGGAGAACGTAGAGCGCGATAAATTCAAGGACCGCTTGGCCAAACTGTCTGGCGGGACAGCGATCATATTCGCTGGCGGCGCCACGCCGGTGGAGCTGAAGCGTAAGGCGCAATTGATCGACGATGCGGTTTGCGCCGCGCGGGCGGCTCTGGAGGAAGGTGTCGTCCCCGGTGGCGGCACGGCACTGCTGCGCGTCGCGTCCGCACTGGACAAGCCGGCGAAGACGGCGAAAGGCGGCGTCGCCAAGGGGATCGCCCTGGTACGCGAGTGCCTGCAAAAGCCGCTCGAGCGCATTGCGCTGAACGGCGGTTTCGATGCTCAGGAGAAAGTGCGACTGGTGATTGCGGCCAAGGGTGCATCGGGGCTCGATGCCAGGTCAGGCGAAATCGTCGACCTCCTGAAAGCGGGCATCGTCGATCCCGTGAAGGTCGTGCACAGCGCCGTTCGCAATGCCGCATCGGTGGCCGGGCTCATCTTGACGACACATACGTTCGTCGCCAAGCGGCCCGACGACTATGACCCGACCAAGGAACCCGCGCGGGGCGGCGGAGCCGAACTGCTGGGCCGCACACCGCCACAGATCAAACTCGTCAACTAAACGCTGGCAGAATCCCATAAACTCAAGGCAGAGCTCATCTATGAATCGCTACTTGGCTGAATTTCTCGGCACAGCAACGCTGGTGTTGGTTGGATGCGCAGCAATAACGTTGGGTGGCCTTGGCGCGGCGTTGTCCGCACCGCAAGAAGCGTCGGCCCTCGCGCTGCTACCGATCGCGGCAGCGTTCGGCCTTACCGTGGCGGCACTCGCCTATGGCATAGGGCCAATCTCCGGCTGTCACATCAATCCGGCGGTTTCCATCGGCGCGTGGGCCGCAGGACGATTGCCAGGGGCGGATCTGCCTGGTTACATCATCGCCCAGGTTCTCGGTGGTATAGCTGGTGCGGCGTTGCTCTATTTTGTCTTGTCCGGCAAAGCCGGGGGCTATGATATCGCTGCCTCGGGGTTGGGAGAAACGCGGTGGTCAGGCCTTGCAGTAACGCAAGCGTTCGTCGTCGAGTTCGTTGCGACGTTCCTGTTTGTCGTCGTCATTCTTGGGGCCACGTCGAAATCTGGATCAACGCCGGCCGCTGGCCTCGCCATCGGGCTTGCATTGCTGGTGATGCATCTTGCTTTCATCCGCGCCACCGGCGCCTCGCTCAATCCGGCCCGGTCTCTCGGTCCGGCACTTCTGGCCGGCGGCGGTGCGTTATCTGATGTCTGGCTCTATCTCGTTGCTCCGCCGCTGGGGGCTCTGACGGCGGGACTGTTGTTCAAATCGTCACTTTTGGATGCGCGGTAGCGGGCCCGCCGAAGCGCTCTTCGTTCGTGCTGCAAGCACCATCGACGAATGCACCGGAGGAAAAGTCTTGAGATTGAATCCATCGCCGGCAGCCTCCCGCAGCTGCCTAGCAAGTGTGATTGTTGCCTTGGCGCTCTGCATCGCTGCGGCTGGTGACGTCGCAGCGCACGAGATTTTTGTGACCAACGAGAAGGACAACACGGTTTCCGTAATCGACGTAAAGTCGTTGGAAGTTGTCCGCGTCATTCCCGTCGGAAAACGTCCACGCGGCATCATCTTTTCAAAGGACTTTTCGCAGTTCTACGTCTGCGCGAGCGACAGTGACGCTGTGCAAGTCTTCGAAGCGGCGACTGGAAAACATCTTCACGACCTGCCGTCCGGCGATGACCCGGAGCAGTTCTCCCTCTCACCGGACGGTCAACGGCTATACATCGCGAACGAAGATAATGCAGTGACGACGGTTATCGATATACCCAGCCGCAAGGTGATCGCCCAGATCGATGTTGGTATCGAACCCGAGGGCATGGCGGTATCCCCGGACAACACACTCGCGGCCACGACGTCGGAAACGACCAACATGGCGCACATCATCGACACGAAAACCTTCGGCGTCGTCGAGAATGTTCTTGTCGACCAACGGCCCCGCCATGCCGAGTTTACCGCGGATAGCCGCAAACTTTGGGTCTCATCCGAAATTGGCGGAACGATATCGGTTATCGATCTAGCCAGCAAAAGTGTCGAGCAGGTCATACGATTCGAGGTGCCCGGCGTTTTACCGCACAATATCCAGCCCGTCGGCTTCACGTTCAGCAAGGATGGAAGCCGGGTCTTCGTCGCGCTCGGCCCGGCAAACCGAATTGCCGTCGTCGACACCGCGACCTTCAAGGTCGTGAAGTACATCCTCGTCGGTCAGCGCGTCTGGCATCTCGCAATGACCCCGGACGATGGTCTTCTGTTCACGACGAACGGTGTTTCGAACGACGTGACGGTGATCGATACAGTCGAACTCAAAGCGATCAAGTCGATCAAGGTCGGGCGCTACCCCTGGGGCGCGGCCCTGCGCGCAATCGGCGGACAAGACTTGGTGCCGGTCGCCAATAACAAATGATTGAATTTTACTTTTGGAGGACGCCTATGACTAGATTGCGCGTTGCGGCTTGTGTTGCGGTTTCGGCAGTCGCGCTGCTCTGCGGGGGAACGTTGCGGGGCTGGGCGCACGGAGACGTCACGCCCCAGCCGGTCGACACGACGGGCCTGGAACCGCTGGGTGAAGAGTGGCGCAAGGAGAATCCTTACCGGGGCAACGAGACCGCGATCAAAATCGGCGCATCGGCCTACAATCAAAACTGTGCCCGGTGCCACGGGCTGGAGGCGATTTCGGGTGGCATTGCCCCTGACCTGAGGGGCCTTGAGAAGGACGCGACCGGGGATGCGTGGTTCTTGAACCGGATCCGCAAGGGTGCGACGATCAATGGCGACTTCAAGATGCCGCCTTTTGAGAAACTCATGAGCCAGGAGGCCATGTGGGCCATCCGCTCGTATATCGACTCCCGGCCGACGGAGTGAGCTTGAGATCCGTATTACGACATCTCGGGCTATTCAGCCTGAGTTTGGCCATCGCCGCCGCTGCCTCTCCTGCGTCTGCACGTCCACTCGATGACGTTATCGCGTCCAAGCTTCTGCGGGTGGTCGTCTATCGCGACAATCCGCCGTTCTCGTGGATGGACGGTGGCCAGCCTCGGGGCATCGATGTCGACATCGGCCGCGCGCTTGGGCAAAATCTCGGGGTCGAGGTTGAGATCATAACGCGCATGACCGCGGAAGATGTCGACGACGACCTGCGCTTCAATATCTGGAAAGGCCCCCATAGCGACGGCGGCGTCGGCGACGTGATGCTGCACGTCCCCGTCGATCGCGACTTGATGGCACGCAACAACCTTGCAGTGATCAGCAATGCGTATTTCATGCAAACTGTTGCGCTCGCGATCGACTCGGACAGACTGGCTGCTCCCACGAGCTTCGACACCTTCACCGAGGCGAAGATCGGCGTCCAATACTCAACCGTCGCGGACTACTTCCTTCTCCGGTTCGGCGACGGAAAGTTGATCAACAATGTCGTCCACCACACGAAGCTGGAAAAAGGCATTGACGAGTTCCTGAAGAAGGACACGGCGGCAATACTTGGAGTGCGGTCCAACATCGAAGGGATGCTCAACCAAAAGGGCGGCAAGGCCACGTTCGTCGATGTTCCTATGCCGGGGCTGGCTCGCAGGAGTTGGCTGATTGGCACAGCAGTCAAAGACAACAGCCGGGACCTGGGCTATGCGATCGGCGCAGCACTTGAGAAAATGCGAACGTCGGGTGACCTTCAGAAGATCTTTAGCAACTTTGGCGTCACTTACGTTTCACCCGATACGCCGGAATGACGCTCGTGGAGACGCACGGAGCATGCTGCTGTAAGTGCTGCGAGATGGCGTGCATGGGCGAAACGGACGGGACGGCGATGCTCTGATCACTCTGCAGCACTACCTCAACGCTGCAAGAACTTACCCTGCATTGGCCTGGGTATCTTATTTCTATTTCGAATTGCCGATCATGCGTTGGGCGCAACGCGGCGCGAAGACCAGCAGTGAACTCGTTCCGTCAGCCGGCGAAAGATCGGCAACCCAGAGAACTTGCGCTTGACGCCTCGCGCACCTGCCACGCCCTTCGCGAGGTCACTCCAAACCGCTCGTCGACTCCAAGCGAGAACAATTCGTTCAGTTGGCGCGCGGCGAGCCAGGGCCATCCAGCGCTATTTCAGCGCCAAGGGTAAGGGCTTTCAGCCTAGCGAAATCCCGCTCTCCCCGCAGAGCTGCAGCTGACGCTCGTCGCAAAAGCCCCAGATATTGAGAAGACCATGACCCTTTCGCGCTTGGCTCAACTGTCATCTAGCGACTTGGGGTTTGCGATTAATCTGTTCATTATGCGGCGCCAGCGAGCTGTCATCGGTGAGCGTGACAACATTAGCTCTTGTGATATTTTGCTCGCATCCTCATCAAGGAGCGACGGACATGTCCCGCGAAACCTTGCTACGTTTTGCTTTGATCGCCTTCGGCACCGTCTTTTGCCTCGTGTACCCTCTGGCCATCCTGTGGCCTTCAGGCTGGGCTTGGCACGAGGGGTCGCCCGCCAGTTCGCATTATTTCATGATGATCGTCGGTATTTACGCGACGCTGGGTGTCTACCTGATCCGCGCATCGTCGAACCCGGCCGCGCACCGTTCACTCATCTCATTTACAATCGTTTCGAGTGTCGTACACGCCGGCATCATGGCCTTTCAGTCGTTTGATCACGACATGCATCGAGGGCATTTGCTGGGCGATGTCCCGGCTCTGCTCTTGGTCGCGATCGTCCTTGGATTGTTAATGCCAAGGGCCGCTACACGTTGATAGCTGGGCGCGGCGGCTTAATGGAGTTTGCCGCTCGAGGCTGCGCACCGCCACCGCACTCAGCCGCTTACATTCGTTCGCCGCGCAATTGGCTGGCTTGCTTCACCCAAGCGGCGAGCTGAGCGTCGTCGAAATCGTCGTCCTCATGGATGTGGAAGTAGCGCGTGTCCTGGCTCTTGGAGGGGCCGGGCGGCACAGGACGCAGAGACGTGCCGCGGAAGAACGCCACCTTGATGTATTGCGTGAAGCAATGAATGCTGAGGAACCAGCCATCGTCTTCTCCGGGTCCGCCGTACAGCGGCGAGTTCCATTTGACCGCCTTGCGCACGCGCGGGACGGTGCGCACGATGAGCGCATCGAGGCGGCGCCCGGCTTCGCGTTTCCAGCCGGGCATGGCCGCGATGTAGGCCTGCACGGACGCGTCGCCATAGCCCTTCGCGATTTGCGGATTGCCGCCTGAGAGAAGAACGGGCTCTGCGGCATTGCGCGAGGACACTTTGGGGAGGAACTTCGCGGCCTTCGCCGGCTTGCGGGACGTCTTCTTGGCCATTCGTTCACCCTGCAGATCAATTCCGTCCTGTGATCGGCCTGCATAAGTCAGCCTACGTTCTTGCGACCACGCAGGTCGCCGCCCGTCGCCGATGCGCCGGCGTGGCGGCCGGTCGACGCCGCATTGTTAGGCAGAAGCTGCAACCGGCTGATCTTCACCAGACCTCCAACTACCATCGCCGGTTTTTCTCAAAGATGTTACAACCCTGCCCTCAAGTGTAACTTTTGGAGCGACCGCCGGATGAAACGATACCTGGAAATTATGTTCGCAGCGCTGGTGTTTTGCACGGCCGTGCTTTCCGCGACGCAGGTTTATGCGAAGGACAAACATAACCACCGTGGCCGGAACGCAGCCATCGGCATCGTTGGTGCCGCCGCCGCCCTGGCGATCATCGGCAATAGCGCCGCCCGCGCTGACGATCGTCGTTCTGATCGCCGCGATTACGATGATGATGAGGGCCAGTGCCATCGCTGGGACAACCGCTGCCGCGACGGCGCTGATTGGGCCTGCCGCAAGTTCGACCGCAACTGTTGATCGCAGCAGCACACCAAAACAGGCCTATCAGCATGCGCTGATGGGCCTAATGCTGCCTTCACGGCATAGCGCACGGCAGCCGTAGCCAGCGCACCGGCGAAATTGGGCCGGCTCCACCGGCTTCGCTGCTCCAGGCATCGAGCAGTCCAAAAACGGCTTGACCCAGCCTGCGCCGCACGCCAAGCCCGCACGCTTGCACGGGGGACAGCTATGGCCAGCGATACATCGGTAACTCAGCCGTCGACGAAGCGCATCTTGATGGCGAGCCTGGTCGGCACGTCGGTAGAATTCTACGATTTCTATATTTACGCCACCGCCGCCTCGCTCGTGTTCGGCCCCCTATTCTTCCCGGCCTCCTCACCCTCCGCGCAGCTGTTGTCGGCCTATGCCACCCTCGGGCTTGCGTTCCTTGCCCGCCCGCTCGGCGCCTGGGCATTCGGCCACTTCGGTGATCGCATCGGACGCAAGTCCACCCTCGTCGCGTCGCTCATGCTGATGGGCGCATCGACGTTCCTGATCGCCTTCCTGCCCACTTATCATTACCTGAACGAGTACGGCATCGGCTGGGTTGCGCCACTGCTCCTATGCATCCTGCGCTTCTGCCAGGGCATCGGACTCGGCGGCGAATGGGGTGGGGCGGCGCTGCTGGCAGTCGAGAACGCGCCGCCGCATCTGCGCGGACGCTTCGGCATGTTCCCGCAGCTCGGCGCGCCGGTCGGCTTCATTGCCGCCAACGGTCTGTTCCTGATCCTCGGCGTCGCCCTCACGCCCGAACAGTTCATGAGCTGGGGCTGGCGGCTACCGTTTCTGCTGTCGGCCGTCCTGGTTGGCCTCGGTCTGTGGGTCCGGCTGAAGCTCACCGAGACGCCTCAGTTCAAGGCCGCACTGGCCCAGGCTGAACCGCCGAAGGTGCCGCTGGCCGAACTGTTCCGCGATCACTTGCCGGCAACGCTGGCGGGCACCTTCGCCGCCGTCGCCTGCTTCGCCACCTACTATCTGGCGACCGCCTTTGCACTGGGCTACGGCACCAAGAACCTGGGGTTCCCGAAGGAGACGTTCCTTTCGGTGCAGCTGGTCGCCATCCTGTTCATGGCCGCCGGCATTGGGCTGGCCGGCTGGTGGTCGGACGTGAAAACGCCACGCTACGTCCTCATTGCGGGCTGCGTGGGCACCGTCATGGCCGGCCTGCTGCTGGCGCCGCTGTTCGGCACGGCGCAGATCCTGCCGATCTTCGTCTGGCTGGCACTGGCGCTGTTCATGATGGGCTTCGTCTATGGACCGCTCGGCGCGTTCCTGCCCTCGCTGTTCCCGCCGCGCGTGCGCTACACAGGTGCGTCGATCACGTTCAATATGGCAGGTATCCTGGGCGCCGCCCCTGTGCCGATCGCGGCGCAATACTTGGCCGAGCGTGGTGGCCTAGCCTACGTCGGCTACTACATGGGAGCGGCGGCGATCGTCAGCCTGCTCGCCCTGTGGTGGACCAGCCCGCGTAACGTGCGCATGCACTGAACGAGGCTTTGGCCCAATCGCGCCGCTGCACATTTAGTGCAGGCAGCGTGATCGAGCCAATCATCGAGCCTCAGGCGAAGCTGCTCTGCTGCGCGGGTGCGGGGCCAGCCTTCGTAGCGCGATAGGTGCGGTAGGCTGCGATCAGCATGTCTTCGTCGCGGTGCTGCGGCACCCAGCCCAGATCGCGCTTGAGCGCCGATGTATCGAGTACGCAGTGTTCGTCGGCGATCAGGTACTGCTCTGGATCCATCAGCGGCAAGTTGACGAAGTCGAGCGTGTTGAGGGCGAGCTTCACCAACGGTGCCGGCGTCGGCAGCAGGAACGAACTGCTGCCCGCTTCGGCCACAAGCTTACCCAGCAGCTCGCGAACCGGCGGCGGCTCATCCGAGCCGAGATTGTAGACCGCATTCGGCACGCCGCCCTGCCAGGCCAGCCGCGCCGCACTGGCGCAGTCGTAGACCGAGATGAACTGATAGGCGTTGTGCCCGCCGCCGATCATCGGGATCGGCAGGTTCGCATCGACCAGCTTGAATAGCTTGGACAGAATGCCAAGACGGCCCGGCCCGATGATCAGGCGCGGCCGGAAGATGGAAATGTCGAAGCCCTTCTCGCGATACTTGTGGCAGAGCGCCTCGCTGTCGAGCTTGCTCATGCCGTACTCGCCCAAAGGCTCGGCGCGATGATCTTCCGTCACTGGCGACTTCAGGGCGTGGCCGTAGACCATATCGGTCGTGAAGTGCACGAGGCGGCGGTTGCCGGTCGTCGTCATCCAGTCGAGGATGTTTGCAACGCCGTAGCAGTTCACGGGATAGAAGAAGTCGTGGCGCTTGGCGCGCGGCATGATCGGGCTCAGCATTTTTGCCGAGAGATTGTAGATCATGTCATCGGGTGCAACTTCGAGCGCATTGAGCGTTTCGCGCTTCGTCACATCGATGAAAACATGTGGGACGCGCGAATAAATCGCGTGGGGGCTTTTGGCGATGTCGGCGATAACGACCTTCTCGCCCATCGCTTCAAGGTCACAAGCAAGCTGGTGGCCGACGAAGCCGTCCCCGCCGATGATCAGATGCCGCATTACTGAATTCCTCTAGTTCCAACTTACGCCGTTTACGAACGCGCTACGAAAAGCGTGCCGAGGCAAATCAAACCAATGCCGATCAGACGCTCTGTTCCGACATCTTCGCTAAGGGCAAAATATGAATATGCAGTCACTGCCACGAAGGCGAGGCTCAGAAAGGGATAAGCAAAGCTTAATTCCACACGCGACAGCACGATGAGGTGCGAGGCCATCGAGATCACGAATGTAGCCAATCCGAAGAACACCCAAGGATTGAGGCCCGTACGGAGTACAAAGTCGAAAGTCGACGTATCGACTCCAAATCCGCCTACTTGCGTCATGCCCTTTTTCAGCATGATTTGAGCGGCCGCATTCGTCAGCACGGTGAAAAGGATGACCGGAAGGAATTTCGTCACGCAAATGTCCTGATGTGTTCCGCTTTGATCCGCGACAGACTGGTTCGAGCAGCCCGCGAAGAAAAAGCAATTTCGGTGCCAGCGGAAGCGAGGGGACATTCGTTTGATTAAAATAACGTAACCGGCTGCCAGAGCTGGCAACCCTCGGAACATACAACGCCATCTGAAGAATGGATGAAGCTGTGCCGCTTTGGGTCATCCGCACTATGGCAGGTTAACACCAATCCCCAGATTCGCATCTCCGCCATCTTGCTCTTTACGTGAAGGTGCGCGCACAACTAGCTCAACTATTTATTTCCGCTGCGTCTCAATATTTTCCTCCATTTGAGTGTCAACTTTCCCACCACCCCCGTTTCAAGAGGCCAGAATGCCCAACGTCAATCCGATGTTGAATGAGACGAAATACGCCGGCGCCTGGTTCGAGCACGGCCATCCCTTCAATGACGCAGCCTACTCGCTGGTCAATGACGCGCCGCTAATGGCCGCGAAGGTGACGCGTTACGAAGAAGTGCTGCGGGAGATGGAGGACACGCTCGTCGATACGCGGGCGCAACTGTTGCGCCTCGTCGAGGCGCGGCAGGTCGATGCGGCACAGTTGAGCCAGGTCGAGTTGGCGCTCAGTCATCTGCGCAGAACGCGCCAGGAAATCGAGCTAGCGCGAGAGCCGTAATCCCCGCGCCACACGCAGCAGGCCAACGATCGATCAGAACATCGCGGGATGGACCTTGTCTGGCGGCGCATGGCCGTCCAGGAAGGTCTTGATGTTGATGATGACCTTCTCGCCCATGTCGATGCGGCCTTCCAGCGTCGCCGAGCCCATGTGCGGCAGCGCCACGACACGATCGGACGCCAGCAGTTTCGGATTGATCGCTGGTTCGTGCTCGAACACGTCGAGGCCGGCGCCGGCGATCGAGCCGGCTTCGATCATGCGCGAAAGCTCGTTCTCGTCGATCACTTCACCGCGTGCGGTGTTGACGATATAGGCATTTGGCTTGAGCAGTTTCAGCCGCCGTGCCGACAGCAGGTGATACGTCGCCGGCGTGTGCGGGCAGTTCACGGACACGATGTCCATGCGCGCCAGCATCTGGTCAAGGCTGTCCCAGTACGTTGCGCCCAGCGGTTCCTCGATCGCTTCCGGCAACCGCTTGCGATTATGGTAGTGGATCTGCAAGCCGAATGCCTTGGCGCGCTGCGCCACGGCCTGTCCGATGCGTCCCATGCCGATGATGCCGAGGCGCTTGCCGTAGATCCGATGGCCAAGCATCCAGGTCGGCGACCAGCCGCCCCAGTTCTGCTTGGTGTCCTTCAGGTACGCCGTGCCTTCAGCCAGGCGGCGGGGCACCGCCAGAATCAGCGCCATCGTCATGTCGGCGGTGTCTTCGGTCAGCACGCCGGGCGTGTTGGTGACGGTGATCGCGCGATTGCGCGCGGTATCCAGATCGACGTTGTCTACGCCCGTTCCGAAATTGGCGATCAGCCGCAGCTGCGGACCCGCCTGCGAGATCACGCCGCGATCGATACGATCGGTGACCGTCGGCACCAGCACGTCTGCCGTCTTGGCGGCCTCCACCAGTTGCGCGTGCGTCATCGGCTTGTCGTCGACGTTGAGCCGCGCGTCGAAAAGTTCGCGCATGCGGTTCTCGACCACCTCGGGCAACTTGCGCGTGACGACGACGATGGGCTTCTGGATGCTGGCGGGCATATCGGATCCGTGAATAATCTTTGTCTAAGCGGCACGTCTTAGCGTAATAGCCTGAGCTGGCAACGTTTCTTTTTACATTCTCGCTCAAGCTGCTTCGCTGCAGTGCTTCCGGATAAAGTGTGCAGCGGTTTTCCGATAAGAAGCACGACAATACAAGGAGCTAGAGTCGTTCCGCGGCTCAATGTAGAGCGAAACAACTCTAGCGCTTGCTTACCAGATGCCATGTGGAAGACAAAGTATCGGCTACAGTCTCGCAACGCGAAAAAGGCCGCCGGAACGCACCGGATCGGCGAAGCTGCAGCATCCTCCGTCCAAGCCACGGCGAAGGCGCGATGGAGTGACACGATGAAGCCCTGGCAGAGCACTGTGGCGTCCGGTAGGCGTGCACTTCGAGTGCTTCCGGATCAAGTGTGAAGCGATTTTCCGAAAAGAAGCACGACAAAACAAGAAGCTAGAGTTGTTCCGCTATTCGAAGAAAAGCCGAGCGGCTCTTGCGCTGATTTTCACGCTGATTCCCCTGGCTTTGGGGCCGGTCTCGGCGGCCGAAGACGACGGGCAGAAATCCCGGCAAGGCACGCCCGGCAGCGGCCTCCCCCTGCCCCGCTTCGTCAGCCTGAAGTCCGACCGCGTGAACCTGCGTTCCGGACCGGGCACGGACTACCCGACCGCCTGGGTTTACCGGCGTGCCGGCCTGCCGGTCGAGGTCATCAAGGAATTCGAGACGTGGCGCCAGGTGCGCGACGCAGACGGCGCAACCGGCTGGGTTCTGCAGTCGCTGCTGTCCGGCCGCCGGACGGCGCTGGTGCTGCCGTGGGATATCAAGCCCGACAAGCCCGTTCCCCAAGTCGAGATCTACCGCAGCGACAGCCAGAGTTCGCACGCCGTGGCCAAGGTCGAGGCGGGCGTCATCGCCAATGTTCACGACTGCGACGGCCGCTGGTGCCAGGTGACGATCGACGAATACAGAGGCTACCTGGAGCAGAAGAAGCTCTGGGGCATCTACGAAAATGAGGTCGTGAAGTAGCCGCGGCTTACTTCTTGACCAGCCGCACGACGACATCGATGTGGCTGATGCGCGTGCCTTCCGGCGGCTGCGGCAAGCCATCGACGCGGATGGAATTGCCAGGAATGTCGATCAGCTCGCCATCCTGCTCGTGGAAAAAGTGGTTGTGATTCGACGTGTTGGTGTCGAAATAGGCCTTCGCCCCGTCAATCGCCAACTCGCGCAGCAGGCCAGCCTGCGTGAACTGGTGCAGGGTGTTGTAGACCGTCGCCAGCGATACGTGTTCGCCCGAGTCGAGCGCTTCAGAGTGCAGAAGCTCAGCCGAAACGTGGCGGTCGCCCGAGCCGAACAGCAGCGTCGCCAAAGCCAGCCGTTGCCGCGTCGGACGCAAGCCAGCCACCCGCAGCCGCTCGGACAATTCCGCGCCGCCTTCAACGTCTTTGATTTCCAGCACCATTTTGTCCGTCATGGACTTTATACGTTCCTTGAGGCAATCCTGAGCGAGCCTATCAGGTTTGACATGGCCAACGCCACAGGTTTCCGTCCGCGACGCGAACGAAAATCATTTATCCGGAATATACGGATGGCCGCAGGCCGCTGCAACACGTTAAGTGCGCGCGGTCTTGACCTCCGGGTCGTTTACCTTTTGAACGTCATGCGACTGTGTTAGGAACCGGCGTCCGCGGCGCAATTTTGCGTCGGGAGCCAAAAATGCGGGGATCAACAACCCATGGCGGAACGCCGTTCGAGCTACGACTTTGACGATCTTTTGTCGTGCGCACGCGGCGACTTGTTCGGCCCCGGCAATGCTCAGCTCCCGGCCCCGCCCATGCTGATGTTCGACCGTATAACGAGCGTCAGCGATACGGCCGGCGC
Organism: uncultured Pseudomonadota bacterium; assembly: GCA_963846845.1. GTDB lineage: Bacteria > Pseudomonadota > Alphaproteobacteria > Rhizobiales > Hyphomicrobiaceae > JAKAXS01. The sequence goes on along the minus strand of CAWJXQ010000017.1, from coordinate 208,996 downwards.
ACACGGCAAAGGCCAGATCGTCGCCGAACTCGACGTCGCTGGAAACTCTCGCCTCGACTGGTTTTTCGATTGCCATTTCATTGGCGATCCGGTGATGCCCGGATGTCTTGGCCTCGATGCCCTCTGGCAGCTGACGGGTTTTCATCTGGGCTGGCTTGGTGCCCCTGGCAAGGGCCGCGCCCTGGGTGTCGGCGAAGTGAAATTCACCGGAATGGTTCTGAAAACCACCAAGAAGGTCGAGTACATCGTCGACTTCAAGCGTGTGATCTTGCGGCGTCTGAAGCTCGGCATCGCTGACGGCATCATGAAAGCCGACGGCGAAGTCATATATACAGCGACTGATATGCGAGTCGGGCTGTTCGAGACCGGTGAAACGGCAACGCCCGCGGCGTAAAGTTGGCTGATGGCAGATACGTTCACGAAGAAAGGATTGAGCTGATGAGACGGGTGGTCGTCACCGGCATGGGGATTGTTTCCTCCATCGGGAACAATACTCAGGAGGTGCTCGCCTCATTGCAGGAAGGCAAGTCGGGGATTGTCCACGCCGGCAAGTACGCCGAGCTGGGCTTCCGCTGTCAGGTCCACGGGGAACCCCAGATCGATTGGGAATCCCAGGTGCCGCGCAAGCCGAAGCGCTTCATGGAAGCGGGCGTGGGCTGGAACTGGATTGCCATGGATCAGGCCATCCGCGACAGCGGGCTTGAGCCGTCCGATGTCGTCAATGAGCGCACCGGCATCATCGTCGGCGCAGGCGGTCCCTCCACCAAGTCGATCGTCTGGGCCGCAGATACCACGCGCCAGAAAGATCCCAAGAAGGTCGGCCCGTTCGAAGTGCCGAAAGCCATGTGCTCAGGGCCCTCGGCCGTGTTGGCGACCGCCTTCCAGATCAAGGGCGTGAATTACTCGATCTCGTCCGCCTGCTCGACGTCGGCCCACTGCATCGGCAACGCTTCGGAACTCATCCAGTGGGGCAAGCAGGACATCGTCTTCGCCGGCGGCTGCGAAGAGCTGGACTGGGCGCTGTCTGTGTTGTTCGACAGCATGGGCGCCATGTCGTCGCACTATAACGCCACTCCCGAAAAGGCCAGCCGCGCCTACGACAAAAATCGCGACGGGTTTGTCATCGCTGGCGGCGCCGGCGTTCTCGTTCTTGAGGAACTGGAACACGCCAAGGCGCGCGGCGCCCGCATCTACGGTGAAGTGACCGGATATGGTGCGACGTCGGATGGCTTTGATATGGTTGCACCTTCTGGTGAGGGCGCTATGCGCTGCATGCGCAACGCGATGAAGGGCCTCGACGGCAACGGCATCCGCGGCAAGGTCGACTACATCAATCCGCACGCCACCGCGACGCCGATCGGGGACCTGAAGGAGATCGAAGCCATCCGCGAAGTATTCGGGAAGGACGCGCCCCACATTAGTGCGACAAAGTCACTTACGGGACATTCTTTGGGCGCGACTGGTGTACAAGAGGCGATCTACTCGCTTCTGATGATGAACAACGGCTTCGTTTGTGAAAGTGCAAATATTGAGGAGTTGGATCCGGCATTCGAAGACATGCCGATTGTCCGAAAGCGCCTCGATAATGTCGACCTTAACTGTGTGATGTCGAACAGCTTTGGCTTTGGTGGAACCAATGCCACCCTGGTGTTCAACAGATACAATGGCTAAGACCGCGCTTTGACGACCAAATGTGCCGGAGTTCCAGAGATAGTTTCTCGTTTCTCTTGGACGGCACAACATGAGAGTTTACAAGAACGGTAACGGCTGGTTCGACGTTTATTCGCCCGCCCTGCGTACCCAAAAGAGGAAAAAAATGGCCGAGGTTGATGTAGCGAAGCCAGGTCCCATTATGGCCGGTAAGCGCGGTCTGGTCATGGGCGTTGCCAACGAGCGGTCGATCGCGTGGGGCATCGCTCGCGTTCTCGCCGGACAAGGCGCGCGTCTGGCCTTCACGTATCAGGGCGACAGCTTTGGCCGTCGCGCCATTCCGCTGGCCGAGTCGGTCGGCGCGGAGATCATCTCCAATTGCGACGTCAGCGATCTCAGCACGGTTGACGCCACGTTCGCCGAAATCAAGGAGAAGTGGGGCGAACTCGACTTCGTCGTTCATGCTCTCGCCTTCTCCGATCGCCGTGAACTGGCCGGCCGCTATGCCGACACCACGCGCGAGAACTTCTCCAACACGATGATCATTTCCTGCTTCTCCTTCACCGAGGTCGCCAAGCGCGCGGCCGAGTTGATGCCCAATGGCGGGTCGATGATCACGCTCAGCTACGGTGGCGCCACGCGCTGGGTGCCGTCCTACAACGTCATGGGCGTTGCCAAGGCCGCACTAGAGGCCTCGGTGCGCTACCTCGCGGCCGACCTCGGCCCGCAGGGTGTTCGCGTCAACGCAATTTCAGCTGGCGTCATGCGTACCCTGGCAGGCGCCGGCGTGTCCGACGCCCGCGCCATCTTCAACTACCAGCGCGACCACGCGCCCCTCCGCCGCACGCCCACGTTGGACGAGATCGGTGGCTCGGCGCTCTATCTGCTGTCGCCCCTGTCGGGCGCTGTTACGGGTGAAGTCCATTTCGTCGATTGTGGCTATTCGTCGGTGGCCATGCCGAACCTGGACGCCCTCAAGGCGCTCGAAGCCGATGCGGCTGCAGCCGGACGCTCGCCGTCTCAGGCTGCCGAATAACCCGATGGCGCAGTCCTAAACGGCTGCGCCACCCATTGCGCCAATTCCGCCAGCGCCTTAAATGCTCCCAACTTCCCCGGCACGTCAGCCGGGGCTATCGGTGCAGCACGGGCGGGCAACAACGATCAGCATGATCGGCATCTTCGAATTCAGGTCTGGGCGGGCTGACGGTTCTGCGTGCATTGATGGCGCGCTTTCCCCAGCAGTCCTTCATCTATCTGGGTGACCACGCCCACATGCCGTACGGCGATCGGCCGTCCGAGCATGTCATCGAGCTGACGCGCGCCTGCTCGCAGCATCTGTTTGAGCGCGGCTGCAAGCTCGTCCTTCTGGGCTGCAACACAGCCACGGCGGTCGCAGCCAGCACCCTGCAGCGCAACTGGCTGCCGCAGACGGTCTGGAAAACCCACGGTCACAATATTCTCGGCATTGTTGCGCCGACGGTCGAAGCCGCGACGCAAACACCTTGGGCCGTGACGACGCCGAAGTATCCGCAATCGTATATCTCGGATCGCATTGCGGTCTTCGGAACGACACGCACGATCTCTTCGAACGTCTACGCCGACGAAATCAAGAAGCGCTGCCCGAAAGTGCGCGTCATCCAGCAGGCGTGCTCGTCTCTCGCGGGTGCGATCGAGCTGCAGGCCTCGCGTGAAGACCTGACGGGGCTGGTGATCGCGGGCATCGAAGGTGTCCTCAAGCAGACGGATGGCGTCGCGCCGCATCGCGCCATCCTGGGCTGCACGCACTTCCCGATCGTTGAAGACCTGTTCAGGGAACACTTGCCGCCATCAACGGTGATCCTCTCGCAGCCCGAGGTCGTCGCCGACAGCATGGAGGACTACCTGTCGCGGCGCCCGCAGTACGCGAGATCATCCCCCCAGCCCAGCTTGATGTTGCTGACGACTGGCGACCCGCAAGAGATCAGCGTACGTGCCCGCGTTTTTTGGCCGGATTGTCCGGGCTTCGAGCAAGCCTGACCGAGCGTCCGCGCGCCGGCGAGGGAACCCGCCGCGACGACCTGACGTTCCCACTCACAGTTTTTCGCACTTCTGGATCCCTGCGGCATCGGCACCGCGGGAAGACGAAGGTGTCGCAACGCTGACTGCCCACGTTTGCAATATGCCTGGCCTCATATTTTCGATTTATTGATAGAGCCGAATTTTGGACTCCGCGTCAGCAAGACAAATTTTAAAGTCGGCCCACGCCGCGTGGGAAGCGGGAGATTTGTCAGCCGTCCTGCGGTTCTATGTCGACGATTGTGTGTATTGCTCAATCACCGGCGGCTTGGAGGGTGCTCCCTTCATCCTCGAAGGTAAGACGGCATACCGCGATTACCTCGCTCCGATCATGCGAGGCGAACCAGACGGTGTCGACCGTCATCAACTTCTCATACATCACCGGCATTGGCCGCGCGCGCATCGCCATATACATCAAGCATCGCGAGACCGGCCACCAGATCACGTCAACCTACCGGCAGATCGTGACGTATCGCGACAACTGCATTGCGCGCATCGACGAATATCACGACGTCGCGCGCCTCTCGTCCTTCTGGCGCTTGGCGCAGGGCGACAGCATGGCGGAAAGTTGAGCCAGCCGGTAAAATGTGCCGATGAGCAAATCGCCCGCCGGCAACATCATTGATCTCTATCAACGCAACGCGAAGGCATGGGATGACGCACGCGGCCGGTCTCTCCTCGAGAAATCGTGGCTCGACCGGTTCATTGCACTGCTCCCGCCATCCGGATCGGTCCTCGACATCGGTTGCGGGGCGGGCGTGCCAATCACCGGCTATCTTCTTTCGCGCGGGTTGGCGGTAACCGGCGTCGACAGCGCACCGGCCATGATCGAGCGCTGTATCGCCAGGTTTGCATCGGCCGAATTTCTGGTTGCTGACATGCGCACGCTGGCTCTCCGTCGCCGCTTCGACGGCCTGATTGCTTGGGACAGCTTCTTCCACCTAACGGCGGAGGATCAGCGGGGGATGTTTCCCATCTTCGCCGCCCACGCCGCCGAGTGCGCGGCGTTGTTGTTCACCAGCGGTCCGGAGCATGGCGAAGCGATCGGAACGTTCGAAGGCGAGCCGCTCTATCACGCCAGCCTCGCCCCGGCCGAATACCGTTCGCTGCTCACGCAGCAGGCTTCGATGTCGTCGAGACAGTTTCTCAAGATCCCACATGCGGCGGTCACACCGTTTGGCTGGCTCGCAAAAGCTGACACTGGTCAGCTGGCGTCCAGCTACGACGCTGACGCTGCGTGCTGCAGTCGCTGCATCACGCGTGTCAGCAGGCGATACACGTCCGCCGGTCCATCGAGATTGGCGGCGTCACGCCCAAAATGCTCTCCGGCCACGCGAAGGCCCGCTCCGCCAAGCCGGGCCGCCGCGGCGAATGCGGGCTCATCGCCGATATCGTCACCGATCATCACCGGCTTGCGGCCTGCAAACTCCGCCTGCGCGCAGAACGAAACGAGCGATGTGCCCTTGGTCGTGCCGATTGGCACGATCTCGAAAATCTTCCGGCCACGCGATAGAACCACGTTGCTCGCGTAGTCCGCCAGCAGCCGCCGCAGCGTCGTTTCCAATTCCGGCTGTACATGCGGCACCACGCGATAATGCACCGCAAAGCCGGGACCCTTCGCTTCGGCGCGAATACCCGGCATCTTCCCTTCCAAGGCGACAAGTTGCGCCACGAGTTCGGCGGGCAGCTCAGGACTGCACGTCTCGATCTCGCCGCCGCGCGCGCGCCGCACCTGCGCCCCGTGCACGCCGGATGCCGGAAGCTTCAACGGATCAAGCAGCCTGTCGGCCTCGATGACCTGCCGGCCGGTCAGTATGGCGAGCGCGCCGCCAAGCCCGTCGGACAATGATTGAAGCAGCGTAGTCAGCCCGGTCGGCACACGCACAGCCTCTGGCGAGGCCGCCATTTCGAGCAGTGTGCCATCCATGTCGAGGAACAACGCGCAGCGATGCGGCGTGTTGAGCAGCCCATCATCACGCGCCAGCTCCGTATCGGTCAATACGAACGCCTGGCTCATAACGTCCATCGCTGTACGCTTATTGGTGTCTTCGTCTCGAGCATCGCCTTATCCAGCGCAGCTCTTTTCATGAGGCCGGACTGCGTGTCGACATGGCGCAAGACCGATGCTGCGTTCAAAGTCGCCGCGATCAATGCCTGTTCCACTGAAAGCCCCTGTGCCTTGAAGACCGTGTACGTCGACGTGAAGGCATCGCCCGCGCCTGCCGTGCCGGCCACCTCGGTCGTCAGCGATGGACAGTGATAGAGTTCATCCTTTCGTGCAACAAATGCGCCGTCGCGGCCATCTGTCAGAAGAACGCAGTTTGCCCCCGACGCCATCATCGCCTTGAGGAACCCGCGCAGCGACATGTTGAAGCCGCCGCCATTCAGCCCCCTGATGGCAAGCTTTGGCAGGCTCTCGCCCTTTTTCACCCGCAATGCCGGTCCGCCTTCGCCGTGCTCAGCGACCAAGGCCGTCACCAACACCTCGGCCTCGGTGCGGTTGATCGCGAGGATGTCGAGTGAACTGAGCATCTTCTTGAAGGCGGCGCCACGCGCCGAAAGCTGGCGCACACCGGGATTTGCCGCCACCAGAGCACCGCGCGCCTTGGCCTTCTGCACGATCAACGGATAACAGTCGGCCGACTTGTTACTGAGGTTGGCGATGTAGACGACATCGACCGCGAACGCGTCATCGCGAAGGTCCTGCGGTGTCATGAATGAGTTTGCCCCGCGAAACGTGAACACCGCGGCATTGCGTTCGTGCGAGGACACAAGCACGCTGGCACCCGTCGGCGCCGTTTCGTCTCGCAAGGCATAACGCGTCGAGACGCCCTCGTTCAGCAAATGCGCGAGCAATGTCTCAGCGCGGTCGTCCTTGCCCAGCTTGATCAGCGTCGAAACGTCGAACCCAAGGCGAGCCATGGACACTGCCGAGTTAACGGCTCCTCCCCCGCAGTGCGTGGAAATCTCCGTCGCCTCCGTCTTGCGGCCCTCTTCAAGCAGCAGAAACGAAGCGTCGGCATTGAGCATGGACATCCGCTCGATGCGCTCGCTCTCGATGATCGCGATTGTATCGATCATCGCTCCGCCGACCGTCAGCGCCTTCATCGCACGTCCTCACGTAGCCGTTGATTTTGCCGCCTCTGGCAAGGCTGCATGCGGCAGGGCGGCCCGCGCCATCTTGTCGTCGGCCGGCTTGGCAATTGAATGAGCCAGATGCACCTTGTCGAGCGCCTTGCGGATGGCTTCGCTCGACGAGCCGCTGGCCCGGTGCCGTTCCTTGGCGCACATTTCCAGTGCGCGCAGGAACGACTTGCGCCAAGTGAAGGTGTCGTACGTCGAGATGGATTCGAAAAGCTTCGCGTGGCGCGCCACGCGTTCGTCGCGCTCCATCTCCAGCCCGGTCTTGATCGCATCGGCCACTTCGTCGATGTCGTAGGGATTGACGATCAGCGTCTCTTTCAGCTGCTCGGCAGCTCCCGTGAAACGCGAGAGAATGACGACGCCGGGATCTGCGGAATCTTGCGCGGCTATGTATTCCTTGGCGACGAGATTCATGCCGTCACGCAACGGCGTGACGAGGCAGATGTTTGACGAACGATAGATGTCCCGCAGCCGTTTGCGCGCGGTGGTGCGGTGTATGTAGTGGATCGGCACCCAGTCCATTTCGCCAAAGCGGCCATTGATGGACCCCGAAAGATGCTCCAGCGTATGCCGGATCTCGGAGTACGCCTCGACGTCTTCGCGCGTCGGTGGCGCAATTTGCGATAGCACCACCTTGCCGCGATAGGCTTCGTGCTTCTCCAGGAAGCGCTCGTAGGCGCGGAATTTCTGCGGCAAGCCCTTCGTGTAATCCAACCGGTCGATGCCGATGATGCGCTTGGCCCCAGGTGTCGCCTGCGCCAGCTCGCGCGCCGGCGTGGCGCCCTGGAAATCCGGCAGGTTGATGCCGACGGGGAAACTTGCAATCGCAAGGCGCCGGTCGCAAACGCTAATGCGGCCGTCCTGCAAGATACGGCCCTGAACAGCATCTTCAAAGAACGCAATGAGGTTGGCCACATCGGCCTGCGTTTGCACGCCGATGAGATCGTAAGACGAAAGCGCTCGCGCCAGCTCACGATATTCGGGAATAGCGAGAAAGGTCTGCGATGGCGGCGAGGGAATGTGCAGGAAGAAGCCGATTGGCGAGGTGACGCCAAGCTTGCGCAGCTCGGCCGCCAACGGGATCAGGTGATAGTCGTGAACCCAGATCGTATCGCCCGGCTCGAGCAGCGAATGCAGCTGCCGCGCGAAGCGGCGGTTCACGTCGAGGTAGCTCTGATAATAGCCAGCCTCGAATTGCGCCAGATCCAGCCGATTATGGAACACCGGCCATAGAACCGAATTCGAGTAACCCAGGTAATAGGCGCGGTGCTCGTCTTCGGTAATCGGCACCGTCACGATCGCGCTGTCGGCGCCCGCCTTGGTAATCGAAACCTTGTCGAGGTCCTCGTCGGACGTGGCGACGTCCCCATTCCAGCCGAACCACAACCCGCGCTCGGATTTCAGAATGTCGGCTAGCGCGACGGAGACGCCACCGGCTTGAGCGGCAGCGCTCAAGCTGACGACGCGATTGGATACGAGCACAATGCGCTTCAAACGCGCGACCTCCTGCATTGATGCGGGACGTTGCGCAGCCATCCGCGACGCTGTCGCAGATGCCAAGATCCAACTATCCCGTTGATGTAACGCGCGAGAGGCAAAAAGCGTTCCTGCACCGCAACATGGCGTAACGTCGATGCAACTTAACCAATTCTTTTGTCAGACCACGCCGTTTCCCACGGACGCGACAGCGTCATGCAGGAATTGACGATGCCCGCCATCGAGTAGGTTTGCGGAATGTTACCCCACAAATGGCCGGTGCCCGGATGAATATCTTCCGAAAGCAAGCCGAACGAGTTTCGCCGGCCCAGCAGGTCCGTCAGATGTCCGCGAGCGTCTTCTGTGCGTCCAATCGCGGCTAGCGCGTCGATATACCAGAACTGACAGACGAGAAATCCAGTTTCCGGCGCGCCGAAATCGTCTTCGGCCACATAGCGCATGATGAAACCGTTGCGCGACAGTTCCTTACCGATCACGTCGCACGTCTTCACGAAACGCTCGTCGGTGGCCGATATCAGGCCTAGCTCCGGCAGAAGCAGCACGCTGGCATCCAACTCGGATTGATCGAGCGCGCCGACGATCGCCCCCCGCTTCTCGTTCCACGCGCGCGTCAGAATTTCATGACGCACCTTGTCCGCCTCAGCGCGCCAGAAGGCGTGACGATCCGGCAAGCCTAGCGTTACAGCGATCCGCGCCAGCCGGTCGAGCGCCACCCAGCACATCGTCGCCGAGTGGGTATGCACCAGCTTGCGGCCGCGATACTCCCAGATGCCGGCATCCGGATCGAGATAGAAGCGCCGCGCCCTGTGCCCAAGCGCTTCGAGGCGGCGGAACAGCGCCTCATCGCCCATGCGCGGCAAGCGCTGGTCGATGAACATCTGCGACACGCCGAGAATGATGCTGCCGTAGGCGTCGTGCTGCAGTTGTTCTGCCGCCTGGTTGCCGACGCGCACCGGGCCCATGCCCTTGAAGCCTGCCAGATGCTCGGCGAAGTACTCGGTGAGATCGTCGTTATGCGCGATGCCGTAGACGGGACACAGCACGCTCTCGTCGTCTGTCGCCAGCGTCGTGATGTAGTCGAGGTAGGATTCCATCGTCTGCGTCGCGCCCAGGCGGTTCAGCGCCTTGACCACGAAGTAGGCATCCCGCAGCCAGCAGTAGCGATAGTCCCAATTGCGCTGCGTTCCGGGCGCTTCCGGGATCGACGTCGACAAAGCCGCGACGATCGCTCCGGTCTCGTCGAAGTTGCACAACTTCAACGACACCGCCGCGCGAATGACTTCCTGTTGCCAGTCGAGCGGTACCGCAAGCCCGCGAACCCAGTTCATCCAGTAGTCGCGCGTCCTCTCCAGCGACTCGCGGCCGACCTTGTCGACGCTGCCTTCGAGTGTCTCGTCGGTGCCGATCAGCAGCGTCACGGGGCGCGTCAGCGCGAATGTCGTCTCCTGCAGAACGTAGGAAAGCGGCGCGTCGGTCGTCAGCCGCACGTCGTGCAGGCCGCCGGGATAACGGATGTGATTTGAACCGACGGCTTGCACAACTCGGGGCACGCCGTAGTCCCGCGTCGGCCGCAAACGAATGGTGATGCGCGGAAGACCCGCGATCGGCTCGATGCGGCGGATGATTTGCGCGGGATGATACATGCGTTCGAAGAGTTCGAACCTGGGCGCAAAGTCTGTGATCTTGATCGCGTTGCCGTCTTTGTCGCGAATGATCGTCTCGAGGATCGCCGTGTTACGGGCATAAGCGGAGGTGACTTCCTGTTGCCCGTCGAGAACGACGTCCAGGAAACCCTTCTCCTCGTCTCCAGAGAGCAAATTGGAGAAAACGGGATCGGCATCGAAGCGTGGGAAGCACCACCACACGATCCGCGCCGAACGGTTGATCAGCGCAGCGATACGCCCGTTGCCGATCGCCGCCATATCCAGCGGTTGGCCGTCTGCACGCGCCAAATCGGATTGGAAATGTGCGTTGCGCTGCTGTTCCATGTTTTTCCGTCATTTGCGGCCGCTGAGATGCGGCGCCACCCCGATACGCGCCCAGAACGCTTCGAGGCGTCCATGATCAAAGCACGCAATTATAGTGCGCCGCAGAATAAATCGTTCCTGAGGCGCTCCAAAAGAAAATCCGCAGGACATCTAGGACGCCTGCGGCAGTCCGCTCGCTTGGGACGGCGGGAAGTGCCCTGCTTGGTATCCGCAGAGCTATGCATAATCGGTTCAGCTGATTAACCGCGAACGCTGCCGTTTGTTCCAGCGCCTTGCGTGCAAGTTAGGCAAATCGTGCAAGATCGTCGAACGAAGGCCGCGGCGACCTTGCCTGCAGCGCCGATGTGTCGCCATAGCCGAGATTGCACAGGAAGTTCGACTTCACGCTTGTGCCAGCAAAGAACGCCTCGTCCACGCCTGCGTTGTCGAAGCCCGACATCGGCCCGCAATCCAGACCCAGAGCGCGCGCCGCCAGGATGAGATAGGCGCCCTGAAGCGAGCTGTTGCGAAACGCAGTCGCTGCGATGTGCTCAGGCTTGCCCGTGAACCAGCTGCGCGCATCGGTATGCGGGAACAGCTGCGGCAGCCGCTCGTAGAATTCCATGTCCTGGCCAATGATGACGCAGACCGGCGCGGCCATCGTCTTGTCGCGGTTGCCCGCCGACAAATGCGGTTTCAAAAGCTCTTTGCCCTCGGGAGAGGTAACGAACACGAAACGCGCCGGTTGGCAGTTGGCCGACGTCGGCGCCCATCTTCAACGTGTCGATCAACTCGTGCAGCAGAGACGGCGCGACCGGCTTGTCCAAAAATTTCGAGTGCGTGCGTGCGTCAAAGAAGAGCTGGTTCAGTGCCGTCTGGGCCAATCGATCGCTCACGGGATGCTCCTTTGTGCACAAACAGAAAACCCCGCTTGCGCGGGGCTCCTGATCAAGACTGCATGATCCTCAAACGGCCTGCACGCCGTCGACCTCAGGGCAGAAATGCTTCAGCAGGTTTTCGATGCCATGCCGCAGCGTCGCCGTCGAGCTGGGGCAGCCCGCGCAGGCACCACGCATGTGCAGATAAACGATGCCGTCGCGGAAACCGGAGAAGGTGATGTCGCCACCGTCCTGCGCCACGGCCGGCCGCACGCGCGTTTCGATCAATTCCTTGATCGTGGCGACGACTTCTTCGTCCTTGGGGTCGTAATTCTCGACCTCGTCTTCGCCGCCCGCTTCGCCACCGTCTGCGGCGTTGCCGGACATGTAGTGTTCCATGATGGCGCCGAGGATCATCGGCGTCAAATGCTGCCATTCGCCGTCGGTCTTCGTCACGGAGATGAAGTCGGAGCCCAGAAATACGCCCTTCACGCCGTCGATCTCGAATAGGCGCGTCGCCAGGGGAGACGCCTTCGAAGCCGCGACGTCGCGGAAGTCGGCCGTGCCGTCCGACAGCACCTGCCGCCCAGGCAGGAACTTGAGCGTCGCCGGGTTAGGGGTGGCCTCGGTTTGAATGAACATGGCAGTCTCCGCTTCAAGCAAATGCGCATTGTCGGCGGCCGGAGCCACCGCACTTAGAACTGTTCCAGAAATAGGCGCTCGAAGGCCGAAAGTCGAGCCCCTGGGCGGGGTTTAAGCCAATGTTTTGATGACTTCCAGGGCAAGGTTACCCGGCACTACCGTCACTGGAATGGGGAAATTGCCCGCCAGCTTGCCCGCGGCGAGCGCCGAAACCAGGGGGCCTGGCCCCTTCGCGTCCGTCGATGCGCCAAGAACGAGAATGGCCACGTCCTCGTCCTCCGCGATCAGCCGCACGATCTCCTCCGCCTTGTCGCCCTCGCGGACGACCTCTTCGCACACGATGTCTTCGAAGCCCGATTGCGCCAGCTTGCGCCGGAACAGCCTGAAAAGCGCCTTGGCCTTCGTCGTCTCTTCCTCCAGCTGCAACTGGCGCACGCCCACCCAGTGCTGGAACTGCTGGGGTTCGACCACGTACAGCATGAGCAGCGAGCCCGACGAGTGCGCAATGCGGCTTGCCGCATAGTAAAGCGCGCTCTCCACCTCCGCGCTGTCGTCGACGACGAGCAGAAATTTGCGCAGGTGGCCTGCTTCGAAGCTACGCCGGATTTTCATGCCCGCATGCTGCCACGCGTCTGGCCGCCCGGCAATTGCCAGCACGTAGCCGCACCGGTTTACACAACCAGGCCTGGTGGGCGGCATCACGACCGCACGAAGCCGACGATGTCCTTCACCTTGTCCATGACCGGTTTGGCGATGGCGTGTGCCCGGGCTGAGCCGTCGGCCAAAATGGCGTCGATCTCCTTGGGCTCGCTCGTCAATCTCTTGATCTCTTCGCCCAGCGGCTGCAACCGGCTCACCGCCAGGTCGGCCAGTGCCTTCTTGAAGGCCGAAAACTGCGCGCCGCCGTACTCAGCCAGCACGTCTCCCTTTGCCTTGCCGGCCAGCGCCGCGTAGATCCCGACCAGGTTTTCAGCCTCCGGCCGGCCCGTCAGTCCACCCGGCTCGGAGGGAATGCCCTCAGGGTCCGTCTTGGCCTTCTGGATCTTGCGGGCGATCGTATCGGCATCGTCCGACAGGTTGATGCGCGAAAGGTCGGACGGGTCCGACTTCGACATCTTCTTGGTGCCGTCACGCAAGCTCATCACGCGCGTCGCCGGCCCGGTGATCACCGGCTCCGGCTGCGGGAAGAATAGACCGTCGGCAAATCCCGCCGCCTCGATCTGCGGCTTGAAGTCGTTGTTGAACTTCTGCGCGATGTCGCGCGCCAGCTCCAGGTGCTGCTTCTGGTCTTCACCGACCGGCACATGCGTCGCGCGATAGGCCAGGATGTCGGCCGCCATCAGGTTGGGATAGGCGTAGAGCCCGACGGATGCCGCCTCGCGATCCTTGCCGGCCTTGTCCTTGAACTGCGTCATGCGGTTCAGCCAACCCAGCCGCGCCACGCAGTTGAACACCCACGCCAGCTCGGCGTGCTCCGGCACCTGGCTCTGGTTGAACAGAATGCTCGTCTTCGGATCGAGGCCCGCTGCAATGTAGGCGGCCGTCACGGCCCGCGTGGCAGTTACGAGCTCCGCCGGCTCCTGCCACATCGTGATGGCGTGCATGTCGACGACGCAATAGATGCACTCGTGCGTCTTCTGCATCTCGATCCACTGCAGCATGGCACCGAGATAGTTGCCAAGATGCAGAGTGCCGGTCGGCTGCATGCCGGAGAAGACGCGGGGCGTAAGTTTCATAACGTGGTCCTTCAAAGTGCTTCCGGATAAGGTGCAAAGCGGTTTTCCGAACAGAAGCACGCAATATAAGAGGGTCGGCGCGGGTTATCGCGTGCCCGCTCGGCCTGCGCAAGTCTGTCGGCCCAGAGCACCTCGCGCTAGTCGCCGCCACGCCCCATGGCGGCCTTGAGCGCTCCCAGGCGGAAGGCTCCGGAAATATGCGCAGCAGCGAAGTAAACCGCCATTCCGGCTCCGATCAGCAGGCCGAGCGCCCCGGCGCGAACAACAAACGAATGGTGCGGCTCCAGCCAGGGCGCGAGCAGGATGGCGCCGGCCAGCAGTGCTACCCCCATGATGACGCTGGACAGAATGATCATTGGCAGCGACCGGCGCAGTCTGGCGTCGATCGTGAAGTGCTTGAGCCGCCGCAATCCGAGCCACAGCATGAGCGCATTCATCCATCCGCCTAGCGTCGTGGCGACCGCGATGCCCAGGTGCGGCATCATCCCGAGATGCCGGAATACGAAGAACAGCGCGATCGACCCCAGCGTGTTCGCCGTCAGGCTGATCACCGCGTACCGCATCGGCGTCTTGGTGTCCTCGCGCGCGAAATAAGCTGGCGAGAATACCTTGATGAGCACGAATGCCGGCAGGCCGAGCGCAAAGATCGCCAGCGCGTTGGCGGTGTTGGGCGTGTCCATCGCGGTGAATGCCCCGCGCTCGTACAACACCGAGACGATGGAATGTGGAATGACGGCAAGCGCCACGGCGGCCGGCACCGTCAGCAGCATCGCGAATTCTAAAGAGCGGTTCTGGCTGTCCATCACCGCGGCGTCGTTTCCCGCGCGCAGGTGCCGCGACATCTCCGGCAGCAGCACGACACCGATGGCAATGCCGACGATCGCCAGCGGCAGCTCATAAATCCGGTCTGCGTAATAGAGGTGCGAAACCGCGCCGTCCTGCAACGACGCAATCACGGTGCCGATGACGATGTTGAGCTGCGTGATGCCGCCGGCGATGATGCCGGGAATGCCGAGCGTCACCAGCCTCTTCATATTGGGGCTCCAGCGCGGCCAGCGCAGCGACATCGAAAAGCCGGCGCGCCGTATTCCCCAGGCCAGCAGCGCCAGCTGGAGGAAGCCGGCAATGAATACGCCCCACGCCTGGATGATGCCGGCGGCGGGCTCGTTGCGATATCCCAGGCCGATCGACAGCAGCATGGCGGCGGCGAGCACGAGATTGAGCACGATCGAAACCGACGAACTCTCGACGAATTTGCCGAACGTGTTCAGCACGCCTGAAAGCAGCGCCACAAGCGACATGCACAGCAGATAGGGAAACGTGATCTGCGTCAGCAGCACGGCGAGATCGTACTTCTCCGGCGTATCGGCAAAGCCCGGTGCCAGCAGGTGCATCAGCCAGGGCATCGAGATCATGCAAATGGCCGACAGCAGCACGAGCACGAATACCAGTCCCGCCATCGCTTCCTCGGCGAATACCCGGGCTTGCGGCGCCCCCTCGCCTTCCAGCTTGCCCGCGAACAGGGGGATGAAGGCAGAGTTGAACGCCCCCTCGCCGAACAGGCGCCGGAACAGGTTGGGAAACCGGAAAGCCACGAAGAACGCGTCGGCCACGAAACCGGTGCCGAGCACGGCAGCAGCCAGGATATCGCGCACGAAGCCCAGAACCCGGCTCAGCAGCGTGAGGCCACCAACCGTGGCGAAGGACTTGTAGAGTTTCATGGCTGACGGAAGTACTCGACCCGCGCCGGGCGGGCAAGGTGGCGTGTGGAATGAGAAAGGGCGGACCGTGGGATCCGCCCTTTATTCAGATAGCGAGAATTGATCTTAAGACGCTTTAGGCGGCACCTTCACAGCCAGCACTTCCATCGACGACCGGTAGCGCTCGCTGACGCTATATTCGACCGGAACGAGGCCGTGCTGTGCCAACAGGTCATAGAGGCGCTGGCGCGTGAAGTGATGATAGGTCTCAAGGTCGGTCCAGAAGGGGTTCTTCTGCTGCTTGTCCATGAGGCGCCACAACGCGGTATCCATGTTCGGCATGATCAGGTAGAGCACGCCATTTGACGCCAGCAACTGCGATGCGTGTTCGATTGCTGAGCCAGGGAAGGGCAGGTGCTGCAGCACGTTCACCATGCTGATGACGCTGCATGGCCGGTTTGGCTTGTACTGCTCGATGCACAGCTCATGTGCCTCGATCCCGAATTCTTTCATGGCGCTGACGTTGTCAGCCCGAATGTCGAGGCCGACGCTGTGGTAGCCGAACTCGCTGGCAGTGAACAAAAGCGAGCCGTTTCCGAATCCGACATCGAGCCAGATGCCGTGAGGGGCCAACTGGGAAACGCGATGTACGATTTTTGAATTGGCCAGTCTTTGCCGCTCCGCATCGTAGCCCGCCAGCTCGTTAGCGGGCGTTTTCGGATAGAGCAGCGCGTAAGCTTCTTCGTTGAAGAAACCTTCAGTAAAAACGTGCCGGCAATCTTTGCACAGGCACCAGGGCATCGTCGGCGGCAGCTGGGCCTTGTACAGCGGATGACGCTCGATGTCTGACGCGCCGAGTGATGAAGTGTTCTGGCCATAGCACAACGGGCAGAACTCGTATTTTATCCGCGCGTCGATATACGTGGGTTGTGCTGAAGCAACCGCGCGCACCGTCGACTGAAGCTCTTGAATGTTCATTTTTGGCATCTCCGCAGCCAGAGTCGGCTTGGTCAAGGATGGGTGTGCAGGTAGATCGCGAACCGCGAAGGCCTCGGGCTCCTTACCGTTCGTGTAAAGCGTCGCCATTTGAATGTAGGCACGCTCCAAATCCTGAGTGTAAGTGGCGATATCGAACAGCGGTGTCTGTGAAACGCGCTCGAGCTTCTTGCGATACGGCTTTAAAAGATCCGGGTTCTGAGCCAGCTTGAGTGCCGTGTCCTCGTAATCCCGCAAATTTGTGACGACGAACTCTGGCAAGCCACCGGCAATGAGGATGCTTCCGGCGACGCGGGAGGCAAATGTCTCGCCAGCACACGTCAAAAGCGGCAGCCCGGCCCAAAGAGATTCGCTCGCGGTCGTGTGCGCCGTGCAGGGGTATGAGTCGAGAAACAGATCGGCCAGCCCCATGCGCGCAATGTGGGCCGGAATTCCAACGATCGGCGCAAAAATGATGCGGCTGGGATCGATGCCGCATGCGGCAGCTTCCTTTCGCAGGTTGATCTTGACCGAGTCATAGACCGTCAACAACCAGAGCACGGAACCGGGCACCTGGTTGAGGAGCCGCATCCAGATTTGGAAGACCTCTTTCGTCAGCTTGTTGACGTTGTTGAAGCTGCAGAAAACGAACCCTGTGGGCGGTAGTCCGAAGTCCTCACGGCGTATCAGGTAATCGTCGACAGCTCGCTGCGTGTCATTGGGCTGATAGCAGTTCGGCAGCTGAACGATTTTTTCGGTGTAGAATTTCTGGCTGTCCAGCGGCGTCAGGAATTCGTCGCCGATAATGTAGTCGACGTACTCTGCGGCGAGTGTTCCCGGATAACCGAGGTAGTTGACCTGAATGGGCGCCGGCTGGTGGATGAGAAGCGACCCTCGCGAGCCCTGCGTGAATCCCTTCAAGTCGATGAGTATATCGATGTCGTCCCGTCGAATTGCCTTCGCCGTTTCCTCCAGCGTCAGTGGATTGACGTCGATGAAGTGATCGAACGCGTCCTGCAGCCTGCGCCGGAAGCTGCTCTCGTCGTCAGCGCTGTAGCAGTACGCGTAAATCTCAAAATGCGATCGGTCGTGCCGTTCGATCAATTCCGACATCAACGACGCAGTGGCATGGTCGCGGTAGTCGTTGGACAGATAGCCGATCTTCAGGCGCTCGTTGAGCCGCTTGCCTTTGCTGAGCGGCTTGGCATTCGAATTGGACGATATGATCCGTCTTTGAAAAATTTTGGCGCATTGCAGTTGGTTCGCTGCTGATCCAGACGGCTCCGGAATGGATATCAAGTGAAACGGACCGGAAATGCTCTCCGTTTCAAGCATGAAGTCGACAACTTCGCGTTGCGCTTCAGCTAGGCCGTCCCAATCCGCCAGCAGCTGCCGAATCTGGCAAATATCGAGCTTCAGAGTATGGAGCTCAGGGTCCAGTTCCAGGGCTCTGCGCGCGGACTGCAGTGCCGCGTCGTATTGTTTTAGATTTACCATTGCGACAGACAGCAGGGCCTGCGCGTTGCCGAGTTCAGGCTCCGCCGCGCAGTACTGCTGCGCTGCGTAAACCGCATTCGTATAATCCTGCATCGCGAGATAGGCCGTCGTCATCAGCCGGTGATAGTCGGTGCCCGAAAATTCGCTGCTGTCTCGATTGGCAAGCATCTCCATGACGCCCTTCGCGTCGCCGCGATTGAGCATCACAGTCGCGATGCCGAGCTCAACTTTGTCGTTGAGGCTCGCG
Organism: uncultured Pseudomonadota bacterium; assembly: GCA_963846845.1. Taxonomy (GTDB): domain Bacteria; phylum Pseudomonadota; class Alphaproteobacteria; order Rhizobiales; family Hyphomicrobiaceae; genus JAKAXS01. The sequence goes on along the minus strand of CAWJXQ010000017.1, from coordinate 191,008 downwards.
TCGATCGATTGCGCCTTCAGCAGATGAGCGAGGGCTTCGTCCATATCGTCGGATGATTTGTCGGGCCGTTCGACGAGAGCCGTTCCGAGTGCGACATACCCGTTTGCCAGCTCGGGCTTGAGTGCGACAGCCTTGCGGGCGGAGGCGATTGCTTCGACAAACTTCCACGTCCGGCGTTGAGCAAAACTCAAATTGCACAGGGCCTCGTAGTTGCCGGCGTCGGCCGCAAGAGCCCGCTCGCAGCACTGGACGGCCTCGGCATACTTGCTACGCTCGACCAGAACGGCGGCGAAGTTCGACTGAATTGTCGGATCGTCAGGCTCGGCTTCGCTGGCACGGCGCAGGAAATCTTCTGCCTCTTCCAGCATTTTCTGGCCAAAGGCGATCAGGCCCATGCCGAGCAGGCTTCCGGAATTGTCCGGATCAAGGGCGAGCGCCCGCAAATAGTGTGATTTCGCTCCGACGAGGTCGCCTCGCGTGTGGAGCCCGTGCCCCGTAACGTACTCGGTATGAGCGGCGTCGGAACCTCCGCGCCCTTTTCCCGCCGCGGCCGCGCGCCGTTGCTTGCGATTCATGCTCATCCAGGTCCCCCGCGATTTGGGGGCGGATCATCGGGGCTTTTCCGTGCGCGAGCCTTACGCGGGCTGTTTCTTCCCCCGGGTCCTTCCCGGGGCCCTTGCCGCAGGGCCGGCGAGCACGGCTTCGAGACGTTCCGTGATGGTCTTCTGCCGCGCGTCGCTATCGATCTTTTTGTTCAGTAAATCAGTGACATAGAATACGTCGACGGCCTTTTCGCCGTAGGTCGTGATGTGCGCCGAACTGATGTCCAGCGACAGGTCCGACAGTGTCGACGTGAGGTCATACAACAAGCCCGTCCGGTCACGGCCCGACACTTCGATGACTGTGAAGCTGTCCGACAGCGCGTTGTTGATGATCACTTCCGGTTCAACCTTGAAGGCGTCGATCCGGCTCGGGCTCACCCGCATGTTGGCGAGCATGGTCTTGGCCACCTCCTCGCCCTTCAGAAGCTTGATCATCGTGTCGCCGATGCGCCGCGCCCGCCGCTCTTCGTCCTCGTCGTTGGCAAAGCCGCGCGAAAACAGGAAGGTGTCGAGCGCAGAACCATCGCGCGTCGTCGTGATATGCGCGCCCATGATGTTGGCGCCATTCGCCGCGCAGGCGCCCGCAAACAGCGCAAGCAACCGCGGATGGTTCGGCGCGTACACCGTAACCTCCGTGATGGCCGCAAAAGCGTCCATCGTGAACTCGGTACCGACGTTTTCGCCACTGGCCTCGGCACGCTCGATGAGCTTTGCGTGCTGAACCTGCCGCGCCGTATCGGTGCGCAACCAGTAGTCAGGGAAGTAGCGGTTCGTATAGCGCTCGACGGCATCGTCCGGCCAATCGGACAGTGCAGCGCGGAAAGCGACTCTTCGCCTCCGCCACACGCTCGCGCCGTTCGATCTTCGTATGGCCGCCCGCCACCAGCGGCTCGGTCTCGTAGTACAGCGTCCGCAGCAGCTGCCCCTTCCAGCCATTCCACACGCCGGGGCCGACGGCCCGGATGTCTGCAACCGTCAAAAGAAGCAGCAGCTTCAGCCGCTCCGGGCTTTGCACGATGTCGGCGAACTGCCGCACGGTTTTCGGATCGGCTATGTCGCGCGTCTGCGCGATCGTACTCATCGTCAAATGGTGCTCGATGAGCCAGCACACCGTGTCCGTCTCTGCGGCCGTGAGGCCCAGTTGCGGACAGACGTCGCGCGCGATGCGCGCACCAAGGATCGAATGATCCTCGACCCGGCCCTTGCCGATGTCGTGCAGAAAGGCCGTGACGTACAGAAGCTTGCGGTTCTTGATCGTCGGAAAAATCTCGCTGGAAAGCGGCAACTGCTCGCCGCCCTCGCCGCGCTCGATGTAGTTCAGCTGGCCGACGGTCCGGATCAGATGCTCGTCCACCGTGTAGTGGTGATACATGTTGAACTGCGTCATGCCCACGACGTGGCCGAACGCCGGAATGAACCGGCCGATGACGCCCGCCTCGTTCATGCGCCGCAGACTGGCTTCCGGATTGGTCTTGCCCGTCAGCATCTCCAGGAAGATGCGATTGGCTTCGGGGTTCTGCCGGAACTTGTCGTCGATCAAGCGCAGCGAACGGCGAATGCGGCGGATGGCATCCGGATGCAGGAATGCGTCGTGAGCTTCGGCTTGCGCGAACAGGCGGATCAGATTGACGGGATCGCGCTGGAAGACATCGCGGTCGGCAATATTCAGCCGGCCGTTGTCGATGCGAAAATCCGTGCGCTCGCGCAGTTGCCGCCGGCTGCGCCAGCCAAGCGGCGCCAGCAAGCGGCTCTTCAGCCCGGGCGAGGTCTTCAGCTGCTGCATTTCCAGCGCCGAGCACAGGATGGTCGTCAGGTCGCCGACTTCCTTGGCGATCAGGAAGTAGTGCTTCATGAAGCGTTCGACGGCCAGCTGGCCACGCTGAGCGCGATAGCCCAGCACCTCGGCCATGTGCGGCTGCAGGTCGAACGTCAGCCGTTCTTCGGCGCGGCCGGTCATGAAGTGCAGCAGGCAGCGCACGCTCCAGAGGAAGTCTTCGCATTTGCGGAAAGTCGCCACTTCCGCCGGCGTGAAGATCCCCGCCTCCACCGTCGGCGGCCCCACTTCGCCGCCGAAGAGGTATTTCGATAGCCAGTGCAGTGCGTGCAAATCGCGCAGGCCGCCCTTGCCGTCCTTGACGTTGGGCTCGACCTTGTAGCGGCTCTCACCCATCTTGTTGTGGCGTTCTTCGCGCTCGGCCATCTTGGCGTCGATGAACTTGCGGCCCGTGCCGGTGAACACGTCGGTACGCAGCCGGTCAGATAACTCCGAGAACAGCTGCGCGTCGCCCTGCACCAGCCAGATATCGACCAGTGCGGTGCGGATCGTCATGTCCGCCAGCGCCATCTTGAGGCACTGGTCGACGTTGCGCGTCGCGTGCCCCACCTTGAAGCCGAGATCCCACAGCACGTAGAGCATGTACTCCGCGACGCTCTCGCCCCACGGTGTCTGCCGGTACGGCAGCAGGAACAGCAGATCGATGTCCGAGCCGGGCGCCAGCAGCCCGCGGCCATAGCCGCCGGTCGCCACGATGGCCATGCGCTCTGCCTCAGAGGGAATGCTGGCGCGATAGACGTGATGCACCGTGTAGTCGTAGATCAGGCGGATCAGCTCATCCTGGAACTTGGCCAGGCCCTCGGCGCAGCGGCGGCCGTTGCCGTCGGCCTCCAGCGTGCGCTGGGCCTGCAGCCGGGCATCCTTCACCAGGGCCTTCAGGCGATCGACGACCAGCCCGCGCGCATCGCCGGCGCCGTGCGCATTGAACAGCGCCGTCAGCTCGACGCGCAGCGCGGCCGGGTCGAAGTACGGGGAAGGCGCAAAGGTCGAGCTGTCCATGCCGCCGATCGATCGAGAGCAAAGGGTGAGGTGAAGCTACTTCTTGGGCTTTACGGCATTCGTCCGCAACTGCTTCAGAGCATAAAGCGCATCAAGTGCTTGCCGCGGGGTTAGCGTATCGGGCTGCAGCTTGTCGAGTTCCAGTTCCACATCCGAGGCCTTTACCCGTGCAGGCGTGTCGTCGGCTTGCACCATTGCCGCAAAAAGCGGCAACTCAGCCAGGGGTTTGCGCCCGCCTCCGCCGCGCCGGTCGTTCTTCTCCAGCAACGCCAGCACTTCGCCGGCCCGCTTCACGACCTGGCCCGGCATTCCAGCCAGCTTGGCGACCTGAATGCCGTAGGAGCCGGCCGCCGCGCCGCGCTTGACCTTGTGCAGGAACACGATCTCGTCGTGCCACTCCGTCACGTCCATGGTGACATTGGCGATGCGCGGCATGCGCCCGGCCAACGCCGTCAGCTCATGATAGTGCGTGGCAAACAGTGACCGGCAGCCGCAGATGTCGTGCAGGTATTCCACGGTAGCCCAGGCGATCGAGAGGCCGTCGAACGTCGCCGTGCCGCGGCCGATCTCGTCGAGGATCACCAGCGATCGCGCCGTCGATTGGTTGAGGATGCCTGCCGTTTCCACCATCTCGACCATGAAGGTCGAGCGGCCCCGCGCCAGGTCGTCCGCAGCGCCCACGCGGCTGAACAGGCGGTCGACGGCGCCGATGTGCGCGCTTCGCGCCGGCACATAAGACCCCATCTGCGCCAGGACGGTGATGAGCGCGTTCTGGCGCAGGAACGTCGACTTGCCGGCCATGTTTGGGCCGGTCACCAGCCAGATGCGCGCATCCTTTTCTTCGTCGAAGCCCGGAGGAGTGGCCGCCGCCGCCCGGCCGAGCACGCAATCGTTCTCGATGAATGCGCTGCCCTTGGCCTGCCGTAACGCCTGCTCCACGACGGGATGGCGGCCGCCGCGGATCTCGAACACGTCGGACGCGTCGACCTGCGGCCGTACCCAGCCTTGCTCCTGTGCCAGCTCCGCAAGTGCTGCAATGTGATCGAGTTCGGCCAGCGCTGCGGAGACGGCAGACAGGGCGCGTTCCTGGCCCGCAACACGCGCGCTCAGCTCGGCGAATACCTCCAGTTCGATCGCCAGCGCCCGCTCGCCCGCCGAGGCGATGCGCCCCTCGATGTCGGACAGCTCGCGCGTCGTGAAGCGAACCGCGTTTGCCATCGTCTGCTTGTGCCGGAACGTGTCCGACAGCGGTTCCGACAGCATCGGCTTGGCGTTCTGCTGCGTCACCTCGATGAAGTAGCCGAGGATATTGTTGTGGCGGATCTTCAGCGTCTTGATGCCGGTCTCGCCGATGTATTGCGCTTCGAGCTCCGCCAGCACCTTGCGGCTGTCGTCCTTGAGCTGGCGCACCTCGTCGAGTTCCGGCCGCCAGCCCGGCTTCACGAAGCCGCCGTCGCGCTTCAGGTGCGGCGGCGCCTCGATCAGGGCAGCGCCCAGCATGGCGCCCAGCTCGGCATCGGTTGCGCCCAGCCGGGCGATGATGCCGAGAAGATCCTCCGCGGGGCCAAGCCCGCCTGCCGCCATGCCCGTCAGCCGGTCGTGGCTCTGTCGTGCAGCGGCCAGTCCATCGCGCACGGCAGCCAGATCGCGGGGGCCGCCGCGTGCGAACGCCAGCCGCGAGACCGAACGCGCGACATCCGGAGCCCCACGCAGGATCTCGCGCAGGTCGCCGCGCAGCGCCTCGTCGTCCGTCAGCGCCCCCACGGCGTCGAGGCGTTGCTGGATTGCTGCTACGTCCTGCAACGGCGAGGACAGCCGCGCCGCCAGTTCGCGCGCGCCGGCACCGGTTACAGTGCGGTCGATCGCCGACAGCAGGCTGCCCTGCTTCTCGCCGGACGTTGATCGCGTCAGTTCCAAGCGAGGTCCGGCTTGAGGCATCGATCATCAGCACGCCGGCTGCACCAGTTTTGCGTGGCGGCCGGATCACTGGTTTGGCGCCGAGCTGCGTCAAGTCGATGTAGCGCAGTAGCGCGCCGATCGCGGCCAACTCTGCTCGGGTGAACCCGCCGAATGCCGCAAGATCGGCGACGCCGAGCGCACCCTTCAAGTTGCGCTCGCCCGCAAGGCTATCGAACGAGGCGGACGGCACGGGTGTGCTCGCCGCCCCCGCCCACTCGATCCAGCGCTTGACCTCGCCATCCCCCGCCAGCGCGTCGCCGAGCAGCACTTCACCCGGCGACAACCGGATCATCTCCCCGGCCAGATCCGCGCCCGACACCTCGCCGACCTCGAACTCACCCGTCGAGATGTCGAGCGATGCCAGCGCCAGGCGCGTCTCCATGGCACTGACGGCCTCCGGCCCCGGCTCCCGGTAGATCGCGGTCAGGTAGTTTCGGGCCTTGGCGTCCAGCAGCGTCTCTTCAGTCAGCGTGCCGGGCGTGACCAGGCGCACGACATCGCGGCGCACGACAGCCTTGGCGCCACGCTTGCGGGCTTCGGCCGGATCCTCCAGCTGCTCGCAAACCGCCACGCGGTAGCCGAGCTTGATCAGCCGCTGCAGATATTCGTCGGCGCGGTGGATCGGCACGCCGCACATGGGGATGTCGTCGCCCAGGTGCTTGCCGCGCTTGGTCAGCACGATGCTCAGCGCGCGCGAGGCTGTAACGGCATCATCGAAGAACAGCTCGTAGAAATCGCCCATCCGGTACCAGAGAATGCTGTCCGGATTGGCGGCCTTGATTTCCAGGAATTGCGCCATGGAGGGAGTCACGCCCTCGGGCACAACCGGCAAGGGCTCTGCAGCGTTGTTTGGATCGTCTGGTTGTGAAGGCTTTCGGCCCGCCATTTATCACCCGTGCTATCGGCGGGCGAAGGCATAGCGCGGGCAGACGACCGGCGCAAAGCCAAGGCGGTGGGCGCGTGGTTCCGGCAAGCACATAAACCGACGCCGACACCGCGCAGCGGCTGGTGGGGGGATGCCGCTGCAAGTCTGGCTTGTGTGCTCACCGGATCTACGAACGCACGGCTATCGCATCCAGCAGACGCGATAGCGCACGTAAACTTTAGCCCTTGGGTATTTAGTCAGTCCGCAAATTAAAACAGTGTGCGGACAGTAAATGCTGAACAGCGATAAGTAAAACTGGGAGTACGTAAGTTTACATGCGCATACGTTGTTAGGATTCTTGAGCAGCCGCAATAGCAAAATAAGACAATACGCATATTCGCTTAGTTGAACTCAGAACGATCACTGACTATCCAAGTATAACGCATACGGACAATCTGATGAGTTTCAAGCTGCCTGTCCATTCGGGCGGGTCGACGCCATGCCGTTTCTGTCGTACGGCAAGCCTGTCCCACCGCTGCCGCATCGCTGTTTGCGGCCCCAAAACGTCAGGTCCCATGGCTACCAAAATTCCCGTCGCGCGGGTCACCGCGCAGGAAGCCCTTCAGTTTCACGCCCAAGGCAAGCCCGGCAAGCTGGAGATCACGCCCACCAAACCGCTGGCGACGCAGCGGGACTTGTCGCTCGCGTATTCACCTGGTGTGGCGGCGCCCGTGGAAGCAATCGCCGAAAACAAGGCGCTGGCCTACGAGTACACGAACAAGGGCAACCTCGTTGCCGTCGTATCCAACGGCACGGCGATCCTCGGTCTCGGCAATCTTGGCGCGCTCGCCTCAAAGCCCGTCATGGAAGGCAAGGGCGCGCTGTTCAAGCGCTTCGCCGACATCGACGCCATGGACCTGCTCGTCGACACGGAAGACGTGGACGCCTTCATCAACTGCGTCCGCTATCTCGGCCCGTCGTTCGGCGGCATCAACCTGGAAGACATCAAGGCGCCCGACTGCTTCATCATCGAAGACAAGCTGAAAGAGCTGCTCGACATCCCGGTCTTTCACGACGACCAGCATGGCACGGCGATTATCGCCACCGCCGGCCTCATCAACGCGCTCGAACTGACCGGTCGCGACATCAAGACCTGCAAGATCGTCGTCAACGGCGCCGGCGCCGCCGGCATCGCCTGCCTCGAACTGCTCGGCGCGCTGGGCATGCCCAAGAGCAACGTCATCCTCTGCGACACCAAGGGCGTCATCTACCAGGGCCGCAAGGACGGCATGAACCAGTGGAAGTCGGCCTACGCCGCCAAGACCAAGGCGCGCACGCTTGAAGAAGCAGCCGTCGGCGCCGACGTATTGTTCGGCCTCTCCGCCAAGGGTGCCTTCACACCTGGCATGATAAAGTCGATGGCGCGCAAGCCCATCATCTTTGCGATGGCCAACCCCGATCCGGAAATCACGCCGGAAGATGCGCACGCCGCCGTCGATGACGCCATCGTCGCCACCGGCCGCTCGGACTATCCCAACCAGGTCAACAACGTCCTGTGCTTCCCCTTCATGTTCCGCGGCGCCCTCGACGTGCAGGCTTCCACCATCAACGTTGAGATGAAGATCGCCGCCGTCCGTGCCCTGGCCGAACTCGCCCGCGCCGAAGTGCCCGATCAGGTGATGGCAGCCTTCCATGGCCAGCGCCCCACGTTTGGGCCGGAGTACATCATCCCCGCGCCGTTCGATCCGCGCCTCATCAGCCACGTGCCGCCGGCCGTCGCCAAGGCCGCGATGGACACCGGCGTTGCCCGCCGCCCCATCGTCAACATGGAAGGCTACCTCGCACGCCTCAAGGGCCGCCTTGATCCCGTCGTCGGCTGGCTGCACTCGACCTTCGACAAGGTCCGCGCCGAACCGCAAACCGTCATCTTCTCCGAAGGCGAAGAGCCGGCCGTCATCCGCGCCGCCAACACCTATTTCCAGGAAGGCTTCGGCACGCCCATCCTCGTCGGCAGCGCCGACGTGGTGCGTAAGCAGTTCAAGGAACTGGGCATCAAGCTGCGACCCGAATTTCAGATCTGCGATACGCGCAGCGACGGCCACGCCGAGGAGTTCACCGAATTCCTCTACAATCGCCTGCAGCGCCGTGGCTATCTGCGCCGCGACTGCGAGCGCCTGGTGCGCAACGAGCGCAACATCTATGCCGCCCTCAAGGTGGCTCACGGCCATGCCGGTGCCATGGTGGCCGGCGTCACGCGCAACTGGACCAGCGTGTTCCAGGATATCCGCCGCGTCATGGATGCCAAGCCCGGCCGTCACGTCATCGGCGTCTCGCTCGCGCTCTGCCGCGGCCGCGCCGTGCTCATCGCCGACACCAGCGTGCACGACATGCCGGATGCGCGCCAACTCGCCAACATCGCCATCGAAGCCGCCCGCGCTGCACGCAAATTCGGCATCGAGCCGCGCGTCGCCATGCTTGCCTACTCCACATTCGGCCAGCCGCGTGGCGAACGTTCCGATGAAGTGCGCAAGGCCGTCGCACTGCTGCGCGATCAGGATGTCGACTTCGAGTACGACGGCGACATGGCAGCCGACGTGGCGCTCAATCCGGAATTGCGCAAACTCTATCCGTTCTGCCGGCTGACCGACACCGCCAACGTTCTCGTCATGCCCGCGTTCCACGCCGCGTCCATCTCCACCAAGATGCTGCGCGAACTGGGCGGTGCCACCGTGATGGGGCCGATGCTCGTCGGCCTGGAGCATTCGGTGCAGATCGCCACGCTCGGCTCCAAGGATACCGACATCGTCAATCTCGCCGCACTCGCCGCGTATCAACTGGGAAGCTAGTGACTTATCAACTGGGAAGCTGAACCGCCAAATTTCTGTCACCCTCCGTGCGTTAGGCTCAGGGCAAAGGTTGCAACGCATGCGGAATGGCATGTAGAACCAGCCTGAAGTAGGAGCCGGGGGGTCTTCGCGTGAATGTCGACAAGCTACGGCAGACGATCGAGCAGTTGCTCGCGTCGCAGCCGGATAACAAGCGCTTGCGCGACAATCTTGAAGGTCTCGTCAAAGCGCCGGGCTTTCCCGGATTGACCTGGTTTTGGGGCCCGCGCCTCTACGCGCGGTCGCGTCCGCTCTTTCGCCCGCTCATCCTCAATCAGTTCTCAGACTGGCTTGTCGACGATAGCGGCCGTTGGAAGAAAGTGCGCTGGAGCGAGCACGCCGTCGATCTGGAAAACTGGCTCGACGCCGCCCGCGCCGCTCGCGACGTCGTGCTCGTCCGCAAACTGCAATCGTGGAAGTTCGCCAAGCCCGAGGGATGGGGCCGCGACAACGCGCGCTTCTGCGAAGCCCTGAAGCACGCCTACAAATCCGCGCCCACGCCAGCCGCTCGCGCCATCGTGCTCGACGAGTTCGATGACTGGTTCGATCTCGACGAAGCCGCCGCCCGCGACCTGTATCAGACAGATCCTGCCGCTTCTCCTTTCATCCTGAAGCACCTGCCGCGCTATTACTGGGACGACAAGAAGCGCCAGATGTGGGACGGCCTCGGCGGCGACGCGCGCATCAAAGGCGACAACAGGTTCTATTATTCCCTCTATCGCGCCCTGATGCCGCTGGAGCGCTGGCACGCCGAACTTGTGCTTCTCGCCGACGGCATTCCCGAGGCGACCCGCCTGAACGATGCCCTGGAAGAACGCCACCTCTCCGGCTACGGCATCGAGCGCGGCGCCACGATGATCAAGCTGCTGGAGAAGCGCGGCCGCGACGTGATGCCTTACGTCCGCGCGCACCTCGACGATCTCGTCGGCGGCTGGCGCGGCGATCCGGTGAAGCCGGTTCTCGATCTCGCCGTGAAGAACGGTTGGTGGGATCTCTGGGCCTCCGCCATCCGCAGCGGACGCGGCAACCAGCATTTCAACAAGGCTGTCGAAACGCTCGTGAAGGATGATGCCCTCGATGAGCCGGCGCGCATCGAGCGTCTTAAGGCCTTGGCCGGCGTCTCACGCGAGTGGAACTGGCCCGGCGTCGGCCTTGCCGTCGTCCACGAGCTTCACGACTCTCAAGCCGTGGCATTGTACAAGCGCTACCCGGATCTCGTCCGCGGGCCCTTCCGGCCCAATGTCACGCCGCGCTGGTGGCGGGGCTCCGAGGGACTGCTGCAAGCCCTGCTTTTGGCGGGCGACGAAGAGATGATCGATATCGTCGCCAGCCGCTACGCCACGCGCGCCGGTGAAAACCGTTCCAACGACAATGCAACGGCGATGACGAGTTTTGCCGAATGGGAGAAGTCGTTGGGAAACGAGCCGGCACTGGCGGCACCGCCGCCCGGCCGAACCGAAGGCAATAAGAAGAAGAAGGAAAAGCCCAAGGGCGCTCTGCAGGTCCTCGCCGAGTATTACCAGGCGATCCGCGATCGCGACGATGCCGGGTTTGCCCGCCGCGCCGCCAACGTGCTGACGCGCATCCCCGCCTACTCGATTTACGACTTCAACAGCACGCTGCGCGGCAATCCCCTCGCGCGGTTGCTTTTCGTCCGCTCGCTCGAATCCTATCTGGCCGTTCCCGGCGCGGTTCGCGATCTCGTCGAAGGCTCCGAGATCAACGTCCAGAAGCTCGCCTATCGCATCCTGGCGCAGGACGACATTCGCGCCCGCGCATTGGCCGCGCAAAATATCGACATCCTCGTTGGCACGCTGCTGCGCCCCATCTTCCGCAAGACGCGCCTGCCAGCTTTCGATGCTCTCGCCAACGCCGCGCGCCACGACACGGCGACAGGCGAGCGTGTGCTGTCGCGCGCCCGCGATGCCCTGCGCCTTCCAGACAAGAAATATCCCAAGGAAGAACTGATCGGCCTGATCGCCAAGGTCATCGCCGCCAATCCGTCCCTGGCCGCCGCCAGGGAACAGCCTGTCGTCTATCGCCGCACGCCGGCCCCGGCAGCGGAGGCCGCGCCATGATCGTCTACGTCGACTACGCCTCGCCATCGGAATTCGACTCGACGGGCGACAAGACCACGGTCGGCCTCTCCACCAACGCACGCCGCCCGGTGAAATTCCACGGCATCGTCCGCGATCACGGGTTCTTCCTGCGCATCGCCCTGCGTGCACTCGGCGAAGTCGTGTGGTCAGACGACACCTGGCTCGCGCAGTCCGACATTCTCGATCCCGTCATCACGGTGCATCCGGACCGCATCTTCTTTGAAGCCTTCAGCCAGGACCAGTCGACGTACGCGGCACTCATCGTCGACCCGGCCATCTTCGAATCCGTCGGCGAAATCCACACGGGCACAACCAATATCGACTTCACGGCCTGGCTGTGGGGCGCTCTCGGCGAGATGCGCACCAGCCGCTCCACCACCTTCCGCATCGGCCCCGAGGGCTTCGACGTGCGCACGTCGGGCGGCGGCGGCCGCTTCGAAAAGAAAGTCGAGATCCCGGAGACGTGGGTGCGTGGCTTCCTGCAGGTGCAGGCCGCTATGGCCATGCCTGGCACACGCGTGCGCGCCAAGGCGATCGACCTGCTGGCCGCCATCCGCTTCCTGCGCGTCATGAAGTCCAACGTCTCGCCGCGCGCGCTGCGCTACGAGTTCGAGCCCGGCAAGGATGCTCGCCTGATCCTCGAGCCGTGGGAACAGGCGTTCGAGCTGCAAGGCGCTGATCACAACTACACCGAGCTCAAGACCACGCGGGTCTGGGGCCGCCGGCGCATGAAGTTGATCGAGGGCCTGCTGCCCTTCGCCGAAAATGTCGACATCTACCTGAAGGGCCGCGCGCTGCCGAGCTTCTACGCCGTCAAGCTGCCCGGCATGACGTTCCTGCTCGGCGTCACCGGCTGGTCAGGCAGCGCCTTCACCGGCACCGGCGGATTCGACCTGCTGGCCGAAGCCGCAACGGCAGATGATGCCCACGTCGATCGCGCTCTCGCCCTGCTGCGCGAGCATTACCGCGTCTCCATCGAGGATGTGGCCGGCGCACTCGGCATCGATCTGCCGGCCGCCTCGCGCGTGCTCGTACGCCTGTGCCGCCAGGGACGGGCGATGTTCGACGTCGAGACCCGTCAGTACCGCCACCGCGAGCTGTTCGAAGTCCCCGCCGACGAAAAGAAATACTTCCCGCCCGATCGCCGCCAGGAGCTGGCGATGGCGATGCTCCAGCAGAACCAGGTTCGCGTGACGAGCAGTACGCCTGAAGAGACCAAGAAGATCCGCAAGTTCAAGGATCCCGAGTCCGGCCAGAAGCTGGCGCGAGAAATCACGTTCCGCGATTGGAGGATTATCGGCGCCGCCGGCAGTGAAGATCCCGTGGAAATCGTCATCAACGACAACGGCCGCATCATCTTCGGCCGCTGCACGTGCGAGCACTTCAAGGAGCACCTGATGAACCAGGGCCCGTGCGAACACATGCTGGCGCTGTTCAAGGCCAGCGAGCCGCAACGAACCGATGCACCCGCCAGCGCGCCCGTGACCGGCGACATTCCTGAAGCGACGCGCAAGGCGCCGTCGCGATGGGAGGTTGACGGGGCCAGCGGGAGTGAGGTTCAATGAGTTTGAGACACGTCGTGCCTGGGTGGCCGTTCAGCCTTCCAGCATTCCATGCCACGGTGCTTCGCCGTGGTGGCTTCCTGATGCTATCACCACGCCACGGTTCCCCACGTACGAAACGAGGGGAGGCCATGGGTCCAAAGCCTTGTTGGTGGTCGGCGAACGCATCCAGGCACGCGTGCTCAATCCTCTCCGCCGCAGTTGACGAGCGCGCAGCGAGCGAGCGCGTCGCATGGGCGTGATCTTCCTTGCCATCGGCTTCCTCGCGTTCTTCTGGTTCATGCGCTGGCGCCGCAACCAGCTGCTCGCCCGCGCCGTTCTGCAACGGCGTGCGCAAGCACCGGCACGCGATCTCTCTACCGTGGCCTTCAGCGGCGGCTCCGAGCTCAAGCAGGAGGAGATCAAGCAAGGCGAGCCGCTGAAGCCCAAGCATCGCCGTCTTGCTTTGCGCGATACGCGGCTGCTGCCCAAGCCGAAAGCAAAGCCTTACCGCTATGGCGACCCCAAACCGCCGGTCATCAAGCATTTCACCCGTGCCGAGGCGCGGCGCCTGTTTTCCGGCTCGTTCCGCACCCACAACCGCAACGTTCGCGATCTGGCGACCGACGAAGATCAGCTGAGGCGTTACGACCTGCCGGTCTGGAAGACGGAAGCCGATATCGCCAACGCGCTTGCCATGCCGCTGCGCGCCCTGCAGCACCTGTCGGTTCGGCAGCGCGTTCGCCGGATCGTCCGGCCAGGGGTGGCGCGGATAGCGGCCCTTCATATCAGCCTTCACCGCGCTCCACGATCCGGCCCAGAAGCCCGGCAGATCCTTTGTGATCTGCATTGCCCGGTGCGCGGGAGATAGAAGGTTTAGCGTCAGCGGCAGCCGCCCGCCCGCGATCGCGGGATGCTGCTTCAGCCCGAACAGCTCCTGCACGCGAATGTGCAACGCGGGCGCGCCGGCACCTTCGTAGTCGATCGCATGGCTATTGCCCGTCGGCGCCACGAAGTGCGTCGGCGCTTCGCTCTCAAGCCGCCGCTTGAGATCCCACGGCAACAGCGTGTCTAGCGCCTGCCCAAGGTCGTCTGCGTCGATATCGGTGAGCCGTGTCTTACCCGCCAGAAATGGAGCAAGCCACTCAGCAGCGGTCGCCGCCAAGACCTCGTTTGACAGATCCGGCCAGGCGTCCGGCTGCGCGGCCCGCAAAAACCCGACGCGATCCCGTAGCTGCAGTTGCCCTTTGCTCCACGGCAGCTTGTCGATGCCCAGCCCGGCTATGCCTTCGGCCAGCATCCGCGCGCTCGCGTCGTCTGGAGAAATCCGCAGCGGCTCACTCGCCAGCTGGATCGCATCCAACCGCCGCAAGCGCCGCCCGCGCAAAGCCATGGCGCTGCGGTCGAACATGATTTCGTCCGTCTGCGAAATGCGGTCACTCGCGATGGCCAGGATCTCCTCTTCGTCCGCCCGTGCCGCCAGAAGAATCCGCGTCGCCGCCGCGGCTCCCTGCAACTCGGCGACAACGAGATACGTCGCCTTCGCCAATGCATCCGTCGTATCCAGCTTCGCGCCACGGCCGTTGGCCAGCAGGAATTGGCCAAGAGCGCCGCGCGCCTTGGCGATGCGATCCGGGAAGGCAAGAGCCAACAGGGAAGCGACGCCAACGTTCGCGCCATCTGCCGCCCTCTGCGGTCCGGCTGCCTTGGCCCATCCGGTCGCTAGCCGCCGCATATCCTCTGCGCGCCGCGAGCGATCCCTCCGGAATGCCTCGGTCCTGTGTGCAAGATCGGTATCGTTGCCGCCTAATCCGCGTTCCACCAGTACGGCCGCAATGTCTGCTGCGTCACGTGCCTGCCCCAGCCGCCCGGCGGCAATCACCATGCGCGCCAGGCGCGGCGGCAACGGCAGCGCGCGGATAGCACGACCTTCGGCCGTGATGTGTCCGTTCTCGTCCAGCGCACCGAGCGCCAGCAGCTCACCGCGCGCCGCTTCCAGCGCAGCGACAGGCGGTGCATCCAGCCAGCGCAGCGTCGCCGGTTCCGTCACCCCCCATTCCGCGCAATCGAGCAGCAGCCCGGCCAGTCCGGCTGAGCGGATTTCCGGTTCGGCGTAAGCCATCAAGCTCTTCGTCTGCGGCTCGTCCCACAGCCGGTAGCACACGCCCGGTTCCGTACGTCCCGCGCGCCCCCGCCGTTGATCGGCCGCGGCGCGTGAAACGCGAACCGTCTCCAATCGCGTGATGCCCGCATCCGGCTCATAACGCGGCACGCGCGCCAGCCCGCAATCGACGACCACGCGCACGCCCTCGATCGTCAGCGACGTCTCCGCGATCGACGTGGCCAGCACGATTTTGCGTTCGCCGGGCTTCGCGGGCTGCACGGCCCGGTCCTGCGCCGCCATGTCCATCGCCCCATAAAGGGGCGCGATGATCACGGCAGCGTCACTGAGACGCTCCCTCAGCCGCTCTTCCACGCGGCGGATCTCGCCCTGCCCCGGCAGAAACGCGAGGATAGAACCCGGCTCGGCCCGCAGCGCCTTCATGATCGCATCCGTCATCTGATCGTCGATGCGCCCGTGCGCATCGCGGCCCAGATAGTGCGTCGTCACGTCGAAGGCTCGCCCTTCGCTTTCAATGACCGGGGCGTCGCCCAGCAGCGATGCCACGCGTGCGCCGTCCAGCGTCGCCGACATCACGAGAATTCGAAGATCGTTGCGCAAGCTCGCCTGCGCATCGAGCGCCAGCGCCAGCCCGAAATCGGCATCCAGCGATCGTTCGTGGAACTCGTCGAACAGCACGGCGCTGATGCCCTCGAGCGACGGATCATCGAGCACCATGCGCGTGAAGACGCCTTCGGTGATCACTTCGATGCGCGTGTTAGGCCCGGTCTTCGATACCATGCGCGCCCGCAGACCGACGGTATCGCCGACACGTTCGCCCAGCGTCTTGGCCATGCGCTCTGCAGCACCGCGTGCTGCGAGCCGCCTCGGTTCAAGAATGAGGATCTTGCCGCCGCCGAGCCAGTCTTCGCCCAACAGCGCAAGCGGCACACGTGTCGTCTTGCCCGCGCCGGGCGGTGCCACGAGCACGGCAGCCGGCGCGGCCGCGAGCGCGGTCTTCAGCTCAGCCAGAACATCGTCGATGGGAAGAGAACTATCGAACCGCACATCGAAACCCCGATCTGAAGGTATAGGGGTCCGCACACTCACGCGGCGGCGCGGCCGCGCGCCTTTTCCGCAGCGGCGCGGATCGCCGAAATGTTGGCCGCGTAGCTTTCGCGCGTACCGCCCTTGAACACCGCGGAGCCTGCCACGAGCACATTTGCACCTGCGGCACACACCAACGGCGCCGTCTCCGGCGTGATGCCGCCGTCGATCTCGATGTCGATGGGCCGGTCGCCGATCATCGCCTTCACCTGCGCCACCTTGTCGACGACGGACGCGATGAACGCCTGCCCACCGAATCCCGGGTTCACCGTCATCAGCAGCACGAGGTCCAGCCGGTCGAGCACGTACTCGATCGCGCTCGCGGGCGTACCCGGATTGAGCGACACGCCCGCCTTCTTGCCAAGCGCCCGGATTGCCTGCAGCGAGCGGTCGAGATGCGGCCCGGCCTCGGCATGCACGGTAATGATGTCGGCACCGGCGTCCGCGAACGCCGCGAGGTAGGGATCAGCCGGCGCGATCATCAGGTGGCAGTCGAACACCTTCTTCGACGCCCCGCGGATCGCCTTGATGACAGGCGGGCCATACGTGATGTTCGGCACGAAGTGCCCGTCCATCACGTCGAGATGGATCCAGTCCGCGCCCGCGGCATCGACGGTACGCACTTCCTCCCCCAGCCGCGAAAAATCCGCAGACAGGATAGAGGGCGCAATGATCATCGGTCTCGTCATGCTGCTCTGGTACCAGAAGCCGCCAGCACTGTCATCCTACGGCTCCTCCGCTAGAAAAACGTCCGCCGCTTGCGTTCCATGAGCTGCAGGATCATCGGCGTCAGGATCAGCTGCATGGCGATGTCGAGCTTGCCGCCGGGGATCACGATCGAGTTGGCGCGCGACATGAAGCTGTCGTGGATCATCGACAGCAGATACGAAAAATCGATGCCGCGCGGCGACCGGAAGCGGATCACCACCATGGACTCGTCCGGCGTCGGGATGGAGCGCGCGATGAACGGGTTCGAGGTATCCACCGTCGGGATGCGCTGGAAGTTGATGTCCGTCTGCGTGAACTGCGGAATGATGAAGTGCACGTAGTCCGGCATGCGCCGCAGGATCGTCTCCATCACGGCTTCGTCGGAATAGCCGCGGTCTTCCTTGTCGCGGTGGATTTTCTGGATCCACTCCAGGTTCAGCACCGGCACGACGCCGATCTTCAAGTCTGCGTGCTTTGACAGGTTGACGTTCTTGGTCACGGCCGCGCCGTGCAGGCCTTCGTAGAACAGCAGGTCCGTGCCGTAGGGGATCTCTTCCCACTCGGTAAACGTGCCGGACGGCGCCTTGTACTGCAGCGCCTCTTCCGCGTCGTGCACGTAGTGGCGCGTCTTGCCTGTGCCGATGTCGCCGTAGGTGCGGAATACGCCCTCCAGCTCCGCCAGCAGGTTGGCCTCCTCGCCGAAGTGGCTGAACGCGGTGTTGTGCACTTCCTCGGCGTCCGCCATCTTCGCCTTCATCTCCTCGCGATTGTAGCGATGGAAGGCGTCGCCCTCGATGTAGGCGGCGTTGATTTTTTCGCGGCGGAAGATCTGCTCGAACGTGCGCCGGACGCTGCGTCGTGCCCGCTCCGGACGATCCCGTGCAGCAGATGATGGGGTGCTTGGCTGACATCGATTGCTAGGTACTCAATTCCGGAACAGACCGCGCCGGCTGAACAGCGGCGAGCGCTCGCCGTCCGCGTGCGGGGCGTGGTGGAGACGCACAACGTAGTCGACCTCCAGCCGCGATCCAACAACGAGGGGCACGCGCTGATGCAAGCTTTCCGGAATAAGATTAAGAATACGCTCTATCCCTGTCGAAGCGCTGCCGCCGGCCTGTTCGATCAGGAAGGCGATCGGGTTGGCCTCATACAACAATCGCATGCGGCCGGTCTGGAAGCCGGGACGCTTGTCGCCGGGATAGAGATAAATGCCGCCACGCGAAAAGATGCGGTAGACCTCGGCCACCGGCGAGCCGATCCAGCGCATGTTGAAGTCCTCGCGCCGCGGCCCGTCGACACCCGTCAGGCAATCGTCGACGTAGGTACGGATCGGGTCGTCCCAGTGCCGGTGGTTCGAGGCGTTGATGGCGTACTCGCGCGTGCGCGGCGGGATTGTCACGCCGGGATGCGACAGCCCGAACTTCCGGTGCTCCCAGTCGTAGGTGAAGATGTCCGTGCCGTTGCCAAGCGTCAGCGCAAACAGTGTCTGCGGTCCATAGATGAACATGCCGGCAGCGAGCTGATTGACGCCCGGCTGCAAGAAGCGCGGACAGTCGGTGCCGTTGGCCTTCTCCGGTGCCGACGGCAGAATGGAAAAGATCGTGCCCACCGAGGCATTGGTGTCGATGTTGGCCGACCCGTCCATCGGATCGACGGCCACGATCAGCGACGCCGACCGGTCGAATGCAACCGACGTTTCCAGTTCTTCCGACGCAACGGCAGCGATCGGAGCGTCCTTCAATGCCGACAGCACCAGCCCGTTCGAAATGAGGTCGATCTCTTTTTGGACATGCACGCCGTTCTTCTTGCCGGTCGGCTGGCCCAGTGGGCCGGCCAGCGCACCCATGCCGACGACCCGCGCGATCTCGCTGCCGGCCTTCGCCATGCAGGCAATAACGGCTGCCACGTCGGCGCGCGCCGGGTCATGCGACGCCCAGCGATCAAGATAGCTTTGCAGATCGATGGCGTTCGACATCGGCCGCGTGTGTCTCCCTCTACCAGCGCTTTGGCCGCGCCTCTCCAGCAAACCCATACAGGATAAGCCGGTTTGCCGGCCGCATCGCCGGATTTTTACCATTCCATGCCTGGACGCCAGCGAAGCGCAACAGGCTTCTTACGGCGCAGTGCAGCAATTCTCACCGATCGTGTGGGCTCAGCCCGCTGCGATCAAGGCCGATCCTTGCGACGCAGTTAACGTAAAGGCCCACACTGGCGGGGATAATTCAGTCCTCGGCCTTGAATGGACGCTGCATCAGCCCGGCAATCGCATCATCCACGCTGACGCGCGCGTCAAGAATGGCCGTTACCGCCTCCGCAATCGGCATCTCGATGCCGCGTTCCCGCGCCAGCCGCACCACGGCCGCGGCCGTATAGACGCCTTCGGTCACGGCAACGCGTGCGCCCAGCACCTCGGCAAGCGACCGCCCCTCGCCGAGCGCGCGCCCCAACGACATGTTCCGCGACTGCGGGCTGCCGCAGGTCAGGATGAGGTCTCCAAGCCCGGACAGCCCCAATAGCGTCTCTGGCCGGCTGCCGAACGCTTCTCCGAAGCGCCGCATCTCGGCAAAGCCCCGCGCCACGAGTGCGGCATGCGCACTGGCCCCCAGTCCCTTGCCGTCGACGATGCCTGCGGCAATGGCGAGCACGTTTTTCAATGCGCCACCAAGTTCCACGCCGACGATGTCGTTCGTCCAGTAGAGCCGCAACTGCCGGTAGCCCAGCCGCGCCGCCAGCAGACGGCCGGCATCTTCGTTGCGGCAGGCGATCGTCAGTGCCGTCGGCAATCCACGCGCAACGTCGGCGGCAAAACTCGGGCCGGAGAGCACGCCCTGCAGCGCCTCCGGCAGTGCCTCGGCCAGCACCTCGCCCATCAGCTTGCCGGTCGCCTGCTCGATGCCCTTGGCGCACATCACGACAAGCTGATCCTGCCGCAGGTGCGGCTGCAGTTCGGCGCAGACGCCCCGCACATGCTGGGCGGGCGCAACCAGCAGGATCACATCGCTGCCGGCAACGTCGCGCAGGTTCGTCGTGGCCCGCAACCCCGGATCAAGCCCGAGGCCCGGCAGAAACACGCGATTGACGTGCCGCTGGTTGATGTCCTCGACCGTGTCGGCCTCGCGCGCCCACAAGGTTACGTCGCGCCCGGCGAGCCGCAGCGTCTGTGCCAGCGCCGTGCCCCACGCGCCACCGCCCACCACTCCGACGCTGTCGATCTTCATGCTGAACCCCGTTTGGCCGATGCGGTTCTCTAGCACGCGTGCGTTTTGGGCGGAATGACAACCGAAACGGGGTCACACCTCGGTCTGACCCCGCGCCTCAATCCAGAACGATCAAATGATCCGGCAATTCGTTTGGATCGCCGCTGCCGGGCGGGAAATGCTTCGCCAGATGCGTTCCCGCCATCTCGATGGCATGCACGAAACCGTCCACCGCTCGGCCGTCGGCCAGATCCGTCGTCAGGTGATCGACGATCCCCTGCCACGTTCCCGCAGGAACCTTGGCGTTGATGCCGCTGTCGGCCAGCACTTCGGCGTAGCGCTCCGCCACCGACACGAAAATCAGCACGCCCGTACGCCCCGCCGTCGTGTGCAGTGATTGTGACAGGAACTGCTCCACCGCCCGCCGGTGCGCATGTGAGCGCTTGATCGAACGCGGCACCAGACCGACGCGCACGCTGCGCGGCATCAGCAGCAGCACCAGGATGAGAAACGTCGCCAACTGCGCGAAGTACGTCACGTGCATCGGCCACCAGGTGAGATAGATCAGCGGCCACGGCACCAGCAGCGCAACGATCGCCGCCCACATGAAGGGCACGTAGAAATAGCTCTCCGAGGCCGCCGTCACGACGGCGACGATCTCGCCCGACGTCGTGCGCTCCGCCGCGGCGATCGCTTCCGATATCCGCAGCTCGTCGGCGTCCGAGAACAGCGCCATGGATGTCCGTTCCTTCATGTCCCTTAGCCGCTGTCTCTGTTTCTGCCTCTTGGCGATCTGGCGCAACACCATCAATAACCGCATGTCACCAGTCTCCGGAGGCGCCGCCTCCACCGAAGTCGCCGCCGCCGCCGCCGCCCCAGCCGCCACCTCCGCCGCCGGACCAGCCACCACCCCAGTCGCTCGACCCGCCGGGAATGACGATGACCGAGCCGTCCCGGCCGGCGCGCCGCGCCCGCCGGCTGGCGTTCGCGGACTGCGGGAACTGCTGCGCGTATTTCCGCTGCTGGTAAAAGATGTAGAGGATGATCGCGATCCAGATCGCCATCATGATCAGCGCCGTGTAGTCGGTCTCCTGGTGCTCGCCGACGCGTCCGCGCGCCCGCTCTTTCACGGCTTCCGCGTCGCCCTCGATCGTGGCCTTGATGTCGCGCACGCCGTCGCGGATGCCGCCGGAGAAATCGCCACGCCGGAACTTCGGCAGGATGGCGTTCTCGATGATGATGCGGCTCATCGCGTCGGTGAGGTGGCCTTCGAGGCCGCGCCCCGTCTCGATCCGCACCTTGCGATCCTTCGGCGCCACGATCAGCAGGACGCCGTTGTCCTTGCCCTTCTGGCCGATGCCCCACTTGCGGCCCAGCTGATAGCCGTAGTCGTCGATCGCGTATCCGCCGAGGTCCGGCAGCGTGACGACGACGACCTGGTCCGTCGACTTGTCCTCGATCGCCTTCAGCTCAGCTTCGATTGCCGCGCGATCGTCTGCATTGAGCAAATTCGCGTTGTCGACGATGCGGCCGGTCAGCTCGGGAAACTGTCGGAGCCGCTACCGGCGCGACCGGCCAGTCCGGCGAGCAGCGCAGCACGCCAAGGCCAACGCGATGCATCGCGCCAAACGCGATGACTGGCATAGAACGAAGGATGTTGCGCTGAACCACGGCAAACCCGCACGGCTGCTTCGAGGCGTCGAGCTGGTAGACGAAGCGCCCGCCGGAACTGAGGCGGGCGCGCGTCGCGATTACTTCTTGTTGAAGTCGACCTTCGGCGTCGTCTGCTCTTCTGCCGGAATGTCGAACGTCGCCATCTGCTTGTTCGAGGGGTACATGAACGTCGCCCACCAGCGGCCGGGGATCGTCGTCAACTCGGTGTTATACACGCGCACCGCTTCGATGTAGTCGCGCCGTGCCACCGAGATACGGTTTTCCGTACCTTCAAGCTGCGACTGCAGCGCCAGGAAGTTCTGCCCCGACTTGATGTCCGGGTAGCGTTCCATCGTCACCAGCAGCCGGCCGAGCGCGCCGCCCAACTGGTTCTGCGCGTCCGTGATGCCCTTCATGGCCTCAGGATTGGTGAGGATGTCCGACGGAACGTTGACCTGCGCCTGCGTTGCCTTGGCGCGCGCTTCGATCACCTCGGTCAGCACGCTCTTCTCCTGCTCGGCAAAGCCCTTCACGGTCTCGACGAGATTGGGAATGAGGTCCGTGCGCCGCTTGTACTGGCTCAGAACTTCCGACCACTTGGCCTTAGCCTCGCTCTCGTAGGTCGGGATGTTGTTGACGCCGCAGCCCGCGAGCGGCAGCGCGACGAGCACCACCGCAAGGGCGGCGAAGCGGCGGATCTGGGTCTGAAACCAAGCCATGGCATTGTCACCTTAGCTAACTCTGAAAGGAGCCAAACAGGTATGGTCTGCCGCGCCCTAGCGCAAGGATATTCCAACGCAATCAGCGCACAGCAGATTTGCGCGCAACAGGGTGAATTGCGCGGTGTGTTCAGCGGCTTAGATTACGGCCGCTCGGCAATCATGAACCAGCTGGGCCCCATGAGCGGATCGTTCCAGATGCGTTTCCAGCGAAAACCGGCTTTCTCGTAGGCGCGCACGGCCGCCTCGTTGCGCACGGATGGGAAAACGCAAACCGCCAGCGCCATCGTCGAGGTGAACACCTCTGCCTTGAGCAGGCTGAGCGCTGCCGCGCCCACGCCCTGGCCGCGATGCTCGCGCCGCGCGATGAACAGGTCGAGATCCCAGGTTCCCGCCTCCAGATCCTGCGGCAGGTCCGCCCCCCACAGGGTGGCATCCACCGCGTGTGCGTAGCCGGCGGCCACGCCGTCAGCTTCGATGATGCGGCACATGGCGTGCCCGGACTGCAGCGCGATCTGCACCTCGGCCTGCGTCGCCGACGCCGGCCCCCACCAGGCCTCGATGTCCGGCATCGCCAGCCAGCCGCGGATCATGTCCCAGTCCTTGGGCTTAGCCGGGCGCAGGCGAACTGCTGGCGTCGCCGGTGCCATCGGCGATCAATGCCTGAAGTGGCGCATGCCGGTGAACACCATGGCAAGACCGCGCCGGTCGGCTTCGTCGATCACGTCCTGGTCGCGCATCGAGCCACCGGGCTGGATCACGGCCGTGACGCCGGCTTCGGCCGCGGCGATCAGCCCATCCGTGAACGGGAAGAACGCATCCGACGCGACAACCGATCCTGTCGTCAACAGCGTGTCGAGCCCGGCCGCGCGTGTGGCCTCGCCCGCCTTCCACGCCGCGATGCGCGTACTGTCGACACGGCTCATCTGCCCCGCGCCGATGCCCACGGTCGCGCCGTCCTTGGCATAAACGATGGCATTCGACTTCACGTGCTTGGCCACCTTGAACGCAAACATCAGGTCGGCGCGCTCTGCCTCGGTCGGCTGGCGCTTGGTTACGACCTTCATGGCCGCCAGGTCGACGACGGCGTTGTCGCGTGACTGCATCAGCAAGCCGCCTGCCAAAGAGCGCACCAGCAAGCCACGGGCTTCAGGATCAGGCAGCGCGCCAGCCACCAGCAGCCGCAGGTTCTTCTTCGCTGCAAAGATCGCGCGCGCCTCGTCGCTGGCGGAAGGCGCAATGACTACCTCGGTGAAGATTTTCGTGATCTCTTCGGCCGCTTCCGCATCGATCTCGCGATTGACGGCGATGATGCCGCCAAACGCGCTCGTCGGATCGCAACGCAGAGCCTTCACGTAAGCCTCGGCGAGCGATTGGCCGATGGCCACGCCGCACGGATTGGCATGCTTGATGATCGCAACGGCCGGCGCGTCGCCTGTGGCCGCGAACTCCGCCACCAGTTCGTAGGCAGCATCGGTGTCGTTCAGATTATTGTACGACAGCTCCTTTCCCTGCAGCTGCTGCGCCGTGGCGACGCCGGGCCGCTGGTCGCCGGATGCATAGAACGCCGCGCTCTGATGCGGGTTCTCGCCGTAGCGCAGGTTGGACGACAAAGTGCCACCGAACGTGCGCCACTTCGGGCTGTCTTCGCCCAAAGCCTCCGCAAACCATGCGCCGATGGCGCCATCGTAGGCGGCCGTGCGCGCATAGGCCTTGGCTGCCAGGCTCTTGCGGAAACCTAGCGTCGTCGCTCCGCCGTGCGTTTTCAGTTCGTCGATCAGCTTGTCGTAATCGCCCGTGTCGACGACCACGGCCACGCCGGCGTGATTTTTCGCCGCCGCACGGATCATCGCTGGCCCGCCGATGTCGATATTCTCCACGCAGTGATCCCAGTCGCCGCCGCCGGCAACAGTCGCCTCGAATGGATACAGGTTCACCACCAGCAGATCGATTGGCGCGATGCCGTGGCTGGCCGCATCGCTCTGGTGGCTGGCGTTGTCGCGTACCGCCAGCAAACCGCCGTGCACCTTCGGATGCAGCGTTTTCAACCGCCCATCCATCATCTCGGGAAAGCCGGTGTGCTCCGCCACGTCGATGACCGTGAGCCCCGCGCCCTTCAACGTGCCGGCGGTGCCGCCGGTGGACAGCAACTCGACGCCCTGCGCCGCCAGGGCCTGGCCAAGTTCGATAAGCCCCTGCTTGTCGGAAACCGAAATGAGGGCGCGGGTAATCTTTTGCAGGCCGAGGCTCGTCACGTGTTGTCCTTCGTATCGTTTGGTGAAGTGTCTGGTTCTGTCTTGCCGGGCTCCGCCGTGGCATTGCCGTCGTCACTCTTCGCTGCCGTCGCCGCGGTTGTCGCGTCGGTCGGGTTGTCGCTCTCAGGCGTTGCTTTGGGTTCGGCCTTGGCTTCCGGCTCGGCATCGCCTTCCGGCCCAATCTTTTCTTCGGACCCGGCGACCGTTGGCGGCGCCTTTGCGTCCTGCGCATCTTCGGCAGCAGGTGTCGGCGTCGGCGTCGGAGGCAGCTCGTCGCCGTTTGCGTCTACCTCTGAAGTTTCAGACTTGGTGTCTTGCTTCCCCTGCTCCAAGACTGCCGGGGCGCCTTGCACTTCGACGGTCTCGGCCGCTGGTGCATCAGGCGCTACCGGGACGACGTCCTCTTCCGCCGGCTCGACATATTTCTCGATCACCCAGTCCACTTGCGTATCGCCGGAAGTCGCGCCACGGGCAATCAGCTGCAGCGCGCGTGTCGGCCCCGTGCTGTCGGCGAAGAACGTGCCCTCTTCCAGCGCCAGCGTCGCGCCACGCAGCGTGAACGTCCACACCTCGCCGCTGCGCAGGATCATTTCCGCGACGTTGGGTTCATCGGTGCGCTGGCACAGCACGTCGGGGTGCACGTGGAAATGGATGGCGAACGGCAGGTCGTGGTTTAGCCGTAGCGTCCCGAATGGATCCTTCAGCCGGTCCGAGCCTTCGACGCGCGTGCCAGACGCGGCAAGCGATATGCGCCGGCTGTGCTTCAAGCCAAACTTCTTTACGTAACCGTCGTGCTGTCCGCCGAACACGATGGCGCCGTCGCGTTCCTTTGTCTTGTACTCGACGTTGTCCGGCTCGCGGATCGGTGCCGAGCCGATCAGCGCCTCCAGCCGGCGATGCCGCACCAGCCGCGCCGACGACGTGTCGGCAAGGCACAGCGTGTTGTGGCTGGCCGTCGCGCGGGCGGCGGCCCGCCAGCCGGCATCGACGGGGGCGGGCGCGCCACCGTTGACCAGCAGCAGCTCCGTATCCACGCTCATTTCGAACGACAGGCAGCCGGCGTACGCCTCTCCGGCAAACTCGAGTGGTGGCGGTGCGCCCGCGTCCACGATCACGATCGTGTCGCCGCGCTCAAGCCGCTGGTAGTTGGAATTTCGTGCCTCGGTCAGCGCCGTTGAGGGCCGGTCGTCGTAGGCCAACACGGTGGCGAGACCCGCCGAAGCAGCCACGCCCGTGCCGTTGAAGCGCACGAGACGGCCATCGCCGAGCCGCAGATAGCGCAGCATGGTGAGCATGCGCTGCATGGCGGCGAGCATGCCCGCAGGCAACGGCCGCCCGCGCGCGGCAAAACACTGCCGCAACGGCAGCAGGTCCAGCATCAACTCCACGAGGATCCGCGGGTTGCGGCTGATGTGGCCGCCATCCGGCAAAATCTGCCGCTGCAACTCCGCAGCGAACATCTTCTCCGCTTCCGCCAATCGCCGGTCGTGCCCGGCGATCGCCAGATCTGCGAGTACGAGCGCGGTCAGCACCAGCAAGCGCGGATAGCCGCCGGGCGTATCGCGCCACTCGGCCGACAAGCGCACAAGCTGCGCGCCGAGGCTGTTGGCAATGACGTCGTACGTTTTCTGATTGGCGCCATCGAGCAGCACGTTCGAATGCGAGATCCACGAAATCGCGCGCCGCGCCGCCACCTGCGGCAACCACGTAAAGGCCGTGTCGGAGCGATTGCTGCGGCCCACCCAGTCGACTGCCAGCCGGCACGCCATCGCCTTGGCTTCGTCGTGGCCCGAGGCGCCAAGGTGGCGCAGCCAGCCGAACCCGTGCAGCGCATGCGCCCACGCCAGGTTTGGCGCGCGGACGTCAAACGGGGAATTTCCGTCGAGCGCGGCGACGGTGCCTGCGAGGCCGAAATGATCCAGCACCACTTCGTGCCAGAAGCTCGGGTCGGCCGTGCGCAGATCCTGTGGCACGATCAGCAACTGGTCGGCGACGGGCGCGCCGTAGCGCCAGCGCAGTATCGGCGAATAGAGCAGCCGCGACAGCACGGCTCGCCGCGACTTGTCGGCGGCGAGGCTGGCAACGCGCATGCGTTCTGAAACGCTCAAGCGGGACATGAAGGCTGGGTTACCCTTGGCGGTGCCGGGTTACAAGATGACGAAAAGCGCAAGCCTGTGCATGACTTGCGTTTACGTCCGCCTGTTGAAACTACGCCGTTCGGCGCAGGCGGGTGGCGAAAAAGCCATCCATGCCGGAAAGCTCAGGCTTTTCGAGGGCCAAGTGGGTCGGCAATGTCCGCAGATCGCCATCCTTCGTCAGCCATTCCGCCGCAATCCCTGCCTCGCCGCCTTGCAGGGGCAAACGGCTGAACTCCGGTCGGCGCGCCAGAAAGTCTTCGATCTGGGCGATGCCTTCCTCCGGTTCCAGGGAGCAGGTGCAGAACACCAGCGTGCCTCCGGCCTTCACCAGCCGCGCCGCATTGTCGAGCAGCCGCCGTTGCAGCTCGGCCAGCGCCGCGAGATCCGTCTCCCGCTTCAAATGCAGAATGTCGGGATGCCGCCGGATCGTGCCGGTGGCCGTGCATGGCGCATCCAGCAGCACGGCATCGAATGTGCGCCCCGGCGCCCAGGCCGTCGCGTCCGCCGCAACCAGCGTCGCCTCCAGCTTCAGCCGCTGCAAGTTTTCTTCGACCCGCTTGAGCCGGGAGTGCGAGACCTCGACAGACGTTACGCGCGCTCCGGCTGCTGCCAACTCCGCCGTTTTTCCACCAGGTGCCGCGCAGAGGTCCGCGACCTCCAGCCCCGCCACATCGCCGAGCATCCGCGCCGGCAAGGCGGCAGCCGCGTCCTGCACCCACCAGTCGCCATCGAGATACCCCGGCAGATCTTCGATCCGCCCATGCGCATCCAAACGGACCGAGCCGGTCGGCAGCACCAGCCCGCCGAGCGCTTCAGCCGTGCCGCGCGCCTTTAACGACAAATCGAGCGGCGCCTCGCGCAAACTGGCCGCCGCGATATCGCGTGCCAGCTCCGGGCCGTACGCCGTTTTCCAGCGCCGCAGCAGCCAATCCGGAACGTTCAGCTCCGTGGCATTCAGCCTGGAGAGAACGTCCGCGCCCTTCTCGGAGACGCGACGCAGCACGGCATTGGTCAGCTTGTCGAAGCGTTGCGCATCGCGATCGAGCCGGCACTGGTCCACCGCCTGGCTGATCGCCGCATGCGGTGGCGTGCCGAGCAGCAGCAGCTGTGCCGCCGCCGACATCAGGATCGGCATGAGCCGTCCGCGCTTTTCCGGCAGCGGCTTGTCGAGGAACGTATTCACCACAGCCGACAGTTCGCCATGCCGCCGCAGCACGGTTGCCGCGATCAATCGCGCAAACGCACGGTCTCGCGGCTCAATGTCGGCGAACGTACGGCTCGACAGCGTCAGAGCCAGCGCATCGTCCAGCGCGCGCCGCTCGTGCATCACAGCGGAAATCAGCACGATGGCCAGCTGCCGCGCGGCCAATCCCGAGGCCAGCGGCCGTGATCCCTTCGCGGGTGCCCCGGCACTCGACGCAGCGTTGCCCCGCTGTTGTGAGGATCGGCGTTCACCGCCGGCAGGTTTTGGCTTGGAGAATTTGGGTTTCACGCGGGCCCGATCAAACTTGGAAGGGCTTCAGCGCCCGCCCAAGTCCGCCGGTATAGAGATCACCCGTCAGAACCTCAACCGCAACGAAGGTTAACCCCAGGGCCCGGACTGGCGGTCTCCTGTATCGCCAGGGGTGCCCCACGGATTAACGGCGCCACTGCCGCTCTCGATGTCACCCCGGCGGCCCCGCACGGCGCCGGGAATGCTCAGCGGAACATTCAGAGGCGCACCGGCGGCGGCCAGCTCACGCTCCAGCGCTTCCAGCTCGGCGATGCGGTTCTCGGTATTCGGGTGGGTTGAGAACATGTTGTCGACGCCATGCCCCGTCAGCGGGTTGATGATGAACATATGCGCCGCCGCTGGGACCGCTTCCGCATCCTCGTTGGGAATACGCTTGGCCGCATTCTGGATCTTCACCAGCGCCGAGGCGAGCCAGCGCGGATTGCCGCAGATCAGCGCGCCCATGCGGTCGGCCTGATACTCGCGCGAGCGGCTGATCGCCATCTGGACGAGCATGGCCGCCAGCGGTGCCACCAGCATCGCCAGGATCGAGCCGATCATGCCGATGCCGCCGCCGTTCTGATCGCGGTTGCCGCCGAACAGCATGCCGAACTGCAGATATTGAGCGAGCATCGAGATCGCGCCACCGATCGTCGCGGCCACGGCCATCGTCAGCGTGTCGCGGTTCTTGATGTGCGCCAGCTCGTGCGCCATGACGCCGGCGAGTTCCTCCGGCGTCAACGACTCGATGAGACCGGTCGATGCCGCAACCGCCGCCCGCTCCGGGCTTCGTCCGGTGGCGAAGGCATTGGGCTGAGCCTGATGCATGATGTAGACGCGTGGCATCGGCAGCTCGGCGCGCCGCGCCATCTCCTGCACGATGCCGTAATATTCGGGCGCCGACTGCGCGTCGACCTCCTGGGCGCCGAACATCTTCAGCACCATCGTATCGGACTTCCACAGGCTCAGCATGTTCATGCCGAGGGCTACGACGAAGGCAATGATCATGCCGGTCTGTCCGCCCACCGCCGCCCCCATGGCGACGAAGATGCCCGTCAGCGCGGCGAGCAACAGGGCCGTCTTGGCGAAGTTCATGGGCATCGTTTCGTCTCCGGCTCCTTATCGGCCAATATCCGCCATGCTATATGGGATGAGACCGCAGCGAAACCAGATGGTCTGCTAAACCGTGGAACGAAGCCGTTGACCGAAAAGACTGAACCGAAAGATCAGCCGGCACCGCCACCGGCACTATCCCCCGCCGCCCAACGCGCCCTGGCCGAGGCCGAAGCCCGCCGCGCCAAGGAAGCCGCCGATGCCGCCGCCCGCCCGCGTGAACTCGGCGGCCGCGACGGCCCTGATCCCGCCCGCTACGGCGACTGGGAAAAAGGCGGCATCGTCTCCGACTTCTGACGCTGAGCTGAGGGTCAGCCTCACGAGTGAATTCGGCGAGCGAATGCACGCTGCTCGCATCAGGTTGATCGCACACCTCCCCATTCTTCATGGCCGGCCTCCGAGGCGGCCATCGGGTTCTAGAACAAACGTCCAACACGTCTCCCGTGGATGGCAGGGTCAAGCCCTGCCATGGAGAGTGGGGAGGGTGTGGAACTCAAATCCTAGGTTCGCAAAAGTACCGACGGGTCTGACCCATACGCGGCGCTTGGTTTGCGCCCGCGCTTTTCCTATACGGGAGGCAGGGACACGAGGGGGAGACGACGCATGCGCAGAACGGGCCGCGCGATTACGAGACTGTTGCTGCTGTTGCTGGTGTCTCTGTGCGTTGCCGCAGCGTTCTGGTTCGGCTTCGTGCCGCAACGCTTGTCGCCCTTCAGCCCGTTGTCGTTGGATGAACCCTCGTCGTGGTTCCTCGACGCAAGGCTGGCGACATTGCGCCACGACGCTCCACTCTGTCAGGCCGTTCTCAGCGCACCCAACGCCGTCGCCTCGCCAATTCCGGCCAGCCCCTACAAGAATGGCTGCGGATGGACCAACGGCGTGCGCCTATCGTCGGCCGGTGGTGCCGACGTCGGCCTCAACCCCGTCACGTGCGAGATGGCCGTTGCCGCCGCCCTGTGGGTCAAGCACGAGGTGCAGCCGGTCGCGATGGAGATCTTCGGCAAGCGCGTCACCAAGATCCGCGACATGGGCACCTACGATTGCCGCAACATCGTCGGCAACAAGCGCTGGGTCGATATGCGCAGTCAGCACGCAACCGCCAATGCCTGGGACATCGCGGGCTTCACGCTGGAAGACGGGCGCTACATTTCAGTCAAAGGAGACTGGCGCGGCAGCAAGGCGGAGGCGCGCTTCCTGCACGAAGTGCACGCGCGCTCCTGCCGCTATTTCCGCGTGGCGCTCAGCCCCAATTTCAACCCCGCGCACCACGATCATTTGCATTTGGACCGTGGTGCCATGTGGCGCTGCCAGTGAGCCATTGGTTGGTCCGCGAACGTCCCCGACCCAACTCAACGCACCTAGCGCTGACGCAACGACAGCTCGGCGACACCAATCGCTAGATTGATGCCGGTCTGGCCCTTGACGGAAACCGGCTGCAACACAATCGAACGGTTCGAGCCGCCGACGAGCGCGTTCGCACCGCCGCCGATGCCGATTGATGCATCCGCGGCCACGCCACCGTAGTTTCCGTTTAGCGCGCCACGCGGCAGCGTGTCTGTCGAAGCCAGCACAGTCCAGATCATCGTGCTCTGCCCGGTTACGCCAATGTCGACGCCAACGCGGCTGATGCTGGCAGCGTAACGTGCGTTGCGGCCGGGACCGGCAGGATTGAACGAGCAGCGCAGCGTCTGCTTTGATCCGATGATGGCGCCAATTGAACCCTGTCCGTAGCATGTCAGCGTGCCCGCAACGAGTTTGGGAGCGGCCGACGCGACTGACGATGCGGAAACCGTGGCAACCGCAGCCAGCACGGCTGCGGCGCAGGTGGAATTGAATGTCATGATGTCCCTCATTCCCAGATTGGAGTGCGCACGCACCGGTGCGAACTCGAGCAATAGCTCCCCGGGGGCAACAAACTCTGCGATTATGTCCAAGCCGCGGCAGCACAAATTCCGCAGAGTTTCGCCGCATTAGTCCGCCGCGCTCTCAAGTTCGAACCTCTGGACCACGCTGGGCTGGATGACCCGCGCCTCCAACGCCAGAAGGATCAACTGAGCGTCCAGGCTCGCATCGGCTCCGATGGCGCGTTCGATACGCGCCTCCACCGCCTGAACCAACGTTGCGCCATTCGCCTGTCCGAATGCTTCTGCTCCCGACATGCAGTACGCCAGCATCTCTGCGGCTGCGTGGAACGCCTGCGGCGCCGGCTCCAGCCCAATCGCATGGTCCTTCAGCAAATTGACCGTCGTGAGCTTCACGGCCTCGGTTACGGTCGAGGGATGCATGTCGAGCGCGCGCAGCGCCTCGTCGAGCTGCTTGAGGTCCGGCGAGCGTCCGAAGCGGCCGAGGAAACCAATCGACGATCTGCGCCGTGCCATTGCTTAGGCTGCCTTTTCGCTGTCCAGGACTATTGCGGAATTTTGCCGCGCCTGATTGCGGTCAACAAGCCGCGGCTACGATGTTACATGAACGCCGCTGCACTCGACAGCACAGCGCAAAAATAAGAAGGTCATCATGCATCCCGCAAGCACGCCAGCCCGATTTGTCACGCGCCTTGCGTCGGCAGCCATCGTTACGCTCTTGGCTGCAACGGCCGCTACAGCAGCCGACTGCGGCAGCACCGGCGCCGGCTTCGATGGCTGGCTCACCCGCTACAAGTCGAAGGTATCGGCGCAGGGCATCTCGCAGTCGACGCTCGTCGCAGACGCTGTCCGGCGTCACGTACGATCCAAAGATCGTTCGCCTCGACCGGTCTCAGAAATCCTTCAAGCTCAGCTTCGAGCAGTTCTACGCGCGCCGCGTATCGAGTTCCCTGCTCAATCGCGGTCGCCGTCTGATGGCAACGCATCGCCAGATGCTGAACCGCATCGAGCAGCGGTTCGGCGTGCCCGCCGAAGTGCTGATTTCCATCTGGGGTCTCGAAACGAACTACGGCGCCGACACCAGCGGCCGCTATTCCATCGTGCGATCGCTGGCGACGCTGGCTTATGACTGCCGCCGCTCCGCGTTCTTCCTCAACGAGCTGACGAGCGCGCTGCAGATTGTCGAGAAGGGCTACATGCCGGCGAGCCAGCTGCGTGGTGGTTGGGCCGGCGAAATCGGCCAGACGCAGTTCCTGCCGCATTCGTACGTGCGCTTCGCCGTCGACTACGATGGCGACGGCCGCCGCGACCTCATACACAGCGTGCCAGACCTGCTCGCCTCGACGGCCAACTTCCTGAAGGGCCACGGCTGGAAAGCCGGCCAGGGCTGGCATGAGGGGACGGCCAACTACGCCGTCCTCAGCGACTGGAACCGTGCCAGCGTCTACCAGCGCACGATCTCTGTGATGGCCGATCGCCTCTCCGGTCGCTAGGCGCAAGGCAAAAGAAAAGGCCGCCCCTTGCCGGAGCGGCCTTTCCGAATTTCCAATGCCTTTGGCTTTAGCCGACGCGGAAGATCGCGCCGGAGACCGAGCGGGCGCGCTCGCGAACGCGGCCACCGTCGTTGCCTGAGCGAACGATCCACTGACCGTTGGCTGCGCGGCCGGTGATCTCGCCGACGTGATGACGCCAGACGACGACTGCACCAACCTGCGGGCCGGACGGGCTGCCGTACTTGCGCCAGTTCCAAGCCAGATTGTACTCAGCGCCACCGCCGCGACGCGTGCGCATGTACCAGCCGCACCAGCGGCCCGGACGTGCACCGACGCCGCTGCGATACGAGGCGACGCGTTCACCGCCGCCACGATAGCGGCGGGCGTGACGATGACCACGGCGGCTGCCACGCGATGCGTGATGCCGGCGTGCCTTGCGGTAATGTGCCTTGCGTGTGCCGGAAGCGCGTTCGCTGTAGCCCGAATATGTGCGATCGCCGTCGTAGCGGCGGGCTTCTGCTGTAGTGGTTCCAAGTGCCATAACTAAAAGCGCAGCAAGCGCCGTGAACAGCTTCATTTTCATCTCGATTTCCCCTTCTTAGTTTTATGAGAGGGGTTGCAACGCAGCATTGAGGCGAAAACATGGAACTGATACGTACACAACGTGTCTGAGGTGGTTGTGGCAAGCCTCGCCACAAACGTAAAACGCTAGAGAATCAGAGCTTTTTTGCTCGCTTGGCCGGATGTGGCGACAAAGTGGCAAAGGACGGCAGGCTGCCGCATGGCGGATGGTCGCAGTAAATTCGCTCCGAGGTTTCAGCCAAGCATGATTGCACGCAATATTTTGATCGGCCGCGCGACGAGCGAGAGCGAGCATGGCGCGTGCTTCGCCATTCGCCACGCCGTCTTTGTCGTCGAGCAGGGCGTCGATGCTGGCTTGGAGCGCGACGGCTATGACGCGAATGCCATCCACCTGCTCGCCCATCTCGATGGCGAGCCTGTAGGAACAGCGCGTGCCGTCGTCCATGCAGACATGGCGATTGCGAAGATCGGCCGTGTCGCCGTCCTGCGGCACGCGCGCGGTGCAGGCATCGGTGCGCGTCTGATGCAGGGCTTCCTCAAAGAGCCCGCATTGAACGGCGTCACGCAGTTTGAGCTTCACGCGCAAATCCAAGCGAAGCAGTTCTACGAACGCCTCGGATACGCTGTGTCCAACGAACCGTTTTCCGAAGCCGGTATCCCCCATGTCGCCATGAAGCTCTTGCGCTAGAGCAGCGTCTTGCTTATGGGACTCGGTGTACAGAAAGGCCCGGTTTTACTGCGCAACTCGCGCTGGACGAGCAAAAACCCCCGTAAAACGTGCAAAAACGTATCCCTTGGGCAACAAAACGCCTGCGTTTCGGGTTTTTTCGCTTCGACCCACTACCAGAATCAATGAAAAACAATAAACACAGACAAATCAGACATGTGCATCAACAAATGCAAGTGCTCAAAGAGCGGGGATTGAATCAATGAAAGCGACTGCGAAGAAGACTGTCACCAAGACGCCGGCGAAAGCCGCAGCCAAGTCTGCAGCGAAAACTGCCGTCAAGGCCGACACCGTCACGCTCCGCCACATGGCGGTTGCTCTGTCGGAAACGCATGGCCTCAACAAGAAGCAGGCCAACGAGATCATGGCTGACCTGATCGCCACGATCACGAAGCACCTCAAGAAGGGCGCCCGCCTGCGTCTCGCCGGTCTCGGCACGCTGCAGGTTCGCAAGCGCGCAGCCCGCATGGGCCGCAACCCGGCAACGGGCGAAGCCATCAAGATCAAGGCGTCGAAGAAGGTCGCTTTCCGCGCCGCCAAGGAACTCAAGGAAGCGATCTAATCGCTTTCTGAAGTGCGGATCACGAACGAAGCGCCGCGGTTGCCCAGCCGCGGCGCTTCTCTTTTTTGCTGTCACATGATCAAAACCACTGAGCTGCCAGAAACTCTTCCTGCCGGCATTGCGGCTGGGTGGGGCGCTCGAAGATCGCCAGTCGATTGACGGCGCGCCCTTTGATCGCCGCAACGAGGCCGCCACCGTAAAGACCCAGGCGATAGTTCCGGCGGATCGGCGCCGGCGCATTCTGAATTGGCGTCGGCCGAAACCCCCACTGCTCGCACCGCGTCGCGTTCGCCGGTCCAGTAATCGCAAAGAGCCGGCCTGGCTCCTGCGCGAGAGCCGCAGCGATCAGCCTGTCGGCCAGTCCCTGGCCACGATGGCTGTCTGCCACGATAAGCGATCCGAGTTCGCGAGTGCCGTCACGGTGACGTCTCACCTGCGCTGCGCCGACGATAGTCGAGCCATCGGCCGCAACGATGAAAGTCATCCAGTTCAGGTTCGTGGCATTGAGCCTCGCACGCGTGACAAGTGCTCGTATGGCTGCCTGGTCCGCTTCGCTCGCGCGGCGGATGGTGATCTGCATGGAAGGTTCTCCTCTCTATTGGCAAGGGGAGACCTAATGCGAACCGAGATGGCCTTCTGTTCCCGAGGGAATGGCTGATCAACCCATCACGCCGTGCACAAGTTTTGCGCATGCGAGCAAAAATGCAGCAGCCGCACGGATCCAGAACCGCGATCAACGCCTGATATAGCGGCCTTTCAGAGCTGGCACGCCTCCTGCAGTATACCTTTGCATAATGCCTCTAGGGTTCCGGTCGCTCAGCGATGCTGGTCCGAGAGAGGCGCTCCCGCTGCAGCCTGACGTCTGCAGCGAAGCCACGGCGGGATAAAAGCCCGGGAGACCTATACCGCGAGGAGCTTCGGCTCTCGAACGGAAGGCCTCCTCGTCTACAGCTGCGCCCCCGTTCGTCCAAGCCCTCGCGATCGACGTCTAGTGTGGTCAGCAAGGGGAAGTCCATGAACTCTTCCGTAAAACGCATGCTGCAAGGTGCGGTGGCCATCGCCGCTGCAGCAGCCGTCCTGGTCTCGACGGCGCAAGCTGCAGAGAAGAAGGACTTCAAGGTCGCCTGGTCGATCTATGTCGGCTGGATGCCGTGGGGCTATGCGGCCGACACCGGCATCGTGAAGAAGTGGGCCGACAAGTACGGCATCACCATCGAGGTCAAGCAGTTCAACGACTACGTCGAATCGATCAACCAGTACACCGCCGGCGCCTTCGACGCCGTCACCGTGACCAACATGGACGCGCTGTCGATCCCCGCTGCCGGCGGCGTCGACACCACGGCCGTCATCGTCGGCGACTTCTCGAACGGCAACGACGCCGTCATCGTCAAGAAGGGCGACCTCGCCGACCTCAAGGGCACCAGCGTCAACCTCGTCGAGTTCTCCGTCTCGCACTACCTGCTGGCGCGCGCGCTCGAGACGGTGAAGCTGGCAGAGAAGGACCTCAAGGTCGTCAACACGTCCGACGCCGACATGGCCGCCGCCTTCAAGACGCCGGACGTGACGGCGGTCGTGACCTGGAAGCCGATCGTCTCGACCATCCTGGAATCGCCGGACGCCAAGAAGGTGTTCGACAGCTCGCAGATCCCCGGCGAGATCATCGACCTCATGGTCGCCAACACCGAGGTCGTGAAGGACAATCCGAACTTCGGCAAGGCGCTGGTCGGCATCTGGTACGACACGATGGCCGCGCTGGAGAAGGACCCGGCCGCCAAGGAAGCGATGGCCAAGGCGTCCGGCACCGACGTCAAGGGCTTCGACGAGCAGCTCGCCACGACCAAGCTGTTCGCCGCGCCCAAGGACGCCGTGGCCTTCACCACGGGCGCCGACGTCAAGACCACGACCGAGCGCGTGTCGAAGTTCCTGTTCGACAAGGCGCTGCTCGGCAAGGACGCGAAGTCGCCGGAGGCGATCGGTGTCGCTTTCCCGGACGGCTCGGTCTTCGGCGACAAGGCCAACGTGAAGCTGCGCTTCGACGCGACCTACATGCAGGCTGCGGCCGACGGCAAGCTCTAAGCGACAGCGAGACGAAGCGGGGGAACCGATGCGCGCCATCAACATCAAGCCCAATCGCGGCTGGCACGTGCTGCTGGCGTGCATCCCCTTTGTCCTGCTTGTCGTCGCCTACTCCATCGGCTCGGACATGCGGCTCGCCGCCAATCCGAACGACAAGCTGCTGCCGGCTTCGGCGCCTTGAGCGAGGCGGTGAAGCATACGCGTTCACGGCCGACGCCCGCACGGGTCTCTATCTGATGTGGTCCGACACGATCGCCAGCCTGTACCGGCTGCTCATCGGCGCTGGCGATCTCGACCGCTCATCGCCCTCGTGTTCGGCATCCTCATCGGCCTGCTGCCGATCGCGCGCGCTGGCCTCGGTCCGTTCGTCGCCGTTGCCTCCATGATCCCGCCGCTGGCGCTCCTGCCGATCCTGTTCATCGTCATGGGTCTCGGCGAAGCCTCCAAGATCGCGCTCATCGTCATCGGCACGACGCTGAAGCTCATGCGCGACCTGGCGTTGCGCGTCGAGGACATTCCGCGCGAGCAGATCATCAAGGCGCAGACGCTCGGCGCATCGACCTGGCAGATTGCCACCGCGGGTCGTCACCCCGCAGATCCTGCCGCGCCTGATCGATGCGCTGCGTCTGGAGCTCGGGCCGGCCTGGCTGTTCCTCATCGCCGCCGAGGCCATCGCCGCCGACTCGGGCTCGGCTACCGCATCTTCCTCGTCCGCCGCTACCTGTCGATGGACGTGATCATTCCCTACGTCATCTGGATCACGCTGCTCGCGTTCCTGATGGACTTCGCGCTGCGTGGTCTGCAGCGCCGCGCGTTTCCCTGGTTTGCGGGAGCGCGCGCATCATGACCGCCATCGTCTTCGACAAGGTCTGGAAAGAGTACGGCGACCATGTCGTGCTCGAGCAGATCAACCTCGACATCGCGCCGCGCGCCTTCGTCGCGCTCGTCGGCCCGTCGGGCTGCGGCAAGACCACGTTCCTGCGCATGCTGCTCGGCCGAGGAAGCGCCGACGCGCGGCCGCATCCTCGTCGACGGTGAGCCGTTGAAGGCCGAGCCCGACAGCGACCGCGGCGTCGTGTTCCAGCGCTACTCGGTGTTTCCGCATCTGACGGTGCTGCAGAATGTCATGATCGGCCGCGAGTTCGAGCAGTCGCCGCTGCTCGGCCGGCTGTTCGGCGCAGAGCGCCGCGCGGCGCACGACGAGGCGATGACGCTGCTCGCAGGACGTCGGCCTCGGCGGCCACGAGAACAAGTATCCGGCGTCGCTTTCCGGCGGCATGCAGCAGCGCCTGGCTCTGGCGCAGGCGCTCAACCGCCGGCCCGAAGATCCTGCTGCTCGACGAGCCGTTCGGCGCCCTCGACCCCGGCATCCGCGCCGACATCCACGTCCTGATCCGCCGCATCTGGAACGAGAACGACCTGACCGTCGTCATGGTGACGCACGACCTTTCGCGAGGCGTTCCGTCTCGGCACGCGCGTCATCGC
This sequence comes from uncultured Pseudomonadota bacterium, assembly GCA_963846845.1. Lineage (GTDB taxonomy): Bacteria > Pseudomonadota > Alphaproteobacteria > Rhizobiales > Hyphomicrobiaceae > JAKAXS01. Next base: position 152,954 of record CAWJXQ010000017.1, on the reverse strand, counting down.
GTTCGAGCGCCCGCGCAACCGTCCCGAGGAGCAGGAACGCTATGGCGCGACCCTCGGCGATCTCCCGGCTCCGCCGCAGCCCGCACGCCGCTCGGCGCCACCATCACGCGCGATTTCGAGGTCTGGCCGCGCAAGATCGCCGGCCGCCTGCTCAATGGCAGCCGCCTCCGGCCGCCGGCGACGCCGCGGATCGAGCGCTGCTGCGACCGCCCGAAATGAAGCCGGAAATGCACTAGCTTCGACTCCCGCCGGGGACGACCCCGCGCGGCTTCTTTCCCCCGGGACGGCCCGGACGAAGACGAGCGCGAGGCCCGCGATGAGGAGAAGCGCAATGACCGAACTGATCTACAGCGACACCCTGCCCGGCGGAAAGCACTGGTCGATGGTCATGCGGCGCGATCATCGCCTGCGCCTGACCGACGTCGACGGCGGCGCCAACGTCGGCATGCTGTTCTACAATCCGCAGAACCTGCTCGAGCGCTACAACGCGCCCGACACGCTGAAGTGCCAGCACACCTTCAAGCTCACGGCCGGCCACTGCCTCTACTCCGACATGGGCCGCATCTTCTGCTCGATCGTCGCCGACACGGTCGGCTGGCACGACACCGTCTGCGGCGCGAGCCACAAGGCCCCCGTCGCCGCGCGCTGGGGCGACGCCAGCTATCAGGCACCATCGCAACGACTGGCAGCAGAACGGCCGCGACAGCTTCCTGGTCGAGGCCGCCAAGTACGGCCTCGGCCGCCGCGACCTCGCCGCCAACGTCAACTGGTTCAGCAAGGTCGCGACCGCCGAGGACGGCAGCTGCGCTTTCGATGCGGCGGCCGCGAAAGCCGGTCGCCGTGGTCGAGCTGCGCTTCGAGATGGACACGCTCGTCCTTTTCCACACCTGCCCGCATCCGCTGGACCCGAGCCCGACTATCCGCGCAAGTCCGTGCGCTTCGAGATCGTCGAGGCGCGCCCGCGCCGCCGCGACGACGCCTGCCGCCTGTCGGCCGCCGAGAACGGACGCGGCTTCGAGAACAATCGCCTGTTCCATGCCGGCTGCGGCTGCTGCTGAGGGGAGGCGCACATGATCAAGGAAAGCACGTTGCAGCAGCACCGCCCGCCTACCGCAAGATCGTTGCCGGCCGGTGACTACTGGATGCACGTCGTCAAGCACGGCGAGACGCTTGCGCATCGTCGATCTCGAAGGCAACCAGGCCGCCGACACGCTGTTCTTCAACGCCGCACGATCCGCACGAGCGCTACTCGGCCACCGACACCATCCGCGAGCAGGCGCAACGTCTACCTCGGCGCCGGCTCGACGCTGATGTCGGACCTCTGCCGGCCGATGCTGACGATCACCGCCGACACCGTCGGCCGCCACGACACGCTCGGCGGCGCCTGCGCGACCGAGAGCAACACGGTGCGCTACGCGCTCGAAAAGAAGACGCATGCACGCCTGCCGCGACAGCTATCTGCTGGCCGTCGCCGAGAACGAGCAGTACGGCCTGACGAAGCGCGACATCGCCCACAACATCAACTTCTTCATGAACGTGCCGGTGACGCCGGACGGCGGCCTCGACGTTCGCCGACGGCGTCTCCGGGCCCGGGCAAGTACGTCGAGATGCGCGCCGAGATGGACGTCATCGTCCTCATCTCCAACTGCCCGCAGCTCAACAATCCCTGCAACGCCTACAACCCGACGCCCGTCGAAGTCCTGATCTGGGCCGGAGAGCGCCTGACGTGTTCAAGAAAGTCCTGATCGCCAATCGCGGCGAGATCGCCTGCCGCATCATCCGCACGCTGCGACCGCATGGGCGTGGCGCAGCGTCGCCGTCTACTCCGAGGCCGACCGCGCACGCGTGCATGTCGCGCAGGCCGGCGAGGCGGTCTGCATCGGCCCGGCCGCCGGCGGCGGAGAGCTATCTCAAGGCGGACGCGCATCCTCGAAGCGGCGGCGCGACCGGCGCCGAGGCCATCCATCCCGGCTACGGCTTCCTCTGCGAGAATCCGGACTTCGCCGAAGCCTGCGCCGAGGCCGGCATCGTCTTCATCGGCCCGAGCCCGGAGCAGATGCGCGCCTTCGGCCTGAAGCACACGGCGCGCGAGCTGGCGGACGCCGCCGGCGTGCCGCTGGCGCCGGGCACCGGCCTGTCTCGGCGCTGCCGAAGCGCGCAGCCGAGGCCGAGCGCATCGGCTATCCGGTCATGCTGAAGAGCACGGCCGGCGGCGGCGGCATCGGCATGCAGCTCGTGCTGCATCGGCGGCCGAACTGGCGCCGCTCTACGAGCGGGTCGAGCGCCTCGCGCCGCAACAACTTCAAGGACGCCGGCGTCTTCCTCGAGAAATTCGTCGCGCGCGGCCGCCACATCGAGGTGCAGATCTTCGGCGACGGCGAGGGCCACGTCGTCGCCCTCGGCGAGCGCGACTGCTCCGCCCAGCGCCGCAACCAGAAGGTCATCGAGGAAACGCCGGCGCCGGGCCTGCACGAAGGACAGCGCGCGCGCGCTGTGGGACGCGGCGCGCAAGCTCGGCGAGGCCGTGTCGCTACGACAGCGCCGGCACGGTCGAGTTCGTCTACGACGGCGACACCGAACGCGTTCTACTTCCTCGAGGTCAACACGCGCCTGCAGGTCGAGCACGGCGTCACCGAGGAGGTGACCGGCGTCGACCTCGTCGAATGGATGGTGCGCCAGGCCGCGGGCGAAGCTTGCCGCTCGATGCAGGAGCGCGTCGAGCCGCAGGGCGCATCGATCCAGGTGCGCCTCTATGCCGAGGACCCGGGCCGCAGACTTCCGCCCGAGCTCCGGCCTGCTGACGCACGTCGCCTGCCCGACAGACGCGCGCGTCGAGACCTGGGTCGAGAGCGGCGCGGAGGTCTCGCCGTTCTACGATCCGCTGATCGCCAAGATCATCGTCCACGGCCGACACGCGCGAGGAGGCGCTGCGCAAGGCTGCGCGCACGCGCTGGACGGACACCGAGATCGGCGGCCTCGAAACCAACCTCGACTATCTGCGCCAGCTCGCCGCGTCCGAAGTTCTGGCCGCGGGCGAGGTGCTGACGCGCACGCTCGCGACGTTCCCCTACAACGCGCCGACGATCGAGGTGCTGAGCGCCGGGCACGCAGACGACGGTGCAGGATTATCCGGCCGCGTCGGCTACTGGGACGTCGGCGTGCCGCCGTCCGGTCCGATGGACCACCTGTCGTTCCGCCTCGCCAATCGCATCGTCGGCAACGCCGAGGGCGCTGCCGGCGCTCGAAATCACGCTCTCCGGCCCGACGCTGCGAGTTCAACTGCGACGCCGTCGATCTGCCTGGCGCGGCGCCGAGATGGACGCGACGCTCGACGGCGCGCCGGTGCCGTTCTGGCAGCCGGTCGCCGTCGCCGCCGGCCAGACGTCTTGAAGCTCGGCAGCGTCACCGGCGCCGGCTGCGCGCGCCTATCTCGCCGTGCGCGGCGGCTTCGACGTGCCGGCTTATCTCGGCAGCCGCGCCACCTTCACGCTCGGCAAGTTCGGCGGCCATGGCGGCCGCGCGCTGCTGCCGGGCGACGTCCTGCACGTCTGAACGGCGCCGGCCGCCGGTCGCCAGCGCCAGCCGCGCCGCTTGCCGCCAGAGCTGCTGCCCGAGATCTCCGCAGCGACCTGGGAGATCGGCGTCCTCTACGGCCCGCACGGCGCGCCGGACTTCTTCACCGATGACGACATCGCGACGTTCTTCGCCGCCGACTGGGAGGTGCACTACAACTCCAACCGCACCGGCGTCCGCCTGATCGGCCCGAAGCCGCAATGGGCGCGCACCGACGGCGGCGAAGCCGGCCTGCATCCGTCCAACATCCACGACAACGCCTACGCCATCGGCGCGGTCGACTTCACCGGCGACATGCCGGTCATCCTCGGTCCCGACGGTCCCTCGCTCGGCGGCTTCGTCTGCCCCGTCACGATCGTCCAGGCCGAGCTGTGGAAGATCGGCCAGCTCCGCCCCGGCGACAAGGTCCGCTTCGAGCGGCTGATCGCCGGGCGAGGCGCGCAGCGCTCGAGAGCCGCGCAGGACGAGGACGATCGCGACGCTTGTCCTCGCGCGCACCGTCCTGATCGATCGACAACGATGCGCTCGGCGCCGACGACTGCATCGTCGCCATCGCGCGAGGCTGCGCGGCACGCTCCCGCGCGTCGTCTATCGCCGCGCCGGCGACAAGTACCTGCTCGTCGAATACGGGCCGATCGTGCTCGACCTCGAGCTGCGCTTCCGCGTCCATGTCCTGATGACGCGCCTCGCAGCTCGACAAGCTCCGGGCATCGTCGATCTGACGCCCGGCATCCGCTCGCTGCAGGTCCACTACGACAGCCGCGTCGCTGCCGCTCGCACACGCTGCTCGTCGAGCTTGCCGCGATCGAAGATGACGATGGGCGACGTCGGCGACATCGAGGTGCCGACCCGCATCGTCCACCTGCCGCTGTCCTGGGACGACGCCGGCGACGCAGCTCGCCATCGCAAAATACATGCAGTCGGTGCGCGCCGACGCGCCCTGGTGCCCGTCGCAACATCGAGTTCATCCGCCGCATCAACGGCCTCGACGGCATCGACGACGTGAAGCGCATCGTCTTCGAGCGCCAGCTATCTCGTGCTCGGCCTCGGCGACGTCTATCTCGGCGCGCCGGTCGCGACGCCGGTCGATCCGCGCCACCGCCTCGTCACGACGAAGTACAACCCGGCCCGCACCTGGACGCCGGAGAACGCCGTCGGCATCGGCGGCGCCTATCTGTGCATCTACGGCATGGAAGGGCCGGGCGGCTATCAGTTCGTCGGCCGCACCGTGCAGATCTGGAACACGCTATCGCACCACGCCGGAGTTCGAGGCCGGCAAGCCCTGGCTGCTGCGCTTCTTCGACCAGATCCGCTTCTACCCGGTCATCCGCCGAGGAACTCGCTGCAGTTCCGCGACGGCTTTCTGCAAGGCAAGTGTCGGCCTCGAAGATCGAGCCCACCACCTTCAAGCTGTCGGACTACCGCCGCTTCCTGGCCGACAACGCCGCGGATATCGCCGCCTTCAAGGCGCGCCAGCAGGCAGCCTTCGAGGCCGAGCGAGCGCGCTGGGCAGGCCAGCGACCAGTCCGGCGCCGCGGTCAGCCGAGGCCGCCGCACCGAGCGACGCGGACGACGTGCTTGCCGCCGGGCGCGGTCGCCGTGCGAGCCCGGTGCCCGGCGCGGTCTGGAAGATCGCGGTCGGCAGCGGCGCGCGCGTCAAGGAGGGAGACATGCTCGTCATCGTCGAATCCATGAAGATGGAGATGGCCGTGCACGCGCCGCGTCCGACGGCGTGGTCCGGAGATCCGTTGCGCCGAGGGCCGCGCCGTCGCGCTGGGCCAGACCCTCGTCGTTCTGCGCCGAAGCCCGCGCGGAGGCCGCACAATGAGCGCAGCCTGGCGCATCCTGTCGTTCGATATCGACACGCTGCCGCAGGCTACGCGGCGGCGCCTTCACGCCGGCGGACGTCATCGACGAGGTCTACCGCCGTATCGCCGCAACGGGCGAGCGGCCGGTGTGGATCACGCTCGTGCCCGAGGCGGAGGCGCTGGCCAGCGCAGCTGCCGCGCCGAACGGGCCGCTCTTCGGCATCCCCTTCGCGGTCAAGGACAACATCGACGTCGCGGGCCTGCCGACCACATGCGCCTGCCCGGAGTTCGCCTACGTGCCCGAGCCGTTCGGCGACCGTCGTCGAGCGGCTGGAGGCGGCGGGCGCGATCCTCATCGGCAAGACCAATCTCGACCAGTTCGCCACCGGACTCGTCGGCACGCGCTCGCCCTACGGCATCCCCGCCAGCGTCTTCGACGCGGAGTACATCTCGGGCGGCTCGAGCTCCGGCTCGGCCGTTGCGGTGGCCGCGGGTCTCGTCGCGTTCGCGCTCGGCACCGACACGGCCGGATCCGGCCGCGTGCCGGCGGGCTTCAACAACATCGTCGGCCTCAAGCCGACCAAGGGCTGGTCAGCACGCGCGGCGTGGTGCCGGCCTGCCGCACGCAGGACACCGTTTCCATCTTCGCGCTGACGGTCTCCGACGCGGCGCACGTCATGGCATACGCGGCCGGCTTCGATGCGGCAGGATGCCTACTCGCGCCAGGCCCCAGCACGTTCGCGGTTTCGAGGCGCCGGCCGCGGGCTGCGGGTCGGCGTACCGGAGAGCGGGCTGGAGTTCTTCGGCGACGAGAGGCGGAAGCGGCTCTATCCGCCTGAGCGTCGAACGGCGCGGCCGACCGGTGCCGACATCGTCAGCATCGACTTCGCGCCCTTCCGCGACGCGGCGCGGCTTCTCTACTCCGGGCCGTGGGTCGCGGAGCGGTTGGCCGCGATCCGCGATCTTCGCGGCAGAACCCCAGGCCATGCACGCAGCGTGTCGGCGCCATCATCCACGGCGCGGCCGATGATCAGGCCGTCGAGGCCTTCGACGGGTTCTATCGTCTCGCCGGGCTCACGCGCGCAGGCGGAAGCGCAATGGCAGACCATGGACGTGATGCTGCTGCCGACCACGGGCACGACGTACAGGATCACCGAGGTGTTGGCCGATCCGGTCCGGCTCAATTCCAATCTCGGCCTCTACACCAACTTCGTCAATCTCATGGATCTGTCCGCGCTCGCCGTGCCGGCGGGTTTCCGCCGCAACGGACTGCCGTTCGGCGTCACGCTGATCGGCCGCGCCTTCGAGGACGGCATGCTGGCCAGTCCTCGGCGATGCCTGCATCGCGCACTGCCCGATCAGAAGCTCGGCGCTACGGCGAAGCCGCTGGCCGGCACGGCGGTTGCTGCGAACGCCGCCGCCGCAGATCGCGTCGCCGTGGCCGTTGTCGGCGCGCATCTCTCGGGGCAGCCGTTCAACGTCAATTTCGCGAGCGCAAGGCTCGCCTGGTCCGCACCACGCGTACGGCCGCGGGCTACAGCTTCTACGCGCTGGCCAACACCACGCCGCCGAAGCCCGGGCTCGTCTTCGACGGCAAGGGGGCCGGCCACATCGAGCTCGAAATCTGGGAGATGAGCGCAAGCGCGTTCGGTTCGTTCGTGGCGCTCATCCCCCCGCCGCTCGGCATCGGTACATTGAAGTTGGAAGACGGTACGAGCGTCAAAGGCTTCATCTGCGAGCCATTCGCGATTGCCGGATCGCAGGACATTACGGCCTTCGGCGGATGGAGAAATTGGCTCGCCAGCAAAAAAACGTGACGGGATAGTGCATTGAGCGAGTACGAACCCGCGACAACGAGACCCATCGCTTTGCCGCAATTGCGCGCCCAAAGACGGTCTAAATTCACCAGTAAGCGAACGCCGCGAATGGCGTTGCGCCAATTCACAGCTAATGAAATTGCGGCGTGGTGACCTGCCAAGGAACAAACTTCGGCAGCGCGAATTCAATCATTCGGATCGAAAGTAATGGGGGCTCCGTGTTAGACGCACTTCTTCTTGGGGCAGGTAAAGACGGCGACGACCTCTGCCTGAATTTTCGTCGGGTGCTGGGTAATCCGCGTTCGAATGTCATTTGCTACCTTCCTTGGAAGACGCCGTTTGAACTGGCCCAGAAGCTCGGCCTCGTCCCCCGCGAATTTCTCGCCTGCTACGAGATGCCCTACGCGATCGTCAGCTCCGAACCGCAGCTCTGCAAGGTCGCGATGCAGCGCCTGGTCGGCGATGCCATGCACTTGACATCGAAAATGGGGCATCAAAAGCCGCTGACGGTTGTCGGCTTGAGCATGGGCAGTGCGCCCGCGACGGTGCTGGCCAACATGCTCGGCGCGCGCCTGTATTCTATGGCATCGGCAGATCACGGTCCGCGCATGCTCTGGGAGAGCCCGGCGTCCGCGGGAATTCGCGAACGGGCGATGAGCAAGGGTTACACACTGGAGTCGTTCACCGAGACGATGGCCGGCACGAATCCGATCGAAAATCTCACCAACATCGACAAGCGCAGCGTGTTCATCTTCGGCAACAGCGATCTCTACGTTCCCGAAGCACGCCGTCACGCGCTGCACGATGCGCTGCAGGAACATTATCCCCACATCGAACGCCGCGTGCTGAACCGCGGTCACGTTTGACGATGGTGGAAGGCATGCGTGCCCTCAGCCGCGCAGGCAACGGCGAACTGCACAACATTCCGGAAGCGCGCAGGGCAGCGGGCTAAAAGCTCGCTGTGCTGTTAGACGGCGGTTGTTGCCGGCAGCTTGGCCAGCGCGGCGCGCACATCGTCCAGCATGTACGGTTTGTGCAGAACCGGACAGCCGCGGTACCGTGCGATCAGATCTTGTGAGGCAAACCCCGTCGCGAGCGCGAAGGGTATATTGCGCTTTGCCAACTCGTCGGCGAATGGCTCGACGGACCCATCGTTGAGCTTCACGTCCACGATAGCCACATCAAACGGATGCCCGTCGATCGCAGTCAGCGCACCCTTCACCGTCCCCGCCGTACCCACGACCTCGCACCCAAGTTCGTCGAGAATGTCCTCGAGGACCATCAGGATAAGGTCGTCATCCTCGGCGATGAATACGCGCAGCCGGTCGTTTGTCATGAGCCCCTCGCTCGGGTGACAAAGCTTGCACCCAAACGCCCAACGCGCTGCGGCTGGGGAGGTTGCAGCCCAACGTCCGCTTTTTTCGCGTAGAGGCTTAAATGATACTGTTGGCGTAAAGGTCCGTACGCCGGTCGCGGAAAAAGCCCCAATCCGCCCGGTAGCTTTCGATCATGGTGAGATCGAACGTATGCACCAGAACCGCGTCTTCGGCCGCGCCCGCGTGCTCCACGAGATCGCCGCGGTGGTCGGTGATGAACGAGTGACCATAAAACTTCTGCTGGACGCCGTCATTGTCTTCCAACCCGAACCGGTTGGCGGCAACGATCGGCACGGCATTTGAGACGGCATGCCCCTGCATTGCCCGCTGCCACTGCGCGTGGGTCTCCAGCGTGCTGTCGTAGGGCTCAGAGCCGATCGCGGTGGGATAGAACAGCACCTCGGCACCCTGCAGCATCATGGCGCGCGCGCTTTCCGGGTACCACTGGTCCCAGCAGATGCCAACGCCGATCCGCCCGTACTTCGTCGCCCAGGCCTTGAAGCCCGTGTCGCCCGGCCGGAAGTAGTACTTCTCCTGATAGCCGGGGCCATCGGGAATGTGGCTCTTGCGATAGACGCCCAGAATGTCGCCGTCCGCATCGGCGATGGCGATGCTGTTGTAGTATCGCGGGCCGTCCTTCTCAAAGAACGAGATGGGGATGACGACCTTCAGTTCCTTCGCCAGCTTGGCTAAGGCGATCACGCAGGGATCTTCGTTCACCGGATGCGCGGTGTCGAACCACTTCGGGTTCTGGTGCGTGCAGAAATAAATGCCCTGGAACAGCTCGGACGGCAGGATGACCTGCGCCCCGCGCTTTGCAGCCTCGCGCACGAAGCCTTCCGTCTTGGCGATATTGGCTTTCAGGTCGTGGCCGTACGTTGTCTGAATGCCGGCAACCGTGATCATGCGATTGGCCATCAGCGCGGCTCCTGCTGTGTAATGCAATGGAACGACCCGCCACCGGCCAACCCACAGCCTATCAGTCCGCGAGAGCTCACGCCCACGACGCGGCGGTCGCTGAAGACGTCCTGCAGTGCGGCGAGTGCCGCGTCTTGCGTTGGCGTGCCATAGACCGGCACCACGACAACGCCGTTGCCGATAATGAAGTTCATGTGCGAAGCGGGCGAGACGTCGCCCAGCTTGTTCCGGTACAGGCCGACGCCGGGAATGCGGATCACCTCAAGCTTACGCCCCGCCGCATCGGTTGCCGTCTCCAGCGTGCGTGCAATCGCATTCAGCGTTTCGGCATTGGGATCATCGGTTCCCGCCGGCGCCTGGCACACGACACGCCCCGGCCCCACGAACCGCGCGATGTTGTCGATGTGCCCATCCGTGTGATCGTTGGCGAGGCCTTCGTCGATCCAGATGATCTTGCGGGCACCGAACGCCAGCGCCAATGCGTCCTCCGCCTGCGCCTTGCTCCAGCCGTTGCGGTTGGGATTGAGCAATGTCTGGCGCGTGGTCAGAATGGTGCCTTCGCCGTCCTGATCGACGGCACCACCTTCCAGGACGAAATCGAACCGCTTGATCGGCTTGCCGGCAAGCCTGGCGACATCGTCGCCCACGGTCGCGTCGTCCGGCAGGTCGTACTTGCCGCCCCAGCTGTTCGTGGCAAAGCGCAGCGCCACTTGGCCCTTAGGCGTCGAAGCGAAAATCGGTCCCGTATCGCGCAGCCAGATATCGCCGTAGCGCGCAGGCACAACCTCCGCCGCGCTGCCGAGCGCAGCCCGCGCTGACGCAACGGCCTCGTCTCCATTCGCCAGCACGCGCACGGCGTTGTGCTCCGCCAGCGCGTGCACCAGCGCCGCGACATCCGTCCGCGGCGACGCCAGATCGTCGTTCCACTCGCTCGCGTCTGCCGGCCACGCCGTCCACATAGCGGTCTGCGGCGCCCATTCGGCCGGCACGGAAACGTTCAATGCAATATCGGTCAGTCCCATCGCCGTCCTTCGTTAAGGCTGATGCAACCCAATTCGGGCCGCGGCTACTAGAGTGCTTCCGGACAAAGTGTGAAGCGGTTTTCCGAAAAGAAGCACGACACTAGATGCGCAGCGTACGACGGCTTTACAACAGCTTTTGTGTAGAAGCGCTAATCCGCCGCCCATGCTGCGGAAATTCAGGCGCCAATCTCAGGCGCCCGGGATCACGAACGGCCGCCCGCCCGGCGGCAGCGCGTTGGTGCGCACCGCGCAGCCGTAAGCATTGCTGAGAACGTCGTCGGTCAGCACGCTGGCGGCCGATCCGCACGCCACCGCAACGCCACCGCGCATCAGCAAGATCTCGTCGGCGAACGCCGCCGCAAGGTTAAGGTCGTGAAGCACGACGACGACAGCTCGCCCACCCCGCGCCTGCTCGCGCATTAGCGCAAGCACGGTCGATTGATGCGTCAGGTCCAGGCTCGATGTCGGCTCGTCGAGAAGCAGTACGGACGTTTCTCCTGGCCGCGCCGGCGCAGCAGCCAACTGGCACAACGCACGCGCGACGCTGACACGCTGCCGCTCGCCGCCGGACAGCTGCGTGAACTGCCGTCGCGCGAAGCCCGCCAATCCGACCAAACCGATAATCCGATGAGCGGTATCGACGGCACGCATCCCCGTCAGGTCAAAGCCCGGAACCGTCATGCCCAGCATTACGCATTCCAGAACCGTGAAGGGAAACGACAGCACGGTCGATTGCGGAACGACAGCGCGCCGTGCGGCCAGCTGTGCGGCCGGAATCGCGCTGATCGGAATGCCGTCCAGCAGCACCCTTCCGGCGGCCGGCGGGCGCTCGCCGGACAACATCCGCAACAGTGTCGATTTTCCAGACCCGTTGGGCCCGATGATCGCCAGCACCTGTCCAGGGCGCGCCGCAAGGTTCACGCTGTCGACCAGCCGCCGCGATGGTACGTCGTACGAAACGGCATCGGCTTGCAGCATCGCTACTCCAAGCCTCCGATGCCGCGCTTGCTGACGAGATGGAAGAAACACCGGCCCCCCGATCGCCGCCATCACGATGCCGATCGGAAGCTCTGCGGGCATCACCACCATGCGCGCCACGATGTCGGCGACGAGCACCAGCGCCGCACCGCCGAGCGCACTGGCCGGCAGCACGACGCGATGGTCAGGCCCGGCAACCATGCGCACCACATGCGGCACGACGAGCCCGACGAATCCGATGACGCCCGCAATCGCCACGGCGGCCCCAACTGCAGCCGCCGTCACCAGCATTACGACGCGTTTGGCCTTTTCGGTATCAATGCCCAGATGGTAAGCCTCTGCCTCACCCAGCAGAAAGCCGTTCATCGCGCGCGTCAGCCTCGGCAGAACGAGGGCGACTGGCAATGGCGAACGGAGCGATCGCCCAAACCTTCTGCCAGCTCGCGCCGGACAAGCTGCCGAGCGACCACAACGTGATGTCGCGCAGCTCGCGATCGTTGCTGGCATACTGGATAAGGCCGACAAGCGCGCCGCAGATCGCAGCAATCGCGATGCCGGCGAGCAGCAACGTTCCGATCGCCAGCGTTCCGTGCCGCGATGCGACCATCACCAGAATGAACGTCGCGGTGAGCGCCCCCGCAAACGCGGCGACTGGCAGCCCATAAACGCCGAAGGCGTGCATCCATGGCGCCGCGAACGAATTTCCGAACGCGATGACGGCAACAGCCGCGAGCGCCGCACCGTTCGACACGCCAATTAGGCCGGGATCAGCCAAGGGGTTACGAAACAGCCCCTGCATCAACGCCCCGCCAACCGCCAGCGATGCCCCCACGAACGCACCCATCAAAGTGCGCGGCAGCCGCAGGTCGATGAGAACGAGGCGCATGCGCTCGGCGTCGGCATCGCTGGAGAACCCCAAAAGGCTTCGAAGCGCGTCGGGCAGCGCCATCAGCGAGATGCCCGTGGGTCCGATCGACAGCGATGCCATCGCCGCCAGCAGCAGCAACAGTGCCGCGGCCACAATGGTCCGCGTCCCCAACGCGTGCCGATCGAGCGATTGTCCCGATTTTCGCGAAAGCGCGGTCGTGGTCATGATCTCAGCGAGACGGCGTTTCGGCAGCCGCTAGCTCGGGATAGACCGTCAGCATCAGCTCGCGCGCGGCCGCGGGCGCACGTGGCCCGAAGCCGAGCAGGTAGAGCGCGTCCATGGCCACGATGCGCTTGGCCTTGCCGGCGGGCGTCGCCGCTATGCCTTTGACATCGTCCAGAGCCTTGAGCGCGTCATGCGTTGGATCAGACCGTTTCATCACGACGATCACGTCCGGCTGCATCTCGACCAATGCCTCGTCCACCATCGGCTTGAAGCCCGGGAACGACGCGGCGGCATTCTCCAGTCCAGCGAGCCTGAGGATGGCATCGCCGCTTGTGCCCGCGCCGCCGATCGTGGCCTGGCCCTTCTGCACGCTAAGAACGAAGATCGCCTTCAGCGGCTTCGAAACACGCTTGCGGTCGGTCTCCAGCTCGGCGAACTGCTGTTCGACAGCTGCCGCCAGCACCTCGCCTTTGTCGGCAGCACCGGCAGCCTCGGCCACCAGCCGCACTTTGCCGGCCACGCCCTGGGCATCGTGCTCGTCGGGAACATCGACGTACGGCACGCCCGATGCCTTGAGCGCCTTCACCACCTCCGGTGGCCCGGAGCCGCGGCTGGCCAAGATCATGGTTGGCGATGTCGACAATACGCCCTCCGTTGCCAACGCGCGCATATAGCCGACGTTTGTCTTCTCTTTCAGCGCGTCAGCTGGAAACTGGCTGGTGGAATCCACGGCAACGACCTTGGCCTGCGCCCCAATGGCGTAGAGAATTTCTGTCACGTCGCCGCCGATCGACAGGATTCGCGCCCGCGCCTCGGCCGTGATGGGCCGGCCGTTGATGTCGCTGGCTCCTGCGCCGGCGCGTGCTAAGGGCAGCATACCCAGCAGAATGGCCGCCATCGTCAACGCCGAGGCCGCCAGTATCCCAGTTCGCCTTGCCATGGAAAGCCTCTCAGAACCGTGCGGCGGGCGAACAATTTGTCGCTCGCCTTATACATGACGGCATTAGTATTGATTTGTGGCGAAGGCAAGAAACGTTGCGGCCGCGCCCCCAGTCTGAGGACGCGGCAGGTTGACGCCGGACGCAGGCTGTTACCAGGTGCTGGACAGCGGCCCCGTCTTGTCTCCGAACTTGATCGTGAGTGCTGCCCGAGCCTGCAGGCCCGCGCTGTCTTCCTGGTCGAGATACTTGCGGAATCGCACGTCGGTAACATTGTTGACGGCGAGGTCCAGTGCCGACCAGTCGTTGAACTGGTAGGAGCCGAACAGATCCAGCAGGGCATAGCCGTCCGTCGGAAGGAAGATCGACGTGCTCGCGAGTTCCTGGACGTCCTTCTCCGACGCCTCGACGAAGTGAGCTCTGGCGCCCGCAATCAATCGGCCATTGAGGAAGCGGAAGCCAAGCGTTGCACTGACGCGGCTTGGTGGAACGGTCACGAGCGCCAGCCCGGTCTCGCGGTCTTCGCTGTCCGTCACGGTTCCGCTGAGGTTTGCGAAGCCCTTGCCCCAGTCATAGCCAAGTTCGAACTCGAAGCCCTCGATCCGTGCGTTGGCGAGGTTGACATACTGGGCCGAGCCCGGCGGGCAGGCAAACTGCGGTATGCCGCAAGGCACAAGCGCAGGACCGAAGGACGTCAGGTCGATAAAATCTTCCACGTCGTTGCGGAATATCGAAGCCTTGCCGCGCAGCTTGTCCCCGCGTGCAAAGATGTTGTCGTACTTCAGGTTGACGCCGAACTCCTTCGTCTTGCCGACCTCCGGATCGAGGTCGGGGTTCGGCAGGAAGTTGAACGACGGCGTGGGATGCTGCCCGGAAATGATGGTTTCCGTCAGCGCTGGCGTACGGTAGCCTTCCGCGTAGGTGCCGTAGACCTCGATGCCGGTAAACGGTGTCACCGCCACCGTGCCCTTTGGCGATACCCTGTCGCCGTCCTTCGATGTCGACCCGCCGTCCAGTTCGTAGTTGTCGTATCTAAGCGCGCCAATCGCCTTGAGCCACGGGGTCAACTGCACTTCGTCTTCAATAAAGGTCCCCCACACCGTGCGCTCGCCGCTTGGCGTAAACAGGTCTGCGGTGCCGAAAGTGTCTTCAACCTTCACGCGATCCTCGAACGCGTCAGCGCCGTAGGTCAGCCGATGTCCCACGAGGCCGGTCTGGAAGCGGGACGTGTTGCTCACGTCGACGCCCGTGGTCTCGATTTCGAAGTCGCGCTGGCGATCCGGGTTGATCAGAGGAATCGGCGAGAGCTGCTTCTGATGCGTGTCGGTCGTCGTGTAGTAGGTCTTGGCGCTGAACTCCACGAGCGGCGTATCCGGCCGCGCGAAGGTGTAACCCAGCGTATAGTTCTCCGTTTCGACATCCGAGTCGCGGCGCGTGCGCCTCGGCGAATTGGGGCTGTCGAACAGCGAGTTGACGAAGTCGTATTCCTGCACCATGGCGGATGCCGTCACCTCGTGCCCCGCGGCGGGACGCACGGCGATCTTGCCTAGCCCGCCAAAGTCCTCATAGCCGGTATCCGGGATGCGCACGCCATCCCCGGTTTCGTAGCTGGACGTGTCGCGGCCGACGAACTGGCCGAACAGATCGACGTTGCGACCCACCCGCAGGCCGCCGCTCGTGCTGTTCAAGAATCCGGCGCCGTTGCTGCCGAAGCCAATCTTTTCGACGATGGCGGCATTTTCGTCCGCGCGCAGAACGTCGTCTATACCGCGCGTGTTGATGGCCATGACGCCGCCGATCGCACCGGATCCGTAGAGGTTGGCCGATGGCCCGCGCGTGACGTCGATGCTCGAAATGAACTCAGGCTCGAGATAGAAACTGCCGTTGGCGTTATGACCGCTGCGCTGGAAATTCTGCCGCGCGCCGTCCACTAACACGTTCACGCGACCGAAGTCTTGCAGACCGCGAATGTTGACCGATTGAGCGGGGTCTCTCGGCGAAATGCTCGTCGTCACGCCCGGAATGTCACGAACGAGATCCGTAACGCTCGACGCCTGGATCTTATCGAACTGGCTCTTGCCGTTGGCGCCGAAGCCGTCAACCGACGCGATCGATGCTGGAAATTCAGCCGCAGCTGCTGGTGCAGCCTGCTCGATCGCCTTGCGGGATCCGCCGCCGCCTACCGACGACGACGCAGACGGTGTATCGACGGCCCGTTTCGGAGTTTTGCTCGTCGTCACCACGACGCCGTCGAGGGGCACGGCCTCCTGTGCTGCCACAGCCATCGGCAGAGCGCCCACGGCAACCAGCCCCGCCACCACACGCCCAACAACCACACGTAACGTGTGCCGCATTAGTTCCTCCAGCTCAGTTGACGACGGCCTGGCTGGCTGGCGATGATCTTCTCATCGCCGCACTTGCTAACGCCACATCATCATTACTAGCATTAAGAGGAATATCAGAGTCAATAAATGCTTTGAGCCTGCTTCCGGAATTGGCCAGCTTGCGATGCATGCGCCGACACATGGCACCGCGTTGTCTAGAATTGTTCAAGGATACTGCAGTGTAGGCGCATGAGTTTAGCCGCGCAGTTTCACCCGCTGGGCTTCAAACCGGGCCACTTGATCGGCCTTGAGTTCGCGCTGCTCGTCACGACCGACGAACACCTTGAACATGGCCTCGCCGTCGCCGTTGAGAAACTGCACCGAGCACGAACGGCGCCCGAAAAACGGGCGGTCTACGAAATAGATCGCAGCGCATCGTTCGATCTTCAGGTGACCGCCGATAGGGCTGTCGCCGTGGATGTTGAAATAGCCGCGCCCGTGCGAGCCGGGCGGCAGGGTGCCCGCGGTTTCGAACACACCATCCGCAGTATGCACGATGAACAGGATCGTGCTTCACCCCGTCATGTCGTCCCACAGCGCATCGAACGCCGATGACGGCACGGCCACCGCGGCGTCGCCGGCGAGGCAATCTAGAACGGCGCGATAGCTGACCTTGTGGTCCGCAGCGATGCTTTCCAGAACCCCATCGGGTTTGGCGGCAATGGCCTCGCGCACCGAGGCCATCACGTCGCCGGTCATCCCGGCCGCCGTAGCGGAAACGGCCATCGCTGCTACTCCGCCGCCGAGCGCGTGCGTGCCAGCGTCTGCACCACGTGGAAGCCTTCGAACTGCGGATGGCCCTGAAATAGCGGCTTGCGGTCTCCGGCACCTTTGTGCGCCGCGCGGAACGCTTCCGAATTCGTCCAGGCCACGAAATCTTCATGCGTCGCCCAGGTGGTATGCGACGAATAGAGCGTGTGATCCTCTGCCTCCGGCCCGCGCAGCAGGTGGAATTCTAGGAAACCTTGCATGCTGTTGAGGTGGGAATCACGGTCTCTCCAGTTCGCCTCGAACTCCGCCTCGGAGCCCTTGATCACTTTGAAGCGGTTCATTGCGATGAACATGAAACAATCCCTTGCTGGAGCGGACTGGCGATCGGCCAGCTGTGTAGCGGGGCGTACTATGCCAAGATGACGTCAACAGTAAAGAAAGAAACGCGTTAGGCCTGTGTGGCTGCAGTGGGCCCGCGCACCTGCTGGTCTTTCGCCAGCTGGCGCCGCCCCAGATAACCGCCGGTCAATGCCCACGTCAGCGCAACACCCGCACCGATCAGCATTGCAGCGGCGGGATGATCCGCGAGGACGTCGAGCCCGCGCTTGATCCAGCCACCCACGGCATCGCCGCCGCGATAGACCACCGTGTCGATAAAGTTCTTCGCCTTGTACTTCTGTTCAGCTGGCACGACCGTGAACAGCATTTCGCGGCCGGGCCGCACGAGCGCATATTCGCCCACACGGCGCACGATCATCACGAAGGCAAGCACGGCGAACACCGGTGCCACGGCCAGCCACATAAAGCCCGCAGCCATGATCAGCGGAACACAAACGAGCAGCGCGCCGATGCCGAAGCGCGTCGCGATGCGGCCGGTCAGCAGCACCTGCACGGCCAGCGTCAGGGACTGGACCGCGATATCGATCAGGCCGAAAACCTGCGTCTGCTGCACCTTGTCGGGAAACGTTTCCTTCACGAGACGGGCTTGCTCGAAATAGAGAAATGTCGTCACCACCGCCAGCAGCACGACGAACAGCGCGATCATCGTGAGATAGCCGGAGCGGAAAACGTCCGTTGCCCCAGCAAAGACGTTGCCGCCCAAGCGGCTCCGCGCGCGTCGACTGCTCCGGCCGTTCCACGGGATGGCGATCGCGCCATCGGTGCAGAAACTCGGCCAGTGCAGCGCTACCGCCCAAAAATAGCGCCGACAGGCCGACGAGCCCGGAATGACCGATCGGCGCCACCAGCAGCGTTCCCAGCACCGGGCCAGCCAGCCCGCCCAGGCTCGCGCCCGCGGCAATGATTGCAAACAGCCGCTTGGCCTCGGGCACCGCGAGCAAGTCGACCAGAACGCTCCACGCCAGCGAGATCGCCAGCAGATTGAAGACCGACAGCCAGACGTAGAACGTCCGCGCGGCCCACAGATCGTCCACGTTGCGGAAGAACAAGACGGCGAAGCACAGCAGGTTGACGATGAAGAACCCATACGTCCACGCCAGGATCTGCCGCCGTGGCACCTTGGACGCGATCCACCCGAACAGCGGCAGCGCCACAAGCGTGGCAACGAACGTGGCGGTGAACAGCCACTGCAGATTTTCGATGCCCCCGGCGATCCCCATGGTCTCGCGCACGGGCCGCAGCATGAAGTAGCCGGTGAACAGCAGGAAGAACATGCCGACGCCGGCTACGACGGCCGGCGCCTCACTGCGTTCGATCTTGAGGAGCGTCGCTGCGCGATCCAACATGGATCAGGCCAACAGCTCGATAAGCGATGCGCGCTGCGTTTCGCTCAGCTGCGGGCCTTTGCCGGCCAGCAGATTGTCGGCCTGCCGGTTCGGCTTGCCCGTCGCCGGGATAACGACAGTGACGGCGGGATGGCTCAATGCAAATTTCAGGAACGCCTGTGCCCATGACGTTATGCCGGCCTCCGCCGCCCAATCCGGAAGAGGCTTGTCTTTCACTTTCGCAAACAGCTTTCCGTCTTCGAAGGCACGATTGATCATCACCGCCACGCCAGCGGCCTTCGCCTCGGGCAGCACGCGCTTCTCCGCGCCGCGCGTCACGACGGAATAATTGATCTGCAGAAAATCCGGCTTCAGCTTGGCGACCAAGTCGGCCAGTTCGTCATGCGCGGAGGCCAGATAGTGCGTCAGGCCCACGTAACGCACCTTGCCCTGCTTCTTGAGCTCTTGCGCCACCGCCAACTGTGTTTCGGTATCCCGCAGATTGTGAACCTGCAGCAGCTCCACCTTGTCCGTCTTGAGCCGCTTCAGGGTTTCCGCGAACTGCGCCATCCCCTCGTCGCGGCCGGATACGCCCGAAAGCTTGGTCGCCAGCCAGCACTTGTCCCGCAGGTTCTGCTCCGCCAGCAACTCACCCAGCACGTCTTCCGCATTGCTGTACGTCGGCGCCGTATCGATGACTTTGCCGCCACCTGCAAAGAACACCCTCAGCACCTCGCGAAGCGCTTCGTACTCGGGCGTTCCCGCGCCCACTTCAAAGCTGCCGGACGTACCCATGCCGATGGCAGGTATCTTCTCGCCCGGTCGAAGGGATGGCCCGCATCTCGATCTCGCCGGCCGCCGCCGACGTGTCGCTGAAGCCGGCCCTGGGCATGATCATCATCGCCGCCGCCATCGACGTTGAACTCAACAGAGTGCGGCGAGTGAGCATAATCCTGGCCTCCAAGTTGCGCCCTGCGCAGGCCCCGCCTGCGGGCATAGGTTCTTTATGGGGGCTGAACGCGCGATTGCCAGACCGGCGCAGTAAAACTTGTCGTCAATGGCCGAAAAGTTGCGCTGCGCCAGCCGCTCTACGCCGCCACTCAGTCGCTGTCGGAAGGAGGATGGAGACCGCGACGGACCATTGTCTGGATCTCGTGGAACGTGCGCCGGGCAGGCGCCAGCACATGGTGCATCGACGTCTTCTCGATCAGCATGTCGTGCAGCGCCAGATAGTCGAAGCCCGTTGACAGGAAGCAGTCGATAGCGTCTTCGGGTGTTTCGACGATCGGCTCGCCTTTGACGTTGAACGAGGTGTTGAGCAGCACAGGCACGCCTGTCAGCGCCTCGAACTCTTTCAGCAGCCGGTACGTTTTCGGATTTTGCTCCTGGGTTATGGTCTGCACGCGCGCCGTGCCGTCCACGTGCACGATCGCCGGCACGCGATCCAGCCATTCCGGCAGCACGCGCTTGGCCAGCAGCATGAACGGCGAATCTTCCTCGCCTTCGAAGATCTCCGCCGCCCGCTCCGCGATGACGATCGGCGCGAACGGCCGGAAAGCCTGGCGATGCTTTACCCGCTTGTTGACGATGTCCTTCATCTCGGGCTTGCGTGGATCGACAAGAATGCTGCGGTTGCCGAGCGCGCGCGGCCCGAACTCGCCTCGTCCCTGATACCAGCCGAACACCTTGCCTTCCGTCAGAAGCTTTGCCGTCTCGGCGCAGATGTCGTCGCTGTGCTTGACCTTGATGTCGAGCTTGTAGCGGGTCTGAGCCGCATCCTCGCGCGTGGCCAGTGTCGGATAGTCCATGCCGAAGTAGGCATCGTTGATGACGTGATTGCGCTCGTGGCCGAGCAGCTTCAGGTATCCGTAGTACGCACAGCCAATGGCAATGCCGTTGTCGCCCGCCGCCGGCTGCACCCACACATTCTCGAAGCCGGCGTCACGCACCAGCTTGCCGTTTGCTACGCAATTCAGGCCGACGCCGCCCGCGATGC
Organism: uncultured Pseudomonadota bacterium; assembly: GCA_963846845.1. GTDB lineage: Bacteria > Pseudomonadota > Alphaproteobacteria > Rhizobiales > Hyphomicrobiaceae > JAKAXS01. The sequence goes on along the minus strand of CAWJXQ010000017.1, from coordinate 132,616 downwards.
AGAGATTGCGCGCGCCTGTCGTCTCGCGCAGCCACTTGGCGCGCATCATCAGAACCTTCTCGGAATCGTCCTGCATGCGCCAGGCCATGTCCTGCCAGTGCTGCAGGTTCGGCGATTTTTCCCAGTCATCATCCATGTTCCACGGCCGGTTGAACGACCTGTCCCATTCCGGAAACTGCAGCTCGCCGTCCACGATGTTGATCAGCGGCGGAAAGGCGTTCGGCCGCCCGTACGGCGCCAATCCCATGACCTCGCCGCACTTGTTCCAGTCGCCGAAGATGTAGCTGGAGACCTTGCTGTACATCGCCCCCAGGCCGGGCATGAAATAGAACTCGTCGCTTAGGAAGCCGCGGGTCGGCTGCAGCCAGACCTTCTTCAGCGTTTCGATTTCCTTGCCCTTGAAGCGGTAATAGCTCTCCGACTCGCGCGCCAAGGGGTTGACCCCCTCGGTCATCTGGCCCGGCTCGTGAACGTCGGTGGCATAACTGCCGACCCCGTCGACGATCATCACGACGCCCTCATCAAAAGGGCAGGCAGCAAACGCGCTATAGGCGTGCGCCACGTGGTGCGAAATCGTGACGATCTTGTCAGACGATTTCAGATGTAGCGGATGATCCTTCGCCAGCTTGCGCTCTTCCGGATCCATGAACTCGGGAATGTTTTCGTAGAGCAGTCGCGTTTCGAGATCCTCGACCGTCAGCACGTAGCAATTGCGCACGACGAGATCGATGTCCTGGACCCTGATGCCTTCGGCTTCGCAGCAATAGTCGACCACTTCTTCGTAGAAGCCCGACGCATGCTTGCGCCGCGTGATCCGCTCTTTCTCGATCGCCACCGCGATCTTTCCGTCTCGCAGCAGGCACGCACTGACGTCGTGGTCGTAAGCGTTAATGCCGAGGACATACGTAGGCTTCTTGGTCATTCACACTGCCCTGGTTATTGATTGATTAGCCTTAGGTTGCGGGTTGGCATGTTTGTCCGCGACCACGAAAGGTCAACCCAAGTTGAGGATGGTCTGAGAACTCAAATTACTTAATTGTTCCCTACCGTTGGTGTGCACTGCAGCAGGACCGCCGGATTGCACAGGTTGCGCCTGCGTGCTAGCCTTTCTAAGTCAAGTCATGTGACGTGGCTGGCGTCAACTCATGTCGTTTCGGGTACCCGGTTCTCTGAGTGATCAGAAATTCGACCTCGACATCGAACCGATTTGCCGCTCGCTAGTTACAATTTGACCCAAACTGCAAAAACGCGGAGTGGAAAATACATGACTAGCGGAGAAGGTATCGTTGCCAAAACCGTAGGAGGCGTAACGAATATCGTGCGCAGCCTCGGACGCGGCATCGCTAGCGGCATCGCTGTCGTTGCAATGGTCGCGATCTATGCCGTGAGCTCAATTGGCTCATACGGCGTCACTGCTCTCGGTTTGACGGGCGTGACGGGTCTGGCTCTGGCTACGACTGCGCAGCCTGCACAAGCTCATCGTCGCCGTGGTCGCCGTCATCGCCGTGGTCGGCGGTGGGGCGGTGGCTGGGGACCTGGTGTTGGTCTCTACATCGGACCGAGCCGTCGTCGGCGTCGCCGTCGGCGTTGGTGATCAGGAACGGTCGCTTAACAGCGACTTGACCCACAATAAACTCGCGAAGCGCCGGGGCTTCGCGAGTTTTTTTATGCCCCGACGACTGAAGCCTGTACGTTTTCATACCGACGTGCCCGTTGCAGCCAGCACCCCGTCCAGCTCCGCGATCCATCCGAACAGGTCGCCCTCACCGGTGATCAGACGTAGCGCGGCATCATGAAGGTCCTGCTCCTCAGCCGCGCAGCAATCCGCAACCGTCAGGCACCAGTATCCAAGATCCACGGCCTCTCGCAGTGTGGAGTGCACGCAGCACTGCGTCGTCACTCCGCAGAGGATCAGATGGTCGATCCCTGCCGCCTGCAGTTGCGCGTGCAGATTGCTGCCGTAAAATGCGCTGAACCCTGGCTTGTCGATCACCGTCTCGCCGGCAAGAGGCGCAACCTCATCGAGAAAATCATGCCCCCACTCGCCACGGATGAGAAAGCGTCCGCCCGGCCCTTCGCGGCCCACATAGCCCAGAGATTTGCGGTATGCGGTGACGTCGGAAAGATCTGACGCGTAGCCCTCGCGCGTATGGACGATGTGGCATCCCGCCCCGCGGGCAGCAGCCAACAGCGCGGCGACCTTTGGCACCACGTCGCGCATCGCGCTGCTCTGCTCTTCATCGTCTGCGCCATCCTCGGGGTCGCCACCGAAGAAGTCACGCTGCATGTCGATCGCCAGCAAAGCCGTGCGCGCCGGATCGAAAACGTACTCGCGCTCGTCGCGGCACGGCACTTTCAGCGGCTTGGCGGCGCGTCGCTTCTTGGGGGCGGACGTCTTTCTCTGCGTCATGCCCTGAAGCTTACGCATTGCGCGCCACTTTTAAAACGCATCGGTCTGCACCACATGCAACGCGAACAGCTCTTAGATTTATAAGGATGGCGCATGTCTCAAGTGCTCCGAGGCGGCATTGCCCGCCTTGAGGTGATGACCAAATTTACGCTCGCCACGCTGGCGCTGGCGAGCGGCATTTACACATATCTTGGCGTCCGCAGCCTGTTGGAAGGTTCGCCTATCGCCGTATTTTTCGCCGCCGTCGTGTATTCGGCGGCGGTTTCTGTGGGCATCTACGCCTTCTGGACCTACCTCATGCGGTTCCTTCCGCATGTTCGCGAAGCATCGTCGCGCCGTCTTATGTATCTTGCGATGGCGATCGGCAGCTGCATGATCCTGGCCATGTCGGCCTGGCTCAACGCCGCAGCGTTGGCCGGCGCGGCCGCCCTCGAACAACACATGGCGACCGCCAACGAAGAATACCAGCAGAAGCTCGACCAGGCCCACGGCAACGCGCTCGCCGCCCAAGGTCTGCTTCCGGACATTCAGCTCGCCGCACAACGCTTCTCGTTGCTGTCCGACCAGGAGCGGCAGTCTGGTGCCCTCACCGGCACGTCGGGCAGCGGCACGGTCGTCCAGCTCACGGCACAGATGGCGACGCAGTTGAACGGCCTGGCGCAGGAGATCACAGCCTCTCGCGAACGCATCAAGGTGCTGTTCGAATCCGGCGGCAAGTCGCTGTCGAAGATGCGCCAGCTCGTCTCCGCCACCGGTCCGGTCGAAGAACGCACCAACGCCTTCGCCGCCGAAACCGTCACGCTCACCGGCACCATCGCCGACCTGCAGCAGACGTCCATCGCACCGGCCGTGAAGCGCACGGCCGAAGACTTGCACAAGACGTTCATTGCCCCAGCTGCCGACGGCCGCTCCGTCGATCTCGCCGATCGTCAGAACCAGGTCGTTGGCAAGGTCGAGCAGGCGATCAAGTCGCAATCGTCCGCACTCTCCACCGCCGCTGACGAGATCCTTGCCCGGCCCACTGTCGTGCCCGTTCGCTTCATCCCGCTCTCGACGGCGGAAGCAGTTCTGCATTACGCAGCAGATTTCCTGCCGAGCTGGGCCGGGGCCATCTCGCTCGACCTCATGCCCGCCGTGCTGATCTTTATCCATGTGATCGTGCACGCCGCAATCCGCCGCGAGGAAGGCGCCGACCGCGATGAAGACACGATGACGGCGGGCGACGTCATGCGCGCCGTCCGCATCTATCACGCCCTGCGCGATCACGACCCCTCGCTGCCGCAACCTCCAGGCGGCAGGCGACTAGAGGACGCCCCTCCCACGGGCCCGCCCAACGTGCCGCCTGAGCGCCTGCCATCGAATGTCGCGCCGATGACGCCGGCAATCGGCCCAGGCCGGTCTACATGACTCGGCGCTTTGCATTGCTCGATCCTGACTACTGGCGCGGCGAGGGCGAAGCCGAAGGCGCGATGCTGCGCAGCGTGTTCTTCGTTCTCGTCACGGCCAGCGTCGCCATGCTCGCACTCGACCTGTCGAGCATGATGCAGCGTGCCGGCGATCCTGCAATCGACATGGAACGCACCGGTCCCGTCGAGATGGAGCCGCCCAAGGACGCCGATCAGGAGCGGCCGTATTTTCCCAAAGCCGCTCCCGTGGCACCCGGTACGCGGCCCCCGGAGATGCCAGGCCTGGTCGATCGCCCCTCGCCCACTCAGCTGGCGTCGCGGATGACGTTCACAGTGGACGGCGCCGGCAACCTCGCAGCCGTCGGTCGCATCGAACCCGGTACCGCCGCCGACTTCGACCGCATGCTGCAAGACAAGCCGGGAACGATAAAGAAGGTCTATCTGCACTCGCCCGGCGGCTCCGTGTCGGACGCCATCGCCATGGCCCGCGCCATCCGCAAGGCCGGCATCGCCACCATCGTGCCGGAGAACGCCTACTGCGCATCGTCTTGCCCGCTGCTGTTTGCGGGCGGAGTGGAGCGCGAAGCCGGCCGCAAGGTCTGGATCGGCGTGCACCAGGTGTTCACGTTGCCGTCGGAAACCGGAACGCTCCACGAAGGCTTGGCCAATGCCCAGCGGATCTCGGCCGAGTGTCAGGAACACCTCGTAGCCATGGGCGTTGACCCGCGTGCCTGGATCCTCGCCATGAAGACGGCGAAGCACCGGCTATACGTATTCACGCAGAAAGAACTGACCGATCTCAAGCTCGTGACGAAGAGCGATGTTTCGCCGGCGCCACCCGCAAAGGCGTCAGCTAGCAAAAATGGCTGACCAGATTTGGGAGACAGACAATGAGCCGGAATAACAGCGACGCGGCGCACGACGTCAATTTCGCCAATGACCTGCGAAGTCTGATGCCTCGTGTCGCCTTCTCGCGCAGGCAGGCGCTGGTAACGACCCTGGCAACCGGCTTCGCCCTTGCAACGCATCCCGTCTCCGCCCAGACCGCCATCACGACCTCGACGGACGGCATCGACGCCGGAGAAGTCCAGATCCCCACCGCCGACGTCGATATACCCGCTTACCGCGCCATGCCACTCGGTGCTGGTCCATTTCCCATCATTCTCGTCGTCCAGGAAATTTTCGGCGTGCACGAGCACATCAAGGACGTCTGCCGCCGCTTTGCCAAGGAAGGCTACATGGCCGTCGCGCCGCAGATGTACGCCCGCCAGGGCGATGTGCTGAAGCTTTCGAAGATCGACGAGATCCGCGCCGATCGTTGCCAAGGTGCCCGACGCACAGGTGATGAGCGATCTCGACGCCGCGGTTGCGTTCGCGGAACTGTCAGGCAAGGGCGACACCGGCCGCCTCGGCATCACCGGCTTTTGTTGGGGTGGCCGCATCACCTGGCTCTATGCCGCCCACAATGCCAAGGTCAAAGCGGGCGTTGCTTGGTACGGCCGCTTGACCGGCGAAACCAACGACCTGACACCGAAGAACCCCGTCGACATTGCTGCAGACCTCAAGGCTCCGGTGCTCGGTCTCTACGGCGGAGACGATCAGGGCATTCCGGTCGACACGGTCGAAAAGATGCGCGCGGCCTGCAAGGCTGCCAGCAAGACGTGCGAGATCGTCGTCTATCCCGGCGCGCCGCACGCCTTCCATGCCGACTATCGCCCGAGCTACCGAGCCGAGCCCGCCAAAGACGGCTGGGCCAAGTTGCTCGCGTGGTTCAAGCAGAACGCAGTCGCAGCCAAGTAGCTCGCTTGCTGTCGGCAGTTCACTTGACCTTGAGCGTGTTGGCATTGATTTCGGTGTCGAAGACCCGGTCGAGCGGTTTGTCGAATACGGTCACGTACAGTTCCAGCGTCCCGCGGCCAACCCGGCAGTCGAGAATGTGCCCGCCGTACGCTTGATAGTCCCGGCCAGCGACGGTGCCGTGGATATGCAGCGACGGCTTTCCCTCCTTCCAGGCCAGACTGCCCGTCAGGTTTGTCAGCTCGACGTCGTTGTACGTTTTTGCAATGTACTCCTTCGTCTGCACATCGAAGTAGGCAAACTTCACTTCCTCGAGAAAGCCGATGCCGCTGACGCTTCCGCCTGGAATTTTCTCCCGCTCGGCAAGCTCCGACAGATGGGCAGAAACGTCGTCGCCCGGCTTTAGCACCAGCAGGTAGCCCGTCGGCGTTTTGACGTATTTTCCCTCGATTGCGGCCAGCGCAGCCAGATGGCTGAGCGACAGAAACATCAGCGCGGCGATCGCGCGAGCTGCCAACTGCGACATCCTTGCTTTCCTCTGCACTGCGCCAATTGGCGCAAATCCATTCTGGAACGGCGCTGGCCACTGCTCGTTATTGCCCCAAGAGATCCCAGCCACCGGAGCAGACATGCACAGACTAGTTGGTAACGAGCTGGCGGGCATTGGCCGCCGTGTCCAGACCGAGACCGAAGTCGAGGGTCTTACGGCCGCCATTCGCGAAGCCCTCAACCGCCTGATGGCCGTTGAGACCGCAGCGCATATACGCGGCGGCCCCAACGCTCTTCGGATTAACGGCTACATGTAGCTGCGTCAGGTGCGCCAAGGATGCGCGGGCAGATCGGTCACGCCAATCGCCTCAGCGCCGGCCTTCGCGACCGTCTCGTCGTTTTCCACGGTTGAGCCGCTGACGCCGATTGCGCCAACCAGAATGCCCTTTTCATCGACGATCGGCACGCCGCCCGGAAACGTAATCAGGCCATCGTTCGAGTGTTCGATACCCCAGAGCGATCCGCCGGGCTGCGACAGCTTGCCGAGTTCGCCCGTCTTCATGCCGAACAGGCAAGCCGTCTTCGCCTTCTTGATGGCGATGTCGATGCTGCCAGTCCACGCGTCATCCATGCGATGGAACGCCTTGAGCGTTGCGCCTGAATCGACGATGGCGATGCACATCTGGGTGTCGAGCGCCGCCGCCTTCTTGCGGGCTGCCTCGATGGCCTTTTGTGCATCCTGAATAGTAACATGCATGGTCTTTTTCCCTGGGGGTCTGAGTGGTACGGCACGCGAACGTACCGCATCTCCCTTAAGTTCCCGGCGAAATTCAGACGACGGAGGCGCGATACTCGGCGTAACGCGTTAATTGCTCTGGATTCCGCTGCCCGGCGGAAGCCAGATCGATCAGGGCGTTGGCGATCGCTTCTTCGATAAGGTCGCGCGGAGCCCGGTGCGGTGTCGCCATCGTCCGTTCGACGATACGATCGTACAATTCCGCCAGCGATTGCTTCGTCGAGGGGTCAAAATGAGATTGCAGGATCTGTTGCATTGACGCCGCCACCACGATCAAACCACATCCATCAGTGTGCTTATATTAACAGCTCAGACGGCTGACGTCGGTTCACACGTGAGCAATTCCAGCGCTTTTCCCCTGCTCGTCCGCAGAAATATCGCGATCTCGGTATCGCCGTGGCGACTCTGCCACGCATGGTTTCGCCTGCAGCAACCTTCATTCGCAGCGTTCAAGAAGTCTTTGCGGAACTGCAATCCGCTATGCGGCGTTGCACCAGAACAATTCACACAGTTCATAAGGAGCCCGACATGGCGCAGCCATATCAGAGCAATTTCGGAGCCGGTACCGCATCGGCTGCAAACGACGCCGAAGACCGGGTTCAGAAGTTGAAGGCCAAGGCGGAAGACGTAGCCGGCACGGTCGCTGCTGAAGGCAAGAAGGCTTACGCAGCAGCCGAGAAAACGGCTGGCCAAGCTTATGCCGCCGCCGAAAAGACAGCGGAAGACGCATACGATTCTACCCGCCGTTTTGTCCGCGAGCAACCGGTTGTGGCCGTGGGCATCGCCGTAACGGCCGCATTTGCCATCGGCGCATTGTGGAAACTTACCCAAGCTCGCCGCAACGAAGATCTTCTTGACCGGGTGACGAACATGTTGGAGCCGCAGTATCGCGCGCTTCGCCGTCGCTTCTAGAGTTTCGTGGCAGCGAGTTTACGACAGGGATGGCACCAGCCGGTGCCGTCCCTGAGTTTTATTTTGGCGCCTTCATCGGCGGCGGCCTATCGATCTGAAACGTCTCCGCCGAGCGAACGTACAGCCCTCGCCCATGCATCCGGCCAATGGGCGCCAGCTTCGAAGTATCGATGTAGAACTTCGCCGCATCCAGCACGTAGCTGTCATCCACGTGCGCCTGCACCACCTCACCGATCACGACAAACTGGCCCGATGCGAACTGCAGGGGCGTATGCAGCCGGCATTCGAAAGCCACCGGGCTAGCGGTGATCCGCGGTGGCGCGATCTTGATGGACGGCGTGACGTCGAGTTCCGCCAACGCCAGCTCGTCGACCTCGGCGGGTGCTGCGATCGATGTGAGGTTCATCGCCTCGGCGACACTCTCCGTTACCAGGTTCACGGCAAACTCGCGCGTCGCGATGATGTTGCGCGCGGTATCCTTCAGGCTGCCGTCGTCGTTGCCCTGGATGCCGATGGCAAGCAGCGGCGGCTCTTTCCCCATCGCATTGAAAAAGCTGAACGGCGCCGCATTGCGGACGCCGTCGGCCGAGACCGTCGTGACCCAGGCGATGGGTCGCGGCACGATGGTGCTGGTGAGCAGCTTGTAGCGCTCACCAGCCGCGAGTTTCTTGAAGTCGAACTCCATCGCGCGAACTAAGCCGCCGTCGCGAACGAACGCAACAGCTGCTGCACATGCGCCACCTCGTCGGCGACGATGGTGTGCCCCATCCCCGGATAGATCTGCTTCGTCACCTTGCCTCCAAGCCTGCCCAGCACATCGCCGCTCTCGTGCACCCGGTTGAGGGGAATGTGTAAATCCACATCGCTGCAACCGAGGAACACCGGCGTCCCACCGAGGCTGCCTGCGTAGTCGCGCGGCGTCCCGTCAGGTCCGATGAGGCCGCCGCTCAGCGCGACCACCCCGCCCCATCGCCGTGCGTTACGCGCCGCATACTCCAGCGCAAGACACGCGCCCTGCGAGAAACCGAGCAGCACGATGCGCTCGTGCGGCACGCCTTGCGCCACGACATCAGCCACGACGTGGCCGATGGTCGCCAGCGCCTCAGACAACGCAGGCTCGTTCTGTGCCAAAGGAGCAAGGAACGAATACGGATACCACATTGACGTCGCTGCCTGCGGTGCCACGTAGGCGATGCCGGGCCCGGAAAATTCGTCTGCCAGGCCCAGCATGCCTTTCGCCGATAGCGCCACGGCCGTGGATCATCACCACGGCCGCATTCGCGCGGGCAACCTCGCTGCCCGCGCGCACCACGTGAATGTCCTTGACGATCATGCAGCCTCCTTGAGGGGCACCAGGTGCGCCTCGATTTCAGCCCGCCGTCCTTCGAGGTGCGGCGGAAGAGCCAACGTCTCACCCAGTTTGTCGGCCGGCTCGTCGATGGCGAAGCCCGGCTGGTCCGTGGCGATCTCGAAGATGATGCCGCCCGGCTCCTTGAAGTACATCGACCGGAAGTAGTTGCGGTCGATCTGCTCCGTCACGTGCATGCGATGCTCGTCGACGAGACGGCGCCGCATATCGGCCTGCTCCTGGTCGTCCTTCGCGCGGAAGGCCAAATGATGCACCGAGCCGCGACCCATGCGTCCCGGCAGGAACCCCTTCGCCTCGCGGATGTCGATGATGCCGCCGACGCTGCTGCCGCGCGCCTTAAAGCGCGTGGTCGTCCCGTCACGTGCAACCTCGTCATAGCCGAGCACACCCAGCACGCCTGCCGTCGCCTTGGCGTCGTCGAGCAGCAGGGTCGCGCCATGGAAGCCGCGGATTGCGTTTTCCACCGGCACGACGGACCCGGCCCAGGCAGACTCTGCCTCCGCGCCCGCAACGCCCACGAGCGCAAGGCTCAGGCCGTCGGGATCGGTGAACGTCAGCACGCTCTCGCCGAAACGCTTGGCGATCGCCTCGTGCGTCACGCCATGCTCCACGAAACGATGTGCCCAGTAGCCCAAGGCCGCCTCGGGCACGCGATAGGACGTCTCGTGCGTGAGCCCGACGCCGCCCCGGCCTTGCGGCGCATGACCCCAAGGAAAGAACGTCAGGATCGTGCCCGGGCTGCCCGCCTCGTCACCGAAGTAGAGGTGATAGGTACCGGGGTCGTCGTAGTTGACGGTCTTCTTGACGAGGCGCAGTCCCAGGACGCGCGTGTAGAAGTCGACGTTGCGTGCCGGATCACCGGCAATCGCCGTAACGTGATGAAGTCCAGACATGACATACACCCTTTCTGTTGCAAGAGCGCTTCCGGAAAAGTGTGAAGCGGTTTTCCGATAAGAAGCGCGATGAACAAGAGCGCTTCCGGAAAAGTGTGAAGCGGTTTTCCGATCGGAAGCGCGATGAACAAGAGCGCTTCCGGAAAAGTGTGAAGCGGTTTTCCGATCGGAAGCGCGATGAACAAGAGCGCTTCCGGAAAAGTGTGAAGCGGTTTTCCGATCGAAGCGCGATGAACAAGAGCGCTTCCGGAAAAGTGTGAAGCGGTTTTCCGATAAGAAGCGCGATTAAGAAGCGCGAGCAAAACTAAGCCGTAAGCTTCGCCGTGATTTCTGCGACATGACGGCCCTGGAAGCGGGCACCCGCCAACTCATTCTCCGAAGGCTGCCGTGAACCGTCGCCGTCGGCGATCGTCGTCGCGCCGTAGGGAGAGCCGCCGGTCACCTCATTCACACCCATCTGCCCTTGGAACGAATACGGCAGTCCCACGATCACCATGCCGTGGTGGAGCAGCACGGTGTGCGTGGAGAGGATGGTGCTCTCCTGGCCGCCGTGCTGCGTCGCCGATGACGAAAACACGCTGCCAACCTTGCCGATCAGCTTGCCGCCGAACCAAAGCCCGCCCGTCTGATCGAGAAAGTTCTTCATCTGCGCCGGCATGTTTCCAAAGCGCGTCGGCACGCCGATGATGATCGCATCGTAGTTGGCGAGTTCGTCGACGGTCGCGATGGGCGCCGCCTGGTCCAGCTTGAAATGCTGCTGCTTGGCAACCGCTTCCGGCACCAGCTCCGGCACGCGCTTGATCGCGACGTCCGCGCCAGCGGACTTCGCGCCCTCGGCAACCGCCTCTGCCATGCGCTCGATGTGGCCGTAGCTCGAATAGTAGAGAACCAGGATCTTCGACATGTCTGCCTCCGTTTGCTGAAGGCAATTTGGTGCGTTGCCAGATATCGTGCAATCTGCGATATTTAAGCCAGTCTGGTGCCAAAATGGAAACAAATGGACAAGCTGTCCGCCATGCAGGCCTTTGCAAGGGTCGTTTCCAGCGGCAGCTATGCGGAGGCGGCTCGCCGGCTTGGCCTCACGCGCTCCGCGGTCAGCAAAGCCGTCAGCGAGTTGGAGCTAGGGTTGGGCGCCCGCCTTCTGGACCGCACCACGCGACGCGTCACGCCCACTGAGGCCGGGCTCGCCTACTACGAACGCTGCATAGCGATCCTCGCCCAGGTCGAAGAGACCGAAGCCCAGATCTCGCGCCTGCACGACGAGCCAAAGGGTGTGCTGCGCGTCAACGCCCCCATGTCGTTCGGCATGATGTACCTCAGCAGCGCCATCGCTTCCTTCATGCAGAAGTACACCGACCTCAAGGTCGAGCTGACGCTCAACGATCGCTTCATCGACCCGCTGGAAGAAGGCGTCGATGTCACCATTCGCATCGGGGAACTGGAAGACTTCGAGCTTGATTGCGCGGCGCATCTCGTCAACGGCGCTGATGCTGGTCGCATCGCCCGCCTACCTGACGGCTCACGGCGAGCCAATGATGCCCAAAGATCTCGCACAACACCGTGCTCTCATCTACGGCCACACCACGTCGACTCAACGCTGGAAGCTGACCGATCGAGGCGATGTTGTTGCGGTCCCGGTTAACGGGTGCCTCGCATCGAACAACGGCGACGTACTGCGCGACGCCGCCGTCGCCGGCATCGGCATCGCGCGCCTGCCGCTGTTCTTGGTGTGCGATCAGATCCGCGCTGGCTCTTTACGTGCGGTGCTGCCCGCCTATGCGCCGGGCGATCTCGACATTCACGCGCTGTACGCGCCAAACCGCTATTTGGCCGCCAAAACACGCGTTTTTATCGACTTTCTCGTCGATCGCTTCGGCAAAATTCCGCCCTGGCAAATTGCGGAGGTTCACCGTGAATAAGGAATGGCTTAAGCCGGCCACGCCTTCAGCGCCATCTCGGCAACGGCCATCAGGTCATCGCGCGACGCGCCACCAGCTGCCTGCACCGACATGCCTTGCTGTACCGTCACCACGAAACGCGCCAGCGCTTGCGGATCGGCTTCAGCATTTAGATCGCCGTCTGCTTTTGCCCGCTCGAACCGCGCACGCAACGCGGCCTCGCCCGCGGCCCGGCGTCCGCACAGCTCGTTCTTGATGGATTCGGCAGCCTCGCCGCACGACAACGCACCCTGAACCGCAAGGCACCCGCGCGGGTTGTCCGGATCGGTGAGACATTGCGCAGCCCCGCGCAGCATGCGCTCGACGACGGCCTTGGCTGTCGGCTGATCCAGTGCTTCACGCTGAACGGCGCCCGGTCCAGTCTCGGAGTACCTGTCAAGCGCGCGGCGGAATAGGTCTTCCTTATTGCCGAAAGCCGCATAGAGGCTCGGCCGGCTGATGCCCATCGCCTCGGTCAAATCCGTCAGGGACGCGCCTTCGTAACCCTGACGCCAGAACACATGAAGCGCCCTGTCGAGCGCCTCATCGGCATCGAATTCCCTGGGACGGCCCTTTTGCACCGGGATCTCCTTGACGTGATTTGGATTATCTACCACTTCCATACTTATCGATACAAATAGTTATTGACAGGTGAGCGAAGCGTTCTATATCAATACCAGTCGGTACACATATAGGACGGAGGCACCAAATGACAAGCTTCTCAATCGCCGCAGCGGCTGCCGCAGCCCCGCTTCTCATGGCGCTTGTCCCGTGCGTCTTCGCCAACGTGAAGGCACCCGCGACCAGCATCGCCCGGCTGGCTGACGACGCCGCTGAAGAAGCCCGCATTGAGGAGCGCGCTCCCTGGTGGAAGCCGTCGGCCCTGGGCATCGATAACTACTCTTGAGCTCCCCCCTGCCGCGCCGGGTCGGCAAACGAAATCCTGATCGTTTGCCCGCCTGGCGCGGAATTTTTTGCGCGCTCCGCCGCGTCTGCTAGCATCGGTATTCTTGAACCTGGAGAATTCCGATGCGCGCTGTAGTCGCCGGTCTCATCGCCTCGTTGGCCACGTTTCTTCAGGTCGCTCGCGCCGAGCAGCCGGCCTCCACAACGGCCTGGGACTACACCTTCACGTCGATCGACGGCAAGCCGATGCCGTTGTCGCAGTACAAGGGCAATGTTCTGCTTGTCGTCAACGTCGCCTCGTTTTGCGGCTTCACCCCGCAGTACAAGGGGCTGCAGGCGCTCTACGACAAATATCAAAGCGAGGGACTGACGGTCATCGGCGTTCCGTCGAACGACTTCGGCAACCAGGAGCCGAAGGCCGCTGGTGAGATCAAGGAATTCTGCCAGGGCACGTTCGGCGTCAAGTTCCCGCTTACGGCGAAGGCGACACTGTCCGGCGAGAGCGCTCACCCATTCTACGTCTGGGCCCGCGATCAGCTCGGCTGGCTCAACGCCCCCAAGTGGAATTTCCATAAATACCTGGTCGGCCGCGATGGCCGCCTGGTGACGTCGTTCCTCTCCACCACCACGCCGGATTCCAACCGGCTCATCTCTGCGGTTGAGGCCGAACTCGCCAAGGGCGCCATGTCCCGGCCAGGGCCGCAACCGGCGTCCCAGTGATGACTGAGTGAGGCAGCGTTATGCGATCGTGGTTGGTCCTTATGGTTGGATTGATCGTCGGTGCCGTTGCTGGCGCCGGCGCAATGCTGATTGCTTTCCCCTACCTGTTTCCACTGCCGGTCGTTGACGAGAAGGCACCGGCCGAAGCCGCCGCCGGCGCTCTCAAAAACCTTGGCACATTCAAGTTTGATGAAACCGCTCCCGGTCGCGATCGCGTTCATTGGGCCAATGGCACCGGCACCATCTTCTCATCCAATGGCAAGACGATCATCCGGCTGGAGGACGATTTCGAAGCCGGTCCAGGCCCCAACTATTGGATCTATCTCAACACCAAATTCGCCGGCGACGAGGAAAGCTTTCTCGGCGACGCCGGACGGCTGAAGATCATGCCGCTCAAATCGTTCAAGCGCGGTCAAAACTATATTTTGCCGGATGAGATCCGCGTTGAGGACTTCACGGCGTTGACCATCTGGTGCGAGAGCTTCTCGGCATATATCGCCTCAGCAAAGCTGCCGACGTCCGCAAAGTGAGCAAGCCACGCGGACCGGGCCGCTAGGGCCATTCGCCACTCCAGCTTGCATCGTCTGCGTGGATCAGGCCAATGTGCCGCCGGACCTTCAGCCTTTAAGGATAATCTCAAGATGAGCGGCGGCCTTCTCGCATTGTTGGATGACGTGGCGGCACTCGCCAAACTTGCAGCCGTCACCATCGACGATGCCGCTGCCCAGGCGGTCAAGGCGTCGGCGAAGGCTGCAGGCGTCGTCATCGACGATGCCGCCGTTACACCTCGCTACGTCACGGGTCTGGCCGCCGCGCGCGAATTGCCGATCATCGGCCGCATCGCGCTGGGTTCGCTCAAGAACAAGCTCGTCTTCCTGCTGCCGGCCGCGCTCGCTCTCTCGGCCTTTGCCCCATGGGCCATCACGCCGCTGTTGATGGTTGGCGGCCTCTATTTATGTTTCGAGGGCTACGAAAAAATCCACCACATGCTGACGCACAGCCCCGCCGAGGATGCCGGCAAGCTGGCGGCCGAGACCGTGCAGGATTCCAAGACGCTTGAGGATCAGAAGGTGGCCGGTGCCATCCGCACGGATTTCATCCTGTCGGCGGAAATCATGGCTATCGCGCTGGCCAACATCGATACGCCGACCATTTTCAACCAGGCGATCGTTCTCACCGTCGTTGCCTTGGCGATCACTGCGGGCGTCTACGGCGTTGTCGCCCTCATCGTGAAAGCCGACGACTTCGGCGTCTATCTGGCAAAGCGCGATGGTGCGATCTCCGGCCCCGTCGGCCGCGGCCTCGTCTACGGCATGCCGCCTTTTCTGCAAGCCCTTAGCTTCGTCGGCACGCTGGCGATGCTTTGGGTGGGCGGTGGTATCCTGCTGCATGGCCTTGCCGAGTATGGCGTCACCTGGCCCGAACACACGGTGCATCACGCAGCGGAGGTTGTCGCGAGCCTTGTCCCGGCAGCCGGCGCCATCGTCTCCTGGTTAGTGTCCGCAACATGCTCGGCCATCGTCGGCCTTGCGGCGGGCGCACTCACCGCGCTCGCCGCCTCACCCTTCCTCGGCGGCGCCAATGCGACGCGACCCTCGCACTAGAGTGCTTCCGATAAAGTGTGCAGCGGTTTTTCGATGAGACGCACGACAAACAAACGTCCTGGCACTCAACTCGCCGGCTGGCGCGCTGCTGCCTCAAGCTCATCGACGAGCAGGCTCGTCTCGTGTGCTCTGGGCTTCGACAGCGGCGCCAGGATGCGATAGGCCACCGGGCCGAGGAACAGCGTAAACACTGTCGCGAACCCTAGCCCGCCGATGATCACCCAGCCGAGTGCCAACCGCGCTTCGGCGCCCGCGCCGTGCGCGAAGATCAACGGCAGTGCGCCAAGCACGGCCGCCGCCATCGTCATCATCACCGGCCTGAGACGCGTCGTTGACGCCTCGCGAATAGCATCGTCGACGCTCTCGCCCTCGTCACGCCGCTGGTTGGCGAACTCCACGATCAAAATGCCGTTCTTGGCCATGATGCCGACCAGCAGCACCAGGCCGATCTGGCTGTAGACGTTCATCGTGCCGCCCGACAGCAGGATCGCGAGCGTCGCCGCGGCCAATCCGAAGGGCACGGTGCACAAGATCACCAGCGCACTCACCATGCTTTCGAACTGCGCCGCCAGCACCAGGAACACGATCAGCAACGCGATGCCGAAAACGAAGCCGGTGTTCTGCGATGTCTCCGAAAGCGTCTTGGCCTCGCCCAGCAGCAGGATCGACATGTCCTTCTCGATCACGCCGCCCGCAACCTCGCGCATGGCCGTCACGGCCTCGCCCAGCACCATGCCTTCGTCGAGCTGCGCGGAGATCGGCACCGACCGTTGGCGATCCTCGCGTCCAAGACTTGGCGCGATGGCAACTTCCTTGATCGTCACCAGCGACGACAGCGTGATGAAGTGCCCGTCCCCGGCTTTCACGAACAGATTGCCGAGATCGGACGGATCGTTGATCGGCCGCCCGCCCGCCTTCACCTGCACCTCCACGATCTCGTCGCCGATGAACAGGTCGGCAGCCTTCTGATAGTCGATCATGGTGTTGATCAAGCTGGTGATCGTCTCGATCGGCACGCCGAGCTTGGTCGCCGCCTCGCGGTTGATGCTCACGGACAGCTGCGGCTGCGTCGTGTCGTAGTCCGTTCGCGCGTTGCGGAAGCCGGGTGTCGCCGAAAGCTTGCTGGTCAGCTTTTCTGCGGCATCGGCAAGGCGCGTGTAATCTGGCCCCGCGATGGCAAAGCGCAGACCCTGGCCGCCGCCGCGAATACCCAGGCTGTTCGCCGACCGCAGCGAAACGGATAGTCCAGCCACACCTTGTAGCGTGTTCTGCAGCTCGCTCTGGATTTGTTGCTGCGAGCGTTCGCGATCAGCCCAGGGCGCCAGCGCAGCGACAACCGAGGCCCGGTTGACGCTCTGCCCGCCAACGGTCGTAAGGATGCCGGTGATCTCGCCCTTTTCCTTGTAAGGCGCCAGCGCATCCTCCACCTTCTGCGTCAGCTTGGACATGTAATCGAGGTTGCTGCCCTGCTGCGCCGTGAGCGAGATCTGCAGCACGCCACGATCCTCCGCCGGGGTAATTTCTTGCGGCAGCAGTTTGTAGGCGCCCCAGCCGAGAGCCGCGAAGCCCAGGCAAGCGAGCACCACGAGATATCGTCCACGCAAAGACCAGTCGAGAAGCCGCGCGTAGAGCGAAGCCAGCCGCGTGCCGAGCCGCGCGAACCACCCGGGCTTCTCACCCTCTTTTACCTGATGCTCAGTTCCGCCGAGCTTGGCCGCGAGCATGGGGCAAACGGTCAGCGCGACGATCGCAGAGATCGATACGGAGAAAGCCAGCACGAAGCCGAATTCGGAAAACAAGTTGCCGACGATGCCCGGCATGAACGAGATCGGCACGAACACGGCAACCAGTGTCGCGGTCGTCGCCAGAACGGCAAACACGATCTCGCGCGTGCCGATCACCGCCGCTGCACGCGGTCCAGTGCCCATGGCGCGATGCCGCGCGATATTCTCCACGACGATGATGGCATCGTCGACCACAAGCCCGGTTGCAATCACCAGGGCCAGCAGCGTCAGCACGTTGATCGAGAACCCGGCGGCCCACACCGCGGCTAGCGTGCCGATCAGCGACACGGGAATGGCGAATGCGGGTGCAATCGTTTCGCGGACGGAGCCAAGAAACAGGTAGATGATCGCGATCACGATGATGGTCGACAGGATCAGCGTGATGACGACTTCGCGAATGGATTCGCGGATGAAGATGGCGTCGTCGGAGGTGACCGCGATGGTCACGCCCTCGGGCAGAGTCTGCTGCAACTCCGCGATGGCAGCCTTCACGCCACCCGAAATCGCGATCGTGTTGGCCTTTGCCTGGCGGATGATCTCCACGCCGATGGCCGTCTTCCCGTCGAGCCGCGTGTACGCCGTCGCTTCCTGAAACGCCCAGCGGACGAACGCTACGTCGCCCACCTTCGTCTGTGCGTTCAGCTCCAGCGCGGCGACATCGGCAGGACTGTCGATGGGCGCTTCGGCGCGCACCAGCAGCTGCTGCGTCGCGTTCTCCAGCGCACCAGATGGCGTGTTGACCGACGCCTTGCCGATCGCGGTGATGAGATCGTTGAGGCTCAATCCGCGCGCTGCGAGCCCGACCTGCGACACCCGCACTTCGATCGTCTTTGCACGCAAGCCGTACGAATTCGCAGCAGCAACACCCTCGACGGCGGCCAGCCTGTCTTCGATCACGTTATTGACGAGATCCGTCAGTTCGCTTTCCGACAGCTTGTCGGAAGCGATGGCCATGCGGATGATCGGTGAAGCATCCGCATCGGCTTTGACGACACGGGGCTCGTCTTCCATATCTTTCGGCAACTGGTTGGTAATGCCAGCAACCGCATCTCGCACGTCCATCGCTGCGGCCTGCAGATCTGTATCGGTCGAGAACTCCACCGCCACGCGGCTGGAACCATAGGCGGAATTCGATGAAATACTGGTGACGCCCTGTACGCGAGACACCGCACTTTCCACGATTGCTGTGATCTGCGCGTCCATGCTTTCCGGCGTGGCCCCCGCATATGTAGACCGCACGGTGACGACTGGCCGGTCGACGTCCGGCAGCTCGCGGATCTCGATCGATTGCACCGCCGCGATACCGGCGATGATTACGAGCAGGTTCAGCACGACTGCCAAAATCGGGCGGCGAACGAACACGCCCACCCAGCCACCGTCGTCACGCGGAGCGGGCCGTGGGGCTGTGTTGGGTGTGGGGCTGTCGGAGGTCATGGCGGCGCGATCCATCAATTGCGATGCGTTGTGGCGGAAGGCAGGCTTCACGAGCCCTGTTGCTGCTTCACGTTCTGTCCCGCGCGCAGCAATCCACCGCCTTCGCTCACCACTTTTTCTCCAGCCTTCAACGTCGCGTCGATGAAGACGCGATCCCCGTCGCGCGAAATGATCGCCGCATCGACGCGTTCCACCGTGTTGTCATCCTTCAGCCGCCAGACGTAGGCGCCGGCGCGATCCCACTGAATGGCGAGCCCAGGCACGACGGGTGCTTCGTCGCCCGCCAGCTGGACGCTGACGGAGAACGTCGAACCGGGAATAAGCGTCAGATCGGGATTGGGAATTTCGCCGCGCACCTGCAGCGTTCGCGTCACGGGATCGATGCGCGTGCCCAACGCCTGGATCTTGCCGTTGTAGATTTCGCCCGGTCGCGCCACGAGGCTGGCGCGCATCGCCATGTCGAGCTTGATGGATGACGCCGCAGCTTCCGGCACCGTAAATTCGATGACGATGGTCGAGCGGTCGTCGATCGACGCAATCGGATTGCCCACGGCGAGATAATCGCCCGCCTGCAGATTCGTCAGTCCCATAATGCCCGCAAAAGGCGCCTTGATCGTCATGCGATCGAGGTCTTCGCGCGCCCGGCGCAGCGCAGCGTCTGCAACTTTGAGCGCAGTGTCTGCCTCCGCTTTGGTGACGCGGGAGATCGCGTTCTCGTTCAGCTGCCTGTAGCGCTCAACCGCGTCGTTGGCCTGGGCGCGCTGCGCCTCGGCAGTTTCGACGGCGATGGCTTCGGGCTCCGCGTTCAGCTTCACGAGGACCTGTCCGGCTTCGACCTTGGCCCCGCCTTCGAACAGCACTTGGGAAATCACGCCGGCCACGCGCGTCGTCAAAGTCACCTGCTGGCGTGCGCGCCCCGATCCCACGGCCGCGACGCGTTCGTTGATGCGCTCGGTCTTGACTTCAATGGCTGTCACAACAGGGGTCGTGTCGCCACCGCGCCGCCTTTGCGCTTCTGCTTCGGGAGGCGGCATGCTGGCCGCAAGCATGATACCGGCTGTGATGGCCAGCAGCGATTTAGCCAGAGTGCGAGTCCAACCCAGTCCGCGCATCACGTCCCCCCATTGCAACCGGCACCGCTGTCGTCGGCGTTGTGGCCGTCAAAATCAAGACATCAACGTCAACGGTGGGCAATTCCGTCGCAGGCGTCGTGAACCGACGTGCCATTCGAGCGCGCCGCCGCCGGGCCTTCCCTGGCCAAACCATTGGGAACTCTAAGTAACGCCCGCGGTTTCCATCAATCGTCAGTCAATATGGTGGGGACCTATGAAAATGATGGCGTCTTCTGTGCAACGGTGCGGCCAGCGTGGGATGACCCGTCGGTCAGCTCGGGGTGGTGCGCTGTTGATGGCGGGCCTCCTCACGTTGGCCGGTACGTCCGTTGCCATTGCGCAGAGCGAAAGCACCACCGTGGGCAAGCCTGCGGAGACCGCTCCCGCGGCCAAGTCGCCGGGCGCACCCAATGGCGCATCCCAAGGCACGCCGGCTGTTGTCTTGGATGACAACGGCGTCGAAAGTCTTCTCGGCAAGGAAGTCGCCAACGCGTCCGGTGACAAGCTGGGGCGCGTTGTCGATGTGCTGGTCAGCCGCGACGGCGAATTGCGCGCGGCCGTCATCGACTTCGGCGGCTTCCTTGGCGTGGGAACGCGCAAGGTGGCCGTCGCGTGGTCCACGCTGCGCTTCAGCGGCCAGAGCCCGGTGCTAAACATGACCTCAGACGAGCTGCGCGTCACACCGGAATACCGAGCCGGCGAACCGGTGGTGGTCGTCGGCCCGTCGCAGACGAAGACAGAACCACCTGCCCCCAACCTTCCTCCGGAATAGTGATGCGCGATGCGACGCCATGAACTCTGGTTGCCGCCATGAAGGCGCCAGAGCAAACAACAACAAGAGGCGATCAGCGCCCCCCGTCGGAAAAGAGCCAGCGCGGCCTTGATTGGTTCGCCTTCTTTCTCGCCGATGTGCAAGTCGGTTTCGGTCCGTTCCTTTCCATCTATCTCACCACCAACAAGTGGACGAACGCCGACATCGGCATCGTGCTCTCTGTCGGCAGCATCATCGGCCTTTTGGGCCAGGTTCCGGGCGGTGCCCTCATTGACGCCCTGCGCCGGGACAAACTGGTCGCAACCGTCGCGATGGTCGCCATCGGCATCAGCGCGCTTTGGATTGCACTCTCACCGCAGTTTCTTTCGGTGTTGCTGGCACAGGCTCTGCACGTCAGCGCCAGCGTCATCATAGGCCCAGCTCTCGCCGCCATCAGCCTCGGCATCGCCGGCTACGGTCTGATAGGCGAACGGTTGGGCCGCAACGCCCGCTTTGCATCCTGCGGCAGCATCGCTGCAGGCGTGTTCATGGGCTTGGTCGGCCAGACCTTCTCAAGTCAGGCGGTATTCTACGTCACGGCCATGATGGCCATTCCCGCAGTGGTGGCGCTGCGTGCTGTATCATCCGACGACATCCGCCGCGGCCATCGCGACGACCCACCTCAGGAGCACTACGAAATCATCCCGGCGGTCCTCGAACTCGCGCGCGAACGCACGCTCCTGGTGCTAGCTGGTTGCGTTTTCTTCTTTCATCTGGCCAACGCCGCTATCTTGCCGATCGTGGCAAGCACCATCACAATGCGTGTTGGCGAGAAGGCGACTCTGCTGATCGCTCTCGCCATGATCGTTCCGCAGGTCATGGTTGCGCTCGCCTCGCCTCACGTGGGCCGCCTCGCCGACAGGCAAGGCCGCCGCCGTCTCCTGCTGTTCGGATTTGCCGCCCTGCCCATCCGCAGCATTCTCCTTGCTTCGACGACGGAGCCTTTTGCGCTCGTCGCCATTCAGCTCCTCGACGGCATCTCCGCGACGTGTCTCGGCGTCTTGGTCGCGACCTGCGTGGCAGATATCGAGCGCGGCAGAGGCCGCTTCAATCTGGCCCTTGGGTTCGTCGGCACGGCGATGGGCATCGGCGCCGCCATCAGTACGACGATGGCGGGAATCGTGGCCGACAAATACGGCGGCAGCAGCGCGCTGCTCCTGCTCAGCGTCATCGCTCTCGTCGGGTTTATTGTCTGTGCGCTGTTCTTGCCGGAGACAAAAAACTCAACAGGAACAGATGGTCGCAGGGGTTGCGACGAGACGAAGCAGTAGCCGTCTGAACCACATCGTCGCCGCATCGTTTGGCCAATGAAGACCCTTGCTCCAATGCAAAGGACGTGGCCGTGTCGAACATCAAAGACTACGCTGAAAAGCCATACGCGTTCGTCGGCCGCTACCTGCGGGGCCGCCATTTCCCCCACCTAGTTATCGCCTTCTCGGTGGTAGCGGCCGTCACCGCTTCCGTCTGCACGCAGTACGGCGTGAAGTTCCTCGTCGACACGCTATCGATGCCGGCGCTAAACCAGCAGGTGTGGCTCGGCTTCGCCTTGTTGTCGGGCCTGATTCTCGCGGACAATTGCCTTTGGCGTGTCGCCAGCTGGGTGGCGAATTCTACATTCGTCCGCGTCTCCGGCGACGTACGCCGCGACCTGTTCCGCCATCTCACCGGACACTCCATTACGTTCTTCCAGAACCAGCCGTCCGGCGCACTGACGAGCAGGATCACCGCCACCTCGAATGCGCTGTATCAGTTGGAGCAGATGGTCGTGTTCAACGCCATGCCGCCTCTGATCGCCACGGTCGCCTCGATCATCCTGCTCATGACGGTGTCGCTGCCGATGGCACTCGGCCTGGCCGCGGTGTCGTGCGTGGTCCTCTCGGCGATGTTTTACGTCGCCGCACGCGGCAAGCCATTGCATCACAGCTATGCCGACCAGGCCGCCAAGGTCGACGGCGAGATGATCGACATCGTCTCGAACATTCAGCTCGTAAAATCCTTTGGCCGTCTCGCCACCGAGCAGCGCCGCCTGAAGGGCGTCGTGAAGCGCGAAATGCGCGCCCGCGAACGCAGCCTGTTTTACCTCGAACGCCTCCGCATCTTCCACGCCGTGACGACGGCGCTGTTCACCTTTGCTTTGCTCGCGTGGGTCATCTCGCTGTGGCAGGCAGGCCGTGCAACCCCGGGTGACGTCGTCCTCGTCTGCACGCTTGGCCTGACCGTCTTGAGCGCGACGCGCGATCTTGCCGTCGCTCTCGTCGATGTCACGCAGCACGTGGCCCGTCTGTCGGAAGCGTTGCGTACGCTGCTGCAGCCACACTCCAATGTGGTGGACGACACCGCGCACGACCTGGAGAACAAGGGCGGCGGCATCACGTTCGAGAACGTCACCTTCAACTATCCCAGCGGCCGCAATGTTTTCGACGCCCTGTCGTTCGACATCACGTCCGGCGAGCGCGTCGGGCTGGTGGGCGCGTCCGGCGGCGGCAAGTCAACGGTCCTTTCACTCCTCCAGCGTCTCTACAGCGTGAATGAGGGCCGCATCAGCATTGATGGTCAGGACATTTCAGCTGTTACGGACGAGTCGTTGCGCAAGGCCATCGCGGTCGTGCCGCAGGACATCACGCTGTTCCACCGTACGCTGCGTGAAAACATCCGTTATGGCAGCCCAGGTGCCACGGATCGCGATATCCTTCGCGCGGCCGAAGCCGCATGCTGCGCCGACTTTATCGACCGCATGCCCCAGCAGCTGGACACGATCGTCGGCGATCGCGGCACCAAGCTGTCCGGCGGCCAACGCCAGCGCATCGCGATTGCCCGCGCGCTCCTTAAGAACTCACCGATCCTGCTGCTCGACGAAGCGACGTCAGCGCTCGACACGCATTCCGAAGAGCTTATCCGGCAGGCGCTGGCCACTCTCATGCACGGCCGCACGGTGATCGCGATTGCGCACCGCCTTTCCACGCTGCGCAGCTTCGATCGCATCATGGTGCTGAAAGACGGGCGCATTCTGCAGGAAGGCGCTCCCGATCGCCTGCAGCAGCAGGATGGTCCGTACCGGGATCTGGTCGATCTCGAACTCAGCCGGTTCCAGCGCGTGCCGCAGGCAGCGTAGCGCAACGGCTCCAGCCTTTCACCGCGGTGCAATGGAACTCTCAAGGTACTGGCAGGTTTACGTAATGGCTACAGAGCGGCTGTGGCTGTTCCAGACATGACGGAGAAACAAATGCGCATCGCACAGGTCGCCCCTTTGGCTGAAGCTGTGCCGCCCAAACTGTATGGCGGAACGGAGCGCGTTGTTTCATGGCTGACGGAAGAACTGGTGCGTCTAGGTCATGACGTCACGCTGTTCGCTTCCGGCGACTCCCTAACCAGCGCTACTCTCGTCCCTGGCTGTCCGAAGGGACTGCGCCTCGCCGGTATCAACGATCATTTGGCGACGATGCTTGTGATGCTCCACGACGTCCGCCAGCGTGCCCAAGAGTTCGACATCATCCATTTCCATTGCGATCTGCTGCAGCAGCCGCTGTTCGATACGATCCAGCAACGCACCGTTACGACGATGCACGGCCGTCTTGACCTGCCCGACTTCATGCCGATCTACGAAGCTTTTCCCGGCATGCCGTTCGTGTCGATCTCAGACAGCCAGCGCGCGCCGATGCCGGCCTCGACCAATTGGGCCGCCACCATCCACCACGGCTTGCCCCCGGACTTGATTCCCTTCAACGCCAACGAGGGCAAGTACCTAGCGTTCCTGGGCCGCATCTGCCCCGACAAGCGCCTCGATCGCGCGATCGATATTGCCAAGCGCGTCGGCATGCCCCTGAAGGTCGCCGCCAAAGTCGACCCCTATGACGCCAAGTATTTTAACGAGATCATCAAACCGCTTTTAGACGATCCGCTGATCGAATTTATCGGCGAAGTCGGCGATAGCGGCAAAGGTGAATTCCTCGGCAATGCCAGCGCGCTACTGTTTCCGATCGATTGGCCCGAACCATTCGGCCTGGTCATGATCGAGGCCATGTCGGCGGGCACGCCAGTCATCGCCTGGCGCAACGGTTCGGTTCCGGAGGTCATCACGCCGGGCCGTTCAGGCTTCATCGTCGAGTCGATTGACGACGCGGTCGCCGCTGTCCCGCAGGCGCTGGCGTTGGATCGGCGCACCGTGCGCGCGGAGTTCGAGAAGCGCTTTACGCTGCAGCATATGGCGGCGCGCTACATCTCCGTGTATGAAGAGATGTTGCAGAACGTCACTCCATCTCG
This sequence comes from uncultured Pseudomonadota bacterium, assembly GCA_963846845.1. Taxonomy (GTDB): domain Bacteria; phylum Pseudomonadota; class Alphaproteobacteria; order Rhizobiales; family Hyphomicrobiaceae; genus JAKAXS01. Next base: position 107,976 of record CAWJXQ010000017.1, on the reverse strand, counting down.
CAGCAGCACTTCTTACAGCAACGGCCGGCCACGACATCATGTCAACGGCACCCCCGCGTCAGTTGCGATCCGCGCCTGACGCCGCATCGGACGCTGGCATCCGACCCGACAACCGCAAACCTGGGAGCGAGGGGATGGTGGCTTCACCTCTGCATGTCGTAACTGACGCCGCCGAGGACGTGTCCGAGTATCACATTGAAGCTCAGACTTCCTTGGTCGAACGATCACTCCGCACATTGAAGCATGGCGATGCCTTCGCCGTGTTGGATGCGTACGGCGATATCGGCGCAATCGAGAACACGGCCGAAGGGCTGTTCTTCCGCGATATGCGGCACCTGTCCCGTTTCCAGCTCTGGTTCGCGGGCCGGCGCCCGCTTCTGTTGTCCTCCGTTATGCAGGATGACAACGCGGCGCTGTCGGTCGACATGACAAACCCCGACATCGAGGTGCCCAACGGCGAGAAGGTGCATCGCGATACCATCGCGCTGGAACGCCTGAAGTTCCTGTGGGACGACGCGTGCTACGAGCGCATCTCTGTCCGCAACTTCGACTCTCATGTCCGCCGCCTGCATATCGGTTTCAACTTCGACGCCGACTTCAAGGATCTGTTCGAGGTCCGAGGCGTAGATCGCATTCGCCGCGGCAGCGTATCCACCGAGATCGTCGGACCCGACGAGATTGAGCTGCGCTACGTGGGCCTCGACGATGCCACGCGCATTACACGGTTGAAGTTCTCTCCGGCGCCGCGTGTGCTCGAACCTCGGCGCGCGATTTTCGATCTGACGCTGGAGGCCGGTACGCGAACATCCATTTCTGTCATCGTCACGCTTGACGCCGGCGAGCGGCGGCAGGCCGCGCGCGGCTTGCTTGCCGCCTACAGCCAGAAGCGCCGCGCCATGCGCGCAGGAACGCGCGGCATCGCCACCGTTTCAACGTCGAATGGACTTCTGAACGAGATCCTGTGCCAGTCCACAGCCGACCTGCATATGTTGCTGACCGACACGCCGCACGGTCGCTATCCTTATGCGGGCATTCCTTGGTACAGCACCGTCTTCGGCCGCGACGGCATCATCACGGCCATGTTGATGCTTTGGCTCGACCCCGCAATTGCGAAGGGCGTGCTGACCTATCTTGCCGCGACGCAAGCCACGCACGTCGATCCCGCAGCCGATGCACAGCCTGGAAAGATCCTGCACGAACGCCGCCAGGGCGAAATGGCGATGCTCGGCGAGGTGCCTTTCCGCCGGTACTACGGCACTGTCGACGCCACGCCTCTCTTCGTCATGCTCGCTGGCATGTACTATGAACGAACCGGTGACCGCGATACCATCGCCGCCATTTGGCCCAACATCAAAGCCGCTCTGAGTTGGATCGATACGCATGGCGATCGCGACGGCGATGGCTTCGTCGAATATTTCCGTGAAACGCCGCAGGGCCTGGCCAACCAAGGCTGGAAAGACAGCCACGATTCCATTTTTCATGCCGACGGCAGTTCCGCGGAAGGCCCGATCGCCCTCGTCGAGGTTCAGGCCTACGTCTATGCGGCGAAGCAAAAGGCAGCAGCCCTCGCCGCGCTTCTTGGCGAGCCGGATTTGGCAACGCGTCTGCTGAGTGGCGCCGAAAGCCTTCGCAGCAAGTTCGATCAGGCCTACTGGTGCGACGACATTGGCACCTATGCCTTGGCGCTCGACGGGGAGAAGCGGCCCTGCCGCATCCGCACTTCGAATGCGGGCCACGCATTGATGACAGGCATCGCCGACCCGAAACGTGCAGCGCGTCTGGCGGCGACGTTGCTGTCCCGCGACGGCTTCAGCGGCTGGGGCATTCGCACGCTAGCCCAAGGCGAGCCGCGCTATAATCCAATGTCGTACCACAACGGTTCCGTCTGGCCGCACGACAACGCCATGATCGCACTGGGTCTCGGCCGTTATGGGTTGAAGCGCGAGGCGGCCGCCGTCTTCGAAGCCATCTTCGGCGCCAACCTCTACCAGGACGACCGCCGTCTGCCTGAGCTGTTCTGCGGCTTTCCCCGCAAACGCCGGCGCGGCCCGACGTCCTATCCCGTGGCCTGCTCGCCACAAGCGTGGGCGGCTGCAACGCCATTCGGGCTTCTGTCGGCCTGCCTCGGCATCGACATCGACCATTCCAACGACGTGCTGAGCTTCGCCAAGCCGATCTTCCCGCCCTTCATCGACGAGTTGGAACTGCGCGATATCGCGGTTGGCCAATCGCTGGTGGACCTGCGGCTGGACAGCCGCAGAATGTCAGGCGGCGTCGCTGTCGATGTCGTACGCCGCACCGGAAACAGCCAGATTATCATCAGGAAATAACCCTGGGTTCGGAACTTGTCGATCGTGGCGACGGTTCAGCTACAAACTTGCGCGGAGCGAACCAATGACCTTTCCCGACAGCACCCCACCAAACAGAGACGGCCGCCTGCCAAGCCGTTGGGGAGTGAAGCGCATCCTTTTGATCGTCGGTGCCATCTTCATCCTGCTCTTGGCTATAAACCTGCTGTCGCGCGTGCACGGCGATCCCGGCGAAAAGGCAAGGTTGGAGCCGGAGACGCGGATGGAGACACCAGCCATCACCAAAGATCAGCCCGCCGAGGGCGTCAGCCGTTAACGTGGTTCTGGCATCAATCGCATCTTGTCATGCTAGGCTTGCGGCCTAATCAGCCGCTAGACTGCTTCCGGACGAAGTGTGCTGCGGGAAATTGTAGACAGGAGTTTGAAATGGCCGCGATCGAAGTAGGCAACATGGTCTTCCTGCAGGAAGGCAGCGAAGGCATCGGCGCGGTTCGCGAACTCAAGGGCGACGGCTTCTCCCTCTATGTCGAGAATGCGGGCGAGTTCTTCATTCCAAGAGCTGCGGTCGTGAAAGTGCACGACGGCAAGGTGCTGGTTAATCCCGCAGCGCTCGACATCCGTCTTCGCGACGCCGTGCGCCACGCGCACGACGCCGAAGACCCAAAACTGGTCGGCTGATCAGGCCGCGCCCTGCGCCTGCGAAAGCGTCGGATAGTCAGTGTATCCGTGTTCTTCGCCAGCATAGAACGTCTTCTGGTCCGGCTCGGCCAGCGCTGCTCCGGACTGCAGACGTTCGACAAGGTCAGGGTTGGAGATGAACGGCCTGCCAAAGCAAATGAGATCAGCCAGATTATTCGCGCGCGCGTCGAGTGCCAGTTGCTGATTGAAGCCGTTGTTGGCCATATACAGCCCGTTGAATGCGCGCCGCAGCTTCTGCAGATCGAATCCGCCCGCAGGATGCCGCTCCCCGCCAGTATCGCCCTCGACGACGTGGATGTACGCCAGCCCGAACGGGTTCAACTGATCGATCAGCGAGGCGTACAGCGGCTCCGGGTTCGATTCGCCAATGTCGGCGAACTTCGTCAGCGGTGAAATCCGAATGCCGACCTGGTCCGCACTCCAAACCCGCGTCACGGCATCGACCACTTCGACAACCAGTCGCGTGCGGTTATCGATGGACCCGCCATAGCGATCCGTCCGCTTGTTCGTCTTGTCGGACAGAAATTGCTGCAAAAGGTAGCCATTGGCTGCGTGGATCTCGACGCCGTCAAAACCAGCATCCTTCGCGCACTTTGCTCCATGCGCGTACTGCGCCACGATCCCCGGGATCTCATCCAGGTCCAGAGCACGCGGGATCTCCAGCGGCTTGAACCCGTGCTGCGTGTAGGCTTGCACGCCTTCCGCGCGAATGGCGCTCGGCGCCACAGGCAGAACGCCGCCTGGCTGCAGGTCCGTGTGCGAAACGCGGCCCACATGCCAGAGCTGCAGGAAGATGCGCCCGCCCTTGGCGTGCACTGCCGCGGTCGTCTTTTTCCAACCTTCCACCTGCTGTGGCGACCAGATGCCCGGCGTGCGGATGTAACCCTTGCCCTGCGGGCTGATGTTGGTGGCTTCCGAGATGATCAGCCCGGCCGACGCGCGCTGCGCGTAGTACGTGGCTTGCAGTTCGCCGGGAACGCCCTCATCGTCCGCGCGCGAACGCGTAAGCGGCGCCATGACGATGCGGTTGGTGAGCGTGAACGGACCTAGCTTCACCGGATCGAATAGATCGCTTTTGACGACATTGTCGTTGGCAACTGTGCTCAGAGACATAGCGGCTCCTTGGTTCTTGTTCTCGTATGAATATGACGGGGAAATGCGCGCCGCGGCCGCCTACGCCTTCGTGTCGGCAAGCGCGCGATAGTCAGCATCGTCGAGCACGATGTTCGCCGCCGCCGCATTCTGCTCGAGGTGCGCGACTTTCCCGGTTCCGGGAATCGGCAGCATGTTTTTGCTGCGCCGCAGGAGCCACGCCAACGCAATCTGGCTGGGCGTTGCATTATACTTGCCGGCGATCGACGACAGCTGCGACCCAGGCTTCGCCAGATCGCCGGATGCCAACGGAAACCACGGAATGAATCCGATGCCCTGGCTATCGCAATAGTCGAGCACGTCTTCACTCTTGCGGTTTGCCAGATTGTAAAGGTTCTGCACGGTCGCGACGCGGAACACCTTCTGCGCCGCCTTGATCTCGGCGACGGAAACTTCGCTCAGTCCGGCATGCGCAATCAGGCCTTCTTTCAACATTTCGGCGATCGCGCCGAACTGCTCGCCGGCCGGCACATTTGGATCGATGCGATGCAGCTGCCAAAGCGCGATCTGCTCGACGCCGAGGCGGCGCAGCGAAACGAACACCTGCTGGCGCAAATACTCCGGTCGCCCGAACGGTATCCATTGGTTGGGACCGGGACGTAGCAGGCCGCCCTTCGTGGCCACGACGATATCGCCATAGGGATGCAACGCCTCCCGGATCAGCCGTTCGCTGATCTCAGGCCCGTAGCTGTCGGCGGTGTCGATCAGGTTGATACCCAGGTCCGGCAGCCGTCGCAGCGTACGCAGCGCTTCCTGGCGATCCTCCGGCTCGCCCCAGATACCGTCGCCGGTAATCCGCATGGCGCCAAATCCGAGCCGGTTGACGATCGTTTTCCCAAGCGCGAACTGGCCGCTCTTGCTGGCAATTTCGTTTGTCATTGGATCTCCTTGGGGCCGGTAACGCCGCTGAGATGGCAACGAAGCCACCCGCAGGCAACCCGGCCGCCAGCCCCGTGCGACATTTTGGAGAGGATCGCTCCGCAATTGCAGATGAAACGTTGCCCGGGCCGAGGGCTGGAGCAGCCAGATCCTGCTTCCAACCCTGATTGAAACGACGGCCAGGGCTGCCGAAGTGATGTCCGAACCTTCAACCTAGAACGCGTATTCGTCTTGGGTGTCACCGGGGGAATGCGACCGTTCATGCGCGACGTGAGGGACGGCAGCAGTGGGAGCCAATCATACGATGTATCCTCACGAACTTACCCTGCCTATGCTTCAGCATCACCAGCGCGACCGGAGGCGACATGCTGCCCAGGACATCCAAGGAGAAGGCGATCTTAGCCGCCACGCATGGTGCGTGGAACCGCATGGACTTGGAACGCACGCTGTCGTGGTATAGCGACGATCTCACTTACGTTTGCAACACCGGCGGCATTGCTGGCGGCGAACTCGTGATCCGTGGCAAGGATCAGTTCCGGGATTTCCTGCGGCCGGTTATAGAGACGGTCGAGAGCAAGACGGAAATCACGCAATTCAAAATCGTTGACGGCGTGGCCCGCGCATCGATCGATTGCACTCTCCGGCATCGCAGATCAAAACTCGAATTGGTCGGCACATATATACAAATCGTACGGTTTGTTCCGGGCAAGATCTCTCATCTGAAAGAGATTCACGATGCGCCACGCATGGCAGCCTTTTGGAAGCTTGTGCTGGCCGAGGACGAGGAGCCGGCGGCCACAGTAAAAAATGCGCCCGAGCTATCCAAGCCGGACGGCTGGCGAAACCAGTTGCCCTGGCGCAAGCGAGGGGCCTGAATTCGTCGCGGGAGTGGCCAGGACTGCAATCGAAGTCGTAGCGGCCGGCAAAGATTGGGCACTATTATAACGGTGTCCGTCTGGAAAGTGACGCCTCCATGGGTTTCGCCGTCAGTGCAGCGACTAACACAGAGGCATCGCGGGTCATCGATGTTGTCTCAGAAGCTTTTCTCAATGATCCAACCTGGTCTTGGGCATTTCCCGATCCGGCAGCTCGCAGGAGTTGGTGGACGTTCTGCATTCAGGAGGCATTTCGCTATCCCTGGACATTCAAGACCGAAGGATACGAGACGGTGTCCGTTTGGATTCCCCCAGACGGGACCGAACTCTCGTATGAGGCAGAACTGGGCGTGCCCGGCCGGCTAATCGACCTCGTGGGTTCTCGGGCAGCAGAGGTTGGCGACCTGTTAGACCGCTTCGCTCGTGCCCATCCGAGACACGAACCGCACTACTATCTGAGCCTTCTGGCGACCAAGAACGAACACCGAGGGCAGGGCCTAGGAATCGCGCTTCTTCAGGAGAATTTAGCGCGGATCGACGTCGAACATATGCCGGCCTATCTGGAGTCCAGCAATCCAAACAACAATCACAGATACGAAAGCGTTGGGTTTGTCGCCGTCACGACTTTTCAAGCACCGGGCGATGGACCGACAGTGACGGGAATGTGGCGCAACAGACGATGACATGCTTCGCCGGTGGCCTCGGCCGAAGGCAACGAACCCAAGCCTGAAATATTACCTCAGGTCAGAAGCATAGTGCCCAGCTTTGTTCTGGACTGCTCGAAATTTGGCGCGCCCGGAAGGATTCGAACCTCCGACCCCCAAATTCGTAGTCTGGTGCTCTATCCAGCTGAGCTACGGGCGCTAACCGGCCGGTGGTGGCTGAAACGGCGTGAGCGGGTAGCCCCGCGGGGTCTCGGCCCGGCAAGGCGGCAACTACTAATCGCAGTTGCTCGCAAGCGCAAGCCTCTTGCTGCCACGCCGGACATAGCGCGCCCCGGCCGCGGTTTCCCGGGCGTAAATTCGCTAGTGGGTTGCCCGGTCGGGCAGCTCCAGCACGAATGTCGCGCCGCGGGCCGTGTCGGCCAGCTTCAGCGTGCCGCCGTGCACGGCCGTCAGTTCTTGCGCGATGGCCAGGCCAAGTCCGGTGCCGCCAATGCGCGTCGATCCTTGGAAGGCGCGGAACAGATGCTGGCGCGCGGCAGCCGGCACGCCCGGTCCATCGTCGGATACCTCGACGGTCACCTTGCGGCCCTCGCGGCGGCCGGAGATGCGGATGTCGCCCTTGGCGCTATCCTCTTGGCTCTCGATCGCCTGCACGGCGTTGCGTACCAGATTGCTGATGATGCGGAACAGCTGTTCGCGATCGGCGTCGATGCGCAACGTGTCGTCGATGTCCATCGTGAAGCCGATTTGGCCTTCGCGCGGCAGGAACAGCGCGTCGCCCACATCTTCGATCAACGGCTTCAGCAGCATCAGCTCGCGGCGGGGCGTGGCTTCCTCTGCGCGGCCGAAGCGCAAGCTGTCGGTGCAGAAGTTGATGGCGCGATCGAGCGAGGCGATCAGCTTCGGCGCGAACGTCTGCACCGTCGGATCGGCGATCGTCGTCAGGCGATCCGAAATCAACTGCGCATTGGCCAGCATGTTGCGCAGGTCGTGATTGATCTTGCTGACGGCCAGCCCCAGCTGCGCCAGGCGGTTTTTCTGCAGCAACTGCTGCGACAGCTGCTTTTGCATCGAGGCGAGTTCGCGCTCCGCAGTGCCCACCTCATCATGCCGGGCCGAAGGCACGATGATGCGCTCGGGATCTTCCGGGTTCTCGGAGAAATGCAGCATCGATCGCGTGATGCGCCGCATCGGCCGCACCAGCAGACTGTTCAGAGCCAGATAGACGAACGTCGCCGTAATCACCGAAATGATGACGCTGATCCATGTCAGGTTCAGCGCGTGCGCAACCATCGCACGCTTCAGGGGCTCCTCGGGAATGACGATCTCGATCACGTCGTCGTCGCGCGGGCCCAGCGGGCCGATCACGCGGATGGTCCGGTCGTCGCCGGACAGGAAGACGGCCAGCGCGTCACCGATCTCGCTGAACCAGGCTGACAATGCTTCCCCGGTGGTTGGCTTCACCAGGGGCCGCATGTCGTAGAAACTGTCGACGGACAGTTCGGTGACAGGCGGCAACACCAGGCGCCGCTGCCCGCCGCGCTTCAAAGCGATGGCGCGAACCAGCGCCGTGCGCAGCAGCTCGCTGCGCAGCGCCGGCGGCACGTCCCGCGTCGGCATGGCGTCAGCTGCCAGGGCCGCCACGTGCGCAGCCGTCAGCCGGTCGTTGAGCCAGCCTTGCCGGTAGTTGGCCATCGCAGGCAGGAAGATGAGAACCTCAGCCAGAAGCACGAACCCGATCGTCAACAGCAGCAGCTTGGCTGGCAGATTGAGCCGCAGCCAGCCGCCCCGGAGGCTGCCCACCAGGCCACGGCGCCAGGCCGCCGGCACCAGCTCGCGCGTCTCGATCTTGCTCAGGCGGTCTTGCATCGACTGCAGCACGGGTCCGTCACATCGCCCTTAAGGGGCCACACAGATAAGCGTGCTTCCGGACAAAGTGTGAAGCGGTTTTCCGAAAAGAAGCACGTAATTCAAGAAGCTAGAGACTGTCCGCGATTCAACGAAAGTCGGACCGACTCTAGGACCCAGCAGACGAGCCGCCGGGGGTCTTGCAATCATATAGGGCATTTGCCTGCAAAACAGGTAAAGCCGTCACGTCGTAAATGAGACGGGTACCGCTTCTCCGCGAAGGGTCGGCTAGCCGAAGCGGCCCAAAAACCGCACGAACCAGCGGACGAAGGGGCTTCCCGCCGCCGCTGCATAGCTTCGCAACGCCACCCTCCGGTTGATTTCCGACAGCGTCGGATAGGGTGCCACCCACTCGGTCATGGCCTTGATCGACAGCTTCTGTGCAACCGCCAACGCCCAGACCTGAATGAGTTCGCTGGCCTGCGCGCCCACGAGCCCGGCACCAAGGATCAAGCCCGCGTCGTCGGTGATGACCTTGATGTGGCCCTCGGTGGTGCGCTCCGCCTGCGCCCGGTCGTTTTCCGAGTAGGGCCAGCGCAGCACTCGGATGCGCTTGTGGCGGCTTCGCGCCTCCTCCTCGCTGAGCCCGACCCAGGCGATCTCGGGATCGGTAAAGGTCACGCGCGGTACCACATGGGGAAGCTCAGTGGCCCGCAGCCGGAACAGCACGCGTTTGAGGAAAACGCTGGCATGATACGTCGCGGCATGGCTCTGCCGCGAATGCCCAGTGACGTCACCGATCGCATAGACGCGCCGGTTTGTAGTCCGTAGAGCGGCGTTGACGCTGATGCCGCGCGGCCCGGTCTTGATGCCGGCTGCCGCGAGGTTGAGATCCGAGACGTTCGGCCGGCGTTCCCCCGCAATGAGCAGGTGAGTGGCGTCCAGTGTGCCGCCCGCGCCGCCGTTGGTGATCGACAGCCGCAAGCCCCGGCGTGCCGTGTCGACACGGTCGACGGTCACGCCCTCGCGAATATCCAGCCCTTCCGCCCGCAGCGCCCGCAGCGCAATCGCAGCCAACTCGGGATCCTCGTCGCCCAGTGCGGTCTCCGGCGCCAGCACAGCCACGAACGAGCCGAGCCTGAGGTGCGCCAGCGCCAGTTCCAACGCAGTCGCACCACCACCGACCACGACCAGCCGCTCCAGCCGTCGCGCGTTGTCGAAGATCGTCTCGTTGGTGAAGAACGCCACGCTATCCAACCCCGGAATGGGCGGCACCACGGGCGAAGATCCCGTGGCGATGACGAAGCGCCGGGCCTTGATGCGCACATCCCCCGCTTCCACGGTCGCCTTGTCGACAAAGCGCGCCGCGGCCTGCACCACGTTGACGCCCATCGCCGTGTAGCGTTCCAGCGCATCGTTGGGCGCGATCGCTCGAATTACGCCATAGACGTGATCGCGCACCGCTCCGTAGTCGATTTCGGGCTGCACCGGCGTGATGCCGAACGGTTGCGCCGTGCGCATCTCGTGCGCGCGCGTGGCGGCGGCCAGCAGCGCCTTCGACGGAACGCAGCCGTAGTTCAGGCTTGCGCCTCCCAACTGGTTCTTTTCGATCATCACCACGCGCTGGCCAACGGCTGCTGCCGCGGCCGCAATTGCCAGGCCGCCGGCTCCCGCACCGATGATGCAGATGTCCGCCTCGAGTGTTGCGCCGCCCGTGCGCGTGCCTGCATCGTCCCTGGCGGTGTGTGCCGGTGCGCGGGCCGGCGTTTCCTTGGCGAGGTAGGGCGCTGTCGGACTGGCAGGGGGCATGGCAATCGCTCTCCTTCACTTCGCCACCGGACGGCGGCGCTACGCAACAGCCGTCGCGCACAGCAGCGCGCCACCTTGTCCGCGTGTGATCGACGCAGATTTGTACAGGGTTTTCTCCACGCCGGTACACCACCTCGTCCTGTCTCAACGGGAAACGACGTTGCCGTGCGCGGTTTCTGCTTCGGTGTGGCCCCGCGAGTAGTGCTAGAGGTGTGCCGAAACGCAATGGAGACTGCTCTTGGCGATCTACGTCGATGCCGACGCCTGCCCCGTGAAGGACGAAGCCCTGCGCGTCGCCGAGCGGCACGGGCTGACGATCTATTATGTGTCGAACAGTTGGATGCGCTTGCCCGAGAGCCCGCTCGTTCAGCGCATCGTCGTCGCCGAAGGGCCCGATGCCGCCGACGATTGGATCGCCACCCGCATCGCCAAGGGCGACGTCGCTATCACAGGCGATATTCCGCTGGCCGCACGCTGCCTCAAGGCCGGTGCCCAGGCCATCGGCTCCACAGGCAAGCCGTTCACGGACGCCAGCATCGGCATGGCGTTGGCGATGCGGGAGCTGTCAGCTCATCTGCGCGAAACCGGCGAGAGCAAGGGTTACAATGCCGCCTTTACGAAGCAAGACCGCTCCCGCTTCCTGCAAGCCCTTGAGCAAGCAGTGCAAATCAGTCGCAGGGGCTAATGGGCGATGCAACCTGCCGGCCGGATGAGAACGCTTCGACCCCAATTGACTTGGCAAATTGCCGCCCGTATAAACCGCCCATCCCAGATTTAGAGCGCTCCGGCCGGGATTTCACCGCGGGGGCGTGCCGTCTATTGGGCGGCAATTTAACGGAGTTCGAACGTGAAACGCACTTATCAGCCGAGCCGCCTCGTGCGCAAGCGCCGCCATGGCTTCCGCAAGCGCATGCAGACTCCGGGCGGCATCAAGGTTCTGTCGCGCCGTCGCGCTAAGGGCCGCAAGCGTCTTTCGGCTTAATGTGGCTGGGCCGCAAGGCCGCTATCAAGCCATTGACTTAGCTTGCTAAAATCCGGTGGTCTCGTGCCCCTCGTGACGCTGAAAACGCGCGCGGAGTTCCTGGCGGTCCGCGGTGGCGCACGTTGCGCCACGCCTGCCTTCGTGCTCGAGACCAAGCCAAGGGCAAGCGGCACGCCTGGCGGCGCTGCCCCCGATGCCGCCTCAGCCGGTACCTCTCCCAAAGGCCCACGTTTCGGCTTTACCATCACCAAGAAGATCGGCAACGCCGTCGTCCGCAACCGCATCCGGCGCCGTCTCAAGGCCGCGTTGACGCCGCTGAGCGCACAACTCGCCGTCGCGACACATGATTACGTCGTGATCGCCCGCCAGCCCGCCTTCGACATTCCGTTTGCCACACTGCAGAAAGACCTTGAACGCGCCCTGCAACGCGTGCATCACGCGGGCGCAGCGCGAGACGGCCGCCGGGCCGGCCGCGTCACGTGACGGCATGTCCTCTTCCCCAGGCCGCCAATGTGCGAAATGGGAAGGGCGGCATTGGCCAGCGCCGCACCTGCGTTGGTTCGGCCCCGGCAAATCCTAGAGATCGACGCCAGCGGAACCAGATCCAAAATGAAGAAGCCTGAAGACCAGAACAACTTGTTCCTCGCCGTCATTCTGTCGATGGCGGTGCTGTTCCTCTGGCAGTACTTCATCGCCGCGCCGCATCAGCGCGAGCAGGAACGCGTCGCTCAGCAGCAGAAGGAGCTGGCGCAGCAGAATGCGCCTCCTGCCGGCACAGCTGCCCCCGCCATACCCGGTGCACCGGCGGCCCCCGCCGCGACACCCGCAGCCGTATCCGCCATCGCCGACACGCGTGACGCTGCACTCGCTCGCGCCCCGCGCCTGATCATCGACACGCCGGCTCTTCTCGGGTCCATCTCGCTCAAGGGCGGTCTGATCGACGACCTCACGCTCAAGCGCTACCACGAGACCATCGACAAGAAGAGCCCGAACGTCGTGCTGTTCTCGCCGTTAGAAGCGCCGATGGCCTACTTCGCCGAGTTCGGCTGGCAGGCAACAAACCCGCAAGACGTGCCCAACGGCGACACGGTCTGGACTGCAGGCTCGACCGCCCCGCTGTCGCCCGCAAATCCCGTGACCCTGACGTGGGACAACGGCCGCGGCCTCGTCTTCGCGCGCACCATCGCCGTCGACGACAACTACCTCTTCACCGTCACCGACAGCGTCGAGAACAAGACCGGCGGCCCGGTGACGCTGACGCCCTATTCGCGGCTCTATCGCATCGGCACGCCGCACATCGAAGGCTACGTCATCCAGCACGAAGGCCTCATCGGCGTTCCCGGCGAGAAGCTGACGGAAATCAAGTACGCCACGGCCCTCAAGGAAGGTGGCGAGACCTTCACCGACCGCAAGAGCGGCTGGCTCGGCATCACCGACAAGTACTGGGCAGCTTCCCTCATCCCGCCGCAAGACACCGTCTACAACGCCAGCATGAAGGGCCGCCCCGCCAACGCTGGCGGACGCGATCTCTACTGGGTCGACTATACGCTGCCCGCCGTCACGACGGCTCCCGGCCAGACCAGCAAGGTCGAGAGTCACATCTATGCGGGTGCCAAAGAGGTCAAGGTTATCGAGGGCTATGAAGAGCGGCTGAAGATCGCCAACTTCAGCCTGATGGTCGACTGGGGCATCTTCGGCTTCCTCACCAAGCCGCTCTATCATTTGCTCGACTGGCTCTACGCCTTCTTCGGCAACTTCGGTCTGGCCATTCTCGCCGTCACCGTTCTCGTCAAGCTCGCCTTCTTCCCGCTCGCCAGCAAGTCGTACGAATCGATGGCGAAGATGAAGAAGCTGCAGCCGCAGATGGAGGCCCTTCGCGAGCGCTTCAAGGAAGACAAGGCGCGCCAGCAGCAAGAGCTCATGGCTCTCTACAAAACCGAGAAGATCAATCCGCTGGCCGGCTGCCTGCCGATCCTGCTGCAGATCCCGGTGTTCTTCGCTCTCTACAAGGTGCTGTTCATCTCGATCGACATGCGCCATGCGCCGTTTTACGGCTGGATCCACGACCTTTCGGCCAAAGATCCGACGTCGCTCTTCAATCTGTTTGGCCTGCTGCCGTTTGCAGCGCCCGACATGCTGCACGTCGGCGCCTGGCCGCTGATCATGGGCATTACCATGTGGCTGCAAATGCAGCTCAATCCGCCGCAGCCAGATCCCATTCAGCAGATGATCTTCAGCTGGATGCCGGTGCTGTTCACGTTCCTGCTCGCCGCCTTCCCGGCCGGCTTGGTCATCTACTGGGCCTGGAACAACATTCTGTCGCTGTCCCAGCAGTACTACATCTCCAAAAAGCAGGGCGCGGAGATCCATCTGCTCAAGAACATCAAGGGCCAGTTCGCCTCGCTGGGCAATCTGATCAAGATGCGACGATCACCCAAGCCTTAAGGTCGCTGCTACCTCGTCAGCCAACAATGTCCCGTTCAAACGGCCACACCTCGCGGTGCTGGCCGTTTGGCGTTTATGGACTTGGAAGAGCCCGCGCTTACGGACGGTTAGTCAAGCTGCAGATTGATTGACTCATAAGCAACTATAAGTTGTATCCATGCAAACACGCACCCATAGGACGAGTGGAATCTGGTGCGTGCAGCCTGGAGGCGAATTCCTCAATGCCCACCATCCGTGTCGAGCGGACCCCCATTCGGAGCCTTTTCCTCGGTGCATTTGGATTTGATCACCTGCAACTCGTCTTCGAGCCGAGGGGATGCGGCTGGCTTCAGCAAGATCACTGGTACGTCATCGAGGGCGTACGCGATCCCGGGCCATCCGGACCCAGGCTTGGCGTTCAGGGCGTTGACGGCGAGCTGACCTTGGCCCGCGCTAACGCCGCGGCGGGCGCTGCCCTCACCGCCAAGATCGGCACGCCCTATCAGCGCGGTAGCACGGTGATTGCCTCAGGACCGGCGGCCTTTCGGCTGTGGCGGCAATGCGTGGAGCACGCCGCGGAGATCGACGCTCAGCAGCTTCCGTATATCGCCTGCGCCCCGCCCGGATCAGCACGCACCACATGCAATTCGTCGTCGGTGGTGGCGACGCTGCTGCACCGACTTGGCTTTAACGTCGGTACAAGCCTTCCCCCAGGCACCCGGAGGGTGCCTGGCATCGCTACGTTGATCCCGTCCATCTGCAACGGGAGGCACGGGGATTCGGCGCGAGCGCAAGTGGACTGGCCTCTGGAGTTCAGGCATGTCAGACATCAGCATGCGGAGCAAAAGCCCTGGCGCCAGTCATGGCACGCGTTAGCGTCTTGATCATCATTGCAGCGGCCGCCCTAGTCGCGGTGCCGGCGACCGTAAAGTCGCGGGCGCTCGCCGCGGCGCCACCGCGCTGACACGCAGCCCGCGCCAATGCACGCTGAAGGCAGGCGACACCCACACCGTTGTGGCGATCGTCGACGCCCAGACGCTCGAGCTCGACGACGGCAGCCAGGTCCGCCTGGCCGGGATTGTCGCTCCGATACCGCCGGCGTTCCTGACGGCCGATGCCGTCTGGCCACCCGAAGCACAAGCAATCGCCGGCCTGAAGCAGCTCTTGCTCGGTGAGACCGTCGAACTGGCTTATGCCGCCGCTTACAACGACCGATGGGGCCGGCGTTTAGCCCATGTCTTCCGCACGGATGCCGCCGGCCGCGAATGGGTGCAGGGCTGGCTGCTGCGCCACGGCCATGCCCGCGTCGATCCTCTGCCGGATGGCCTTGCGTGCATCACCGAACTTCTCGCGCACGAGCGCCAGGGCATGCAGGCCGATCGCGGGTTGTGGACCAACCCGGCATACCGCATCCGCTGGGCCGATGCGCCGCAACGCCTCATGCGCCTGCGCAATACGTTTCAGCTGATCGAGGGCAACGTCCGCAAGGTGGCTGTCACGCGCGGCCGCGTCTACGTCAATTTTGGCGATGACTGGCGCAGCGATTTCACGGCAGGCGCATCGCGCCAATCGCCCGCGTTCGGTAAGGAGGCCCTGGCCCAGCTGCAACAGCTCGAAGGCAAACGCGTGCGTGTTCGAGGATGGATCGAGCGGCGCAATGGCCCCTACGTTGAGCTGTTCCACCCGCTTCAGATCGAGACGCTGGACGGCGAACCGCCTGCCGCTTCCACCGGTATTGCGCGCGGCACGGTTCCGCCTGGCGGCCCCACGGCGCGCGTGCCGGCCGAAGCTCAACCGCGCGAAGAGCCAGACAGCAAAAAGCGCCCGGAACCTGTGGTTCCGGACGCTTTGGATCTATGAAGGATCACTTTCAGCCAGTCAGGCGGCTTCTGCGCCGGCTTCAGCTTCAGCCTCGGCTTCCGCAGCGCGGCGGCCCTTGGCGCTCTTCGACAGGATCTCGACGATGCGCTGCACGGCACCGCGTTCGTCGAGCTTTTCGACGGCTGCGATCTCGCGCGCCATGCGGTCGAGAGCGTCTTCGTAAAGCTGACGCTCTGAGTACGACTGCTCTGGCTGTGCATCCGAACGATAGAGGTCGCGCACCACTTCAGCGATCGAGATGAGATCGCCCGAGTTGATCTTCGCGACGTATTCCTGTGCGCGGCGGCTCCACATCGTACGCTTAACGCGTGCGCGGCCCTTCAGCGTGTCCATTGCCTTCTTGACGAGGGTCTCCTCGGCAAGCTTGCGCATGCCCACGCTTTCAAGCTTGCCCGTCGGCACGCGCAGCGTCAGCTTTTCTTTCTCGAAGTTGATCACGAAGAGCTCGAGCGACATGCCCGCGATCTCCTGCTCTTCGATGCCGATGATGCGGCCAACGCCGTGCGCTGGGTAAACGACGAACTCGTTCGTCTTGAACCCATGGCGCTGATTGACCGGCTTCTTCTGCGCAGCCAGCATCTGGCGCTGGGCGGCGGCCTTCTCGGCGACCGACTTCGGCGTCACGGGGGCGACCGGCGCAGTGATGCGCGTCGCGTTCGACTTGCCATGCGCGGCCGGGACGGCGCGCGAACCAGCATGCGCGGCCGGGACGGCGCGCGAGCCTGCAGCCGGGACGGCGCGCGCCGCATGCGCAGCCGGAACGGGGCGCGAGCCAGCATGTGCGGCCGGCGCGACGCGCGCGGCAGCCGGAGGCGGAACGTTGATAGCGCGTGCGTTAGCAGCAGCCACGGCAGCCTTGAACGATGCCACTGTCTTCGGGTCGACCTTGGAGGCCGGCTTCGCGACAACGGGCTTGGCGGCGACGGCGGCCTTTTTGACCGCGACGGGCTTGGCAACCGGCTTTGCCTTGGCCTTGACCGGGGCAGCAACAACCTTCGCCTTCACAGCCTTGACGGCAAGCGCCTTGTCTTTTGCAGCACTCTTGACCGGTTTGGCCGAGGCTGCACGGGAAACCGGCTTCTTCGACGCGTGACCAGAGGTCTTCGCGCGTGCAGTCGTTTGTGCTTTGCTCTTTGCGGCCATCAGTCTCACTCTTTCTTGACGAACAAACAAACACCCAGGTGTTGGCAGCTCGTCCTCAGGAACGCATGGCGCCACACATCCGCCATGGTCCGGCTGAAAACACAAAATTGAACGTCAGCTCGGGGAAACACCTGCCGAGTCCTTGCTTCCAAGGAAACGCAGCCCAACCCCAATCGTTCGCTGATTCAGGCCGCAAATAAGCGGGCAGCTGCAACCTAGTGGATTGCGGCAGCCTGCAAGATTCCGGACTGTTCAATTTATCTTCGCCAACACCGTCGCATATGTATCACATTTTTCGCGAGAATAGAAGTGCTGCAGGCGCGAACAATCGAGACGCCCTTAAAGAAAATCCTTAAGTTTCAGTAGAAGCTGCGACGATATGAACTGCTCGGAATGACGTTAACCACCCGGATCATCTATAGAAGAGCCAAATCAATCCCCCTCGCCGGGATTGGCTGAAAAATATTTCTCAAGCTTGCCGTCTTCGTCTTTGAAAGTGTCTGCCTCAGGAAGAGCTGCCCGCTTGGCGGTTATGTTGGGCCACTTCTCAGAATACTCGCGGTTTAACTCCAGCCAGCGTTCGATATTGGGCTCCGTATCGGGCTTGATGGCGTCGACGGGGCATTCAGGCTCGCACACGCCGCAGTCGATGCACTCGTCTGGATGGATAACGAGCATGTTCTCGCCTTCGTAGAAGCAGTCCACGGGACATACTTCTACGCAATCGGTGTACTTGCACTTTATGCACTTGTCGTTGACGACGTAGGTCATCCCGGTCACCCGCCGCGTCTGCGGCGCCCTTTAGTGTTTTGAGGACAGGCTATAGCAAGGACCTTGCCGAACGCCAAAGCGCCAAAATGGCAGGGCTGCCTAACGTCCCCTGATCTTGTCGATGAGCCGCCGGTCCCGCTTCGTCGGGCGGCCGAGGCCAGCCTCTCTGGATGCCGGATGCACATCCCTCTCTTCGGGTGGTGGCGCAGGCGGCGTCAGATCCTCGTACAGCGTCTGCGCCTCGGCTGCCGGCCCGCGCCGCTTGCCGATGGCGGCCACCCGCAGCACGCGGACGTCGCGATGCGCCGCCGACGTTACCACGTCGCCCAGCTTGATCGTGACGCTGGCCTTCTCGACCTTGTCCTTGTTGACGCGAAACTTGCCTTCGGCGATCAGCGTCGCCGCCAGCGTCCGTGACTTGATGATCCTGGCGAAGAACAGCCATTGATCCAGGCGCTGAGTGCTGCTCCCGGTGTCGTCGGCCGGCGCTGGCGTCTTGCCCGGCGCCGCGGCCATCAGGGGCTCTTCTCCTTCGTGCGCTTCTCCAGTGCCTCACGCAGCGCACCCAGCGAGGCGAACGGCGAGTCCGGATCTGCAGCGCCAGTCTTGCGCGGTGGCGCGGCGTGACGAACCTCTGGTGGCCCGCGTTGTTCGTCGCGTCTGCGGCGATCACCGCCACCGCCGCCACCCTTGCGGTCGGCGAAGCCGCCTTTGCCACGGTCACCGCTGGGTCGCCCGCCAGCGCTGCGATCCTGGCGCTTCTCGCCGTCGCGGCGCCCGCCCTCGCGTTTGTCACCTTGCGGCCGGCGGTCGCCACGGTCGTGACGCTCCCGCTGAGGCTGAGCCGCCGCCTGGTCGGCAGCAGCCGGCGCAGTGCCTTCGGCCGCCGGTGCAGCCGCTCCGTTGGCAGGAGCAGCAGCCTGGACCGGCTGCGCCGCGCCCTGCTGGGCGTTCGGACGCCGGTTGTGCTGGCCTCTGTCGCGGCGCGGACCGCGGTTTTGTTCCCGCTCATGCCGATGCCGGCGCGGCCGCCAGATTTCCTCGAACTTCTCTTCCTCGGCCTTGGCAACAGCTGCCGGGTCCGGCGCCGCATCAGCTGCCGCGCCGGCTGTCGGCCGCCGGCTCTTCGCTGCTCACCGGTGCGGCGTGCCGCGTCCACGGGCGTTTCGGCTGCGGCGACGTCAGCAACCGCCTCAGGCACGGCAACCTCGGTCTCGGCGGCTGCTGCGGGCGTCTCCGCATCCAGCGCTGGCGCGACCTCGACGATCGGCGCAACGCTCGTCTCGGACGCCGGTGCCGGATGCTCGACCACAATCGTTTTGACCGGCCGCTTCTCGGACCTGAAGCCGAGCGCCCGGAGCACGTTGCCCAACTCATCGGGCGAGCAACCCAGGATCGACATCATGTCCGGCGTCACCGTGAAGGCGCCGTCTCCGGTCGATCCCTTCGGCGGCATGACCGGTGCCTCAGGGTTGGCGCGCCAGGCAAGTAGACGGCCTGATCTGGTCTGCCAGCCGCTCCAGAATGTCCAGGCGCACGGCGCGGGGACCGCACACGTGGAAGCCATAGGCGCGGTAGAACGCTTCCGGAATGGCCGCGTCGGCAGCCACCGACGTCAACCCGGCGCGCGGCGGCTCGGGCAGCGCGTCGATCGACAGGCCGGCGGCCTGCGCATGCTTCAATGTCCACAGCGTCGCCGAAAGCTCGGCCGCGGCCGGCTTCAGGATGGCTGGGATGTAAATGTTGAAGGCCCCGAACCGCACGCCATACTTGCGCAACTGGGCGCGCGAGTTCTGGTCGAGGCTCTTGATCTCTTCCGCAATCGATTCGCGCTTCAGAACGCCGAAGTTTTCGATCAGGCGGAAGGCAATGCCACGTCCCAATCCGGCGATGTCGCTGGCCGCGCCGAGTTCGGCGAGCGGCTTCAGCTTGTCGCCGACGAGCTCGCTGATGAAGGTATCAAGCCGCGCCTGAACCTTTTCCTTGTCCGGCCCGGACAGATGCTCGTCCGTCAGCAGGCTCACGCTCGGGCGCAGCGGATCGGCACCGGCTTCCAGCCTGGCGATTTCCTCTTCGCGCCAAAGGATCTTGCCCTGGCGCGTGATCTTGAAGGCGTCCGCCTTGGCCGCCGCAACCCGCCGCGCCCTCAGCGCCAGCTCGCGCGACAGCACGTGCGCGGCCGCATTGCGTGCCGCCTTGCCGTGGATGCCGCCGTCGGCGTGTGTGTCGGGCGAGAAGCGGAAGCCTTTCAGCCGCCCCACGAAATGATCCTCGACCTGGATCGCGCCATCATCAGAAATCACAGCATTCAACTCTTCCTTGTCGCGCATGCCGCGCATCAGCGCGCTTGTACGCTTGTCGACGAAACGTTGTGTCAGGCAGCCGTGCAGTGCGTCGGACAGCGCGTCTTCGATTTCGCGCGTGCGGGCCTGCCAGTGTGCCGGATCCTTGAGCCAGTTCGCGCGATTGGCAACGAACGTCCAGGTGCGGATATGCGCGATGCGGTTCGCCAGCGTGTCGATATCGCCGTCCGTACGATCGGCGAATGCCACCTGCTTGGCGATCCAGTCTTCCGGCACGCGGCCTTCCGGCGACATCAGGTATTTGTAGATCGCGCTGCAAAGTTCCGCGTGGTTCTGCGTCGAGATCTTGCGGTAGTCCGGGATCTGGCACACGTCCCACAGCGTCGCCACGGCAGCGGGTGATCGCGCATAATCGATGATCTCGCGATCGTTCGACAGCGTATCCAGTGCCGTCAGGTCGTCGGCCATGCGCGCCCGCGTCAGCCGCGGTTCGCGCGGCAGTTCGCGCAGGCTCTCGTGCAGCCGCTCCAACGTGGCGAACTCGATCTTGCGGTTGCGCCACTGCAGCACCCGCACCGGATCGAACGTATGCGTCTCCAGCCGCTCGATCGTGTCGGCGTCCGGCGCATCGGCCGAACCCGTCACGCCGAACGTGCCGTCGTTCATGTGCCGGCCGGCGCGGCCTGCAATCTGCCCCATCTCGCTGGGCGTCAGGTTGCGATGGCTGTGCCCGTCGAACTTGCGCAGCGCGGAAAACGCCACATGATCGACATCCAGGTTGAGGCCCATGCCGATGGCATCCGTCGCCACCAGAAAGTCGACGTCGCCGGACTGGTACAGCGCCACCTGTGCATTGCGCGTACGCGGCGACAGCGCGCCCAGCACCACGGCGGTGCCACCGCGCTGCCGGCGAACCAGCTCCGCAATCGAATAGACGTCGTTGGCCGAGAACGCGATGACGGCCGAGCGTGGCGGCAATCGCGTGATTTTCTTTTCGCCCGCGTAGCTCAGCTTCGACAGGCGCGGCCGCGATATGAAATTCGCGCCGGGAATGAGATCCTGGATCGCCTCGCGCATCGTCTGCGCGCCAAGCAGCAACGTTTCCTTCTTGCCGCGCGCATGCAGCAGGCGGTCTGTGAACACGTGTCCGCGTTCGAAGTCGGCAGCGAGCTGGATTTCGTCGATGGCAAGGAAATCGACCTCCACATCGCGCGGCATCGCCTCGACGGTGGAGACCCAGTACTTCGCCCGCTCCGGCTTGATCTTCTCTTCGCCGGTGACGAGCGCCACCTTGTCGGCGCCGACGCGGGCGGCGATCTTGTCGTAAACCTCCCGCGCCAAAAGGCGCAGGGGTAAACCGATCATGCCGCTGTCGTGGCCGAGCATGCGCTCGATCGCCAGGTGGGTCTTGCCGGTGTTGGTCGGCCCGAGTACCGCGGTGACGTGGCGGATACGTGTTTCGAAATCGCTACCCATGGCCCCCTTGGCCCTTCACTTCGTAGGGCTTGGCATTGCATTGGGCAGAGCCGAGATCAAGCGTTACCTGGGCGCAAGGGCCGCAAAGGCGGATGAATTGGGTCTGGCCCTCTGTCGTGATGGCTGTATCGGTGTCCGGTTGGTCTGGCGTATCGGCTACTTTGTTACGCAGCTCGTCCGCCTCGGTTCGTTCAGTGGTCGTCAGTTAATCAGCGCGATCTGGCTCTGATTTGCCTTGATGTTGACGCGGCTGGCGGAAATCACGGCATCGCCGGCCACTGTCGGAATCACCACGATGTGCGGCACCATCAATCCCGCGCTGGGGATGGGCCGGAACGTGATGGAGATGTTGTTGTTCCGCGCCAGGGAGCGCAGCTCTTCCGTTTCGCGGTAGCCGGCGATCGGCACATACTTCACCTTGCAGACGATGCCTTCGCTGGGCTGCCCCGAGGGGTGCGTCTCGGTGATCGGCACCTGCTTGCGGTAGGACAGCACAAGGTCGAACCGCTGTTTGCCGTCGAAGATCGAGATTTTGCGGTCGCACGGGTTGTTGCCGTCCACGCGCACCATGCTCAGTACGGCGCTGAGCGGATCGGCGACGCCCTTGATGTGCTCGGCCGTCAGCGGCAGCGTGCCCGGCAGCGGCGGCTCTTCCGGCAGGATCGTCAGGCCCGTGACCTTGCGATCCTTGAAGTTCATGGCAACCGAACCGCTTTTGGCCGGGCTCTCGAAATTGAACTGGTAGACCGCCGGCGAGGCATCCTTGCCCGCCAGTGCGCCTTGCGTTCTCGTCTGCCCCTTCCAGCCGACAAGGCCGGCGAACGAGATGCGCACATCGCTTTCCAGCGAATAGGAGTTGCCGCCCACCTGCGACTTGAACGCGAAGCTGCCGATGTCGAAGTCGTTCAGGGCCACCTTGTAGACGGCGTCGATCTCCACGGAATCCGGACCTGCTGCAGCTGGCCGTACGCTGGCCCATGCCAGCACGCCAGCAGCCAGAAGGCTGGCGAAAACCGCCGGCCGGACGTGTCCGTTCATCATGATAGCCAGTCTTTCCCTGACAAAGCGGGATGCAACCCTGGTATGACAGCGCCTAAGCACGGTTTGCGACATTTGTTTGGCCCGGTAACCCTGCCGGGTCAATGCCTGCGTTGGCCGCGCGGCCGCGCAGGGCGGGCGCCGCGGCCCGCAGCGGCAACAACCAGCGCGCACGCCCTTGACGCAAGGGGCGCGCGCCGGTATACGAAGAGCGCCGAATTCCCGCTTGGATTCTGTCCGGCGGGGCTCATCTTGATGAGCCATTTCATCCCGACGGGCAATCTTGAGGTTTTTCGCGCCCCCGCACACCGGGCCGGCCGCGACGAAGGAGCATTAAGTTATGACGAGGCGTTGTGAATTGACGGGCAAGCTGCCCATGTCCGGCCAGCTGCGCAGCCACGCCGAAAACAGCACGAAGCGTAAGTTTCGTCCCAATCTCGTGCGCGTGACGCTGATGAGCGAAACGCTGCAGCGCGCCTTCAAGCTGCGCATTGCCGCCAGCGCCCTGAAGACCGTTGAGCACCGCGGCGGCCTCGATGCCTTCCTCAAGAAGGCTCGCAACGAGGAACTGTCGGAACAGTGCCTCAAGCTGAAGCGCGACATCGCCAAGGCCGGCGCCGAAGCCGCCACCCCGGCCGCTTAAGCTTCTCAGCTGACAGAATTTCAAAGCCCGGTGCATCGCGCCGGGCTTTTTGCGTTGAGTTTTGGGGTCAGACCCATGGGTCTGACCCCATGCGCTGCGATCAGCGGAATCGAACCCGCGCACAAGGCGACCGAGATCGCCCGTCACGGCTGCGCCGTCCGCTCGCGCTTGTCGCCGGTGATGGCGAACTGCAGCAGCACCGTCCGCTGCAGGAAGCGGTTGAAGTTGTCGTCGGAGATCATGGTCACGATCGTCTCGCCCGCCGCGTTCGTGTGCACGCCCAGGCCTTCCATGTTGTCGATCTCCTGGCCCAGATCCGCCGCCATCAGGACATCTCCGCTCACGACGGCGCCCGGCTTCACTTCAGCCGCTGCCACCCGCCGCAGTCGCACCTTCACGCCCTCGGTCCAACGGAAGCGGCGCTCCAGCACCAGCAGGTCGCCGTCCGGCAGGCCGGCGACATCCGTCACGTTGAAGTCGCCGATGTCCGTCATCGCGAACGGCTTTGGCTCTTTCCCCTGCCAGATCCAGCCCGCCCGATTCCCGGCCTTCGTTTTCACGGCCTCGGCCATGGCCAGCGTCGCGCCCTTCAGCGGCCCGCCACGCAGCACCGTTACGGCCTCGATGCCGTCCGTGCCGCGGCGCTTGATCATCTCCGGCGGCATTTTCATGTACTCGGACGGCGGCGTCAGCCCGTCCTTGCCGATACGGAACCGGCCGATGCGGTTCTTCTGTTCGAACGAGATCAGCAACGCGCCATTCGCCAGCGTTCCCGAAGCCAGCGTCACCGCCTCCGCATCGCGATAGCGTCCGCGATTGAGCGACTTGCCGCCGATCGCCGTAAGCGGCCCGAGCTTCGTTGCGCTGAGGCCCGACAGTTGCCCCTTGCTGTAATCCAGCGTGCCCGTCATCCACGCGCCGGCATCCGAGACGGCCACGAACGTCTTGCCGTCCGTATCGACCACCAGGCCAGACCAGCCGCCGAACGCCGCCAGCGGCGACGTCAGCACCAGTCCGCCGCGCCACTCCAGCTTGCCGAACGCGGTCTTCGCTCGATCCGCCCGGTCGAACCCGCTGATCGGTGACGCAAGAATGCTGATCGAGTCCGGCTTCAAGTTCTGCGTCGCGGGCTTGGGATCGGCAAACGCCACGCCCGCCACCGTCGCCGCCGAAAGCACGCCCACCAACACCCGCTTCATCCCGCAGGATGGCTGGCTGAGAAGACCTGGGAAGGCTGGAAATCATGCGGATGACCTCAGGTGGCCAAAGCGGGCAACGAACAGAAAGCGATATGGCGAATGATTGCGGCAGCGCTCAGGCCGAGCCTGCTGCAGGCGCGTGACGAACGCATGTCTCAGTGCCGCGTCGCCCGGGCGACGTTAACGCGCTTCGGTCCGCGGCTCGGCTGGCGCCGGGTGCCGCGGCGCGCGCTCGTATCCTTGGCGCTCTTTTCTTCGAACAGCTCCACCAGCTTGTCCGTCATGGCACCGGCCAGTTCGCTGGGGTCGCTGATCGTTACCGCGCGCTGGTAGTAGCGCGTTACGTCATGGCCGATGCCGATGGCCAGCAGTTCCACCGGCGAACGCTTCTCGATCTCCTCGATCACCTGGCGCAGATGCAGCTCCAGGTAGCTGCCTGAGTTCACCGACAGCGTGGAATCGTCCACCGGCGCGCCGTCCGAGATCATCATCAGGATGCGCCGATGCTCCGGCCGCGCCATCAGCCGGGCGTGCGCCCAGGCCAGCGCCTCGCCGTCGATATTCTCCTTCAGCATGCCCTCGCGCATCATCAGCGCCAGCGAGCGCTTCGCCCGCCGCCACGGCGTGTCCGCGGTCTTGTAAATGATGTGGCGGATATCGTTCAGCCGCCCCGCGTTGCCCGGCTTGCCTGCTTCCATCCAACGCTCGCGCGACTGGCCACCTTTCCACGCGCGCGTCGTGAAGCCCAGGATCTCCACCTTCACGCCGCAGCGCTCCAGCGTCCGCGCCAGGATCTCCGCCGCGCACGCCGCCACCATGATCGGCCGCCCGCGCATGGAGCCGGAGTTGTCCAGCAGCAGCGTCACGACGGTATCGCGGAACTCCATGTCCCGCTCCTGCTTGAACGACAGCGGATGCATGGGGTCGATGATGATGCGCGTCAGCCGTGCCGCATCGAGCGCGCCTTCTTCAAGGTCGAAATCCCAGGCGCGGTTCTGCTGCGCCAGCAGGCGCCGCTGCAACCTGTTCGCCAGCCGCGCCACCGCGCTCGCCAGCTGCTTCATTTCCTTGTCGAGGAAGGCCCGCAGCCGGTCCAGCTCTTCGGGCGACGACAAGTCGTCGGCCTGAACTTCCTCGTCGAACTCTTTGGTGTAGATGCGATAGCCGAACGATTCCGGATCATCGAGCACCGAGGTGTTGGGCTTCCACGGCTCGGCCGTCTCGGCCTCCTCCGGTGCATCGCTGTCGACGTCGAACTCCTGCGTGTCGGCCGAATCCGTCACGTCGGCGATGTTGCGATTCTTCGCTTTCCGTCGCCTCGCTGTCGCCCTGGCTTTCCTGGCCGTCATCGCCCTCGGACGAATTCGTTGCTCTCTTCCTCGCCGCCTTCCGATTCCGGCTGGTCTTCGGTCGCCTCTTTCTCCTGCTGGCTGTCGCCCCAGTCTTCGCCGAGATTGAGCGCCGCCAGCACGTCACGCAGCAGCCGGCCAAAACGCTCTTGGTCTTCGCCCAGCGTCTCCATCTGCTGCAGCAGCGTGGCGCAGCGCGTCTCGATCCACGGCCGCCAGACGTCGACGATGGCCTGCGCGTTTTCCGGTGTCTCCAAACCCGTCAGCCGCTCGCGAACGAGGAGGGCCATGGCCTCGCTGAGCGGCGCGGAGTCGCGATCCGTCACTTGCGCAAACCGGCCGTGCGAAAAATGATCGTCGAGTTTCGCCGCCAGATTGTCGGCCATGCCGGCCATGCGGTTGGCGCCGATAGCTTCCACGCGAGCCTTTTCGACGGCCTCGAACACTTCCCGTGCCATGCCCGAGGACGGCGCCAGCCTGTTGTGAAGTTTGGGGTTATGGCACGCAGCCATCAGCCCCAGGCTGTCCGCCCACCCGCGGATGACGGCAATCTCGCGCCGTGACGGAACGCGCGACGGTTCTGGCAGCTGCACGGTGTGGCCGTGCATGTTCGGCGTGCCGGCGGCATACCCCACCAGCATCTCGTGATCGCCCGCGATCGCGCGCGTCGTCACGCCGATCGCCCGCTTCAGCGGCTCCGACGGCGCCTCGCTCCGCTTGGTTGGTCCGGTATTGCTCATGGCAATCGCCGACGCGCCATCACACGCCTCAGCTCAGCGCGACGTTGGCGGCGCTCTCGGGCAGTTCCTCGCCGAACGAACGCTGGTAGAACTCCGCCACCAGCGGCCGCTCCAACTCGTCGCACTTGTTGAGGAACGTCAGGCGGAAGGCAAAGCCGATGTCGCTGAAGATCTCCGCGTTCTCCGCCCAGGTCATCACCGTGCGCGGGCTCATCACGGTCGACAGGTCGCCGTTGATGAACGCCTGTCGCGTGAGGTCGGCAACCCGCACCATGGCCGAGACCTGCTTGCGCTTGGCGTCGCTCTTGCCGAACGACTTTACCTTTGAGACGACGATCTTCGCCTCGTCGTCGTGCGGCAGATAGTTCAACGTGCACACGATCGACCAGCGGTCCATCTGGCCCTGGTTGATCTGCTGCGTGCCGTGATACAGGCCCGACGTGTCGCCCAGGCCGATCGTGTTCGTCGTCGAGAACAGCCGGAAAGCGCCGTGCGGCCGGATCACCTTGGACTGGTCCAGCAGCGTCAGCTTGCCGGACACTTCCAGCACGCGCTGGATCACGAACATCACGTCCGGCCGTCCGGCATCGTATTCGTCGAACACCAGCGCCGTGTTGGACTGCAGGCAATACGGCAGGATGCCTTCGCGGAACTCGGTGACCTGCTTGCCGTCCTTCAGCACGATCGCGTCCTTGCCGACGAGGTCGATACGCGACACGTGGCTGTCGAGGTTGACGCGGATGCACGGCCAGTTCAGCCGCGACGCCACCTGCTCGATGTGCGTCGACTTGCCGGTGCCGTGGTAGCCCTGGATCATGACGCGGCGGTTGTGTTTGAACCCGGCCAGGATCGCCAGCGTCACGTCGCGGTTGAACAGGTAGTCGGGATCGTTATCCGGAACGTGCTCATCGGCCTTGGAATAGGCCGGCACTTCCAGGTCGCTGTCGATGCCGAACACCTGACGCACCGAAACTTTCATGTCAGGCATGCCGTTTCCGGTTGGGGCAGCCTGGGATTGCGCACGCATGGGGATCTCTGTTTTTAGCTAGGGCCTCTACGGGCAGGGAACCGCGGCCGATTGGACATGTTCCAACGCCGCGCTCGGAGCCAAAGGAATTATTGGTTCAGACGAGGCCAGCCTGCTTCAGATAGTTATAGGCTTGGATGATTTCGCGCAACTTGTCCTCAGACTGCTTGTCGCCCCCGTTGGCATCGGGGTGGTGCAGCTTAACCAGTTCCTTGAACTTGGCCTTGATGTCCTCTTTCGAGGCGCGGGCATCCAGGTGCAGGGCATCGAGCGACTTTTTCTCGATTGGCCGCAGCGAGCGCTTTCTGTCGGCAGGCTCCTCGCGCACCTTCTGCGCCCGCCAGGCGAAGAAATTGGCGCCACCGGTCGCGGCCCCGTCCTGTTTGCCCTCGCGGCCGTCCTTCGTGCCATGCGCCCAGGCGTTTGCGCCCACCTTCCACGTTGGCCGGTGCCCGGTCAGCGCGTCCTTCTGGAAGTCGCGCACCTCGTTGTCGCTCATGCCGTCGAAGTAATTGTACGAGGCATTGTACTGGCGCACGTGGTCCATGCAGAAGCAGAAGTAGTCGCCATCCCGGCCGCGGCCCATCGGCGCGCGATAAGGCCCCGGCTTGTCGCAGCCTTTCCACTGGCACGGCGGATCGGCCTCTGGCTTCGCCGAAGTCGCCGGCGCGCTTGTTGCGCGACACGCGGATGGAGTCGAAGTATTTCGATTGGAGCTTCATGCGGCCAAGTATGATCTCATGCTCCGCGCCACACAAGGCGAGCGGAGGCGATTGCACAGCAACGCGCCTATTGCGCGCTTGCTTCGAAGAGCGAGAGTTTGCGAAATAGGGGTCGGGACACTAGCATTTCAAGAAGGGCAAGGCGATGGCGCCGACAGGGGCAGAAACGCGCATACGAGAAAAATTGATGGTCGCACTTGAGCCGATACGGCTTGACGTCGTCAACGAAAGTGATTTGCACGCCGGCCACCGTGGATCTCCAGGCACCGGCGAGAGCCATTTCCGCCTGTTGATCGTCTCAACGAAGTTCGCTGGCCGGTCGCGGCTTGAGCGCCATCGCCTCGTCAATGCCGCGCTTGAAGGCGAGATGCCACCCATCCACGCTTTGGCTATTTCCGCCTTCGCGCCCGGAGAGCCGATCCGCGCCTAGCGGCTCTGATCGGTCAGATGCGCGCGGTTTCGAATCGACGAGACCTGAGAATGAAAAAAGCTAGAGCCACATTTTTAAGGTGGCCCTAGCTCCCCGCTAGAACTTTATATTTCTGTCGCTTACCAGTTGCGATGGCAGCGCCGGACGATCCGGCAGCCCCAATAGCCACAGCGGCGCACGTAGCCGCAATGGCGGTGATGCCAGTGCCGGCGATGCCAATGATGCCGGTGCGACCGGTGATGTGCCAGCGTGCATGATGCCGGCGCCAATGCACCGGCGTTGCTTCGCTGGCCGATTGGCTGGCGACGCTGCGTGCCGCGTCCGGAGACACGGGTGCGGCCTGCGCGGTTCCCGCAGCGAAGGCCAGTGAGAGAATGGCGCCTGCAAGCGCCGCCTTGAACGTTGTCCTCAACATCGTTGTGCTGTCTCCTTGCCGTCAGCCGCACATTGCGGTGCGGGCTGCATTTCGATGCGCACGGCGGTTCTGCTGCGTGTGCCGCGCAATTCCGAAGGCCGAAGCGCTTCGCCCGGCCAGCCGAGAGGTGAAGTCCTGGCAAAGCTAAGGGAGCCTGCGCAGGTTACCTAGAATTTAGGATTGCGAAGGTGAACCGTTACTGAACGCACGCGATGGCGGATCGATTACTCGGCACTAATGGCCGGCCAGTAAACGTCGCGGATGAAGCGCCAGACCCCAACGCCATAGTCGGAAGCCGCGGTAACCAGCCGTCCTGCACGCAAATAAGCGTAGCCGCGCACGAAATAGAGCTCCACCGTATCGGGCTTCTGCTCGATCATTTTGGTGAAGTCGTCGGCCGCCGCCACGTAGTCTGAGTTGAGCATGTGCGTCGCGGCGCGCGCCTGATAGGCCTCTTGCGAGGTCTCGCCTTTTTCGATCGCCTTGGAATAGTCGGCGATCGCGCCGGCGTAGTCCTTCTGCCGCCGCAGATAGTTCGCCCGCGCATGGTACACCCGCGCCGCCTCGTCGGGCACCACCTCGATCAGCTTCTCGTAATCGGCGAGAATGGCCGTCTTGGCCGCCTCGCCCGTCTCTTTCTGGTTGATCTCGATGCGTGTCCAATAGTTCAATTCCGATTTCGGATCGAGCGCGATCGCCGTGTTGAGATCGATCAACGCGGCCTTCGTGTCTCCGTTGGCGGTGTGCAATCGCGAGCGCATCTCCAGCGGCGCTGCCACGCCGGGCTGCAGTTCCACGAGCTTGGTGGCGTCTGCGATCGCCTTGTCCAACTCGCGGCTCGTTTCGTAATGGCTCGCCCGCCAGGTGTACCCTTGGATGGGATCGAGCTCGATCATCCGGCCGACATCGGCCATCGCCGCCTCGGAGCGGCCGATGCGAAACAGCGCCGAAGCACGCTGCGCATAGGCTTCGATCAGATCAGGCTTGAGAGCCACGACCTTGTCGTGTTCCGCGATGCAGTCGTCGTGCCGTCCCCGGCCTTCCAGATAGTTTGCCTTCAACCAGTGCGCGGGCCATTCGTCGGCGCTCAGCGCCAGCATCTTGTCGTAGTCGGCCAGCGTCGCGTCGTCGTTTTCCAGCTGCGCATGGACGCGGGCACGCTGGCTGTAGCTGTCGACGTCATTGGGCCGCAGCTCCACGACCTTCGTGAGGTCCGGCAGCGCTTCGGCGTAGCGCAGGTCCATCATCAGGACCTTGGCGCGGCCCTGATAGTATGTGGCCTCGTCCGGCATCAGCTCGATCGCGTGACGATAGTCGCCGATCGCCTCTTCCGTCTCGCTATTCATGTAGCGCGCTTCACCGCGCGCGGCGTAAGTCGGCGCCGATTTGTTGTCCAAGGCGATCGCCTGATCGAGATCCTCGATCGCCTTGGGATAGTCGCCGAGCAGATAGTGGATATTCGCGCGGCCGCGGTAGGCCTCGACGTCGTTGGCGTCGCGCGCAATCAGCTGCGCGCAGTCTGCCAGCCCTTTGTTGGCGGCATCGGTGGTCTCGGCCTTCGCCGCCGCCGTGCACGACTGGCGCATGTCCGCAATCTCGTCCGCGCGCGCCGCGGCCGTCATGGCAAACGCGATCGTCGTAGCAAACAGAATGGCTGCGAGGCTCGAACGCATCTTGGTCTCCGGCACGTCGTTGGCTGCTCTGCACACAGAGCGCCTTAGCATAGAAAAGTTGGCCGTATGCGCCCAGGCCTTATCAGCGCCGAGGCGCGCGCCGCAGGCTTATCCATGCGCCGTGCGGCGAAATTGGCGCAGTCTCACGGCCGTTGGGCGGCGGCCTCCATGGCCGTCTCCGCACCACCCGCCTCCACCGGCTTGACGCGGATCGCTGAAATCTTGTTGCGCGTCTTGCGCAGGATCTCGAAGCGATACCCGTAGAACGTGAACACCTGCCCCGGCTCCGGGATCGTCTGGGCCTCGTGGATCACCAGGCCCGCCATGGTCGTCGCCTCTTCGTCCGGCAGATCCCAATCCATGTGCCGGTTGAGATCGCGGATGGCGACAGTGCCGTCCACGTTCACCGTGCCGTCCGCCTGCACGCGGATGTGCGCCTCGTGCGTGTCGTGCTCGTCGGCGATCTGGCCGACGATCTCTTCCAGAATGTCCTCCAGCGAGATCAGCCCCTGCACCTCGCCATACTCGTCGACGACCAGCGCCATCTGCGCCTTGCGCTTCAGGAACGCGTTGAGCTGATGCTTCACCGCCGTCGTGTCCGGCACGAACCAGGGCGGCGTCGCAAAGCTCATGATGTCGAGCTTGGAGATGTCCCACGCCGACCGCCCGAGCGCGATCAGCAGATCCTTGGTGTGCAAGACGCCAACGATATTCTCCGGCTCGTCGCGCCAGATCGGCATGCGCGTGTATTGCGAGTGCAGGATCTCATCGACGATCGCCTGCGGGCTTTCATCGGCGTTCAGCGTCTCCATCTTGGTGCGATGGATCATGATGTCGGCCACCTGCAGATCCCGCAGGTCCAGCACGCCGCCCAGCATCTCCGCGTCGTGCCGCGCAACCGTGCCTTCCTTAGTCTGCAGGTCGATCGTCCCGCGGATCTCCTCGTGCGCGGCCAGAATGTTGGCCGCATCGTCCCGCGTCGATGGCGTGAGCTTCAGGATCCAGCGAACGATGATTTCGATCGTCTTGGTGACGGGCGACAGCGCGATGACGATGAAGTGCATCACCGGCGCCACCCAGAGCGCGACCTTGTCCGGCGATACGAGCGCGTACGTCTTCGGCAGCACCGCCGCAAAGATCACGATCAGCAGCGTCATGATGACGGTGGCGTAGATCAGCCCCACGTCGCCGACCAGCATGACAGCCAAGCTGGCCGCCAGCGCCGAGGCCAGCACGTCCACCAGCGTATTGCCGAGCAGCACGGTGCCGATCATCTTTTCCGGCGTCGACAACAGCTTGTTGACGCCCTTCGCGCCGGCATGCCCCTCCTGCTCCATCGCGTGCATGCGCGCGCGGGAGGCGGCCGTCAGCGCCGTTTCGCTGCCGTTGAAAAACGCCGACAGCGCGATGAGCGCCACGATGGCAAGTAGAATGAGACCAAGCTCGAGCGACATGGCGGCGCGATCGTTCCTATCAATCCGCCTGCAACGAAGCTGAGGGCCGGCGGATGGCCCGGACGAACTCCAGCGTTTCGGCCGATGGCCGCCGCGTCAGCAGGCTTACCAGAATTGTAATAAAGAATCCCAACGGCAAGCCGAACAAGGCCGCGGCTGAATTGTGGATACCGAACCAGTTGGCCGCACCGGCCTTATAGGGCGTGCCGCGGGCATAGGCCACAAGCGCCGCTTCCGCGGCAGGCTTGGTTTCCACGCTGGCCTTGTCGGCCACGCCCTGCAGCGCGGCAACTTTGGCTTTGGCCATCGATCCTGCGTCAGATAGCCCACCCGTCCCCTCGAAGAACGGCACCGGCGCAAAATAGCTGCCGCCGATGTACCCCAGCGTCACGGTCAGGCCCGCCAGCATGCCAGCGATCGCGCCCGCGCGCGTCGTCCGCGGCCACCAGATGCCGAGCACGAGAGCCGGAAACAGCCCGGCTGCCGCGATCGAAAACGTCCACGCCGCCATTGCCGCAAAGTCAGCCGGCGCAACCACAGCCACCGCAGCGGCGGCGATCACCGCCACAGCGCTTGCGGCGCGCACAGTCAGCGTGCTCTCGCGTCCGGATCGCAGCAGGTCATAGCCGAGGCTCAGCGCGACCGCCCATGCCGTCGCGATCGCCGCAGCGAGGGCCGCTAGAATTGCGCCGATCGTAAACAGCAGTACCCAGACGCGTGGCAAACTTGCCAGCTCGAATCCGACGAACGCTGCCGCGGTCGGTTCGATGGCAATCGCGCTTTGCGTTAGCTTGCCGGTTTTGTTGCCCGCTGCCGTAGCAGCTAGCGGCAGCACTACGCTGCGCCAGGTTTGAAAATGGTCCGCCGTGCTGGACAAGGCCGCGCCCTTCGCAACCGTGACCAGAGCCTCCCGCACCTGCGGCTTCAAAGCTGCCCAATGCGGGAACTCCGTTGGCCGCTCGCGCTGCAAGAACTGTGAGACAGCCTGCGCATCTGCCATTCCGTTGCCCGTCGCGACGGCGACGGCCTGATACAGGTTGAACGTCGTGCCATGAATGCTGACGCCATCTCGCGCGAACGCCTCCGGCAATTCGGCGAACGGCACGCCCTTGGCGACGACGCGATAAATCTCGTGCTTGGTCAGCGCCGCATAGGCCGGGATCGATGCCAGCACCGCCGTCGTAAACAGCAGCGCCCACGCCATCGACATTCGCGTTTGGCGCACACCGGCCGTGACGGCGTTGCGCATCAATACGTGCGGCAGCACGGCCGTGCCGGCCATCAGGCAGATGATGAGGGCCAGTGTGTTGGCATAGTCCACCTGCAGGAACGGCCGCGTATGTGGCTTGAAGCTGGCTGGGTCTGCCAGTCCCTCCGAAATCATATCGATCTCGAGGTTCGGCAGCTCCTGCAGCGACTGGCCGTAGGCAAGTGGCCCAAGCGCGCTGCCGTGCTTGGCCAATGTCAGCCCCGCCAGCGGTACCAGATAGGCGATGATGATTGCTGCCAGCAACACGACGCCAAGCCAAGTGGCGCTCCGCATGCCGCCTGCTGCCAGCAGCAAGGCGACCACGATGGTGGCTGCGCCGATGGCGACGGACTGCGGGATATCCAGCGCTCGGTTTGCAACCGCGCCGATCGCGATGAGCTGAGCCGCGAGCAGCAGGAAACAAACAGTCACAACAACGAGCGTGCCCAGCAACGGCACCAGCCGCCCGCCATACCGCCTTGCCAGAAACTCCGGAACCGTCAAAGCGCCCGACGCGCGAAATGCCGGTGCGATCAGCACGCCCATCAAGACCAAGCCGGCGGCAAGTCCCACGAGCCAAGCCAATCCGTCGCTGCCCAGAATGAAGAGCGTGCCGGCAAGCCCCAGAAACGGGGCTGACGATAGAAACGCCGCGCTGGTTGCCATGCCGGCCAGCAGCGGGGGCACCGCGCGATCGGCGGCGTAGAACGCCGGCGCCCGCTTCGTCGCCGTCAACAGCGCGGCGATCCCGAAAAGACCGGCGGCGCCTGCCGACAGCAAGCCGTCGTTCAGACCGTAGGCCAAGAAATGCTGGATCGCCTCGCTCATCGATCATCCGCGTCGTCGATACGGCTTTGCCAGCCGGCGAATACGAACAGCAGTACCGCGAATACGATCAGGGCGCCTTGGCCCATGGCGTACAGACCAAGTGGAAAACCAGCAACTTTGATGAGGTTCAACGGCTCGCTCAACGCCGGCAGCGCCAACGCGATAACCAGCGTGATGCCCACGACCGACAGCATCAGCCCCGTCGACCTCAACACATGCGAACGGCCGGTGCGCAGCCGAACCCGGCGATAGATACCGCGCCCAATCAACGAGACACCCAGAAGTGCTGCAGCCGCAATCACACCGCTGCCCAGCGGAAACGGCACGAGACCGTCCGTCAGTCCAACTGCAATGGAGACTGCCGAGAAGATCGCAACCAACCCGAGGCCAATCTCGATCATCCGGTCTCGATCTTCCTGACGCTTTGACTGCCGTAGTCTGGACTGTCGTGGTCTGCTTGCGGCTGGGGGCGCGAGGCGATGCGCTTGAAGCACCGCCCCGGCTGTCTTCCCTAGACTTGGACCGTTTTTGAAGTCATGCAATCTCAGGCGGCCCTGCCCGGATGCGGCGCGACAATGTGAGGTGAAGTGTCGCCTGTCAAGAAGTTGGCGGCTCTACCGAATTGGTATCACGACGTCGCAAATCGGCACTCTTCATCCGCAGGCAGAGGGTCGCAGTCCGACTTGGTGACACACGTTTTCATCGCGTCTCGCGTCGCCCCGGAATAGATCCCGTCGATATTGCCTTTGTACAAGCCGAACGTTGCAAGTCCGCATTGATAGAGCTTGACGATTTGCTCGCCGCCAAACCGGACGGCACGCTCGTAATCCGCCAGCGCGCGCGTCGGGTTTCCCATCAGTTGATAAATGTGCGCACGCGTATCGTGCGCATGCGCGCTACTTGGCTGGAGCTGGATCGACCGCTCCACGTCGCGCAGTCCGCGCTGCATCCGGCCTGTCTTGTAATAGGCCCACGCCCGGTTGTTCAGCGCGATGGCCGAACTGGGGTCCAGCTCGATCGCGTGATCGTAGTCAGGCAGCGCCTGATCGTATTTTCCCTTGAGCGAGTACGCCAGCGCGCGCATCGCAAATGCCAGGCTCTTCTCCGCCTTGCTGAGACCGGGCACGTCGAGCAGGCTAGTGCAACCCGTGATCCGGCGTTCGTTGTCTTCGCTGAAGCAGTCGGCAATGGTGTCGCTGCGCGCCGCTCCGCCGCAAAGAACGGCGACGCCGAGCAGCAGGCACACCAAGACAGCTGATTTCGTCCGTTTCGCCAAAGCGCCATTCCCCGGGCCTGTTCCCGAGCCCTTCCCGCGCCAATAATTAACTACAACCAACGGCATAGCGCCATCCCGCAGCGCAAATGAGGCGGCGCGCTTCAACTCCTTGATCCGCCACACTATGCTATGTCCTGACCTAACGAAGCATTGAACTCAAGGGCAGACCGTGTCGACCAAGCGCATCCTGCTCATCATCGGCGGCGGCATTGCCGCCTACAAGTGCCTGGACCTCATTCGCCGCCTGCGCGAGCGAGGCGTCGCGGTGCGTGTGGTCATGACCAAGGCCGCCCAGGAATTCGTGACGCCCCTGTCCGTCGGCGCGCTATCCAACGATCGCGTGTTCACCGACCTGTTCGATCTCAACGACGAGCGCGAGATCGGCCACATCCGTCTCAGCCGCGAGGCAGACCTTGATGTCGTGGCGCCCGCCACGGCAGACCTGCTGGCCAAGATGGCAGGCGGTCACGCCAACGATCTTGCCACGTCGGTGCTGCTCGCCACCGACAAGCCGGTGCTCGTCGCGCCCGCCATGAACCCGCGCATGTGGCTGCACCCGGCCACGCGCCGCAACGCCGCGCAGCTGAAGGCGGACGGCATCCTCTTCATCGGCCCGGCCACCGGCGAGATGGCCGAAGCCAACGAAGCCGGCCCCGGCCGCCTCGTCGAAGTGCCGGACCTGGTCGCCGCCATCGAGATGCAGCTAGGCGGCCGCGCGACAAGCCCGCCGCCGCTGCCGCGTCATCACCGCTTGCCGGATCATCCGCCGGATCCTTGGCGGGCCGCCACGTGCTGATCACCAGCGGTCCCACGCACGAGCCCATCGATCCCGTGCGCTACATCGCCAATCGCTCGTCCGGCAAGCAGGGCCACGCCATTGCCGCCGCCGCAGCCCGCGCCGGCGCTCGCGTGACGCTCGTGTCGGGCCCCGTGGCGCTTCCGATCCCGTCGGCGTGGCCGTCCTCCATGTGGAGACCGCGGCCCAGATGATGGACGCTGTGCGCGAAAGCCTGCCCGCCGACATCGCCATCTTCACCGCGGCCGTTGCCGATTGGCGTGTTGCGGCGTCCGCGCCGTCGAAGATGAAAAAAGCTCGCAGCGCTGGGCCGCCGAAGCTCGATCTCGTCGAGAACGACGACATCCTGCGCACCGTCGCCTCGTCACGGTCGAGCAGGCCCACTCTCGTGATTGGCTTTGCCGCCGAAACCGACGACGTCGTCAGCTACGCGCGCAAGAAGCGCAAATCCAAGAACGCCGACTGGATCGTCGCCAACGATGTTTCGCCTTCCACAGGCATCATGGGAGGCGACCGCAATCGCGTGCACCTCGTCACGGCCTCCGGCGTCGAGGACTGGCCGGAGATGGCTAAAGAAGACGTCGCCGAGCGGCTGATCGCGCGCGCCGCCCAACACCTCAAGCGAACCCGGGTCGAGACGTGAAAGCCAAGGCAACCAAATCCAAGAAGGCGGGCGGTAAAGCTCAGAAGACGGCGAAACCGATCGCTGCGGTCGAGGTAAAGGTCACTCACCTGAGCCACGGCGAGGGTCTGCCGCTGCCCGAATATCAGACTGAGGGATCTGCCGGCCTCGATCTCCTGGCTGCGATCGACGAGACGATGCCCTGGATTCTGCAGCCGCGCGACCGCACGGCGGTTCCCACCGGCCTCACGCTGGAGCTGCCGCCCGGCACCGAGGCGCAGGTTCGCCCGCGCTCGGGCCTCGCCTGGAAGCACGGCATTACCGTTTTGAACTCGCCCGGCACGATCGATAGCGACTATCGCGGCGAGGTGCAGGTGATCCTGATCAACCTGGGTTCCGAGCCGTTCATGATCCGCCGTGGCGAGCGCATTGCCCAGCTCGTCATCGCCCCGGTGACGCGGGCCAAGCTCGCTGCCACGCTGGTGCTTTCGCCAACGAAGCGCGGTGCGGGAGGTTTCGGCTCGACCGGAACATCCACGATAGCGGAAGAAAAACCTAAATCGAAAAAGGCGAAAAAGAAGAAGAGCGTACCTTCAAAGGGCACCGCCGGAGAACGCCGCTCCAAGCCAACGCGCCGCAACACGTCCAAGACAGCGCGTTGAAGCGGCCCGCCGCAATGCCATTTTCGCCTGAGCCCTTGAGAGGGCCGCGTTTTCTTGACAAGACAGACGCAGCCGACACGGCACTATCCCTGACATCGCCACCTAGGCATTGAATGAGGCGCGTTCCCGATGAACGAAATTCCTGACATCAAAACCCTGAAGGCCACGACATCGTGGGGCCGTGGCCGGGTCTACAACGACATTACCGAAACGATCGGCCACACGCCCCTGGTGCGCCTGTCGAAGATCGCCAAGGAAGCCGGCGCCAAGGCCGACATCCTCTTGAAGCTCGAATTCTTCAACCCGCTCTCCAGCGTGAAGGACCGTATCGGCGTGTCGATGATCGACGTGCTCGAAGCCGAAGGCCGCATCACGCCCGGCAAGACCGTGCTGATCGAGCCGACATCCGGCAACACCGGCATCGGCCTCGCCTTCGTCTGCGCCGCGCGCGGCTACAAGCTGCAGCTGGTCATGCCGGAAGTCGATGTCGATCGAGCGCCGCAAGATCCTCGCGCACCTCGGCGCCGAACTCGTCTTGACGCCGGCCGCCGGCGGCATGCCCGGCGCCATCGACAAGGCGAACGAACTGCTCGCCTCCACACCCGGCGCCGTCCAGCCGAGCCAGTTCGAGAACCCCGCCAACCCCGCCGTGCATGCGCGCACGACGGCCGAGGAGATCTGGACCGACACCGGCGGCAAGGTCGACGCCATCGTCGTCGGCGTCGGCACGGGCGGCACGTTGACCGGCGTCGGCCGCGTGTTGAAGCCGCGCAATCCGGACCTGAAGATCATCGCCGTCGAGCCGACCGGCAGCCCCATACTCTCCGGCGGCAACCGCGGTCCGCACAAGATCCAGGGCATCGGCGCCGGCTTCGCGCCGAAGGTGCTGGATCGCTCGCTGATCGACGAAGTCGTAACGGTCTCGAACGAGATGGCGTTCGACGTCTCGCGTCTCGTTGCCAAGACAGAAGGCATTCCCGGCGGCATCTCGACCGGCGCCAACGTCGCCGCTGCAATCGCGGTCGCGACGCGGCCGGAGTACGCCGGCAAGACGGTCGTCACCTTCGCGCCGTCGTCTGCGGAGCGCTACTACACGTCCGAACTGTTCCTCGACCCGAAGTAAGCGATCTCCAGCTTGCCGCGGTCTAGCCAGAGGGCGGGGTGCCACGCATCCCGCCCTTTTTGTTGCGCCAACGCCGGCGAGACGTCGCTGGGTTTGATTCCGGACACGCGTCACCGCGCGGATACATCTGTGTGCCGCGAATCGCGATAGCTTTCGTGTCAAGCCTGTGACGGGGGACCTCTGATGCGATCCGAGATCTACACCGATACCAGTGGCGCATGGCGCTGGCGCCTTGTCGCCGACGATGAAGTTGGCAGCACGATCGCCGGTTCCGGTGAAGGCTACGCCAACTATGCCGATTGCGTGAACGGCCTCGACAAGGTCAAGGCCTGGGCCTCCACCTTCAAACCCCAGAACACCGCGCGCTACTTGCCGCCGACCCGCGCACGCTCACCGGCATGTTCGACGCCCCCACCGCCGAGAACTTCGCGCTCCTCTCCATGGTCGACCGCCTGTTCGGCCGCTGAGACTTATTGGCCGGGTTTCGATTTCGCGGCTTGCTTACGTTGCGCCGCAGCCGCGCTGGCCTTTCGCAATGGCCGCGAGCGCGGGCAAACTTCACCCATGAAATGCACCAGTGTCGCCGTTAATGCGTCTTCCTTTAGGCCATAGTGCACGTTGAGGCCACGCTTCTCGCGCCAGACGATTCCCGCGTTTTCCAGAACCGACAGGTGCTTTGAAATCGCCGGTTGCGACATCACGTCCGCGAAACAGTGCGCGATTTCACCTGCCGTCATGTCCGTCTTGGACAGGAACGCCAGGATGCGGCGGCGGGGCGCCGACGACAGCGCCTCGAAGATCTTATCGACTGTCATTGGCCAATTCGCGATCTGCGATCTGGATCGACCTTAACATTGAAATAGCGCCGCGCCGCATTTTGTATTTGAGTATATAACTCACGAGTTATATACGTAGTTCGTGTAGTCAGTACTGAAGCGAGGGTTGGCGGAATGCGCTTTGTTCCCTGCCGTAGCCATTGGTTGAACCGCCCGTCGCGCAATTCATCGGCCCCTGCAAGCGATCGATCCTATCGACGTCGGCCCTGCAGAACTCCGCCAGCACGTTCCGGTCGCCGCGCATGACCGAGGCCGATGATACCGACGCCGTCGCCGGGCACGTCGTGCTGGAAGCCCGTAAAATCGCTTTGGATCACCGTCATGACGTTGACGGCGCTGATCGCCGGCCCGCTCACCGGTGACGTGGGGAGCGTTCGCGCTGTTCCTCGTCGACCACAGCCGTCACGGTCTGCCTCGGCCACTCGCTGGGCATGCACCGGCGCCTCATCCATCGCTCGTTCGACTGCCCGCACTGGTTGGAGCAGGTGTTCGTCTACCTCGGCACGCTGGTCGGTATGGCCGGCCCTTATGGCATGATACGCCAGCACGACATCCGCGACTGGGCGCAGCGCAAGGCCGACTGCCATCCCTATCTCGCGCACCGGTCCTCGCTGCTGCGCGACGGCTTCTGGCAGATGCATTGCGACCTGGTCCTCGATCGCCCGCCGCTGCTCAACTTGAAAACCGTACCGCGACCGATCGCTTCTACCAATTCATCGACCGCACGTGGATGCTGCAGCAGCTGCCCGTGGGCCGTCCTGTTCTACGCTATCGGCGGCACCCCGTGGGTCGTATGGGGCATCGCCGTACGCGTCGCCCTATCGGTCACTGGCCACTGGCTGGTTGGCTACTTCGCGCACAATCGGGGTCGGCGCTCCTACCACCTCGAAGGCGCCGGGCGTGCAGGGTTACAACGTGCCGTACTGCGGGTTCGTCACGATGGGCGAGGCCGTGGCACAACAACTACCATGCCTATCCCGCGTCGGCCAAGCTCGGCGTCAACGACGGCGAAATCGACCCAGGCTGGTGGGTGCTGATGGCTTTGCGCCGGATCGGCCTAGTCTGGAACGTCAAAGACACCGGAGGACTTGCCGCATCGCGCCAATCTCGTGCATTTGGGCGCCAGCCGCGCGCACGGCATTAACCACGCGCTCTTGCGTCGAGCGACGTAGCCGCCACATGATGAGGCGGAACAGGCGTGGCCATAGCGGGTCATGCCGCTCGATTGAATAGGCAGCCATGGCGCTCACGCCGGAAGAGATCCAACGCTACAAGCGCCACCTCGTGCTGAAAGAGGTCGGCGGCCAGGGGCAGAACAAGCTCAAGGCAGCGCGCGTGCTCGTGGTCGGCGCCGGTGGTCTCGGCTCGCCCATCATCACGTATCTCGCCGCCGCCGGCGTCGGCACGATCGGCGTCATCGACGACGACACCGTCTCGCTCGACAACCTGCAACGCCAGATCGTTCACGGCACGGCTGACGTCGGCCGCCTCAAGGTCGACAGCGCACGCGACGCCGCCGCACGCATAAATCCCAACGTCGTCGTCGAGCCGATCGCGATGCGCCTCGATGCCGGCAATGCCCTCGACATCATTGGCCGCTACGACATCGTGACGGACGGCTCCGACAACTTCGCCACGCGCTATCTCGTGTCCGACGCGTGCTACTTCGCCAAGAAGCCTCTCGTGTTCGCAGCCGTCGGCCCGTTCGACGGCCACCTGACGACGCTGAAGCCCTACGCCCACGACGCCGCCGGCACGCCCTACCCCAGCTATCGCTGCCTGTTTCCGGAGGCGCCCGCGCCCGGCACGGTTGCCAATTGTTCCGAAGTCGGTGTGCTGGGTTCCGTCGTCGGCGTCATCGGCACCCTGGCCGCCACCGAAATCCTCAAAGAGATCACCGGCGCAGGCGACAGCCTTGTCGGCCGCCTCATGCTGTACGATGCCAAGGCGGCCCGTTTCGAGACGCTGAATTTGAGCTGGGATGCAGACAACCCGCTGACAGGCACTGCGCCGTCGATCCGCGATCTGTCGATCCATACCCGCACAAGCGATGGCGTCTGCGCTGCATAGACGCCTGATTCCGACGACGTGAATACCCGTTCGGGGATGGCACCTAGCCTCTCGCGCTTCTGCGGAAATGGCTCTAAACTGCAGTCGTGCCCAAGCGGTGGCACGCGACTGGCCAGAAAACAATGACGCGACGCTCCACACGTATCGCCTGGGCTCTCACCGGCGTGTTCCTGTTCGTAGGCGCTGGTGCCAGCATCCTGACGCTGATTGGCCCGCCGGACCGGCCGTGGTCGCACGTGCTCACGGAGCTGTCGGCGTTCGCCGACATCATCGCCATCCTGTTCTGGTTCCTGATCTTCGCGATCTATTGGTCACGCCGCAACGACGGCGGGCACTGAGCACCGCCGCCCTCGCTTGATAGATCGGGCGCTTGATCAATCGTCGTCATCGCAGGGAAAATCGACGGTCACGAACGGCGCGTCGACCCGGCACATTTTCCTCTTGCGCGACACGGTCTTGGCGCGCGGCTTGGCTGTGGCCCGGCTTCCTCTCCCGACATCGGCCTG
This sequence comes from uncultured Pseudomonadota bacterium, assembly GCA_963846845.1. Classification (GTDB taxonomy): domain Bacteria; phylum Pseudomonadota; class Alphaproteobacteria; order Rhizobiales; family Hyphomicrobiaceae; genus JAKAXS01. The sequence continues at coordinate 66,102 of CAWJXQ010000017.1, read as the reverse complement.
CGCCGTCTTGACGCCGCCATCGCGGTCCGGCTCGGACGCCCACTTCTCAGCGTCCAGCTTTTCCTGATCTGCTGTCTTCGCCGCTGGCGGAGCGGGCTCCGCCGGCTGCGCGGGAGCGGCCTGTGGAACGGCAGCCATCTGCGCTCCTCCGCTCTTCGGTGGCGGCGCAGCACTCGGCTTGACGGTAGTCGGTCCCGCGTCAGCCGCCACGACTGGAGGAGCAGCCTTCTGCGGCACAGCAGCCTTGGCTTCGAGCTGCGGACGGTCGCAGCGCTGCAGATTTGCTGGCGCCCGCGTCCACGTCATTTCCTTGGAGAATAGCTTGCTGCCGGCATAGCCCAGCACGATCAGCTTATCGGTTCCTGAAGGCGTCAGCTCGACATCGTACTTGGCGTCCTTCTCCGGACTGTAGATCCAGCCGTTATCCCAGCTGCCGCCGGCTTTGCCGACCTCGCCAAGAATGGCCGTACCGCAAGCCTTCGAATTTTTGGAATTCTTGATCCACACCAGCTTGCCGCAGAGCTTGCCCTGCCCGCATTCGACGATTTCAACCGCACCGCGCCCGGTGTCATCGAGCCAGACGCCGAGGGGGCTTTGGGCCTTGGCCGATCCGGAGAACGCGGTGCCGAGCATCGCTACGGCCAGCATCAGACGTGTTGTCACGCTCATGAGTCCTCGCTGAAATCTTTGCAGCGCGGGCTTCCCGCCGCGCATTTCGGATCATTGCCTGCTGCGCCGCTTGTGCCGCGCTTATACTTAATAAGCATTGAGCCCTAAAAACGCGTTCACATGTCGGCAAAATGTGCGGGCCATCGTCGCAGGCCGATGCCGCCGCTCGCCTTGAATCATAAGACGCTGATTAATATAATTATATCCGGAAAGGCCGCCGCTCAGTTTAGCGCTATGCAATCCGCTTTTAGCTATGCTGTTATGGCTCCAACTTGAGGCAGCAGCCATGCGGCGGCATGGATTGGCCTCGCTGAAGGCCGCCGCGGGCCGCTTTCGGCCCCACCCAAGAGGACGAAATGCGCACCCGCACGATGGTTCTGGCGTTTGCTATCGGCCTGATTGCGGTGCTTGCGGCGCTGCCCAAGCTGACCGGCCATTCCTATGATCAACTGGCGGGCGCGGCCAAGGATAAACTCGCGTCGGGCGAGCCGTCGGGCAAAGGCGCAGGCGGGCCAGCCAAAGGCTCCAAACCCGCCGAAGTCACGGTCAGCAATCCGATCCGGCGGCCAACGATCGAGTGGGACGAGTACACCGGTCGCTTCGATGCGGTTGAAGCGGTCGACGTGCGCGCCCGCATCAGCGGCTACCTCGACAAGGTGGAATTCACCGACGGCCAGATGGTCGGCAAGGGCGACGTGCTGTTCCGCATCGACCCGCGGCCGTTCGAACGCGCGCTGGACCAGGCCAAGGCAGAGCACGAGCAGGCGAAGACGCGCGTCTCCAACGCCTCTCTCGATGTCGAGCGCGGCAGGCCGCTGCTGAAGACCAACGTCATCTCGCAGAAAGTACAGGACGACCGCGAGAACATCATGCGCGACGCGCAGTCCGCGGTTTCGGTGGCAGAAGCGCGGGTCAAGACCGCCGAACTCGAACTCAGCTTCTGCAAGGTCACCGCGCCGATCGCCGGCCGCATCAGCCGCAAGTTCGTCACCCCCGGCAACTTCATCTCAGGCGGCGGCACGCCCGACGGCACCACCATCCTCACCACGATCGTGACGCAGGATCCGATCTATCTCTACTTCGACATCGGCGAGAACGATGCCCTGAAGTATCGCCGGCTTGACCGAAAAGGGCGTCAAGGATGCCGCTGGCGTCGGCGCCAACGTCGGCGTCGCCTTGCCCGATGAGGAGGGGTTCCCGCACGCGGGCAAGCTCGATTTCCTCGACAACCGGCTTGATTCCGGAACCGGCACGTTGCGCGCACGCGCCAGCATCGGCAACAAGGACGGTCTCTTCTCGGCTGGCATGTTCGCGCGTGTCCGCATCCAGGGCTCGGCGGAATACGATGCGGTGATGGTGCCGGATGCGGCCATCGGCACCGATCAGGCAAGCCGCTTCATCTATATCGTCGGCAGCGACAACATCGCCACGCGCAAGGCCGTGAAGCTGGGGCCGTTGATCGAGGGGATGCGCGTCATACGCGAGGGCCTGGGGCCGGACGACATGGTCGTCGTCAACGGCATCCAGCGCGTGCGTGCCGGCCAGGCCGTCGTTCCCAAGCACGTGCCGCTTCGCGTCTCCGACGGCGCGGCTGCGGCCACCGGTGGCAACCCCGTCAAGACACCATAGGCTGAGGATCCTGCGATGCGCCTCAGCCAGTTCTTCATCTCCAGGCCTATCTTCGCCGCCGTTCTCGCGTTCGTCACGCTGATCGTCGGCGGCATCGGCTACCTGGCGCTGCCCGTCGCGCAGTTTCCTGAGATCATTCCGCCCACCGTGTCCGTCACGGCCACCTACCCCGGCGCCAGCGCCGAGACCGTCGCCGAAACCGTCGCCTCCGTCATCGAGCAGGAGGTGAACGGCGTCGAGGGCATGATCTACATGTACTCGCAGTCCACCAGCGACGGCTCGCTGACGCTTAGCGTCACGTTCGATATCGGCACCGACATCGACAAGGCGCAGGTGCTCGTGCAAAACCGCGTGGCCTCCGCCGAACCTCGCCTGCCCGAGGAGGTGCGCCGCACCGGCGTCATCGTCCGCAAGAATTCGCCCGACCTGCTCGTCGTCGTCCACCTTGTCTCGCCGGACGGCAGCTATGACCAGGTCTACAGCTCCAACTACGCGCTGCTGAACGTGCGCGACGAACTCGCCCGCATCAAGGGCGTGGGCGACGTGGCGCTGTTCGGAGCACGCGAATACTCGATGCGGATTTGGCTTGATCCAGAACGTATCGCCGGCCTGGGCATGACGGCCGATGAGGTTGTCAGCGCCCTGCGCGCGCAGAACGTCGAAGTCGCCGGCGGTGCGTTCGGCCAACCGCCGCAGAAGCAGCCTGGCGCCTTTCAGGTCTCGCTTCAGCTGAAGGGACGGCTGCTCCAAGCCGGAGAGTTCGAGAACATCGTGCTGAAGTCCGGCGCCGACGGCCGCGTCGTGCGCCTGCGCGACGTTGGCCGCGTCGAGCTCGGCGCGCTGAGCTACACGACGTACGGCTACCAGGACGAATATCCGGCAACCGTGATGGTCATCACCCAGCAGCCCGGCTCGAATGCCATCGAGACGACGAATGCCGTGAAAGCCGAGATGGCGCGGGTATCGCAACGTTTCCCCAAGGGCCTGGAATATCGCATCGTCTACAACCCGACCGAGTTCATCGAAGTCTCGATCCGCGAACTCTACAAGACGATCCTCGAGGCCGTGTTCCTCGTGGTCATCGTCGTGCTGCTGTTCCTGCAGACGTGGCGCGCCACCGTCATCCCGGTCGTCGCCATCCCGATCTCTCTCATCGGCACCTTTGCCGTGATGGAGGCCATGGGCTTCTCCATCAACATGCTGACGCTGTTCGGGCTCGTACTCGCCGTCGGCATCGTCGTCGACGACGCCATCGTCGTCGTGGAGAACGTCGAACGCAAGTTGAAGGAAGGCCTGACGCCCGAGCAGGCCGCGCGCGTCACGATGGACGAGGTCGGCACCGCCCTGGTCGCCATCGCCATCGTGCTCTCCGCGGTCTTCATTCCCACGGCCTTCGTCGGCGGCATCACCGGCCTCTTCTATCGTCAGTTCGCCATCACCGTTGCCACGGCCACGATCATTTCCGCATTCACGTCCCTCACGCTCAGCCCCGCGCTGTGCGCCATCCTGCTGAAGGCGCATGTGCACGATGCGCACGAAAGCTTGCTGATGCGGCCCGTGCACGCCTTCTTCCGCGGCTTCAACCGCGTGTTCGATTGGCTGGCCGCGCGATACGCGCGCCTTGTGCGCTTCCTGGTGCGGCACACGCGCCCCGTGATGGCCCTCTACGTTCTGCTGATAGCCGCCGCTGTCTGGCTCGTCATGGTCACGCCCACGGGCTTCATCCCGGCGATGGACCGCGGCTTCGTCATTGCGTCCGTGCAGCTGCCCAACGGCTCTGCACTCGATCGTACCGACGCCGTCGTCAAACGTCTGAACAATGAACTGCTGAAGGTCCCCGGCGTCGCATATCTGTCGTCGTACACCGGGCGTTCCGGCGCAACGTTCACCAACGTCACCAATCAGGCAGCCCTGTTCGTCATCCTCGAAGACGCCGCTATCCGCCACGACAAGGGCCTGCCGATCGACGTGGTCGCAACTGAGGTGCGCAAGGTCGTCGCCAAGGTCGAGGAAGCCAACATCAACGTCTTCATTCCGCCGCCGGTGCGCGGCATGGGCGGGCAGGCCGGCTTCTCCATGCGCCTGCAGAACCGTGCCAACCTGTCGTACGGAGAGTTCGAAACCGTCGCGCGCAATTTCCTGCAGGCCGCCAACGCAACACCCGGTCTCACGAACGTGTTCACCACCTACGCGGCAACGACGCCGCAGGTCTATATCGATGTCGACCGCGACAAGGCGCAGATGCTCAACGTCAAGCTGGAAGACGTCTTCTCGGCGCTGCGCGTCTACATGGGTTCGGCCTACGTCAACGACTTCACGATGTTCGGCCGCACCTATCGCGTGACGGCGCAGGCAGACAGCACGTTCCGCATCGAACCGGAAAACGTGAAGCGGATACAGGTCCGCAACGCGCAAGGGCAGATGATGCCGCTCGGCTCCATCGTGACGTTTCGCGAGATCGCCGGGCCTGATCGCGTGCCGCGCTACAACCTGTTCTCGGCCGTCGAGGTGCAAGGTTCGGCCGTGCGCGGCATCAGCTCCGGACAGGCGCTCGGCATGATGGCCAAGCTCGCCGAAGAGCATCTGCCCGAAGGCATCACCTACGAGTGGACCGACCTGTCGTACCAAGAGGCGAAGGCCGGCAGCACCGGCTACTTCATCTTCCTCCTGTCGGTCGTTTTCGTCTTCCTGGCCCTGGCCGCACAGTACGAGAGCTGGTCGCTGCCGCTGGCGATCATGCTGATCGTTCCGATGTGTCTGCTGTCGGCGCTGTTCGGCGTTTCGCTACATGGGCAGGACATCAATATCCTGACGCAGATCGGCTTCATCGTCCTGATCGGACTGGCGGCCAAGAATGCGGTGCTCATCGTTGAGTTCGCACGCCAGATGGAGGAGCAGGGCAAGGACCGCTTCGAGGCAGCGGCCGAAGCCTGCCAACTGCGCCTGCGCCCCATCATCATGACGTCCCTGGCCTTCACGCTCGGCGTGGTCCCGCTCTACCTCGCGACGGGCGCCGGCGCCGAAATGCGCATCGCCCTCGGCACCGGTGTGTTCTGGGGCATGATCGGCGTCACGCTGTTCGGCCTGGTCTTCACGCCCGTGTTCTATGTCGTCATCCGCGGCTTCACGGAACGCCGCGCGCAGCGGCAATCTGACGGCACGACTTCGGCCATCCCCGCGCCCGGCGAGTAAATCGCGACGCCTCCTCATCCTGCAGAACCGCCGCACGTGCCGGAAGAGCGTGCCTTGCTGTCGCGCAACCTAGGATTGCAATATCCAGTTGACGTCGCGTATTGCAATCATAAGATGCATTCGGGGTGTCCTGTGCACCGTGGTCAGTTGCGACGAGTTCCCTAATGCCCGCGCCAATCGACGTCAGGACGGACTACACGCCCGAACAACTCCGAGCCTACGCCGACGATCTGACCGATCGCGCGCATGCCCGCCGCGTTCGTGCGCTGGCTGCAATTCTGGAAGGTCATACCCGCTCGGATGCCGCCAAGATCGGCGGTATGGAACGTCAGACGCTGCGCGATTGGGTCCATCGCTTCAATGCCGAAGGGCCGGCCGGCTTGAAGAGCCTTCGCTCTCCCGGCCGCCCTCCGAAGCTCAGCCTGGCGCAACAGGACGAGCTTGCCGCGCTGGTCGCCAAAGGACCAGACGCGCTGGCGGATGGCGTACGCCGCTGGCGGCTTGCCGATCTCGTGCGCCTCATCCGCGATCGCTTCGGCGTCGAGCACGATGAAGTCAGCGTCGGGCGCATCATGAAGCGGCTGGGCTACACCTACAACGGCGTCGAATGGCGTCCCGCCGAGAGCTCGTCTTCCTCCGGCAACGACACCCAGCCATCCGATGAACCGCGCGAGGCTTCATCCTACGGCGGCAACCTGCGCGACGCGCCTTACGTCCTGAACTGCTAGTATTCAAAGCATTGCGAATGAGCTGACGGCATCCCTATATTGCAGGGCTGATGCCGCACCTTTGCGAGGCCATTTTATGCAGCTGACTAGCGCGATCAGGCTGACGTCGGCTCCCGGCCGCCTCGACGTTTCACGATTTCCCGCGAGCCGGCTGCCGCAACTGCTGGATGCCCTGGCGTACTTGCAGCACTCTACAACGATGCGCTCCGTGCTGCGGCGCCTCTCCGCCAGCGGCAATATCGTGTTCGTCACGTATCACCCGGCACACACCAAGTTCCTGTTTCACAATCCCGGAAACCTGCGCATCCAATGGAATCCCTGCCTGGGCCTGCAGGATGTCACCGGCGACCTCAGCCCGGCCATGCTGCTCGGCCATGAACTCGGCCACGCGCAATTCACCGCCAGCGAGCGCTGCGCCATGCACGGGTGCGAGCGGCCGCAAGGCTTCCAGCACGAAGCCTACGGCGTTGAAGAGGCGCGCGTCATCGCGACGGTCGAACAACCAGCGGCGCGCGAGTTGAATGCCGCTCGCTCGCGCTTAGGGCTGCCGCCGCTTGAGACGGCCAACCGCAACCAGCATCAGCTGGGCCGCCTGGTCGAAGTCTCTGGCCCGCTCGTTTCGCCAGAGCCTGCGGCGCCTGGCTGTTAACTCTGTCGCGCATCGAAATGTTACCGCCGCGCCACAACGCACCCGTTGACCGCTTGCAGGCCGCGCCGTACCGTCAACGCCATGACGTGGTTCCGTATCCATCGCCGCAGGTTTGCATTTCTCAGCGCGCTCGTTCTCGTGCTGCAGACGCTTGCCGTCACGGCTGCGACCCAGGCTAACGCCGCCGCAGCCAGCGCCGAAGGCTCCAACCTCATCATGATCTGCACCGCCAAAGGCGTGCAGATGATCGACCTCAGCGCACCTGACAAAGACCCGGTGCCTGTCAGCGGCCATCATCAATGCCCGTTGTGCATCGTTGGTTGCGCCAGCTGCGCCGCGCCGGCCTTGCCGGTGCTGTTGGTGGCCATCGCTATCGTCTACGAACCCGCTGTTCAGCACGTGCCGCAGCTGCACGTGGAAACGGCTGTTCCCACCCTTCCCCTCGATGTCAGAAGCACCACCCCCCGCGGTCCTCCGGCCCTGGCTTGATCGGCGCATTGCGCCTCGCACCAGCCTAGCCATGCAAAATCCGAGGATTCTTTTAGGGGTGTTTTCCCATGACTTCGCGTTTCATCGTCACGCGCATCTCAGCATGCGCGTTGGCAAGCGCATCGTTTGCAGCCGTCGCCGCCGCCCAGTCGACGGCCCCTGCTGCCAGCTTGCCGCCAATAGAAGTGACGGCCAAGGCCGCCAAGGCGCCTTCTAAAAAGGCGAACGCTGCGCAAGCCGCGCCGGCGAAAGCCAAGCCCGTTGTCACCACCGCAGTGCCGCAGCCGGCGCAAGCGGCCAAGGCCCTGACCGGCTCGCCGGCGCAACGCTCCGGTGCCCTCACGTCACCCAGCACGGCCGAGGCACGCGCCGAAATCCAGCGCACGCCAGGTGCCGTCGCGGTCGTGCCCGACACCGCCTACAAGGCCTCAACCCCGGCCGTCACCATCAAGGACGCGCTGGATTACGTTCCCGGCGTTTTCGCGCAACCGAAATGGGGTGAGGATACGCGCCTGTCGATCCGCGGTTCCGGCCTGTCGCGCAACTTCCATGGCCGCGGCGTGTACCTGCTGATGGACGGCATCATCCCCGTCAGCACCGCGGATGGGTCGAGCGACTTCCAGGAAATCGACCCGACCGCCTACCGCTACATCGAAGTCTTCAAGGGTGGCAATGCGCTGCGCTACGGTGGCACGCAACTCGGAGGCGCCATCAATTTCGTGATGCCGACCGGCTACGACGCCGACGCCTTCGGCGCGCGCGTCGACCTGGGCAGCTTCGGATTCCGCAAGACCGCCGTCAGCTCCGGCGGCGTATACGGCGCGGCCGATTACTTCATTACCGGCACCTGGCAAGAGCAGGACGGCTTCCGCGACCACTCCGAGGGCCACAGCGTCCGCGGCGCCATGAACGTCGGCTACCGCCTGACGCCCGACATCGAGACGCGCTTCTACCTCAACGCCAACCAGATCAGACAAAAGATCCCAGGGGCCGTGACCAAGGACAACGCGTTGAACGATCCCAAGGGAGCATTCGTGCTGCCCGGCCTGGGTAACGCGAACGCGTTCCCGTTCAGCATAGGCAATGACAACGTCGACCGCGATTACGAACGCAACATCGACAGCTACCGGTTTGCCAATCGCACGGCTATTCGCCTCAACGCGGGCACCATGCTTGAAGCCGGCGCCTTCTATTTCGACCGTCACCTTGACCACCCAATCCTGTTCGTCGTCGACAACCAGACGCAGGACTTCGGCGGCTTCGGGCGGATAACGAACGACAGCGCGATCGCCGGCTTCCGCAACCTTTTCACGGCGGGCGTCACGGTCCACAATGGCGACACCCGCGCGCGCACATTCCGCAACCTGAGGGGTGAGCGCGGCGCGCTGCTGTCAGATTCTGACCAGGCGTCCGACAACACTGTCGTCTACGCCGAGAACTCGTTCTTCGTATTGCCGTCGGTCGCGTTGGTTGGTGGCCTGCAATATGTCGATGCGAGCCGCGTGCAGGATGACCGCATCGGTACCGCAAACAAGGATGCGGATTTCGCCTTCTGGAACCCCAAGGGCGGCATCGTGTGGGACGTGACGAGCAACGCGCAGGTTTTCGCCAACGTTTCGCGCAGCGGCGAGGCTCCAACCTTCAACGAGACCGCTGTGTTGCAGACGGGCACCTTGAAGCCGCAAGAAGCCACCACATACGAGATCGGCACGCGCGGCGGCAATTCGAACGTCCGCTGGGATTTGGCGCTCTATCGCTCCAACATCGAAAACGAATTCCAATGTCTCGACGCCGGACAGGGTCAATGCACCCAGATCAATGCCGACAAGACGATCCATCAGGGCGTCGAACTCGGTGTCGGATCCGCACTTTGGCAAGGAATGTTCGTGACCAGCCCGGCCACCCCGGACAAGCTTTGGCTCAACCTCGCCTACACCTTCAGCGACTTTCGTTTCGACAACGACGCTGACTACGGTGACAACGAGCTCGCTGGCGCCCCACGTCACTTCGTCCGCGCCGAGCTGCTTTATAAGCATCCGTCGGGCATCTTTGCCGGCCCCAACGTTGAATGGGTTCCCGACGCATACTATGCCGACAACGCCAACACCTTCGCGACCGAAGCATACGCCATCTGGGGTGCCAAGGTCGGCTATGAAGGCGAGCGCGTCACGGCATACATCGAAGCCCGAAATCTCGCAGACGAAACCTACATCTCGTCCGCCAGCATCTCAGGCAACCTCAACGGACTAGACGCCAACGTCTTCGAACCCGGAACCGGCCGCGCCATCTACGGCGGCCTCAGCGTGAAATGGTAATCACATGGACAAGCGTACAATCAAGCAAGCCGTTGGTCTGACCGCCGCGATCGTCATCTCGCTCTTTTCCGCAGCATCCCTGGCGCACGCTCACGCCTCGTTGGAACAGCGCGAAGCCAAGGTCGGCAGCGGCTACAAGGCGGTCGTCAAGATCGGCCACGGCTGCGATGGCTCGGCCACCACGACGGTGCGGGTCGACATCCCGGAGGGCGTCATCGGCGTCAAGCCGATGCCCAAGCCCGGCTGGACCATCACGACGCAGCGTGGTGCCTATGCGCGAGCCTATAAGCACTATCACGGCGACCTGAGCGAAGGCGTGCGCCAGGTCACGTGGACCGGCGGCCCGCTGCCTGACGATTTCTACGATGAATTCGTCGTGTCCGCCTACATCGCGGGAGAGCTGACGCCCGGCACCACACTCTATTTTCCCGTGACGCAGACGTGCGAAAAGGGCGAACTCGCCTGGACGGAGATCCCTGTCGCCGGCCAGGATGCTCACGATCTCAAGTCCCCGGCCGCAACGCTGAAGCTGATTGCCAACGTGAAGACGGCAGGCGCGGAAAGCAAGGCGGCGCAGCCGTCGTCATCGCCGATCCAGATCGATCAGCCCTGGTCGCGCGCCACGCCCGGCGGCACCACGGTTGCCGGCGGCTACGTCAAGCTCACCAACACCGGCAAGGAGCCGGATCGCCTGATCGGCGGCACGTTCGCACGCGCCAAAAGCGTCGAGGTCCACATCATGACGAGCGAAATGGGCGTCATGAAAATGCGCCAGATGACGGAAGGCGTCGAGCTCCCTCCCGGCGTACCGGTGGAGCTGAAGCCCGGCGGCTTGCACCTGATGATGCTCGGATTGAGCGAAGGCCTGAAGCCCGGCGAAACCGTGAAGGGCACGTTGGCATTCGAGAAAGCGGGCTCTGTCGATGTCGAGTTCGTCATTGCCCCGCTCGGTGCCGACGCGCCCGCCGCAGCTAGCCATGAAGGTCACCAGCACTAGAGTGCTTCCGGAAAAGTGTGCAGCGGTTTTCCGATAAGAAGCACGATAGGCAGAGAGCCTACCGCCGGATCAAATGCGGGCCGATGTCGCCGAGCGTCCTGCATCCGGTGAGCGCCATCGCGATCTCGAACTCGTCGCGCAGCACGCGCAAGACGTGCGACACGCCGAGCGCACCGTTCACGGCAAGCCCATAGATGATGGGCCGCCCCACCATCACGGCCGACGCCCCGAGCGCCAGTGCCTTGAGCACATCCGTGCCGCGTCGAATGCCTCCGTCCAGCAGCAGCGGCACTCGCCCGTCGACGACGCCGGCAATCTCCGGCAGCACGTCGATCGTTGCCGGAAGCGTATCCAGCGTACGCCCGCCGTGGTTGGATATGGCGATAGCGTCGACTTCCGGCTTCTATCGCCGACACGGCATCCTCAGCCGACAAAATCCCCTTCACGACAATCGGCAGCTTCGTCTGGGTTCGCAGCCACGCGAGATCTTCCCACGTTGGCGCCATCGCCATGAAATGATCGAACACGGCGCTGGCGCCCTCCGGCAAAGGCGCTGCGTCGCGTTCAGGCAGGCCGTGCAAGTTCACCGCTGCCACGCCCGGCGGCAACTGGAAGCCCACGCGATGTTCGCGGTTGCGCACGCCGTTGATCGGCGCATCCACCGTGACGACGAGCACTTCGAAGCCGGCCGCCTCCGCCCGCCGCACCAGCTGCAACGTTGCCTCGCGCACCGGCTGCAGATAAAGCTGGAACCAGCGGCACGTCGCGCCGGCCTTCGCCGCATCTTCCAACGGCACGCTGGCCTGCGTGCTCAGCACCATGCAGGCGTCCTGCGCGTCGGCCGCCATCGCCGTGGCGCATCTCGCCGTCGCCATGCGCCAGCTTGTGAAACGCCATCGGCGCCACGAATATGGGATGCGCGTAGTCGCTGCCCCAGCAGCGTCAGGCGCGTATGCCCGCCCGCGCCGCCACGGAGTACGCGCGGCCGCAACGCCAGGGCATCGAACCGCTTCCCGGTTCCAGCGCAGCGTGATCTCGTCCGCCGATCCACCCGAGAAGTACGCCCACGCGTTCGCATCGAGCCGCTGCTGCGCCAGCTGCTCATAGTCCGCAACGCAAACAGGATGTGCTGGCGCGGCCGGCATATGCGTCAGGTTTCCGCCCAGTAGCGGATGAGGTTGTGATAGAGCCCGTCAGCCGCACGACCGTCGGCATCCTCGATGCCGCGATCCATCGTCAACTTCTGGATCGTCTGATCGAGGTCGAACAGCATGATGCGGGCGCGTTCTCGCGGATCATGCTCTGCATCCAGAAGAACGAAGCGACGCGGTAGCCGCGCGTCACCGGCTGTCACGTGGTGCAGGCTCGTCGACGGATATAGCACGCATGTCGCCGGCCGGCAGTTTCACCTCATGCGTGCCGTAGTTGTCCTCGACCACAGTTCGCCGCCGTCATACTCGTCTGGCTCGGCCAGAAACATCGTGACCGACAGGTCCGTGCGCATTCGCACGCCCGCGCCCGGAACGGCACGGATCGCGCCGTCGATGTGCGCTGCCGAAGAACTGGCCCTGCCCGTAGCGGTTGAACATCGGCGGCAGGATGCGCAGCGGCACGGCGGCAGCGAGACGAACAGCGGGCTGCGGAACAAGGCTTCGAGAACCATCTCGCCGAGCTGCCGCGCTTGCGGCGAATTCTCCGGCAGCTGCATGTTCTGCTTTACGGTGGCCGCCTGCGGCCCGGCCGTGCCGCGTCCGTCGATCCACTTGGCATCGTCGATGACCTTGCGGCACTTGGCGACCTGCGCCTTGGTCGAGCACCTTGGGAACTCTGGATCAGCACGGCGACGCTCCTCAAATGAAAACCTCCGGGCAGCAAGCGCCCGGAGGTATAGCAGATTGGGATTGTGGCGCCTAGACGCGTCAGTACTTGTACTTAACGGTTAGGTAGCCGGCCCGGCCCGGAGCGACGAAGGCGAACGCGTTCGTCGGCCTGATAGATCGCGTCGTAGTAGAGTCTCGTCCGTCAGGTTGGTGCCCAGAAACTTCGAGCCGACCAGTTCTCGTTGAACTTGTACTCGGCCATCGCGTCGAAGCGCCAGTAGTCGACGGAGTGGTTGCCGGTGGCGTTTTCAGCAAAGTGGCCAGCGTAGAACTTCGCCTCTGATAAATGGCTTGGCCACCCATCGACAGTTGGTCCGTGACCTTGTACTTCGACAGCAGCGAGAACTGCGTCAACGGGCATGTTGGCTAGCCTGCCGGCCGATCTCCGTTGGATCGGTCGCCCGAATTCGAGCGCCTCCGTCTCCATCACCACGAGCCCGCCGAACACGCTCCATTGCTGTCGGTGATGTTGCCGGCAAACGCCGAACTCGACGCCGCGTACGCGATATTCGCCGGCGCTGCCAACCGACATGCTGGCGTAGCGGCAGCCGCTTGACGCCGCCGTTGGTCCGGGCATTGTCCTTCATCGGTCTGGAACAGTGCAGCCGTGGCGAGAAGCCGGCGGTTGAACAAGCTCCCATTTGGTGCCGACTTCGATGCCGCGCGTCTCTTGCGGCGTCACAGCCTCGCGTTGAACCGCAGAGGCCGTTGTATTCGGCGCCGGTCGAGATCGAGCTTCGTTGCCGATCGGGCGTCTCCGCACGTCCGTAAGCGGCATAGATGCTGGCGATCGGAATTGGCTTGTAGACGATCCCGACGTTCCAGCTGAACAGGTCCTCGTCGACCTTCGCTGTTGTTGCGGCTGATGGCGGCGGCGTTGCTGTTGAATACCAGGTCCGCCGACTCTGATCGCGCTCAAAGTCGTCGAAGCGAATGCCGCCGTTGACGATCCACTGGTCCGTTAGATGAACGGTGTCGCGTGAGTAGTACGCCGATAGTCTCGATCGTGGCGTCGTACGTCAGCGCTTGCCTATGATGCGCGTGATCCGATTGTATGCGATTAGGGTTTGGATTGGAAACGGTTGCGATCAAGGGGCCGACCAGTGTTGATAATCGTGTACGCACTGCGGTCCATCTCTTCGCGGGAGATCTCGACGCCTGCGACAAATTCGTGCTGGACCGGCCCGGTCAGCGAACTTGACGTTGAGCTCGGTCTGGTTGGCGAAGAACGTCTGTCGTCTGGATCACGGTTCGGATTGTCGAGTGTTCGTACGTTGTCGCTCAGGTCGTCTTGCCAGCGTGCGGGCCGCGGAGCGTGGCGACGTAGTCCTGATAGTTCTCGCCGTACGCGTGATGTTGTTGTAGCGTAATGCCCGTCGCGACCTTCGCCACGATCGGTCGCCGTTACCGACATCGGCCTCTTCGTTGAGGAAATCGAGACCCTTCTCGCCATACCACGTGTCGCGCGACAAGCCCGTTTCGGTGAACGGTACCTTGTCGATTGCTGCTGATCGGCACGCCGAAGTCGGGCGTCGCGTCGCGGCGCATAGCGATAATAGTCGAGCGTGACCTTGATGTTCGTCGGTGACGGCGGCCCCGTAGCGACAGCAGTCCGCCCCAACGTTCGTCTCGGCGAAGTCGCGGCCGGCCACGTCCTGCTCGTGGTACAGGAGGTTGGCGCGCACAGCGAAGTCCCGCGTGACGGATTTGTTGGCGTCGATCGTGGTGCGGAACGTCTCGTCGGTGCCGACCGTCGTCGCGACCTCGTAGAAGTCCTGATTCAGAACCGGCTGCTTCGTGATGAAGTTGATCGCGCCGCCGGTCGTGCCGCGGCCGGATAGCGCCGCTCGGCCCCTTGTAGATCTCGAGCTGCTCGATCGCGAACACGTCGCGGCGCAATGCTGCCCGGATCGCGGATGCCGTCGACGAAGATGTCGTTACGGGCGTTGAAGCCGCGAATCGCGAAGTGCGCCGAACGAGTTACCGCCTTCAGCCGAGCTGATCGTCACGCCCGGCGTCTGCGCGCGCCAGTTCGCGCAGGTCCGTCGCGCCTCTTGTCCTGGATCACTTCCTTCGGAATGGTCGTAATCGTCTTTGGCGTATCGGCGAGCGGCTCCGTCAGCTTGCCGCTGAGCCGACTTCTCCACCTTGTAAGGCGCATCCGGGTTGGCATACGGGTTGCCGCCCGGCCGCGCCGCGCCGTCTACGCCGTTGCGTTGGCGACGGCTCGGCAGCCTCGTCAGACGGCGGCTGCGGCGTCGGGCTTGCCTGCTTCTGCTTCGCGGGTGCGGACTTCTTCTGCGCGACCGGCTTCTTAGCTTTCGCCTTCTGGCCCTGCACCACGATCGGGGGCAGCTCGCTGGAATTCTGCGCCGACTGCGCCAGGGCCAACGTGGCCGGGCTTACCGCCAGCATGCACGCTGCGGCAACCGCGCGGGTCGAAACCTCTTTAGCCTGCAAACCTGTGAATGAATAGAAGGCGGAATTCGGCTTCTCTGTAACTCTCATTTTAGCCCCCAAAAACGCGAACGAAAATCTAGTGGGTGCAAACCGGCTTACCCCTGGACGCGTGCAACGTAGGGAGTCTGTCCGTCATCGGTCAATCTACAATCCTGACTTCAGGTGTAGGGAAACGTCTTCTGCGTCTCAAACGCCACACTTTCACCACATGCTGCCCAGTTGCGGCCGCAATATTTCTGGAGCGGAACAGGCCTGCTGCGGCCGTCAGACGTGTTGCCTCACGCGCGATAATAAACTAGAGCCGTAAAGTAGGATTTCGCCAGTAAGGCATCATCTCAACCGGAGGCGGCAGGCACCGATTCCGGCACGTCCGCGCGAACTATACTGCTCGCGAGTAGTTATCTTGACATCGAGGGTAATGTATAGGCGAAGTCGCCGCGCGGAAGTCTCACGATAGGTATGCTACGGTTATGATTGCAAAAATGCGGAAGATGTCGACCCGTCCCGCCCTGCTCGCCGGCATTCTGGCGGCGATGGGGCCAGCTTTGGCGATGCCGATGACCGTCTGGGCGCAGACCCCCGCCCCGGCAGAGACGGCGCAGCCCGCCCCAGCCACCACGACGCCAGCCGAGACCGCGCCCGCGGCGACCCCCGCACCACCAGCCTGTTGGGCAAGAATCTGCAGCGACGCCGTCTGCGGCAGCAGAACCCGGCACGCCGATGCCGGTTGAAGATTTACCCGTAGCCGGCTCCGGCGTTCCCGGTGCACCACCCGCACCCGTCGCTGAATC
The DNA here is from genome assembly GCA_963846845.1 of uncultured Pseudomonadota bacterium. Classification (GTDB taxonomy): domain Bacteria; phylum Pseudomonadota; class Alphaproteobacteria; order Rhizobiales; family Hyphomicrobiaceae; genus JAKAXS01. The sequence continues at coordinate 50,303 of CAWJXQ010000017.1, read as the reverse complement.
CACAGCCGGCCCCAATCCGAACCTGCCGCACGATCTGTCGCCATGGGCCATGTTCATGCAGGCCGACATGGTCGTGAAAAGCGTGATGATCGGCCTCGCGCTGGCCTCCGTCATCACCTGGACCGTCTGGCTGGTCAAATCTGTCGAACTGTTTGTCGCGCGTGCGCGTCTCAGGCGTGCGCTGCGCTCCGTCGCCAACGACGCGTCTCTCGCTGCTGCATCGCATACGCTCGGCAATGGCGGCAGCCTGCTGCGGTCCTACATCGATGTCGCCGCCATCGAGCTGCGCATGTCGACGGACACGCCCGACAAGAATGGCATCAAGGAGCGCGTCGCCTCGCGTCTCGAACGTATAGAAAGCGCCGCCGTACGCTCCATGAACAAGGGCACCGGCGTGCTCGCCACCATCGGCGCCACCGCGCCCTTCGTCGGCCTGTTCGGCACCGTCTGGGGCATCATGAACAGCTTCATCGGCATCTCGAAATCGCAAACGACGAACCTCGCCGTCGTCGCGCCCGGCATTGCCGAAGCCTTGCTCGCCACCGCCATCGGCCTGGTGGCAGCCATTCCCGCAGTGATCATTTACAACTGGTTCTCGCGCGGCATCGGCGTCTATCGCGCGATGGCCGGCGATGCCTCCGCCGAGGTCATGCGCCTCGTCTCGCGCGATCTCGATCGCGTCAACGTTCACCGCCACGCGCGCGCTGCGGAGTAACCCCGATGGCCGGTGGACTGCATCATGGCGGCGACGATCTCGACGAGAACCACGAGATCAACGTCACGCCATTTATCGACGTCATGCTCGTGCTGCTCATTATCTTCATGGTGGCCGCACCTTTGTCGACGGTCGACGTGGCGGTCGATCTGCCCGTGTCCACCGCCAAGCCGCAGCCGCGGCCGGACAAGCCGCTGTACGTCACCATCAAGGCCGACCGCTCGCTGGCCGTCGGCAACGACGATATCCAGCGCAGCCAGCTTGCCTCCGCACTCGACGCGCATACGCAGGCCGATCGCAACAAGCGCATCTTCCTGCGCGCCGATAAGTCCGTGGCCTACGGCGAGCTGATGCGCGTCATGAATTTGCTGCGCGGTGCCGGCTATCTCAAGGTCGCCCTCGTCGGCCTCGAAGGCATGGAGGGCGGTCCTGCCGCTCCCGCGCCGGCAGCTCCGTCTCTGGCCGTGCCGACGGCACCTGGATCGACCGGGAGCCCGTAATGCTTGCGTCCGACGTGCTCAATGCCGACAAGCGCCGGTGGGCGCGCTGGGCCGGTGCCGGAGCGCTGATCATCGCGCTGCACGCCGGCGGCGCGGCCTGGGCCATCTACAATCCGCCGGAAGAAGAAATCGACGACGAAGTCGCCGGCGCGATCGTCATGGAGCTGGCGCCCGTCACGGCAACGCAGCGCGCCGAGACGCCCGACAGTGCCATCGGCCCGCAAGCCGAAGAGGCGGTACCTACGCCGCCCACGACCGAAAAGGTCGAGGAACTGAAGCCGCTCGACATTCCGCAGTTCGAGCAGTCTCCCTTGGCGCCCGAACCGGAAGTGGCCTTGCCTGTCGCCAAGCCGGTCGAAGAGGTCCAGGAGAAGGAAGAAGAGATCAAGGAGGTTCAGCCCGAGAACCTCGCGCCGCAGCAAACGGCGGCTGCCCAGTCCATGGCCCCGCCGCAGATCCAGGCCAAGGACGCACCCGTCGTCACCGCCCAGCAGGTCGGCGACGCCAAGAAGGACAGCAAGGCGATCCTCACCTACCGCAAGTCACTTCACCTGCATCTGAAGAAGCACCAACGCTATCCCTCCGAGGCTCGCTCACGCGGGCAGCAGGGTACGGTCGTCATCCAGTTCTCGATCGATCGCACGGGCAAGATGGTGGAGCATTCCCTGCAAAAGTCGTCCGGCAATCCGCGCCTCGACGAGGAAGCGCTCGCCGCCATCGAGCGTGCCAGCCCCTTCCCGCTGCCGCCCGACGAAGAACCCGGCGAGGCGTTGAAATATTCCATGCCGATCCAGTTCAAGATCAAGTAGCTCAGGCCTTTGCGACCTGAAGCCTTGCAGGATTAAGCAAGTCCGCAGGGGGCTTTTCCCAGAGGCCGAAGACGGGTATGTAATACAGTAACGTATTCATTCCTGAAGGCTTTCGAACGGTGTCCCTCCGGCTCAGGCTGATCCGCACGGTTGCATTGGTGCTGCTCGCCATCCTGGCGCTCGGTGCTTCGCTCACCTATTGGCATGCCCAGCACAAGATCGAGCTCGAACTGAGCTCCGGCGTGGCCGTTGCCGAGAGCACGGCACGCCTGGCTGTCGACGATGCCGCCCGCGCCTCCGATCCGCGCGAAGGCCTTCGCCGCGTCGTGCACGCCTTCGACGGCAATCGCCACGTGCGGGCAGCGTTGCTGGATCCGGAAGGCCGCGAGATCGACACCTCGCAGGTGCTGGCGCCGGACGAGGAGGCGCCCGAATGGCTGTTCGGCATCCTGACGCAACCGGTAAAGATCGTGCGCATCCCGTTGCCCGGCTCGCTGACGAAATACGGCATGGTGCTGCTGGAGAGTGACCAGCGCAGCGAAACGGCCGAGGTCTGGGGCGACATGCAGCTCAGCCTCACCACGCTGACGAGTTTCTGCGCCCTCGTTCTCGTGCTCATCTACTGGACGCTCGGCCGCGCCCTGCGTCCGTTCGCGGCGCTGTCGCACGGCTTCGAACGTGTCGGCAAAGGCGACTACACCGCCCGCGTGCCTGAGACGGGCGCCGTCGAGCTGGCCGCCTTATGCGCCAACTTCAACGTGATGGCTGGCGCGCTGGGCCGCAGCGAAGAGCGCAACTTCCGGCTCAACGAACAGCTCACCACCGTGCAGGAAGAAGAACGCACCGAACTGGCGCGCGACCTGCACGATGAAGTCAGCCCGCTGCTGTTCTCGATCGACGTCGATGCCCGCGCGATCCGCAAATCCGCTGACGAAACCAGCCCGGCCGTCGTGCATTCAGACGCCATCCTCGACGCCGTCGGCCAGATCAAGAGCCAGGTCAAGTCCATCCTCGGACGCCTGCGTCCAGCCGTGCTGCTCGACCTTGGATTGTCCAACGCGATCGAAAATCTTGTCGCCTACTGGCAGGCCCGCCGGCCGCAGATCAACTTCGTGCTCGATCTGCCGGAAGAGAGCTGGGGCACGCCGCTCGACGCCACGATCCATGGCGTCGTGCGCGAGGCGCTCAGCAATTCCATGCAGCACTCGGAACCCACACAGCTGGAGATATCCGTTGCGGCAAACGACAGCGGCATGATCGTCGTCCGCGTTGCCGACGACGGCGGCGGCTTGTCCAAGCCATCCGGCGAAGAAGGCAGCTTCGGCCTGTTGCACATGCGCGAACGCATCGTCGCCAAGGGCGGCCGCTTCGTCGTCGAAAACCGCAGCGACGGCCGCGGCGTCACCGTCACGGCCGAGCTTCCCTTGCCGAAATCGCCATCCATCGCAGCGCCACCGGCGCGCACGGAACCACAAGAGGCACTCGCATCATGAAGATCCTGATTGTCGACGACCATGCCGTCGTGCGCCAAGGCGTGCAGCGTCTGCTGTCGACGCTTGCCGGGGCAAAAATTTCCGAGGCCGGCACGCCGCACGAAGCTCTCGCCATCTTCAAGGCCGAGCAGCCCGACGTTGTCGTGCTCGACATCAATCTCGGCGGCGGCAGCGGGCTGGAACTGCTCAAGCGCTTCCAGATCGAGAACGCCGCTTCGCGCGTTGTCATGTTCTCGATGCACGCCGAGCCGATCTACGCCTCGCGCGCCATCAAGTCGGGCGCGTTCGGCTACGTCTCGAAAAGCGCCGGGGCCGACGAACTGGCGACCGCCGTCACGAAAGCGGCATCGGGCGAGCGCTACCTCGATCGCGACACGGCCTCCAAACTCGCGTTCAATCTTTATCCCGCCGAAGACCCGCTGCAGAACCTCACCAACCGCGAGGTCGAAATCCTTCGCCTGCTCGGCGACGGCAAGAGCCTGTCCGGCATCGCCGAGACGCTGGGGATTGCCTACAAGACGGTTGCGAATTCCTGCAGCCGGCTGAAAGAGAAGCTCGGCCTGGAACGCACCGCCGATCTCATCCGCGTGTCGTTGGAGACGCGTCGCGAGCAATAGAGTGCTTCCGGAAAAGTGTGCAGCGGTTTTCCGGTAAGAAGCACGGCCAACGCAGACATGAGTGCTTCCGGACAAAGTGTGCAGCGGTTTTCCGATAGAAGCACGACGAACCGAGTGCTTCCGGAAAGTGTGCAGCGGTTTTCCGGCAAGAGCACGACGAACTGAGTGCTTCCGGAAAGTGTGCAGCGGTTTTCCGGTAAGAAGCTCGACATAGTGCTTCCGGAGAAAGTGCGCAGCGGTTTTCAAAGACTCTGGCCCGGCGCCTTTAGCCAGCATTCCACGCTGCGATCGGGAATTATTCCCATTCTCGGCATTAGCCGGTTTGCCTACTCTGCCTGCTTAACGCCGACATTGATCTCCACCGGCCAAGCGCAGGCTGACGGGCCGATTGCCAATCACATCACCACGCGTTGGCAGGCGGAGGAAGCGCCATCGATCTCGCACGTCCGGGCGATGAAGCGAGGCGAAGGGACTGGTGCGGTGCGGGCCTTGAACGCTTGCAGCAAGCGCTCGTGTCACATCCGGTGCGGCGGTGGGCTGGCTGGCAACAGCTGGTCTACCGTCGTTACACCACCCAAAGACATGCACGGCGGCAAAGAGCGATTCCGCTCTAAGACCGCCGCGCTATGGCACCGGCACGCGAGACTTTGTCAGCACGGCACCTAGTTATCGTTATACGCGACAAGCGTTAGGAGAGTGCGAACGGCACCCATCAGGCTGGTGATTTTTTCGAGCCGATTTGCAGCGCAGGCCGCAAAAGCTTGGCCATCAGGGGCACACTGATGAGGTGCGGCAAAACGCGCAGGGCCAGACTGCCCGCCGCATAGAGCAACCCCGGCACGATCACCCGCCGGCCAAGTACGAAATCGCGCCGTGTGGCCGCCGCCACCTTGTCTGCGCGAGCGGCCGGCAGAATCCAGCGATATGGCGCGCTCTCCGCTCCCATTGCCGCGTGAAATCGCGTGTCGACCGGACCCGGTGCCAGCACGGCGATGCGCACGCCTGATCCGGCGTGTTCTGCCGCCATCGCTTCCGTCAGCGACAGCACGTAGGCCTTGCTGGCGTAGTAGGCCGCCTGATAAGGGCCCGGCACATACCCGCCGAGCGAAGCGACGTTGATGATGCCGCCGCGTCCACGGGCCAGCATGTCCGGCAGGGCCAGCCGGGTCAGCCGCGTCAAGGCGGCGATATTCAGCGCAATCAGGCGGTCCAGCGCTTCCGGGCTTTGCTCAACGGCCTTGCCGCCAAGACCCAGGCCCGCGTTGTTGATCAGCACGTCGAGATACAACCCGTTAGCACGGAGCGTCGCTGCGATCTGATCGAACGCCTTCGCGTCGGTAACATCGAGCGCAACCGTCACCGCGATCGGATCTGGAGCTGCGGCTTTCACCTCGGCGACTGCCTCCGCCAGCGGACCGGGATGCCGGGCGACCAGCACCACGGCGTCGCCTTTGACGGCAAACCGCTTGGCCAGCGCAAGGCCGATGCCTTTGGACGCCCCCGTTATCACGGTTGCAGGCTGCAGGCCCGCGACGGCATCAATCGCACTTTTGTCGGGCGCGGCATGACGCCCGACCCAGGCGTCGGCCAGGGAATGTATGAGTTTGCTCATCGCCGCTCCGTGAAGACCTCGCGGCTTCAACAGTAGAGCCTGATCGTTTGAGATGCGAGCAGTCGAGCTCGCATCGAAGACGTGAATTCAGACTCTAAAACAAGGCGGACCCGAAGGTTCGCGCGAGCATGTCACGCGGCGGCGGTGGCGAAGGGGAAGACAGGGGGAGGCGTCAAGCCACCAGGTGGCGTCCGCCACGCGCAGGGCGCTTGTCGCGCGCCAGGGACTTGCCCCACGTCAGCGGCGTCACGGCAGGCGGGCCGTCGAAGTCGCTGTGCCAGAGATCGAACTGCACCTGAAGGCCCAGCCAGTAGCGGGCGCCGTGGCCGAACGCCAGACCCAGCCGCTGCGCCATGGCCCGGTCGACGCTGCGGCGCTCGGCCAGCAGGTCGGCGAGCATTCGCGGCGACACGCCGAGGTGCCGCGCCAGCTCAGCCCGCGACATTCGCAGACAGGGCAGGATGTCCTCGCGCAGGATCTCTCCCGGATGCGGGGGCTCCGGTTGGTATTCGCTCAGGTTTCGATACATGGGTTCTTACGTTGGTTCGGCTGCAATTCAGCCAATCCAAGTATCCTAAAGCAATTTGCTAAAATTATAGTTGATCAGCGGCATCATTGCGGCTGAATTTTCATTCATATACGGGGTGTTCGTTGCTTGGGCGCACCTTTCGCCTGACAATCGACAGCCCTTGCATCACAAATGCGAAAGGGCCCAACGCGGCGCGCGCGTCAGGCCCTCCCAAAACGGTTCAGCGAATCAAGTCAGCTCGGACGGCACCTTGCCGCCGTTCTCAGCCAGCTTGATCATCACTTGCTTGTGCAGCCAGACATTCATGGCGGCGGAATCCTTCGTATCGCCGTCGTAGTGCAGCTCCTTGGCCAGCGTCTGCCGTGCCTTGAGGCTGGAATCGAGGTCGAGGATCTTCATCAGGTCGACGATCGACTTGCGCCAGTCGAGACCCTTCTCTTTCGAAGCCTTCTGCAACTTGTCCATGTTGGCCGCCACGTCGACGGGCTGTCCCCCACCGGCCGCAGCAGCCGGTGCATTCACGGCGACCTTGACCTGCTCAGCCGGCTGTGGCGTGCCGGACGACTTCGAGCCCGCCGTGCCCGGCTCCTTGGTGCCGGCGCCGCCGCCGGATGTTTTGGAACCCGCTGTCCCGGGCGCTGGCGCCGCCGGACGGCGTCTCAGCTTTGGCAGGCCCACCAAAAATGGCCTCAACAATGCTACCGAAAATGCTCATGCCTTGCTCCTTATACAAATCCAGCGGCGACCATAGCCGATAGCCGGAGCCTTACTTGCAAAAATCGACCTTAAGACCTTATTCAGCAAAGACTAAACGGCCGCCATCGTTCCACGCAAAAGCGACCGCGAGCGAGCGGGTAGGCAGGTTGGCGCTGAAATGAAAGAGATGGTGCCGCTTAGGTGACTTGAACACCTGACCCCCGCATTACGAATGCGGTGCTCTACCAGCTGAGCTAAAGCGGCAAACCCCTCAAGTGCTTCCCTCCGATAAGAAGCACGGCAAACCAACAGCTAGAGTTTTTCGCTAGTCAAGGAAGAGCGGAAAGGCTCTGGCGGGAAGCCGCAGGGATACCCGCTGCGCTGCCCGATTGCAAGACCGCGTTGGCGCCGCACCGGCATCCGGCGGCGACCCGTTCAGGCTGCGATGCAATCGGTGCTGGCGACGGGGAATCTGCGGCACCGTCGAGAATACCAGGGGCGCAGCCAACGGCTCGGCACGCGCGATCAATCGCAGGTCTTCCAGCAGGAAGGCGTACATGTCTTCGCGGTCGGATTGTTCCAGACGCACCCACAGAAGGCGCGCGTCTAATTTCGATACGACGACCATCCTCCGGTCGTCTGCATTGAGCGAAACGATATCGCCCGGATCGAACTGCATGCTGTTCCTCACGCCAAACAAGAGGACACGGAAAATGAAATGTACTCGTAGTGAACGAGACGTTAAGTCCGACCATTAATACATCGTTGATGAGAATTGGCGAGCAAAATGATGAAGCTGGATCGGCCTGCTAAAGATTAAGTTTAACGGCTGTCCTCAAGTTTCGTAAGATCATCACCGCAAACAAGATCGTATGCGGCCTAAGCGGATTTACACCGCCCGGTTGGGGTGCATCAACCTTGGCTGCTCGTCGAAATCGTCTGCCGCACCGGGATCATCCGGTGCGCGAGGCGCGACGAATATCCGCGGCTCATTCGATGACGATCGCTGCGCCGGGGCAGCCGGTGCGGGACGGGCCGCTGGCGAAGTGGCCGCCGGTGCTGCCACATCGGCGCCTGCCGTTGATGGCGCCGGGGCCGGCTTGGCAGCAGCCTCGGCCGTGCCGCTCTCGGGTTTCGCCGCAGGTGCGGCCGGCACCGGAGGGGCACCGGCCGGCAAACCGGAATACGAACTGCGCCCGCCTTCGGCTGCAGGCTCGCTCGCTAAGCGCCGGTTCGCTTGCATCCGCCGGCTTGCCGGTTGTCACCGGCTCAGCGTCCACGACATCGGCAGCCACTTTTGCCGCTGGCTTTGGCGGCGGCGCCGTCGCCGCAGGCAACGCGGCAGGCCCAGCGCCAGATCGTCATCATCGAGTGTGTCGCCGCCGGTCGCCACCAGCTCCCGCAAACGGTCATGCAGCAACGTCGCTTCGTCCGTCTCGCCGACGCGCTCGACGGGCACTTTCCACACGAATGCATCCAACTGGCCCGTAGCGGGTGAAACCGCGGCCCATCGCTCGGCCACGACGCCGTCCGCTGTCCACGTTGCGTCGCGTTGCGCCGTGGCGGCGCGCGCCAGCCATTCACGCACGCGACCCTTGTCGCCATGCTGTTCGCCCTCGATACGCGCCATCAGCGTGGCGGCGCGCTGTGTCAGGCGGCTCTGGTCAAGCAGCGGCGACAAGGCCTGCCGGGCCTGATCCCAGTCGCGCGCCTCGATGGCCGCCGTCGCGACCGCGATCGAAGCCTCAACGGCATACGGCCGCAGCGCCGCCAACTGCTTCACGCGGTCGAGCCGGTCGCGCGGGCTGTCGCCGATGCGAGCGAATGCGTAAGCCGTCGAGAGATCCGGATGCGGTGCCTTGCTCCATGTCTTTTGCAGCATCTTGGCCGCCCGCGCCGTATTGCCTTTGCCCGCCAGGATCCGTCCCGCGATCGCCGCAGCCGGAATGAGATCCGGCGCCAGCCCATGTGCCTCGGATGCCAGCGTCAGCGCCCTCTCGGCGTCGCTGTCTTCCAAGGTCTGTGCCTGTGCCGTCAGCAGCACCGCGCGCCGCCGGTCGGCCACAGCCTTGTCGACGTGCCCGTTGCGCCGCGCCGTCGCCAGCGTCTCCAGCGCACCGGCCCAGTTGCCTTCGCGGCACTGCAGGTCGAACAGCGCGTCGACCGGCCAGGCAAGCTTCGGATTGAGCCGCAGCGCCCGCTGCGAATACTGCTGCGCCGGCTCTGCCGCGCCTTCGCGCTGGGCTTCGACGAACAGTCCGCGCAGTCCAAGCTGCTCGGTGTCGGGCGAAGCCAGCATGGCCTCGAAAATGCGCCGGGCCGTCGTGCGGTCACCGGAAAGCTGCGCGGCCTGCGCCCGCAGCAGGTGCGTCAGCGGCTCGTTCGGCAGCGACTTGCGGGCCTGGATGGCGTACCGCGTCGCATTCGCGCGGTCACCCGCGCCGATGGCGATCATGCCGCTCGACAGCGCGTCTAGCCCGCGCCGCTGCCGCCGCTTGTTGATGAAGTGCCCCACCGTTGCAGGGCTGTTCCACATCTGCCGCAGCAGCGACCAGATGAAGATGGCCGTGGCGGTCAGCGCCGCCAGGATGACGACGGCGTGGAACACGCTGGTTTCGATCTCGCGTCCCTGCCAGTTGATGATCAGCTGTCCGGGGCGGTCGGCAAGCCAGGCCAGGCCGGAGGCAACCGCCAGCACCGCGAGGAGAAAAGCGACAAGTCGCAGCATGATGGCGATCCCTAACAGTGCTTCCCGGCGGTGTGCAGCGGTTGTCCGATAAGAAGCACGACAAACAAAGAGCTAAACAATGAAGAGCGGAGTGGGCTCTAGGGCTGGGCGTTCTCGGTGGGCGTAGTAGGCGCAGACTGCTGGATCGTCCCGGGCGCCGGCAGGCGGCCGCTGGGCCCAACAGGCGCATCTACCGGTTTCTCGGCGGCTGGCGGTGCTTGACGCCGTTCTATCACGGGCGGCGCCTGCGGTGCTGCAGCCGGTGGTTCCTGGGTCGCAGCAGCCGGCTCAGCCGAAGCCTGCGTCAATGATGTCTTCAACTGGCGTTCCACGTCGCCGATCGCGCGATCGACTGCGTGCCGTGCCTTGACGTTGCCGAGCCAGTCCTGCGCGGGGCCGGACGCGCCTGCGGGCAGTTCGTTGGCGTACGTCAGCACGTCACCCAGGTTGCCTTCCGACAGCGCCACCTGCATGCGGGCGACGACGGCTTCCGCGCTCTTGTCGGCGGGCGACGGGTTCATATTGCGAACCCGCACGACCGACTTTGCACCAGCCACCAGCTTGTCGAACACACCGCCCTCCGCAGGCGTCTCGGCGGCATCCAGGACCGAATTGGCGACGGGCCGGAAATCACGTTGCAGGGAGGCGATCGTCGGCACGCCGGTATCCTTGAAGCGCTCCAGCGCATCCAGGTTGAACTTGGCTCCCGACGCCTTGCGCACTTCTGCAAGGGCGGCCGCGTAATTCTGCCCGCCGTCGATCAGCCGCTTGAGGTTGGCAAGCTCCAGCGACACCACGATACGCTCCGCGTTGGTGCGCCGGTCCGCCTCGCTCTTCACGACCGTCTGCAGACCCTGCTCCAGCGCCGCGAGCTTCTTGGAAACCGGCGTGATGGCCTCGCCGACCCCGCCCTTGACCTGGGAGGCGAGCGTCGTCTTCAACTCGGCAAAGCTGCTGGTCAGCTGCGCTGTTTCTTCCTGCAGCACCTTCACGGTGGCCCCGGCCCGGTCGCTGTCGGCCTTCAGCGTTTCGATCCTTTGGCTCAGCCGTGCCGCGTCCGTTTTCACGTTGGCGATGTCGCTATCGGCCCGCTGAGTGCTGGCCTTTGCCGCCTCGGCCTGTTCGGCGAGTTCCGCAAGCCGCGGATCGACGTTCTGCGGCACGGCCTTGCGCACCGCATCGATCTCCTTGCTCAGCGCCGACTGCAACGCGGACAACTTGCCCGTGACCGCTGCAATCTGCGTCACGTTGTTGCCGCCGGCGGGATTTTCTTCCGAGGCCTTGGCGATCGTGGCCAGCCGGTCGTCGAGCGCGTTGAGACGCTGCTGCACTTCACCGCTCAAGCTTCTCCGCCGAAAGCTTGTCGATGGCCGTCTTCGTCTCGTCAGCGATCTTCGCCTGCGTCGAACCTAGCGTCTCGGCCTTGCCTTCAAGCGCCGCCAGGCGCTGCTCGGCCGCCTGCAACTTGACCGCTGCATCCGATCCGGCAACCTTTTCCAGTCCCGCAAGGCGCTCCTGCAGCTTTGCCGTGTCCGATTTCAGATCCTGCGTCGCCGTCGAAATGCCGAGCTGCGGCGCCGCCCAATCGGCGAGCCCGAATGCCAGCACGCCGCCTGCGATGCCCGCCAGCAGATGACTGAAAATGCCGCCTCCGGAGCGCGCTGGCCCGAACCGGCGCCGCCGGCGGCGTTGCCGATGATTGCGCCTTGCGCTCGTCCGGCTTGCCGGGAGCACGCTCTTCAGGCTTCACGTTGGCGCTTGGCGCAGCAGCCGCGCCCGCCCTTGCCTCGCCGGCTTTTGCGGCTGCTGCCGCGGAATTGGTGGCCGAAGATGACGACGCCGCACTGCTGGCAGCGCTCGCCTCCGTCTTGTCGCCAGCCTTCGCGTCAGCCGCCTTGGCCGGCGTCACGTCGGTTGCCTTCAGATCCAGCGTCGCATGCGGACGCTTTGCATCGGCGGGCACGTCTTTTTTGTTATCGGACATATAGCAGGGGTCTCCAGAATTTGGGTGCCGGGACATCGTTCGAGTATCCGGCAAGCGGCATCGCACGCTTCAGGGATGGCAGCGGGATGAAACCCAAAATTGTCTGTTGTTTCCTAGGCCCAACGGCTCTTAGAGCCAATTTGACGCCAACTCTTTAACGAGGGCAAGCATTTCTTCCGACGTGGGCCGATCAGCCACAAGGACGCGCGGTTTCGGCTCGCCCAGGGCATCCGCAACCGACTGCGAAATACACAGATATGCCAGCCGCTCAGCCTCGCTTCCGGCGCCGGCTTCCCGCGCCAGCCGGAGAAAAACCTTGGCCGTCCTGGCCGACATCACGATGACGCCGGCCACCTCGCCGCCGCGGATCGCCGCAACCACGCTGGTGGGCAAAAAGCGCACCTCCACGGCCTCATACACAACCTGGTGCCGCACGTCATATCCCGCGCCGCCCAACGCCGCCCCCATGTCGAAGGCGACCGCGTCGCCGCTGAGGTACGACAATGGCCCCCCGCCGGTCGTGCAGATTTCCTCGATCAACGGCAGCAGTTGCCGGCCGCCTCCCCTCCCCGCCGTCACGTTCGTGAAACCAATGTCGCGGGCCAGATCCGCACTGGCTGGCCCCACCACGAAGATCGGCAAGCGCTTGACGATTTCCAGCTGCGGTCGATCCGCCAGGGCCCGCAACGCATTGCGGCTCGTCGCAACGATGCCTTGGACATCTGCGAAGTCCAGCTGCACGCCGGTCGGCCGCATTTCAAGCAACGGCGCGAGACTGACGCGATGCCCCATGGCCTCGATGCGCCCCGCCATCTCGGCCGCATCGGCCTCGGGCCGTGTGACGATCAGGTGCATCAGGCGTGCGAGGCGAAGAAGTGCGGCCCGGCTTCCGCCAGCAGCTTGGCGCCGGCGTCATCGCCGATCTGAAACGCATCGCCCCGCCCGCCGGAGCTTGCGACCTCACGGCAATCCTTGCCGTCCGGCGTCAGCAGCATGCCGCGAAACGTCAGCCCGCCTTCAGCCAGCTCGGCCAGCCCCGCGATCGGCGTCCGGCATGAGCCCTCAAGCTTCGTCAGAAACGCCCGCTCCGCCGTGACGCACAGTGCGGTGCCCTCGTGGTTCAGCGGTGCGATGAGTGCGCGCGTCGCGTCATCGTCTTCGCGAATTTCGATGGCTATCGCGCCCTGCGCAACGGCGGGCAGCATCGTATCTGTAGCGATCGGCGCCGTGATGTGGGCTGACATGCCCAGCCGGTTGAGACCGGCGCACGCCAGGAACGTGGCGTCGGCGACGCCCTCATCCAGCTTGCGCAACCGCGTCTGCACGTTGCCGCGAAAACCGACGACGTTGAGGTCGGGCCGCGCGCGGCGAACCTGCGCCTCGCGCCGCAACGACGACGTGCCGACGGTAGCACCCTGCGGCAGGTCCTTCAGCGATGCGTATTTCAGGCTGATGAAGGCATCGCGCACGTCCTCGCGCTCCAGCACCGCCCCGATGCCGAGCCCTGGCGGCAGCGCCGTCTGCATGTCTTTCATGGAATGCACGGCAAGGTCGATCGCGCGCGAAATCAGCGCCTCTTCGATCTCCTTGGTGAAAAGCCCTTTACCGCCCACGTCCGCCAGCGGCCGGTCGAGGATGAGGTCGCCTGTGGTCTTGATCACGATGATGGGGTAGTCGTCGTCCGTTCCGCCATGCGCGGCAATCAGCCGGGCACGCACTTCGTGGGCCTGCGCCAGCGCCAGCGGCGAGCCGCGCGTACCGATACGGACTGGTGAACCTTGCAAGCGTCTCATCCTGGATGCTAGGCGGATTGCACTGGGCGGCATTAATGCTTCAGACCCGCCCCCAAGGCAAATGTGATGACCGGCGCCGCCCCTGCAACTTCACAGCCCGCCCGGCGCGAAAGCGTCGTGCTGGGCATCGAGACGAGTTGCGACGAGACGGCCGCCGCCGTTGTCGCGCGCGACGCGGCGGGCAAAGGCCGCATCCTGTCCAATGTCGTGCGCTCGCAGTGGGAGGAGCATCGTGCCTTCGGCGGCGTCGTGCCGGAGATCGCCGCCCGTGCCCATGCCGAATGCCTCGACGAGATCGTCTCCGCCGCCATGGCCGAGGCGGGCGTTCTGTTTGAAGACCTGGATGCCGTTGCCGCCACCGCGGGCCCCGGCCTGAACAGCGGCCTGATCGTCGGCCTCGTCACCGGCAAGGCGATCGCCCTGGCGCACGGCAAGCCGCTGATCGCCGTCAATCACCTGGAAGCGCACGCCCTCACCGTCGGGCTGACGAGCGGCCTGGCACCACCGTATCTCTTGCTGCTCGTCTCCGGCGGTCACACGCAGCTGCAACTGGTGCACGGCGTCGGCCGCTATGAGCGCCTCGGCACCACCATCGACGATGCGCTGGGAGAGGCATTCGACAAAACCGCCAAACTGCTCGGCCTCGGCTTTCCCGGCGGCCCCGCCGTCGAAGCCGCTGCCCGCAACGGCGACCCGGCCCGCTTTCCGTTTCCGCGGCCGATGGCTGGCCGGGCCGAACTGCATTTCTCGTTTGCCGGTTTGAAGACCGCGGTTCGCGTACGCGCTCAATCGCTCCAGCCGCTGACCGACCAGGACATCGCCGACGTCTGCGCCTCGTTCCAGGCCGCCGTCGCCGGCAGTGTCGCCGACCGTATCGCGCGCGGCATGAGCGTTGCCGTGGAACGTCTGCCCGCTGGCACCCCGCGCCACCTCGTCGTTGCCGGCGGCGTCGCCGCCAACCTCGCACTGCGCACCGCGCTGCAGGACCTGACGGATAGCAAAGGCTTCACCCTCCACGTGCCGCCCGTGGCCTTGTGCGGCGACAACGCTGCCATGATCGCCTGGGCCGGTGCCGAGCGCCTGGCGATCGGCCTGCGACGACCCGCTCGACTTCGCCGTCCGCCCCCGCTGGCCCCTCGACGCCACCGCCCCCCCCGCCATCGGCGCCGGCGTAAAGGCCTGACCGCTAACCGCACTAACCCATCACAATATCGAACACACCCGCCAGCGCGCCTTGCTCGAGCCGGTCGGCCGCTTCCAGCCGCACGACGACGCTGGCGCGTTCGCGCTCCGGCAGGCTGTTGAGGATGCCGTCGCGTTCGTTGCCCGGATCGCCTTCGACATACATCTGCGTGACCAGCTGGTCCTTGTCGGGCACGTCCACCTTGAAGTGGATGTGCGGCGTGCGGCCCGGATAGGCGACGGGCCGGATCGTGCGGAAACTGTAATTGCCCTCCGTATCCGTCGTCATGCGCCCGCGGCTCTGAAATCCCGGATCGCGCTCGCGTTTGGAGAACCAGCTCGTATCGCGCGGATGGCGATAGATGCCGTTGGCATCGCACTGCCAGATCTCGACCTGCGCATTACGGATCGGCTGGCCAGCGGCGTCCAAAATTTTTCCCGAAACGTGCGTGATATGGCCAAGCGCCTTGGCCGCCTCGCCCTGCACCAGCACGAGGTCGTTATCGATGTCGCCGGTCCAGTCTTTGGGATAGAATGGACCCAAGGTCTGCTGTGGCGTGATCGTCAGACTACTGTCCGCGCGAAGCGCGCGAGGAACCAGCGGCAGCGCCGCAGCCGTCGCGAGACCAGAAATTAACGCTCTTCGCCCGATCCACGGTGTTTTTACGATGCCCATTAAGAACTCCGTCAGTCATCGGTGCGACGCTGGTTCCAGAAAACGCTTGGCTCAATTCAAATCCGTCGGTGTCCCATGAACGCTCCAGTAGATCACACGGACCCACATCTTGCCGAGGCGCCGCTGTTGCCATCTGAAATAGGTGGCGTTGTTCTCGCAGGCGGCAGGTCCAGCCGCCTCGGCGGCGGCGACAAAGGCCTCCTCACGCTCGACCAGCAATCGATGCTGGCGCACGTCATCTCCCGGTTCAGCGGCCAGGTCGCGAAGGTCGCGATCAATGCCGGCGGCGATACCAGCCGGTTCGCGCAGTTCGGCCTGCCCGTCATCGCCGATACAACCGCTACCCGCGAAGGTCCCCTGGCAGGCGTGTTGGCCGGCATCGCCTGGGCGCAGACGCAGCCGGGCTTGCGCGCCATCGTCACCGTTTCGACGGACGCGCCCTTCATTCCGCCCGATCTCGTCAAGCGCCTGACGGCAAGCGGTGCGCCGCTGGTGTGTGCGGTTTCGCACGCTCACGTGCACCCGACCATTTCGCTGTGGCCGTTGACGATCGTGTCGAAGATCAAGGCGGCACTGGCAGACGGCCGCCGCGAGATGATGGCCTTCGTCGTCGATCACGGTGCGCGTCTCGCCATCGTTCCACAGACAACGGTGAACGGCCAGTCCGTGGATCCGATGTTCAACGTCAACACGCCTGAGGAACTGGACGCGGCACGCCGTATCCTGCAATCCTCGGGGGCATGACAGCACCACCGTTATCGGCATCGCCGGCTGGAAAAACTCCGGCAAGACCACGCTTACGGTACGCCTGATCGAAGAATTCACGCGTCGCGGCCTGAAGGTCGCGACGATCAAGCACGCGCATCACGATTTCCAGATCGACGAGGGCGAGACCGACAGCGCCCGTCACCGCCGCGCTGGCGCGACCGAAGTCGCCATCGTCTCCGGCGGGCGCTGGGCCATGGTTCACGAACTGCGCGACGAACCCGAGCCGCCGTTCCGCGAAATGCTGGCGCGTCTCTCGCCCGTCGATCTTGTTATCGCCGAGGGCTACAAGCGCGAGGCCATTCCCAAGATCGAGCTGCGCCGTCGCGAATCCAAGAGCAAGGAAACGTTTGCGCCAGGCGACCGCAACGTGATCGCCATCGCCTCCGATCACGAGACCGAGGGCCACGGCCTTCCCGTACTCGCCCTTGACGATGTGACCGCGATCGCCGATGTGATTTCCTCACACCTGAAGCTCGCAAAGCAGCGCTAACGGCAACGCGCGCGGCAGCGACAACGGCAAGAGGGCTCGCGTGGTTCGTCACCTTATCGGCATCTTTGCTTTGGCGTGCGCTATCCCCGGCTCGGCCTTCTCGGCGGACCCAAAAGTTCCCCCGGCGAAAGATCCAGGATTGGTCCCAGTCGCCGTCGTCGGCGCCGGCATCGATTACACGGATATGTCGCTTGCACAGCGCCTCGCGCGCGACGGCGAAGGCAACATCGTCGGCTGGGACTTCGTCGACAACGACATTTTCCCCTACAGCAAGGACGCTGTCTCCAACGCCCAGGCGCAACTGTTGCTTGCCAACCCCGGCGTCGAACTTGTGCCGGTTCGCGTCGACGCGGCCGATTATAAAGGTGCAGGCGGCGCCGCCAGCTTCCTGTCGCGCACGCCCGTCCGCATCGTCGTCGTCACGATGACGAGCCAAACAAAGGAAGACTGGGCAGTTTTCACGAAAGCGTCCGAGGTGTTCGGCAAACTGTTGTTCGTCGTGCCGGCAGGAGAGGCGGCAGTCCTCTATCCTGCTTCACTGAACCTCGCCAACGTCCTCTCCGTCACCACGCCTCTGGCAAAGGCTGACGGCGCGAACGTTGCAATGGCCGTTCCCGCTGAGACGGCGGCTGGGCTGGAGGCTGCAACCGCTGCCGCTATCGTCTTAGCCACGGCGCTAGCCACCTGCCATGCATCCGCCTTGGGCCAGGGTGACGGGAAAGCCATGAAGGCGGCCACCATCGCGATGGCCAAGCAGCGTTCGGCGGCCTATGTCCCCGCCATCGATCCCTGTTCTTAATGCGCACGCCGGCGCCAATGCGGCGGTGCTCCGCGACTACTGCTTCGAATTGAGGATGCGATACACACCAAACCGCGACGTCAGCATGCACAGCGCGGCGATCACGATCACCACGATGCCGAGCAGCACGTAGCCAGCCAGATCCAACGAACCCGCGCCCACCAGCCGCTGGATCTCCGCCATCGTCACCGCGCCCCCGCCGATCAGCCCCAGCACGAACGGCAGCAGCAGGAACGTCGCCATCGCACACAACGCACCCACCAGTCCGGCGCGAATGCCCAGGCTGAGAAAATGCTTCTCGAACTCGCGCGCGATGAAGCGGTCGGTCGCGCCAACGAAGTGCAGCACCTCGACGATCTCGCGGTTGGAGGCTAGCGCGCTCCGTGTCGCCGCAACGATAACGGCCGTCGTGGCCGAGGCGACGAGCAACAGGATGCCCAGCCCACCGAGAGCGAAACCATGCGTCACGGTTCGGATCTGGCGCTGCCAGCCACGATGGTCGTCCAATGTCACGCCCTGAAACTGTCCGCTGAGGGAAGCGCGAACCGCTTCCAGGTCGGGCGGGGTCGAACGATCGAGTTCCAGCGCGATCAGCCGCGGCACCGGCAACGCTTTCAGCGTGTCGATGCTGCCGAGCCAGGGTTCCAGCAGCTGCGCGCTGTCTTCCACGCTCAGCACCTTGACCGCGCTGATGCCGCGTTCCTTGGTCAGGAACGCCGAAACGTCGCTGACAATCTTTTCCGCGTCGCCCGTATCCGGCGGCTCGACCTGAACGGTCACCTCGCTGGCGATGTCCTTGACCCAGGCTTCGGCCGACTGATGGATCATGAACACCGCACCCGCCGTCAGGCAGGCGAGAAAGCACATGATGGACACAACCAGCGTAAGCGAACTGCCCGTCACAGACCCGGGCGGCACGATGGCAGCGTTCATCATCTCGGACGCTGCGGGCGCCTTCTTGCCGCCGTGCACGGGGGCGAACTGCTCCTCCTGCGCGTAGTCGCCGGGATGCATGTGGTCGAACTGGTCCACCCGCGTGTTCTGCGTCGGCGGCACCTCATAGTCGTCATAACGCTCAGGCGGCTGCGTCGTCACGCGAGCCCCGCGCTGCGCCGCCCAGCGTGCATCTCTGTCATACGATCCGGACATGCCCGTCGTGCAACTCCAACCGCGGCGCTTTGAACTGCCGCATCAATTGATGATCGTGGGTAGCGATGAGAACCGACGTGCCGAGCCGGTTGAGTTCGATGAAGAGACGCAGCAGCCGGCGTGCCATCTGCGGGTCGACGTTACCCGTCGGCTCGTCGGCCAGCAGGATCTCCGGCTTGCGGATCAGCGCGCGGGCGATGGCCGCGCGCTGCTTTTCTCCACCCGACAGCACTGAAGGATAGGCATGCATGCGGTCGCCCAGGCCCACCCACTGCAGCAGGTCGGTCACGTCTTCCTTGTCGTCGTTGATGTTGGCGCGCTTGTCGACCACGCGCAGCGGCAGCGCCACGTTCTGCCACGTCGTCAAATGGTCCAGCAGCCGGAAGTCCTGGAACACGATGCCCACACGCCGCCGCAGCTGCGCGCGCTTCGAGGCCGAAACGCGGCTGACGTCCTGGCTGAACATATGCAACTGGCCGCGTGTCGGCCGGATTGACATGAACAGCAAGCGCAGCAGAGACGTCTTGCCCGCACCCGATGGTCCGGTGAGGAAGTGGAAGGAGCCAGGCTTCAAATGAAAATTGACGTCAGACAGGACCTCTGGGCCCCGGTCATACTTCAAGCCGACGTTCGTCAAACGGATCACGGTCGCCGTCCATAAGTCCAAAATTGCGGATACGCCACCAGCACGGGCTCGCGGAGCGAACCCCCCGCGTTGTCCTCTTTATGCGAGAAACGCGAACCGCGATCAATCTGTTAGGATTGTGGCAGGCTCGTGTGCACAGCAAGCAACGAAAGGTCTAGGATCGGCTGTGGCGTCGTTTGGCCGCTAACGTTGACGGGCTATAGGCAACCTGGGTGCCGATTGGCCACAAGTCTTTTCACTGGACCATTAGTCTTCCACCGGAAAGGATCGACCGTATGCACGACGAAGCGCCAAGCAAAGGGCTTGACGTCATATTCTCCGCCGATCAGATCGCCACCCGCATCGGCGAACTGGCAGCTGAAATCCATGCCCGCCAAATCGAGCAACTGCTCGTCGTGGCCGTGCTGAAGGGCAGCTTCGTTTTTGCGGCCGATTTGATCCGTGCAATGCATCACGCCGGGATGGCGCCCGAGGTCGATTTTCTGACCTTGTCGAGCTACCGCAAGAGCAAGGTGTCGTCCGGCAAAGTCGAAATCTTGCGTGATCTCGATCTCGGCGTCGACGGCCGCAATGTCATCCTTGTCGATGACGTCCTGGAATCTCGGCCGCACCTTGGCATTCGCCAAGGATCTCATCTCCGCCCGCGGTGCCAAGTCCATTCTCACCTGCGTTCTGCTCGACAAGAAACTGCCACGTGCAGTCGATGTGCAGGCTGACTTTTGCGCCTTCGAATGTCCTGACGAATTCGTCGTCGGCTATGGTATGGACGTGGCGCACCGTTATCGCGAGCTGCCCTTCGTCGGCCGCCTCGTTTCCGGAGTTTGAGCATGGCACGCATCCTGTTGGCCGACGACGACAAGCCGACGCGCGATCTCGTCAAGCGCGCGTTGGAATCCGACGGCCATACGGTCGAGATTGCGCAAGATGGCAGCGAAGCACTGGATAGCTTGAATGCCGGCACGAAGGTCGACGTGCTTGTCACCGACGTCAACATGCCTGGTCTCGACGGCATCTCGCTCGCCAAGCGCGCCGAAACGATCATCCCCGGCATCCGCGTGTTGATGATGTCGGGCTTTGCCGAAGAACTCGAACGCGCGAAAGCCGTCTCCGTTGGGCGCGTCTCTGTTTTGTCCAAACCATTCACGCTCGATCACGTGCGCAGCGCGGTGCGAGACCTGTTGGTTTAGTCGCCTGCGCGACGGGCTGGCTTAGGTCACTTGCACTAGATCGAAATCACATTTGCGCTGCTGCCAAAGCAAATTTCTAACGTAATGCGGCGCTATCTCTACGTGCATCGGGGCGCTGATGCGCAAGGGGTGTGGTGTAAGTGGGCTAGTGGAGAACATCCATGTCCGACTTCATCACGCAGTTACGTCACGAAGCAGATGAACTTCTGAAGGCTGTCGACGCGTCGCCGGTTGGCGCCCTGTTCGATGGTACGGCATCGAAAGATTTGTATATCGCTTTTCTGCAGGAAACGTTTCACCACACACGGCCGACGAGTGCCAATCTGGCGCACGCCGGCGAACGTCTCAATAAGTCGGGCCAGAGCGGATGGCTCGCTGATCTGCTGATGGAAAAGTCGAAGGAGGAGAAGGGCCACGAGAAGCTGGCGCTTGCCGATCTCGTGACGTTGGGTCTCACGGAAAAAGAAGTCGAGAACGCTCCGGAAAGCCCACCAGTTGCTGCCTACAATGCCTACTGCCGCTTCATCGCGGCAAGTCCGTTCCCTATCGCCTACCTCGGACCGGCATACGTTTTGGAAACGCTCGCTGTTGAGCGCGGTCCAAAGGCGGCCACCGGCATGAACAAGACGGCAAAGGTGGCAGACATCGCCAAGGCCAGCGTCTACCTCGGCTACGGTGGTGAAGATGCCGGACACGTTTCGCGCCTCGACGACAAGCTCGATCGCATCAAGAGTGCGGCGGATCAGAACGCCATACTCGTCTCGGCAGCGGCAACGCGGCTGATGTACACGGCGATGTGCCAAAACATCACCGAAGTCGCGCGTCTGCGTCGCCGCGCGGCATAGTTCCTCCAGAGCTGGAGTGCTTTCGGAAAGCGTGAAGCAGCTTCCCGATAAGACGCACGACGATACAGAATCTTAGCGTCGTTCCGCGATTTCGAAGAAAAGCGGAACGACGCTAGGCATGACTTGCTGCGGCCGTGGCTCCGCCGCGCGCCGCAGCGATTTCAATCCCTTTTATTTTCAGCCAGCGTGAGGTGCACATGAGTGTCATCACGGTTACCAAAGCTATGTCCGTTGCCGATCTCGATGCAGCTGCGAAAGTGCGCTGTGCCGTCTTCGCCGACGAGTTCGCCTACCTCGACAGTCACGACTATCCCGCGGGCCGCGAGGTCGACGGCTTCGATGTGCTGCCGACCACCGTAAACTTTGTCGGTCGCGTCGACGGTCAGACGGCGGGAACGGTACGATTGCTGTTCGCCAATCCCTGCGTCGCCGCGCGCTGCAACGTTCGTCATGGACTGAGCATCGAGCGCCATCTCGATCTCAAGCGCTTTCGCTTGAACATGTCGCTCGCCGAAATCCCGCGATCGTCGGTGCTCAAACCCTTCCGCCGCACGGGCGTAATGCACCATCTCTACTTCGCGGCCTATGTCGAATGCCTGCGCCGCGGCATCACGCATTGGATCGCCGTCGGCAATACGGAGACCGATTGCGCCGCCGATGCTGCAGTCGTCATGCGCCTGCTGGAAGCCCGTGGCTTGTGGCTGAAGGAATTCGACGCCGAACCCCGCGAGGCTGTGGTTCCGGTTCACGAGCCGCGCTACCGTCTCTACGGCGAGGGTCATCACAACGAGATGCGGCGTGGCAATCTGGCAGCCGTACCGCTTCCCAGAACATTGGAGTTGTTCGCCAAGGTCGGCGCCCGCTACTTCGGCACGCCCTTCTACGATGCCGATTTCCGCATGTTCGCCATGCCGCTCATCCTCGACATGAAAGACTTCGTGCATTCTCCCTACGGCACGTTGCCGTTGGCGATGGCGGCGTAACGTGAGGCGGGGACGGCAAAGGGCGCCGTCCCCGGGTCTTGCCCGGTCTAGAACAGCGACAGCGTCTTCACGAACGTGTTCCAGATACCCCAGGCCAGCGGCACGCCGACCAGTATCCAGAAGGCCGCCGCCTTGGCGTCCAGCCCGCCTTTGCCGATGCCGAACGAGCCGCTTTGCGCGGTCGCTGTCTTGTGCGCCAGCTTCGCCTGCTCGGTTGCAACCTCCGCATCGCTCATGTGCCACTTCGGATCGACCGGGCGCACCAGCAGGTTGGCGAAGAAGCCCACCACCAGCATGCCCGCCAGGATATAGAAGATCGGCCCATACAGCTGATCCGGTGCCACGCCCGAAGCCAGCCGCGTGTCGTGCAGGTAGTTGACGACCACCGGCCCCACGATACCTGCTGTCGACCATGCGGTCAGGATACGGCCGTGGATGGCGCCGACGAACTGGGTGCCGAAGATGTCGGCCAGATACGCCGGGATCGTCGCGAACCCGCCGCCGTACATCGACGCGATGATGCAGAACGACAGTACGAAGAGTGCGAGTATCTTCCAATCGGCTGCCGACGCCGCCAGCACATAGAGCGCCGCGCCGAGAACGAAGAAGACGAAGTACGTCACCTTGCGGCCCAGCTTGTCAGACCCCGACGCCCACGAGATGCGGCCGAAGATGTTGAACAGCGAGATGAGCCCGACGAAGCCTGCGCCGACGGCAGCGGCCGCCGCGGCCATGCCTGCGTCCTTCTTCATGTCGAGGTAGCCGAGATCGGCCGCGCCGGTCAGCATGCCGCCGAACGTCTCCTGCAGCATGGGCGAGGCTGCGCCGATGATGCCGATGCCGGCCGACACGTTCATGCAAAGTGCCAGCCACAGCAGCCAGAACTGCGGCGTCTTGTGCGCGTTGTCGAGATGCACGTTCTTCGACGTGATCATCGAGTTGGCCGAGGCCGGCGGCGCCCAGCCCTCAGGCTTCCAGCCCGCCGGCGGCACCCGGTAGCCGAACGAGCCGATGAGCATGAACACGACGTAGATCAAGGCCATCGCCACGAATGTGGCGGCCACGCCCGGATCGGTCGGTGTCTTGAAGTGGTTCATCAACAGCGTAGCCAGCGGCGAGCCGAGCATGGCTCCGCCACCAAAGCCCATGATGGCCATGCCCGTCGCCATGCCGCGCCGGTCGGGAAACCATTTGATGAGCGTGGAAACCGGCGAGATGTAACCCAGCCCCAGGCCGATGCCGCCGATGATGCCGGAGCCGACCCACAGCAGCCACAGCTGATGCAGATAGACGCCAAGCGCTGAAATCAACAGACCGCCGCACCAGCAAGCCGTCGCCACCAGTCCGGCCTTGCGCGGTCCCGCCCGCTCCAGCCAGCCGCCCCAGATGGCAGCCGAGACGCCGAGCAGCACGAAGAAGAATGTGTACATCCAGCCGAGGTCGAACTGGCTCCAGTTGCAGTCGGTCGCGGTCAGCGCCCGCAGAGTGCCTGCAGCCTTTTCGCCGAACGTCGTGGCGCCCGCCGCGCACAGCGGCAACGCTTTGCCGTCAGTCCCGACGAGCGCACCTTCGAGCGGCTTCCAGAACACGGAAAAGCCATAGGCCATGCCGATGCAAAGATGGATGCAGAGCGCGGCCGGCGGCACCAGCCAGCGATTGAAGCCCGCCGTCGCGATGATGCGCTCACGATCAAGAAGTCCGGGCGTGTCCACCCCGGCAGAACCAGTGTTCGTCATTTTCCCCCCAGTTGGGACGCTTGGCGCAGCTTTGCCGCTGTTGTCGTTTGCGGTAGGACTAGCCGTTCAAATTTCGAAGAACAAGCGTTTGCGTCGGGTACGGAGCTGGCTTATCGGTTTCTTCCGGTTGAACTATGAAGTCCTCGACCCCAAATTAACCGTGTGCTTGAACTGGATGCGATGACAGACACGTCCCAGCCCATCATTTTTGCCTCGCAGCGGCATGAGCCACTGGTCGATACCTTCGGCCGGCACATCACCTACCTGCGCGTGTCCGTGACAGATCGCTGCGACTTCCGCTGCGTGTACTGTATGTCCGAGCACATGACGTTCCTGCCCAAACGCGACCTGCTCACGTTGGAAGAGCTCGACCGTGTTTGCTCCGCCTTCGTCGATCGCGGCGTGCGCAAACTGCGGATCACCGGCGGCGAGCCGCTGGTCCGTCGCAACATCATGTGGCTGTTCAAATCGCTTTCGCGCCATCTCGACAGCGGAAAGCTCGAAGAACTGACGTTGACCACCAACGGCAGCCAGCTCGGCAAATACGCCTCCGAGCTCGCCGCCTGCGGTGTGCGCCGCGTCAACGTCTCGATCGACAGCCTCGACGAGCAGAAGTTCCGCACCATTACGCGCTGGGGTGATCTCAAGGTCGTCATGCAGGGCCTGGACGCCGCAGCCAAGGCGGGCCTGAAGGTCAAGCTCAATGCTGTCGCCCTCAAGGGCGTGAACGAGGATGAGATCGAGACCCTTGTCCGCTTCGCCCACGACCGCGGCGCCGACATCACCTTCATCGAAGCGATGCCCATGGGCGACATCGGCGAGAACCGCGCCGATCAGTATCTGCCGCTGTCGATCGTCCGTGCCCGGCTGATGAACACGTTCACGCTGGAGGACAGCCCCTACCGCACCGGCGGTCCGGCGCGCTACGTCACGGTGAAGGAAACCGGCGGCCGCCTCGGCTTCATCACTCCGATGACGCACAATTTCTGCGAGAGTTGCAACCGCGTACGCCTCACCTGCACTGGCACGCTCTATATGTGTCTCGGCCAGGACGATAAGGCCGACCTGCGCGAGCCGCTGCGCGCCGGCGTGACGGACGAACTGCTGCAGAACGCCATAGATCAGGCCATTGCCGCCAAGCCCAAGGGGCACGATTTCATCATCGACCGCCGCACGTCCAAGCCATCCGTCGGCCGCCATATGAGCGTCACGGGCGGCTGATCGCCCTGACCGCCCGGCGGGATAAGCCCCGACTGTGGATAGCCGGCTCCCCGGCGCAACGATCGCTGCAGCGGATCGTAAATCGCTGTCACAACGCGTCCCAAATCGTTTAGTCTATTGACGTTCCAGGCGCCTGCCAGGCGCGAGTGGCGGCTGCGGAATCTCTCTGACACGACCATGCCCAGATTGATGCGAGCCATGACGATTTCGCTCAGCGCCTTTGCGGCAGCAGGCGTGCTGGGCTTCATCGCGTTCGCCGTCATCGTCATGCGCACGCCTGGCCCGACCTTGGCCAAGGCCGACGGCATCGTCGTCCTCACCGGCGGCGACACGCGCATTCTTGAGGGCGCCCGTCTTCTGCGCGAAGGCCACGGAGGTCGCCTGCTCATCTCCGGCGTCAACCGTCACACCGGCCGCCAGGATCTCATCCGCATCTCCGGCCTGGGTGAGCAGCAGTTCAACTGCTGCGTCGACATCGGCTACAGCGCCCTCAACACCATTGGCAATGCCGACGAGACGAGGACGTGGGCAGAGGCCATGCGCTTCGACACGCTGATCGTCGTGACGTCCAGCTATCACATGCCGCGCTCCATCGCCGAGCTGGCGCGCGAACTGCCCAACACCACGCTGATCGCCCATCCCGTGCAGCCGCCCGGCTTCACCGAAGGCGCCTGGTGGCTGCGCCCGCGCACGGCCCGCGTTCTCGTATCGGAATATCTGAAGTTCCTGCCTGCTGCCGCACGTTACGCCGCCACGCGCGTCATGGGTCCGTGGGACGAAAGCTCGATCGCCGAGACCCCCGCGTCCGGCAAGCCGCAAGCCAATATTTGACGGCTGACCCGGCCGCAGGCATCAACGCGCCATGCTCATTGTCCGCTCCTACCTTTTCGCCGCAGCCTTCTACGTCACGACGGCGCTGTTCCTGCTGCTCGGCTCCTGGCTGCTGTTCGCCCCGCGCCGCTGGGCCATGGAAGGCCTTCGCCTGCATGGGCTCGCCAGCCTCTGGCTGCTGAAGAACATCGCTGGCACGCGCATGGAGGTCCGCGGCCATCAGCATGTGCCGCAAGGCGCCTGCCTCATCGTTTCCAAGCATCAGTCCGCCTGGGACACATTCGCCCTTGTGCCGCTGTTCCGCGATCCAGCCATCGTCCTGAAGGACGAGTTGAAATGGATCCCGTTCTACGGCTGGTTCTGCGTGAAGTTCGAGCACATCCTGGTCAAGCGCGACCGTGCCGCCATCGCTCTCAAGGCGCTGGTCGAAGCAGGCAAAGTCCGCGTCGCGCAGGATCGCCAGGTCGTAATTTTCCCGGAAGGCACCCGCCGCACGCCGGGAGCCCCGCCCGACTACAAGCCGGGCTACGTCGCGCTTTACGAAGGCCTCGGCGTCCCTTGCATTCCCTTGGCGCTGAACTCCGGCCTCTTCTGGCCGCGCCGTAGCTTGCTCCGCTATCGCGGCACCATCGTCGTCGAGTTCCTGGAGCCGATCCCACCCGGCATGCCCCGCAAGGCCTTCAAGGCCGAATTAGAGAAGCGTCTGGAAGAAGCGAGCAGCCGGCTGGTCGCGGAGGCGCTGGCAGCGGGCAATTCAGCGGACCTGCCCCGTCGCAACCCGTAGACACTTTATGCAACTTAAGATAGAACTTCGGCGATGCTGTTCGTTGCCGGAGAACGCGCCGTGCCTAAGTCTAGCTACGACCTGATCCGAGAAGCGGTCACGCAGCGCAAGCCGGTAAGCTGCACCTATAAGGGTCTCGTGCGCCACCTTTGCCCGCACGTTATCGGCAAAGGCAAGGACGGCTCCGCGAAAGCCTTGTCGCTTCAGTTCGCGGGCGAAACTTCAAGCGGCAGCTTGCCCGAAGGCGGCGAGTGGCGGTGCATGGCAGTCGACGAGATGCTCGACGTCGAAGTGATAGCCGGCAATTGGCACACCCTGGCCAACCATTCGCGCCCGCAAAGCTGCGTCAAACAGATCGACGTTGAAGTCGATTACTGAGCCGGGTATTTCCACGCCGCATACTCGCGCGTTCTGGCTTCCGCGGCTGGTCCTGCAAACGTTGCTTGGTAAATCTCACCGTCCGGCCCGATCGCCTCGACGGTCCAAACGCCCGATGCGTCAGTCCGCTCAGCAATTTCTATCGTCATTTCAAAAGCTCCGAAAACGTGGATGGCGACCCGACGGTAACGCCGCTCGGGCATGCGAGGATAAGCCAGTTCACCACATTACCGAACGTCAGATCAAATAGCGAACAAAGAAAGAACATTTGTTTGACGCAGCGGCCCGCAGCGCATATATAGAGCGTAGGTGCACACCTCTATTCGGCCTCGCATGTGCGCTTGGAGGGAGAATACAGCCATCGGCGAAGAATTTCCCAACGCGATCTCGGAAGAGATCTGGCGCAGCAAATATCGTTGGTCCATTTCGGGTTCGCCCGACGCCGGCGATCAGCGGCTGCAGGACACGTTTGCGCGCGTCGCTGCGGCCGCAGCGTCCGTTGAGGTGGTGGCAAGAAAGGCCGCGCCCGGCACGCCAAGGCATTCGCCGAGGCGATGCAGAACTTCGAATTCCTGCCCGCCGGCCGCATTCTCGCAGGCGCCGGTACGGGCCGCGCGGTAACGCTCTTCAACTGTTTCGTCATGGGCCGCATCGAAGACGATCTGTCGGCCATCTTCGACAACGTCAAGGAAGCCGCGCTCACGATGCAGCAGGGTGGCGGCATCGGGCATGATTTCTCGACGCTGCGTCCCAAAGGCGCTTCGGTCAAAAGCATCGGCGCGGACGCATCGGGCCCCGTCAGTTT
This sequence comes from uncultured Pseudomonadota bacterium, assembly GCA_963846845.1. Classification (GTDB taxonomy): domain Bacteria; phylum Pseudomonadota; class Alphaproteobacteria; order Rhizobiales; family Hyphomicrobiaceae; genus JAKAXS01. The sequence continues at coordinate 22,347 of CAWJXQ010000017.1, read as the reverse complement.
CATGGACGTGTGGGACGCCATGTGCCGCACCATCATGTCCGCCGGCGCTCGCCGCGGCGCCATGATGGCGACCCTGCGCTGCGATCACCCTGACATCGAGACCTTCATCGGTGTGAAGTCCGATGCAGCGCGCCTGCGCAACTTCAACCTGTCCGTCCTCGTCACCGACGCCTTCATGGCCGCCGTCAAGGCCGATGCGCCGTGGGATCTGGTCTTCGACGGCGTCGTCTATCGCACCGTTGCCGCGCGCGATCTCTGGCATCGCATCATGCGCGCGACGTATGACTTTGCCGAGCCCGGCGTGATTTTCATCGATCGCGTCAACCGCATGAACAACCTCGCCTACTGCGAGGAGATCTTTGCCACCAACCCCTGCGGAGAGCAGCCGCTGCCGCCGTACGGCGCCTGCCTTCTCGGCTCGATCAATCTTCTCGCAGTTCGTGACCAGGCCGTTCGAGCAGGGCGCCTTGCTCGACACGGCAAGGCTCGAAGAGCGTGTCGCCACCGCCATCCGCTTCCTCGATAATATCATCGACGTTTCCGGATACCCCCTGGAACCGCAACGCCGCGAGGCGCACGCCAAGCGTCGCATCGGCCTCGGCGTCACGGGCCTTGCCGACGCACTCATCCTCCTGGGTGCACGCTACGGTTCACCCGGAAGCCGTCAAGCTTGCCGGTTCGTGGATGGCGACCATCCAGAACGCGGCCTACCTCGCCAGCGCCGAACTCGCGCCGAAAAGGGCGCCTTCCCGCTCTACGACGCCGAACAGTTCGGCCAGCGGCCCAACGTGCGTGCACTCACCAAGCCCGTTCGCGACGCCATTGCCCGCCACGGCATTCGCAATGGCTGCCTGACGTCGATTGCCCCCACCGGCACCATTTCGCTGCTGGCCGGCAACGTGTCGAGCGGCATCGAACCCGTCTTCGATTTCTCGGTCCGCCGCCGCGTGCTGCAGCCGGATGGCTCGGCGCGCGAGGAGATCGTGGAAGACGCCGCGCACCGCCAGTTCCGCCAGCGCTTCGGCGCCGATGCCCCGCTACCGGGCGCGTTCGTCACGGCGGCGATGCTGACCCCCGCCGACCACCTCGCCATGCAGGCCGCCATCCAGCCGCACGTCGACAGCTCGATTTCCAAGACCATCAACGTCCCGGCCGAAATCACATTCGACGCGTTCGAGACCGTTTATCTTGAAGCCCACGCGCAAGGCCTCAAAGGCTGCACCACCTATCGTCCTAACGACGTTACCGGCGCCGTCCTGCAATCGGTAGAACCGGATGCAGCTGTCGCAGTCCCCGCTGTCAAAGCGGTGCCGTTGACTGCATCGCTCGTGTCCCCGGCATCAGCATCCGCACCGCGCGACACCGGTGCCGTCGTCTACATGTCGAAGCCGCTGGAGCGCGACCCCGTCCTCGAGGGTTACACCTACAAGCTCAAGTGGCCCGAGAGCGATCACGCCATTTACGTCACCATCAACGACATCATCCGCGACGGCCGCCGCTGCCCGTTCGAGATCTTCATCAACACCCGCAATCTGGAGCACTACGCCTGGACGGTCGCGCTGACGCGCATGATCAGCGCCGTCTTTCGCCGCGGCGGCGACGTCGCCTTCGTGGCCGACGAACTGAAGGGCGTGTTCGATCCCCAGGGCGGCCGCTGGATCAAGGGCCGCTACGTGCCGAGCCTGCTCGCCGCTATCGGCGAGGTTATCGAGGCGCACATGGTGCGCATCGGCTTCCTGTCGGCGCGCGAAACGCCGCTGTTTTCGATGGAACAGCCAACGGGCGGCGGAGATGGTTCAATGTCGTCATCGTCGCCTGGTGAAAGCCCGGCAGCGGCCTCCGAGGAGCCCCCGCTTGCCCGCCGCGCCGTAGCCGGCACGTCCGGTGCACGGCACTGCCCGCGTTGCTCGTCAAGGAGCTTCATTCGCAGCGAAGGCTGCTGGATATGTCAAAGCTGTGGCTTCTCCCGCTGCGGCTAAGATGCAGAAAGTAAAGCGTATTATGCGTTTGTCTGGCTCGCGTCCCCTGAGTCATCCACAGCTCCGGCCGCAGAATGACTGACTTCAGGCCACATTTTTGCTAGAAAATTCTGGCATGTTGCCCGCAGAACACACCATAGCGGCCAGCCTTGGCCGTTCGAAGGGCCGCAACAGGGATCGCACGATGGCTACTCGCATCATTGATCTGGCTGAAGTTCGCATGCAGCGCACCGGCGTTCCGCAAGAGCCGGTTTCGATTGCCTTTGCGCCAACCACCTCTGAACGCTTCCATTTCTGGCTCGGCGCATCTGGGCAGCGTTACGTCCACACCGTCTATAGCCTGATCGATTGCCCGGCTATTCCGGCTGCGAACTACCTGCTTGTCCGCCGCGATGCCTCCGGCATCTGTCATGCCCTCTCGGTCGGCCGCGTTTCGGAGGAAGCACCGTCGCTCAACCTCGCGCGCATCCGCCAGCTGGGTGCCAGCATGGGCGCGACAGAAGTCCACGTTCACCTGCTCGCGGGCAACGCGCGCCAGGGCAAGCTTATCGAGTTCGATCTCAAGTCCGGACTGCTCGGCGAAAGCGGCATTCCGGGTTCGCACGTCCGGCACTAACCGGCAAAAGTTTTACGACAGCCTCTCTCCTGTCTCGATGACGGCAGCACCTCGCGTGCTGCCGTTGTTGTTTGATCGGTTAGATCAAATACCAGCGAGCCGCGTCCGGTAGGCGAAACGATTGCGCTGTTCCAGCGCCCCGCGGGAGATCTGCAGTTGCCGCAGCGACTGCGGCGTCGCACCCAATGGCTTTGCGCGTGGGCGATGGCCCTCCAGCGCCTCACCATTCGCGAAGTAGACGCCGGCGAGTGTCAATAGCCGCTCCAGCTGCCGGTCGCGAATGCCTAGCTCGCGCAGATGCACCAGCGTATTGATGAGGTAGTCCAGGTTCGCGCCGGAACTCCCCGATGCGCCGCGGATCACGCGGGCTTGCCGCGCCAGCGGCAGCGCGCGCGCAAAACTCGGATGCCGCTTTTCAGCAACGAAGGTCAATGCGGTAACGACGCGGCGCACATCGCCTTCCAGCGACAGCCGCACCATCTTCTCGCGATACACACCAGACACCTGCTCGCGATCACGGATGTAGGCCAGCGCCTCGTCAGCATCCTCCGGCGCGATGCGATAGGCGATGCCCTCGCATACCCCGCCACGTTCCAGACCGAGCACCAGCCCTGGCCGACGTAGTGATCCGCGATAGTGCACGGAGTAGATGCAGAAGCCGCGCCGGTAGCCGTGCAGGCTCGCGTGCACTGCATCCGCATAGCGAAACCCCGGCCGCCACATCAATGAGCCATAGGCGAAAACCCAGGCGCCCTGGTCCAGCCGCGGCGTCCCGCTCGTCTCTCCGTCAGCTGCCGGCAGCTCCGCCGGGCGTTTGCGGCGAGAGAACAATTTCGTGATCATCAGCACGGGCAGGACGGCCTTTCGGCCCGCACGCTGCGGGCAGTGAAAGCTTAGTCGAAGGGACCAGGCTTGCAACCCGCATGCGACGGCCAAGCCGCGCACCGTCACGATGATGACGGCTTATCCAACATGCTCTGCTATCCGAGGCAGCCGGCTGGCGATGCCGCCCGCAACGGAGACGTTTCGCACCCTACTTCGAAATCTTTGGGGCGCCCGAAGTTCGGTGCCGCCGTTTCCTGTCCGGCCTGGATGATGCCGCGGCGCACCTCGCGAGCATCCGCGAACGTCTTGAACAAGGCGTCGCCATCGCCAAAGCGGATGGCCCGCTGCAGCGCCGCCAGATCCTCTGCGAAACGTCCCAGCATCTCCAGCACCGCGTCCTTGTTGTTGAGGAACACGTCGCGCCACATCGTCGGATCCGAGGCCGCGATGCGCGTGAAATCGCGGAATCCGCTTGCCGAGAACTTGATCACTTCCTTGTCCGTCACCCGCTCAAGATGCGTCGCCGTATTGACGATGTTGTAGGCGATGAGATGCGGCACGTGGCTGGTGATGGCCAGCACCAGGTCGTGATGCTCCGGCGTCATGATCTCGACGTTGGAACCGAGCGCCTGCCAGAATTTCGACAGCTTCTCCACTGCGGCGGCATCGGCGTCCGGCAGCGGCGTCAGGATGCACCAGCGATTGTCGAACAGCTCCGCGAACCCGGCCTCCGGACCCGACTGTTCGGTGCCCGCCACCGGATGTGCGGCAACGAAGTGCACGCCTTCGCGCACGTGCGGCGCCACGTCCTTGCAGATTGCCGCTTTCACCGAGCCGACATCCGTCAGAATGGCGCCGGGCTCCAGCACGTCGGCAATCTCTGCCGCTATCTGCCCGCACATCCCCACCGGCACGCACAGGATCACGAGGTCCGCGCCGGCCACCGCCTCGCGCGCCGAAGCATACCCTTCGTCGATGATGCCGAGCCGCTTCGCCGTCGCTATCGTCTCCGGCGTGCGCGCGCTGCCCACGATCGTCTTCGCCAGCTTGCCGCGCCGCGCCGCGTGACTGATCGACGAGCCGATGAGACCGACGCCGATCAGCGCGATCTTGTCGAACATCGTTCCGGACTGGGGCCCGCTCATGCCTTTGCAGCCCCCATGAATTCGGCCAACGCCGCTACGACCGCTAAGTTCTCCGCTTCCGTACCGACGGTCACGCGCAGGCAGTGCGGCAGACCGTAGCCCGCCACGCGCCGGACGATGATGCCCTTCGATTTGAGGAACGTGTCGCACGCCACCGCGCCTCGCCTGGCGTCATCGGGAAAATGAATCAGCAGGAAGTTGCCGACGCTCGGCGTCACGGTGAAGCCCAGCTTGCCGATCTCGTCCGTCAGATGCTGCAGCCAGATCTCGTTGTGCTGCACGGCCTCCATGATGTGCCGCTCATCGGCCATCGCCGCAGCGCCCGCCGCGATCGAGGCAGACGACATGTTGAACGGCCCGCGAATGCGATTGAGCACGTCCGCCACCGCCTGCGGGCAGTACGCCCAGCCGATGCGCAGCGCCGCCAAGCCATAGATCTTGGAGAACGTGCGCGTCATCACCGTGTTGTCGGTGGTGGCGACAAGCTCAAGCCCAGCCTCATAGTCGTTACGCCGCACGTATTCGGCATAGGCCGCATCCAGCACCAGCAACACGTGCGAAGGCAATGCCGAACGCAACCGCCGCACCTCGCCGATCGGCAGGTAGGTGCCGGTTGGATTGTTCGGGTTGGCAAGGAACACGACCTTCGTTCGCTCCGTCACCTTCGCCAGGATCGCGTCGACGTCCGCGGTGAAGTTCGTCTCCGGCGCCACCACGGGCGTCGCCCCGCACGCCAGGATGGCGATGCGATAGACGAGAAACCCATGCTCGGTGAAAATGCCTTCGTCGCCTGGGCCAAGGTAGGCGTGCGCCAGCATCACCAGCACCTCGTCGGACCCCGCGCCGCACACGATGCGGCCGGCGTCCAGGCCATAACGCCTGGCGATCGCGTTGCGAAGGGCCGTCGCCTGCCCGTCCGGATAGCGCTCCAGATCGGTGGCGGCCGTGCGATAGGCCGCGATCGCTTGCGGGCTTGGCCCCAGCGGCGTCTCGTTCGACGACAGCTTGATCGGCTTGCCGCCGCCCGGCACGCTGCTTTCGCCCGGCACGTAGACTTCGATGTCGAGAATCCCCGGGCGGGGCGTCGGCGCGCTCATAGCTCTTCACGTCCTGTTGAATTTGGGCCCGATCAATAGCGGGCGCCCGGCCGTTTTCAAAGCAAAGAAATGATTGACTTTCCGGGTCCAGCGCCTAGCTAACCCTACCTGCCGCCGCCTCTGTTAATCTCTCGTCTGATAGGATGCCGCGGTGGCGAGATAATCCCCGCGAGCTATGACAACGGAAGCGCGATGAGCACGGCGCCGAGCGAAAATTTAAGCGATGCCGCCCCGACCCGCCTGAGCGAGGTCCACCGCCCGTCGAGCCAGGTGGTGCACTTTGCCGAGGATGCCCCGCTGCGCCTGGCCTGCGACCAGCTGCTTAGCCCCTTCTCGGTCGCCTACGAGACCTACGGCACGCTGAATGCCGAGCGCTCGAATGCCGTACTGATTTGCCATGCGCTGACCATGGATCAGTACGTCGCTAGCAACAATCCCGTCACCGGCAAGCCCGGCTGGTGGGAAAGCCTCGTCGGCCCAGGCTGCCCGGTCGACACCAATCGCTTCTTCGTCATCTGCCCCAACATCATTGGCGGCTGCATGGGCTCCACCGGCCCGGCGTCGATCAATCCGCACACCGGCGAGCCCTACGGCCTAGGCTTCCCCGTCATCACCATCGGCGACATGGTTAATGCGCAGGTGCGCCTGATCGACCATCTCGGCATCGATCAGTTGTTCGCCGTCATCGGCGGCTCGATGGGCGGTATGCAGGTGCTTGAATGGGCGGCAAGCCACACCAAACGCGTGCACTGCGCCATCCCCATCGCAACCGCTGCCTATCACTCCTCGCAGAACATCGCCTTCCACGAGGTCGGGCGCCAGGCTGTGATGGCCGATCCGGACTGGTGCCGCGGCGCTTACTACGCGGAGGGCAAGGTGCCGCGCAACGGATTGGGCGTGGCGCGTATGGCCGCGCATATCACGTACCTGTCCGAGACGGCTCTTCATGAAAAGTTCGGCCGCACGCTGCAGGATCGCGCGCGCGTCACGTTCTCGTTCGATGCCGACTTCCAGGTGGAGAGCTATCTGCGCCACCAGGGATCGACGTTCGTCGATCGCTTCGATGCCAACAGCTATCTCTACATCACGCGCGCCATGGACTACTTCGATCTCGCGGCCGAGCACGGCGGCGTGCTCGCCAACGCATTCCGCGGTACGCAGACGCGCTTCTGCGTCGTGTCCTTCACCAGCGACTGGCTCTACCCCACGCGCGAAAGCCGCTTGATCGTCCACGCGTTGAACGCGGTGGCCGCCAACGTGTCGTTCGTGGAGATCGAAAGCGACAAGGGCCACGACGCCTTCCTGCTGGAAGAGCCGGAGTTCTTCGCCACCATCCGTGGCTTCATCAACGCTGCTGCCGCCAAGCGCGGCATCGCGAACGCATGAGGCCGACGGACAATGGATGAGCCCGTGACAACCACCCCGCCGGCAACCGATCGCGCCGACCACCTGTTGATTGCCGATCTCGTCGCGCCCGGGTCGCGTGTCCTCGATGTCGGCTGCGGGGACGGCGCGCTGCTGCAACTCCTGGCCGATCGCCGCAACGTCGATGCACGTGGCATCGAGCTGTCGCGCGAACGCGTCAACGCCTGCGTAGCGCGCGGCCTCTCCGTCATCCAGGGCGACGCCGACCGTGACCTGCTGAACTATCCCGACCAGGCGTTCGACTATGCCGTACTCTCGCTCACCATCCAGGCCACGCGCCAGCCGCTGACCGTGCTGAAGCATCTGCTGCGCATCGGCCGCAAGGCCATCGTTTCATTCCCGAACTTCGGCCACTGGCGCATCCGCTCGCAGCTGCTGTTGACCGGCCGCATGCCGATGACGGAAAACTTGCCGGAGACGTGGTACGCCAGCCCAAACGCGCACCTCTGCACCATCAAGGATTTCGCCGATCTCGCCGAACTGGTGAACGCCGAAGTCGAAACCGCTGTCGCCTTCAACAGCTACGGCCAGCAGCTGCCGATCAAGCGCTCCCTCTCGCTGCAGAACCTCTTCGGCGAAAAAGCCGTGTTCCTGCTGCGCGACCGCGCGCGCTGAGCGAACGCACTTACTTGTTCGAAATCAACCGCGCGCCGTGCGCCTGCACAAGATCGCGCAGGGCCGTCGCGCGAACCGGCTTGCCGATCTGCGCGGTCATTTCCTTGCGCGCTTCCACCATCAACAAGCCCGCGAAAGCCGGCGAGATCCGCGATCCCAGCCGCTCCATAGCCAGCGCCGAGCGCATCAGAATGCGCCGGTCGAACGGCGGTACATAGAGTGCGCCCGTCCAATCAACCGGCGTGAACATGGCTCCAGTCAGCAGCCGCTCCATCTGCGACTTGCTGAACGGCCGGCCCACGCCGAAAGGCGTCGTGTCGAGGCGCGCCCAGACGCCGCGCCGATTGGGCACCACGATGAGCAGCCGCCCTTCGGGCGCCAGCACGCGCCAGATCTCGCGCAGCATCAGGTCGGTGCGTCCGGCAACCTCGAGGCAATGCACCACCAGCAGCCGGTCGACTGAGTTGTCAGGCAGAGGCAGCCGGTCTTCTTCGACGAGAGCGGCCCGCGCCGGACCATTGGCCGGCCAAACGAGCGCGCCCTGCCCTTCCGGCATCAGCGCGCCAACGCGTGTCGCCTCACCGCAGAACCCCCCGAGATAGGGCGTTGCGAACCCGAGTCCGATCATCACGCCGCCCCGCATGGGGCGCCAGCGCGCGCGGATACGGTGCCCCACGATCCGCCGGACCATCTGCCCGAGACCGGACTTGTAGAAATCGCGCAGATCGGCGACGTCGACGTGCATCGTGTGTGCAATCCTGAAAGTGCGATGCTGCACCCACCTTTAGCACAACATCGGTAAACACATATGTACGTCGGCGGATGTTGAAATGACGGGCACTGGCGGTTAGGGTCGGCTGCCTGCAAACCACGGCGAGGCCGATGCCCAATCTCGACATTCACTTGTTCCCCTGCCTGAAGGACAACTACGGCGTTCTCATCCGCGATGCGGAAAGCGACGTCACCGCCGCAATCGATGCACCAGACGCTGCCGCCGTCGAACAGGCCCTTCAGGAAAAAGGCTGGCGGCTGACGCACATATTCACGACGCATCACCACAACGATCACACCGGCGGCAACCTGGCCCTGAAAGAGCAGACGGGCTGCACGATCGTCGGGCCGCGTGGTGAGGCCGCGCGGATACCCGGCCTGGACAAGGCCGTGAGCGAGCGTGACGAAGTCCAGTTCGGCCAATTTACCGTCCAGGTTCTCGAAACGCCGGGGCATACGCTGGGCCACATCAGCTACTACATTCCGCGTGCCGCGGTCGCATTCGTCGGCGACACGCTGTTTACGCTCGGGTGCGGCCGCGTGTTCGAGGGCAGCTACGAGATGATGTGGGATTCGCTGAAGAAGTTGTCGCGTCTCCCGGCCAAGACCATGATCTTCTGCGGCCACGAATATACGATGGCTAACGCCAAGTTCGCCCTGATCGTCGATCCCGACAACGTCGCCCTGAAGCGGCGCGTGGCCGAGTTCGAGGCCCTGCGCGCCAAGGACGAGCCGACGGTGCCGACACAGTTGAGCGCCGAACTCGACACCAATCCATTCCTGCGGGCGCACTCCGCCGCCATCCGGGAGCGCTTGAAGCTCGGCGCCGCAGCCGATTGGAAGGTGTTCGCCGAATTGCGCGAACGCAAGAACAAGGCCTGAGATGACGGACGCCCAGTCGCTCTCTGCCGACGACGTCATTCGTCTGCTGCATCTGGCGCCTCATCCCGAGGGCGGTCACTTCTGCGAGACGTTCCGCGACGAGCCCGCACCCGGCTCCGCGCGCTCTGCGTCCACCGCGATCTATTTTCTGCTGCGCGAAGGCGAAGTCTCGCGCTGGCATCGTGTCGATGCCGCCGAAGGCTGGCACTGGTACGCGGGCGCCGCCCTGCAATTGGACATGGCGCCGCCCGCCGGTGCCGCGCGCAACGTTACGCTCGGCGCCAACCTCCTGGGCGGCGAACGTCCGCAGGCCGTCGTTCCCAACGGTCACTGGCAACGCGCCCGCAGCCTCGGCGCGTGGACGTTGGTCGGATGCACGGTGGCACCGGGGTTTGACTTCGCCGGCTTCGAGATTGCGCCCGATGACTTCATGCCCTCACCCGAATCGCCCGCCTGAATCGCAGCGCGAAAACGGCGTGCCGAACCTTTTCCACGATATTCTACGCGCGATCCGAACCATATGCCGCTGTATTCGCTAGTGCTTTTCGAAAGACGGACAACTGCGGACTGGCTGCGCTTGTGACGCCCCTGCAACTCGTGAACAAACTCATCTTGAGTTAAAGCGCTTCCGGAAAAGTGTGCAGCGGGTTCCGGCAAGAAGCGCGACGAGACAAATGTGAGAGCGTGAAAGCTCTTCGAATGAAGAGCGCACACGCTTGAAGTGCGGCTAGCGGGGGTTTGCCGAATATGAAGGACCAGTCTACTGGCCCAGGGTTGAGCGTCGTCTTTGTAGACTACGACAACATCTATCTGTCGCTGAAGCGCAAGAACGAAGAGGCCGCGCGCCGCTTCGCCAAGGATGCTGGCGGCTGGTTGCGTGGCATCGAAACGGGACGGCTCATCACCTCCACGCAGGGCATCAACCTTGATGGCCCGCGCCGCATCGTTTTGAACCGCTGCTATGGCAACCCATCGCCGCGCCGCAATCCGCACGACAACTCGACCGACATGAACTCCTTCCCGTTCGTGCGCCACCACTTCCTGCGCTCGGGGTTCGAAGTCGTGGATTGCCCTCCGCTGACGGCGCAGCTGAAGAATTCAGCCGACATCAAGATGGTGATGGACGTCCTCGACTTCCTGAAGCACCAGACCTACTTCGACGAGTTCGTTCTGCTGTCCGGTGATGCAGACTTCACGCCCGTGCTGCATCGCCTCCGTGCGCATGCGCGCCGCACCGTCGTTTATGCCAACGACCATACCGCGACGCCTTACACCGCCATCAGCGACGGTGAAGTGCGCGAGAACGACCTGATCAACCTGTTGATGGAAGGCCGCGTCACCTCCGGCCAGGACCAGCCGGCAGCGTTGATCGAGAAAGACCAACCCTCTCTCGCGCAGCTCGATCAGGTTGCGGTCAAGATCATGGCCGAGGTGGCCAGCACCGTGCAGGCCGCCGGCCAGCCGGTGCCGCTTGAAGCGCTGGCCGATCGCGCTGTGCGCATTCTCGGTCACGATCGCACCATCGGCACGAACTGGGCGGGCGCCGGCTCGTTCCGCGAATTGCTGTCCCGTCGCCTGCCGGCCGACCTGCGCATGAGCGAGCAGCCGCCGTACTACATCTTCAACGTTGGCCGTCAGATCGCGCCTGAGCCTGTCCGCGAACCGCGCCGCATCGAAGTGCGCGAACCGCTGCGTTCGCCTGTTGCGGAACATCGTCTCGAGCCTCGTGCGGAATTACGGCCCGAGCCGCGGCCGGAACCGAGACAAGAGCCGCGCCAGGATCTGCGTCCCGACTTCCGTCAAGACTTGCGCCCGGATTTGCGTCAAGACGCTCGTCTCGACGCGCGCCTGGATGCCCGCATCGATCCGCGGCCGGAGCCGCAGCGCCCGGCGGCGTGCACGCCCGGCGTCGAACCCGTACGCCGCACAGCCGGTGTCGCCGCTGGCCGGCTATGCTCCCGCTGCTCCGCAGCCGGCCCAGCATCGTCGGCCAGTACGCACCGCAGGCGCCTCGCCGCGACCCAGGTCCCAGTGGATACGGAATCTCCGGCGCAGATCCAGCAGTCCATCGCGCGCATTCACGAGGCCTGCCAGGCACCACCCTTGTCACCGCCGGACTACCGCGCCTTGTTCGAATCGATGGCCGAAGAGATCTCGGCAAACGGCCTGACGGGCGCACAGACGATCAGCAATATCGCGCAACGGGCTCTGCAGCTCGGCGCCGATATCCACTCAGACGATATCCGCTTCGTCATGGAAGTGGTGAGCGAGCCCGATCCCTGGTTCGAGCAGGGTGCCTCGGCAATTCTCCTGGCCAACCGCTTCCGCAACTACGTGATCGCCCAATGCCGCCGCCAGCACATGCAGCTGTCGGCGACCGAGATCGATCTCATCGAGATGTGGTTCACCGGCAGCAATCTGCTGCCCTCGAAAGACGTCGCACCCCCACAACGCGGCGAGGCGCCTGACACCTATCGCCGCCGCAATCCGGCAACCGCAGCACCGCAGCCGCAACAGGCTCCGCAACCGCCTGCCGGTCGCCAGGTCCCACCGAAGCAGGAGCGTGCCGACCGCTGGTGGCATCTGGACAGCACCGGCCCGGGACAGTCGATGCGCGATGATCGCGACGCCGACGACTTCCCGCGCATCGTGCGGCCGCGCGTCAGGGGCTGAGTGCGGCCGCGCGTCAGGGGCTGAGTGCGACCGCGCATCAGCGTGCCCGCGCAAATGCCCGCAGTCGGAAACGAGCGGCCTGAGAAAACAAAAGCGCGACGGTTACCCGTCGCGCTTTGTTGTTTGCGGCTTTGCTTTGAAAAGTCTTAGCGCTGCGTCATCCGTTGCTGTTCGCGCTGGCGCACGAGTGCAGCGACGCCTGCCCAGGCCCATGACCGGCCAGCATCGCCTTTGACCTGATGAACGCTTGAGAAGAACTCCGCCACGCCGGCCGCATGCTGCCCGTGCTGGCCTTCAAGAATTTCCACCATCGACGTCACATCGCGCGCCGTGGCCGGCGTCGGATCGTCGAGTTCGCTCATCATGCCCATGATGTAACCTCAAGATGCGTTTGCCGTTGAGGTTGCAAGAAGCCGGCCACCGATAGCCGGCTCGAAATGGAGCAAGTGGAGCTGCGCGGCATCGCATATCGCGGCTGATCGGGTGTTAACCAGCGCCCAGGCCGTGTACGAATGAAACACACGGCGCGCAGATCGCAATTCGATCACTGGGCTTTGGTGGCAGCCGCCCCCGATGATGCGCTGGAGGCCTGTACCGGCGGCTTTGCTTTTTCGGCGGCCGGCGCTTCCTGCTTGGTAGCACCGCCGTCTTTTTCGGCGGCAGCCTTGGCGCGCCGCGCCTTTGCCTTGGCGCGCCGGGTCGCGACCGCCCGTGGCTTGATCGTCCCGCACTCGTAGGACAGCACGGTCTGGCGCACGCTCACGACGCTCTTGGCGTCGCTGGGCAGCGGCAGGCTGTCGACTGTCTGCGGGTTGAACATCGCCTTCCAGGCGTAAGCGGCAAAGCCGTACTCGAGCAAATTCGCGGCGCGGATCGTGCGCTCGCGGCTGGTCGGCGACCCCAGCACGATGGCCATCAGCCGCTTTCCGTCACGCGTCGCGCTGGCGATCACGTTAAAGCCGCTGTCGCAGATGAACCCGGTCTTCAGGCCGTCGGCCCCCTGGAATGAGCGCAGCAGGCTGTTGTGCGACCCCAGCCGCATCTTGCCGAGCCGCATCTCCGACATGGTCCACAGCTGTGCGTATTCCGGATAATCCTTCACGACGGCACGTGCGAGCTTCGCCAGATCGCGTGCTGTCGTCACCTGTTCAGGCGCAGGCAGGCCGTTTGGATTGACGAACTTCGTGCGCGTCATGCCGAGCCGCTGGGCCGTGTCGTTCATCTTTTGAACGAACACCTCTTCGCTGCCGCCCACGGCTTCCGCCAACATCACGGCAACGTCGTTCGCAGACTTGATGATGAGCGCCTCAAGACCCTTCTGCACCGTCAGTTCGCCACCTACGGGAAGGCCAACCTTGCTGGGCTGCTGCAGGAACGCCTTTTCGCTGCATGTAATCTTGTCGTCGAGCTTGATCTTGCCCGCCTTGATAGCTTCGAACACGACGTAGGCCGTCATCACTTTAGTAACGGAGGCGGGATGCCACTGGTTGTCGGCGTCTTCGGCGTAGAACACCCGGCCGTCGGCCGCATCGAACAACAGCGTCGGCGCAGCTTGCACGCCTGAAACCGTCGCCAAGTTTATCAGTGAACCAGAAAGCAGGGCCGCAGCCGCCAGCCAAACGCGCATGATCGCTCCAGTTAATCTCGTCGCTGCCCGGGGTCGAAACTCGCCCTACCATACCGCGAAATTAGGCAGCAATCCGCTATGCGAACTTTTGACCGTTCAGTGTGGGACATCGGCCGCACGCACCCGCGTCGGTTATGGCGCCTGGCTCCAGACGCCAAGCTCATAACCGTCGGGATCGACGAAGTGAAACCGCTGCCCGCCTGGAAAATCGTAGATCGGCTTGGCGATCTTGCCTCCAGCGCGTTCGACGCGGCTTACAAGTCCCGGCAAATCGTCGCCATACAGCACGATCAGCGCTCCACCCGCATTTACGGGCGATAACGTCGTGAACCCGCCCTTGAGGCGCCCATCGTTGAACTCGCAGTACTCCGGCCCGTAATCCGTGAACGTCCAGCCGAACGCAGCGCCGTAAAACGCCTTGGCCCGCGCGATATCGGCCACGCCGAATTCAACGTAATCGATCTGTTTGTCGTTTACCGAACCCATGCCTCGTCCTCCGGGGATCGCAGGAGAGTGGTGCCTCTGGCCCGAGTTCGAACGGGCACGTCATTACTGACAACAGATTTTGAGTCTGCCGCGTCTACCAATTCCGCCACAGAGGCTAACCGAAGCGAGAAGCCGCGCACTATACCCACGAACCCTGCGGGGTCAACGCGCGCGATGCCTGTATCGAAATCGTGCGGTGGACTGGGCCTCGAATGCAGGTGCAATCGTCGTCTGTGCCAAATCGATCCCCCCGCGATGCCCGAGTTGACTTGCTTAAGACGGGGCGAAACGTTCTGTATGTCCCCGCAATCTTGGGCGTTGGACGACTGCCGCGGTAGTCGAAATGCCTCTTCAACCTAAAGCGCGCAGAATTCGGCACGCATTTCGCAATGTTGGCCCCGCGGACGAATGCCGAGTTAAACCCGCATGCTCAAACGTGTCCTGTGGAATTGAACCATGGCTAAGATAACCTCCCAGAAGAGGTCGCTGTTCACACCACCCGAGAACAGCGCCTGGCGCGGTCCGGCCGCGACCATCGGTAAAAGACAGTTCCTCGTTTTCCTTGGCTTAACGGCGCTGTGTCTTGCGCTTCCCAAGAAGGCGGTCGCACGTCCCTCATATCGTATCGTCGACGGTTGGGTGCTCCGGAGCGAGGACATCTGATGATCATAGATTTCACAGCCATCGACACCGAACGCACATACGACGTCTGCATCGTCGGCTCCGGTCCCGCCGGCATGACGTGCGCGCTCGAACTTGCAAAACAAGGCAAGCAGGTTCTGCTTCTTGAGGGTGGCGACAACAGCTACTCGGCAGAGTCGCAAGAGATCTACGCCGGCCAGACCATCGGCGATGCGTACTATGCCTTGGATGAAACACGCTTGAGGCAGTTGGGAGGCACGTCCGGCTTGTGGTCGGGCTGGTGCCGCCGCCTCGACGAGTCCGATTTCCGCGAGAAGGCCCACAACCCCTACTCCGTATGGCCGATCGGCAAATCCGACCTGGATCCCTACTACGACCGCACGCGTGACATTCTCGGCATCGCCCCGATCGACCCTGGTATCGATCCTGAGTCAACTGAGATTGCGGCATCCCACTTCCGCTATTCCACGGTCAACTTTGCCGAGAAGTTCGGCGACGAGATCACGAACAGCCAGTCCATCCACTGCGCACTGCGCAGCAACCTGCTGGAAATTCTGACAGACGGAAACTCGGTCACCGGTCTGAAAATCGCCGACTATGCCGGCAGCGAAAAGCAGGTCCGCGCCAAGGCCTACGTGCTGGCCTGCGGCGGCATCGAAAACAGCCGCGTCCTGCTGTGGAGCAATGAAAAGTCCAACGGCGCCCTCGTCAAGAACGCCGCCATGCTCGGCACGCACTGGATGGAACATCCAGAAGCCGTCGTCGGCGAGGCCATCTTGAACCACGAGCACTTCAGCTTTGATGAAGTCGGCGTGTGCCGCTTCACGCCGAAGCCGAGCACGATGCAGCAGGAGGAAATCCTCAACTGTTCGATCGAGCTGCATCAGTCGGCATACGCGGCCACGCACACGACTGTGTATTCTATGACGCGCAAAATGATTGCCGACCTGGCCTGCGTCGCACCGGCGTACGGAAGCTGGGCGTTCAAGATGCTGGGCAAGGAGCTCGTTTGCGGCGCTCTCGTGCGGGCGGCATGGGAGCAGGGCCCGCGCGCCGAGAACCGTGTCGTACTTGGCAAGGAGCGTGACCGGTTCGGCATCCCCCGGTCAGAGCTTCACTGGCGCAAGTCCGAAGCCGACCTGAAAACCGTTCGCATCATGACCCAGAAAGTCGCTGAGTTCGTGGCCGCGAAAGACATCGGCCGGATTCGCATCAAGCCGTGGGTGCTGGGCGAAGAACCTGAACCCGTCGACAAGGAGCCGGCCGGCCACCATCATATGGGCGGCACGCGCATGGCGGCAGACGCCACGCAGGGCATCGTTGATGCCGACTGCCGCGTCTTCGGCCAGCGCAACCTGTTCGTTGCGGGGTCGTCTGTGTTCCCGAGCAGCGGCTACGCCAATCCAACCTTCACGATTGTGCAGCTGGCCTTGCGCCTGAGCGAAAAGCTGGCGACTGAGGTCTAGTCCGCTGAGCTGGCCACCGGCTCAGGCTACTTCCAAGAATAAGTCGTGCGGCCGCTGCCGTGGTGATGTTCCGTCACCTCGACGTGCTGTCCGATCGCCGGAGACGTCTGTTTCAGCACCAGCACATGCGCTTCGCGGCCATCGTCCAGACGCACGTCGACAGCAAGACCGTTCTGGACACCTTGCGAGTTCGTCCCGTTGTACGAGCCGATCTTCTCGACGGTGCCGCTCACGCGGCGATCCTCGACTGTGGCGTCGAGGCCGGAGAGATAGAGGCCGGCTCCCAACATGATGGCCACGCCGAGACCTGCGGAGGCCCATTTCACCTTCCGCATGAACAACAGGCGGTCGAGCTTGCTTTTGGTTTCCGTGCGCATCGGGTCACTCTCTGGAATGCGGCCCGCGCAATTGGCAGGATCTAGCGGCTGCCTATAGCCGGGCCGTAGCGGTGCAAGTCCATGCCGTAGATCTGCAGCCACCGCCGCGCCTCGTCCATGTCGGGCATGGTGCGGCGGACAAGGGCCCAGAACTTCGGGCCGTGGTTCATCTCGGCGAGATGCGCCACTTCGTGCGCGGCCACATAGTCCAGAATATGCCGCGGCGCAAGGATCAGCCGCCAAGAGAACGACAATGCCCCCGTTGTCGAGCAGGAGCCCCACCGGCTCGTCTGGTCACGGACCGTGATGCGCGAGGATTTCACACCGAGCCGTTTGCTGTGCCAGCCGACGCGATCCTCAAGGTCTTGCCGCGCCTCCTTGACCAGCCAATCGCTCAGCCGGCGCGGCGCATGATCGGCATCGCCGGAAACGCTCAGGTGCGCGAAGGGCGACATGGCGGTGCGCTCCACCACGCCACGCCCGCGACGCACGCGGCCAGGAAACACGATGCGATGCGTCTCGCCGCGCAGGGGCATGAAGGCGCCATCGTGGAACGGCACCGGCACGGGCAGGCTGTCGAGCCGCTCACGCACCCAAGCCATGTTGCGATGAAGGAAGGTGCCGGCCTCGTCCAGATCGCACTGCACGGGCAGCGTCACGATCACGGCGCGACGCGTGCGGCTGACGCGCAGCGTCAAGCGGCGCGCACCAGGATGGCGGCGAACTTCGATAGGAGCGTTGAGCTCGTGAATGGAGTGGTCGTCGATGGCCTTCGCTGCGGTCGTTAGCTTGCGCGGCATGGAGTTCCTCAGTTCCGCGTGATGCGCACGCGATGCAACGACGAGATAGCTCAAACCGACAGAGGCATAGTTCTCGCGACGCAAAGCGCGAGTTGGCAAGCCATGATGTTTTGAGCACGATCCAACTTCTAGCAACTTTGCCAGAGCACGCCAGATACATTTTTTCATCACGCGCGAGAGCGGTGAATGTGTGGCACCGTGGACCCAAGGCGACAATGACGCGGCAGGCCGCAAAATTTTACGGCATCTTTACTCACAGCCGAAGTGCCGCAAGCGTTGCCGCACAGCGCAAAACATCAATCTGCCGCCCTGGGCTCACGGGCTGTAGCGAACGTGAAAGCCGCCGATGAAGGGCCCTCGTCACGCGAGAAAACGTCTGAATCGACGACGATTGATGAGGTGGGGATGAAGATCGTGCGCTTGATATCGTGCACGCGAATGAACTGAGCGATGCGAGGCAGAACGTGCGCACTGAAGCGCGAACCGTTGAAAATGCCGTAATGACCGACGCCTTGCGCCTCATAATGGAACGTCTTTGACGCATCGAGGCCCGATGCGAGGCCGATCGCCGCGCTACATTGGCCGCGCCCTGTAATGTCGTCCTTCTCGCCTTCGATCGTCATCAGCGCCACGCGCTTGATGGCCGCCAGGTCTACCGGCAGCCCGCGATGCGTCATCTCGCCCTTCGGCAGATGATGCTTAACGAAGACGGAATTGATGGTCTGCAGGTAGAATTCGGCCGTCAGGTCCATCACGGCCAAATACTCGTCGTAGAAGGTGCGGTGCTTCTCAGCGCTATCGCCATCGCCCTTCACGAGGCTGTCGAACAGCGCCTTGTGCGCGTCTGTGTGCCTGTCGAGGTTCATCGACATGAAGCCGGTCAGCTGCAGAAAGCCCGGATAAACCGGTCGTCCCGAGCCTGGTTGAGTCCAAGGCACGGTTGTCACGACGTTGCGCGCGAACCAGGCGGTGCCACGCTCTTCGGCCAGGCGGTTAACCTGCGTCGGGCTCTCGCGCGTGTCGACGGGACCGCCCGCCAGGATCACGCTGCGCGGCACATTTGCGTCGCCTTCGGCTTCCATGCGCGCCACGGCGGCAAGCACCGGCACCGCGGGCTGGCACACTGCGAACACGTGAACGTCGCCGCCGAACATCTCAAGCATGCGCCGCACGTAGTCGATGTAGTCGTCGAGATCGAATTGACCCGTCGCATAGGGCACCATGCGCGCGTCGCGCCAGTCCGTGATGTAAACCTCGTGGTCGGGCAGAAATGCTTCCACTGTGCCGCGCAGCAGCGTGGCGAAGTGGCCCGACATTGGCGCGACGATCAACACGCGCGGATCACGCACCGAGCGTGCTTCCGGAATATCGCGTTTGAAATGGATGAGATCGCAGAACGGTGCCTGCCAGACAACGTCTTCGCGGACGCCGACAGCTTTGCCGTCGACGCTTGTCGTGGCCAGGCCGAACTCCGGCTTGCCATAGCGCCGCGTGCTGCGTTCAAACAGCTCCAGCGCAGCGCAGGCATGCCGCCCCATTGCCGTGTGCGTGAAAGGATTGAACGGATTGTCCAGCATCGAGCGGGCGTGGCCCGCAGCCGCGCGGGCCGGCAGCATGGCCGCATGGCCCATTTCAAACCAGTGATAGAGCACGTTGTATCCCTCAGGTCGGAACTCTCTCGAACGCCTAGTGCACTCGAAATCCTCTCGCGCAGCACAACACCGTTCACTCTGCGCAAGTTCCGCCTTCAACGCTCTCCGTATACGGCAACCAAGCGTCGCTGATTCGCTCCAACATTCAAAGTTGCCATGCGGTTACAACGCTTGCTCCAGCTTGGCCGCCAGTTCATCGACGGTAATGGGGTAGGGGTAATGCGTGATGTACTGCCCGCTCTCGTCCATCAGGTAAATGATCGAGGAGTGGTCGATGTTGTAGTTGGCCGGGTCGCTGCCCGGCACCTTCTTGAAGTAGACGCGATAGGCCTTGGCCGCCGCAGTGACCTCCTCGGCCGTGCCGGAAAGGCCGATCAGCTTCGGGCTGAAGCTTTTCGCATACTCTCCGACCTTGGCCGGCGGATCGCGTTCCGCATCAAGCGTGATGAACACCGGCGCAATCTTGTCGGCCTTGGCACCCAGCTTCTGAAGTGCTGCCGCGATCACTTGCAGGCCGCCCGGGCAAACGTCGGGGCACGACGTGAAGCCGAAGAACACCAGCATTTTGCGGCCGGCGAAATCCTTCTCGGTCACCCGCTTGCCGCTGGCATCGACAAGTGAGAACGGCCCCCCGACGAGCGCCTTGCCCGTCGCCAGCGTTCCGTTGGGCGGCGACTGGCTCACCATCACCCATGCGGACAAACCTCCGAGCGCGAGCCCGAGAAGCACGATCGCAATAGCCCTTAAACGCATGTGCGCACCCGTTTGCCATATGGAAAGAAAGCGTAAGCCGCCGCTTTTTGGGACGGCGGACGCCGTCTGGCAAGCGTGCTAGACAGGGGCTTATACGCACAGGGCCGTCCCCGGCCCAAACCTATGGGCCGGTTCCCGGCCCCAAACCTGGCTCTGCGATGAAACTGGCTTCCTTCGAAGAATTCCGCTCGGCCGGCCACGGTCATAGCACGCTGCGGCTGAATACGATCGTTCGCTTGCGTTGGCTCGCCGTCGTCGGCCAGGTGCTCGCAATCGGCGCCGTGTCACTTGGCATGGGCTTCTCGCTGCCCATCGGACCCTGCCTGGCCCTGATCGCAGCATCGGCATGGCTCAACGTCTATCTGTCGATCCGCTATCCCGCCAGATATCGCCTTTCAGTGCGCGTCGCTTCCATTCTGCTGGCCTACGACATCCTGCAGCTCGCCGCCCTGCTTTACCTTACCGGCGGCATCGAGAACCCTTTCACGATGTTGATCGTGGCTCCGGTAACGGTTTCGGCCGCAACGCTGCCGCCGCGCAATACGCTGATGCTCGGCATCGTGGCCGCAATAGCTACCTGCCTCATCACCGTCGACCCCTGGCCGTTGCCGTGGTTTGCCGGCCAGACGTTGGAGCAGCCGCTTCATTACCGGCTCGGCATGCTGGCAGCCGTCGTCATCTCGATGCTCTTCATCGCGCTGTACGCGTGGCGTCTCGCTAAGGAAAGCCGGCAGATGTCGGCGGCGCTGGCGGCAACCGAAATCGTTCTGGCCCGCGAGCAGAAGCTGCACGCGCTGGACGGCCTCGCCGCCGCGGCCGCCCATGAGCTCGGCACCCCGCTCTCCACGATCACGCTCGTCACGTCTGAACTGGCGCGGCAAGTGCCCGCCGACAATCCGCTGATGCTGGAAGACATCGAGCTGCTGCGCACGCAGGCCATTCGCTGCCGCGAGATCCTGCAGAAACTGACGCGCCAGCCGGCCGAGCAGGACCCGCTGCATTCCAGTCTCGCCGTCCGCGAATTGCTGGATGAGGCGTCCGCCCCCTATCAAGGCGCGCGCGTGCCGATCATCACCGTGGCCCGGGCTGAGAAAACAGCTGAGGACGCCGCAGCGCGTGAACCGATCGGCGTGCGCCTTCCCGGCGTCATTTACGGCTTGGGCAACTTCATCGAGAACGCGATCGACTTCGCCGATACCCGCGTCGACTTGATGGCCGAGTGGGATGCCTCGACCGTCGTGCTAACCATCTCCGACAACGGCGCCGGATTTAAAGCCGAGATCATCGACAACCTGGGTGAACCCTATGTCACCAGCCGCCCGGCCCATTCGCGGAAGAAATACGGTAAAGCCTCGGGGCTCGGCCTGGGCTTTTTCATCGCCAAAACCTTGCTGGAACGCTCCGGCGCACGGGTAGAGCTCGAAAACCGGGCCCCCCCACAGCATGGCGCCGTCGTGCGCGTGACCTGGCCCCGGGACATGTTCGAAGCCCGCACCGCGACCCCGTCGGCCGCCGCCCAGAAAGAAGTTCGGGAGCAGCTACAAGTATAAGTGCTGATATGAAAGGTAACCAGGTAACTGAGAATTAAACCCACAAGGGCTTGGCGAAAGGCCCTGTAAAGATATACTTGCGCCGTCGGGAGGCGAAATCGTGAACGAAGACCTGTCCTTTAAGCCGGACGAGCTGCCGGAAGACCGCTCGCTCATCATCGTCGACGACGACAAGGCGTTTCTCCAGCGCCTGGCTCGCGCCATGGAAATGCGCGGCTTTGAGGTGCGCAGCGCACACTCGATTTCCGAAGGCGTCGATCTCATTCGCGCCAAAGCTCCCGCGTTCGCCATCGTCGACATGCGCTTGGAAGATGGCAACGGCCTCGATGTCATCGCCGAGTTGACGAAAGTGCGGCCTGAGGCGCGCATCATCGTGCTCACCGGCTACGGCAACATCGCAACGGCGGTTTCCGCCGTTAAGCTGGGCGCGGTCGACTATTTGGCCAAGCCGGCCGATGCCGACGAAGTGACGGACGCGCTGCTGGCGCCCGTCAATACGAAGGCGCCGCCGCCAGAAAATCCCATGTCCGCCGATCGCGTTCGGTGGGAACACATTCAGCGCGTCTATGAACTTTGCAATCGCAACGTGTCGGAAACGGCGCGCCGCCTCAATATGCATCGCCGCACGCTGCAGCGCATCCTGGCAAAACGCGCGCCGAAATAAATCGGCGCGCGCTGCAATTTCAAGCTGATTGAGAATCCGATTTACGGATTTGTCGCCGGTGGCGGCGGGGTTGGCGCCGGAGCGGGTGCAGGCTCCGTCACGGGCGCGGGTGCAGGCGCCGTTGTGGTCACAGTCGTCGGTGTCAGCATGACGTAGGCAAGCACAAGCACTAGGGCCAAAACCGCCAGTATAATCATCCGGTTGTCCATTCGCTTCCTCCTTAGCCCATTCCTAAACGAACGTGATTGAGCGGGCCTGAGCAACTAAACGCATGTGACCAGGATGTCGTTCCAACAGATCCA
>CAWJXQ010000016.1:0-179672 GCA_963846845.1 uncultured Pseudomonadota bacterium | reverse complement strand
CAAGAGCGGCAACTGATCCATCTAGTCACCAAAGAAAGAGGCGGTAAATTTGGCTGCCTCTTTCTCGTTCATCAGTAATTGCCTGCGTCGGACCGCCGGTACTAAGTACCGTTTCGTTCGCCTCATGGTTTGGACCATCCAAAAAGAAAGTCTCACATGGAGGACCATGGATCGTCGTCCGCGGATGACTTCGTGCCGACGGTGACCGATGTCCGTGCTCTGGCGGTCGAGGTGCGTTGTTTGACGGCGAGCCTTGCGGGCAACGTACCCACGAAATCCGCCGTGCTCCGGAGCATCGGCAGGTCGAAGCACTCGACCACCGAACTCCACCAATCGCGTCATAAGTGGATCGACGTCCTTTTGGTCTGACTACCAAATCACGCTGCCAATATTCACGTTGTTCAATTGCGAAGAGTACGGCAATAGTCATCGCATGGACGCTACCCAAAGCCAAATACCAGATCGGCATAGCCCTGTTAGCCTTAGGCTTTCTTGCGTTGCTGGTCATCGTCCTCGCGACTGTATCGTTCGCCCAGCGTGCTCAAGTTTACTCCGATGAAGGAGCCCGAGCTCGCGACTTTGCAGGCATCTGCCGACGAGCTGCGAAACGCGCTCCGCACCGCAAAGTCGAGCCAACGTGGATTCTCCTGACTGGAAACCAGATCTATCTCGCCCATTCAACGGCGCGAAAAGATCGCGATAAAGGAGTTGGGCAAGCTCCAACGCAACTCGACGAGCTTGCCATCTGAAGCTGAAATCATTGCGAAGCTCGAAACGATCGTCTCTGACAAATTCGCGGAGATGTCGTCGACAATCGACCTCGGTCAGCCGGACACGCAGATGAGGCGTTAAAGCTTGTCGATAGCAACAAGAGGGCAAGCGGTTGATGGACGAGAGCGAATATATTTCTGTCCAGTCTTGTTCAGGCGGCCGATGTCCGATTGAGCGATGCTCGTCGAGAGCAAAGTGAAAGCGCAGACCTGCTGCGTTGGGTAGCGAGCATCAGTCGGTATCGTGATTGTGCTCGTTGCAGCCGGTCTGATGGAACTCGTCCTCGGCTACACTCGACGGATCAGCCGCACGAACGAAGTAACGGCAGCTAACGAAAGCCCTACTTGAACAACGCGTCACCGATCGCACCGTGCAACTGAGCGCCGCCCCGATAAGGCGGAAGTACTACTTCTGAAGTCAATCATCGCGTGGCGAACGGCCTCAGCAATCGTAAGTTCCTTCATTCGGCTTCAGAAGAATGCCGTTGGAGATCAGGCGGCGAAGGACGCACTGACGAAAAACTCAGGTGAGAATAAATGCTGTCGCGTTGGCGCATAAGCGCTTGTACCGAGTTCGGGCAACGTTCCCGAGGTGGATTTGGCACAAGTATCTTGAAAGCCTTCTCGGCCGCTTCGAGACGAGCCTTGTCAGTGCTTCGCAACGCGTGCACATCAGCCGGCGGCTGGAACCCATAAACTCGCGACAGACGACAGATATTAATCTCGGTGTCGTCGCCGCCGAGTGGATCACCAACGCGTACAGAATACGCCTTACCCCTGGGTGAGGGGGAGGTTCGCGTCAGTCTCCAACGTCTGCCAGATCAAAAGCGGAACCTAATCGTCGAAGACGACGAAGATCGGGCGTGCTGACGGTGCGCCGGCCCGGGGACTGGCCTCGGGACTCGCATAGTAAAGGCAATGGCGACAAATCTGAAGGCTCAAATAGACTACCTGCAAACACATCCAGGCACCATGGCTCGCATCATATCCCGGCGCCCGCACTATGAGTGCTGTAGTAGGAGTACGCTCTACGTGAAGTTGTCGGTGGTCCTTCTTCCAGCAGTGGTGTGGATCAGGATCTAATTCCCTGTGTGGAGCTAACGGAGAAGGGATTGTCACCCCGAAGGTGCTACCGTCCTACAACGAGGAGTCGACCCGCGTGCGATGCTCCAACCAATATGAAAAGAGAGTGGTTTGCGCTCAGGACAATCGCCGTGATTTTATGCAGGGCGTTGCCCTGAACTAGAACTCGCCGCGAAGCATCGCGGGCTCGCGTACCGAGTCATCCTTGCTGACAATGACGCTCAGCGGATGAACGAGCAGGTCCGCGCGGAAGTGACTAATAAAGCAGGCGCTTTGATTGCAGCACCAGTTGATCCCCCTGCTCTTGCACCCTTATTGAAGGGGGTGATCTGGGCTGGCTCTTACGTGGTCACTATCGTGCCACCGCCAGCAGTTTCCATCCTAACGCGCCGCAGTATCTGAGCGGTCAAGTGCTGGCTCGTGCTGCTGCTAAGTTGCATCAAGGAGAGTCTCTCGGTGGGAAAGCGCGCGTAGTACTCCTGACCCACGATAATCTCGAGCCGCTTGCACCACGATTTGTTGCAATGCGTGATGTACTAAACAGGTGCCCGATGCGATCGTCGTAGCGGACGTTTCTCCCCTCACCATCGATAAGCAAGGGGGCTTGAGACGATGCGCCTGATCCTCTCGCCCATCCGGATGTAAGCGTTGTACTTCGAGCGGATACCATGGGTCTCGGCGCGCTCCAAGCGCTACGAGAAATCGGGAAGAATAGCACGAACCAGTTTCTGGGAGGCATCGACGGTAAGTCCAGGCTGTGACGGAGGTAAAGAACAGCGGCCTTACAAAGCGAGTGTTAAGCTTGGCTTCGCCGATCTTTGCGTACGCCATCGACCAGCAGGCTGCCGATTGGCTCAATCGCAAAAGCATACCTCAAGCGATGGACATCCTGCCTCTCGTTCTACCAGACAGAGATAACGTCACCCAATATGAGAGCGACATTGCGAGGCCCGACCTAGTGTCCTGCCAACTCCAACCGTCGACGCAGGTACCTTGCCATGTACGGCGACATCTGCTTCTCGACGCGAGACCAATATTAAACTTCCTTCGTCGTGCCGAGCGAAGGTCGACCCCGTCGCTCCTGCGCAAGCTGGCCGATACCCCGCCGATGAGCAAGACGCCGGCTGGCGAGCGAAGGATGGCCATCGCGGCGAGAAGACATGTTTAGACGTCGACCCGCCCTTGGCCTTGAACGCACTCAGCGGAGCAACAAGCTCATAAACGAAACCCGTCGGATAATATGATAGCTCGACCCGACCGCTGAGCTGGTTCCCCGGCAACTCCATCATTCGCGTTCCAAAGCTTCGGCGTGTTGGGACGTTGACTGTGGAGCCACCCGTTTCCGTCCATTTCAAATTCAGAATCCAGCGGCTTCGTCAACAGTCCATGAGATTGCGACACGACCAGCGGGCACCGAGAGAGCTCCAAACTATTTTGTGTTGGTTCAGAGCTCGTTGAGCGTCATGGCCAAGGAGATCACTGCGGCCGATGAGATAGAAAGGTCTTGCCCCTCGATTGAAATACGTCCAGCACCCTGATTGTCGAACGATTCGGTCGCCGCGCACGCGGTAGTGGCCAAATTGTCATTCGCCCAGTGAACCTAGAGAAGCAGAATCATGAGCGCGTCCAAGGGCTGCAGCCTCCCTTCGATTGCATTCTGCGCATGCGCCATGCTCGGCGCTGTTCGAAGAGCTCTGTCCCGCGATTGCACTAACGGTAGCCAGAGTATCTTTGATGCGGTGGTCGAGGTCGCCCATAATGAGCTATCTCGCAAATTTTCCGAAGCTTCGCGTTCCTTGGCTTCGATGCCTGCTTGCCTCAAGAGCGCTCTAACGTTGATGCCCGCCTGCTCAAGCAAAAGCCGCAGACCGTCATTTTCCGCCGCCAGTGCCTCCTCAGTGTGAGACAGCGGTATTAAGCCGGCTTGTTCGATGCTTGCATCCACAGCGGCCTCATTCAATTCCGGCACGATCTTGAGAGCGCCTGCGCCGACCATGCTTTGAAGTTCGGAAATCATCTGCGTGACTTCGAGCGGCTTGCCGAAGAATTTGCTGTCGGGCGGTGTCTCGGCTTCCGTCGGCGTAATCTGGCCAGACACCAGAATGATTTTGATCCGGGGCCACCGCTCGTTGACAGCATGAGCCAGCCTGAGCCCATCCATGGTGCCCGGCATCTGAATGTCGGAAAACAGCATCGTTATGTCTGACCGCTGTTCAAGGATAAGGAGCGCCTGGTCCGCGCTTACGGCTTCCACCGCCACAAAGCCTGCGTCCTCTACAATATCGACAGCGCGCATGCGCAACACCATCTCGTCTTCAACGACCAATACTGTCGTGGGGCTTGGGATGTTGGCTGCCGTCGTGGCGTCCTCCGAAGGGCAATGGAACGAGCTTCATCCGCGTCCATGCTTCGCGAGGTAGATCAGCTAGTGGTCGGCACTGGGTAAAGTCAACGCCTATTGACGATTGCTAACCCGACAGGGGACTAATCACAGCGTTGCGCCGGAAAGATGTCGTCGTTACCGATCACCCATCAATCAACTCGAGCAAGATCCGCGACATGCTGCACCAAGACGCGCACATAGGGCATCAACAAAAGAAAGACCCGCTCCTTGCGGGGCGGGCCAGAAATTGCGTCGTTGGTCAGTTCACTCGCGCAGACCGTGGTGGCAAAACCGGGCCTTGAGAATGGCTGCCTTCAACTCATGCCCGGACCCTAAGCGAACACGTCGCGCAAGTCATCAGCTTATGAGCAAAGAAAACCCGTCCCGGGCGACTTGAACCGGTTGGTCTGCCGGTCCCTAGGAACTGCAGCTGCGCGATCTCGACGCCTACTGCTTAGAACCTGTCAGCGACACGCTCTCTCCGGCTTTGCGTGTATCCCACGAAGGCGCGGCTTCCGTCTGAGCAGCACCGCCGCTTGAGCCTCCGGCAGCCGCCTTCTCGCCCTTCTTCTCAACCGGCGTCGCCTCATCCATGGCCTTCTGCGGCGGATGAAGCTTCTCCGTGCCACCGGGGTTCTTCATTTCTGGCGTGGCTTCTTCCGTCGCTTTCTGGGGCGGGTGCTCCTTATCTGGAGCGCCGGCCAGGGCAAAACTCAACGGGGCGAGAGCAATGACGGCGACGCCGATCAGCTTTTTCACTGGTGTTTCCTCCATGCCGGCACCAGAACAGCGCCGATGTCGGTGAACGGGACCACTGTCGAAAAGATCCGGCTAAGCGTGCAGGAATGCCCCGCCACTCATGGGAATTGGTTCGCAGCCCGGGTGGAACCAGCAGATGGGTCGGTGGTGCTCCAGCAGCTTGCCCGTCTCAGCTCTCCAGAACCTCGCGCACCTTGGCCGCCAACTGGTCAAGGGTGAACGGCTTGCCAATAAGTGCGACGCCGGGATCGACCACGCCATTGTGCACAACGGCATTGCGGGTGTAGCCGGTCGTATAAAGCACTTTGAGGTCTGGGCGGCGCCTGCGCGCCTCATCTGCCAGCTTGCGGCCGTTCATATCCGGCATGACGATATCGGTGAAAAGTAGTGTGATCTCTGGATGTGCATCCAGCATTCGCAGTGCCGCGACACCCCCATCAGCCTCAAATACGTGGTAACCGAGCTTCTCTAAGGCATCGACACTCAGCTGCCGCACGGCTGGCTCATCCTCGACAACCAATATGATTTCTTGAAACTCGCCTAATGGTAGAGCTACGCCCGGTGCATCTTCTTCCGCATCTTCCACGCCAATAAAGCGCGGCAGGTATATTTTGACAGTCGTGCCTTCGCCAGCCTCGGAGTAAATTTTCACATGCCCGCCAGACTGCTTGACAAACCCATACACCTGACTCAAGCCCAGCCCCGTTCCCTTGCCGACTGCTTTGGTCGTAAAGAAGGGCTCGAATGCCTTGGCTACGACCTCGGGCGACATGCCCCCTCCGGTGTCTGAGACCGCGATCATCACATACTGTCCCACCGGGACCCCGAAGTTTGCGGCGGCGTAGCTTTCGTCGATATGCATGTTCTGGGTTTCGATCGTGAGCCTTCCCCCTTCCACCATGGCGTCCCGAGCGTTGACCGCTAGATTTAGGATGGCGCTCTCAAGCTGATTGCGATCCGCATGCGTGCGCCATAGCCCGGCGGCAAGCACGGTTTCGAGGCGGATACCGGCTCCCAAGGAATGCCCTAAAAGTTCCGACATGCCCGGCACCAGCTTGTTGGCATCCATGACTTCCGGATTGAGGGGCTGCTGGCGGGAGAAAGCTAGCAGACGCTGGGTGAGCGTTGCGGCGCGCTGTGCCCCGTCCTTTGCTGAAGCGATGTAGCGAGCGGCACGCGCATCGGAAGCTCCCACCCGCCGGCCCAGCAAGTCTAAAGAGCCCACGACCACCGCGAGCATGTTGTTGAAATCGTGAGCGATGCCGCCGGTGAGCTGCCCCACGGCCTCCATCTTTTGGGCCTGCCGCAGCGCCTCCTCCGTTTGCTCCCGCTCGGCGACGACTTCCGCCACGCGCCGCTCCAGATTTTCATTGAGCGTACGCAGCTCGGCTTCTGTCCGCTTTCGCCCAGTGACATCGATCGCGGTACCCACAACGCGCAGGCAGTGCCCGCTGTGATCGAAATTGCCTCGGCCCTTAGCCGCTACCCATCGGATCAGGCCATCTTCTTTGCCAATGGTGCGGTATTCGACATCATAAAGCGCGCGCTTGACGGGATCGCACGCTTTCGCAAACGCGCCTGCCGTCGCAGCGCGGTCGTCGGGATGCAACCCATTGTAAAAATCGGCCATGGAAGCCGGCGCCTCCGGCGAGATGCCAAACATCCGTTTGACGATGGGAGGCCAGATCAAAATGTCGTTGATGACATCGACATCCCAAAAGCCTACTTCGGCTGCTTGGGTAGCCAACCGGAGCCGCTCTTCGTTTATGGCAAGCTCTGCCCGAGTACGCACACGTTCGCTGATATCGAGCATCGCTCCTATCATACGAATGGCGACGCCATCCTCGTTGCGAATTATATGCCCACGATCGAGAACGCCGGCATAGGTGCCATCTGCGCGGAGAAAGCGATATTCGTCGGTCCAACTCTTCGCCGACCCGTCTATCGCGGCGTGAATGCTTGCGTCGATGCGGTCGCGGTCATCAGGGTGGATGTGGGAGATCCACCACTCTCCTGTGGGTTCTACCTCATCAGCAGAATGTCCGTAAGCAGCGCCAAGCGCTTCGTTCCAGATGACGTGGTTTGTGGAAAAGTTCCAGTCCCAGATCGCATCGTTAGTCGCGAGGTTGGCGAGCCGTAGACGTTCCTCAACAAGTCGAAGCGCACTCTCGGCTTCGAGGCGCTGGCGGGCCTCTATAGCAAACTCTTGAGCGCGCGCGCGTTGCGTTGCTAGAGCCTTGCGTAGCTCAAGCTGAGTCATGACCTGCCGGGCCAGCACTTCGAGAACGAGTCGTTGATGCGAAGTTATCCCTGCAGGGCGAGGGCTCCTGTCAAGAACGCAGACCGTGCCTATCGGAAGTCCTTCACTGCTTCGCAAGAGGGCGCCCGCGTAGAACCGCAGGCCTTCGTGTGCCGTGACAAGTGGGTTGCAGGCAAACCGGGCATCTGCTCGGGTGTCGGGAACAACCAGAAAATCATTCTGCAGGATTGCGTGGGCACAAATAGAAACATCGAGCGGCAACTCGCGTACGCCTATTCCCGTCTCTGCCATGAACCACTGGCGGTCGCGAGCCACCAGATTTATGACCGCTATCGGGGCGCCGAACGTGTCTGCTGCGAGACGGACGATATCGTCGAATTCGGCTTGCGGCGACGTGTCGACGATCGCATAGGCCTCCAACGCCGCCACGCGGCCAGCTTCCGACGAGGGAGATACTCCGTCAGCAATCTTTGTATCATTTTTCATTGACCTAGTTTGTAAGCCTTTCACTTCCGCGCGGAACGACCACGCGGTATTGTCCCTGTTCGCAACAACTCCGCGAGCGCTTTTACTTCCCTCCCCCAGCCTTCTATCATCAAATGTAACGAGGCGTCGCCCCGTTCCTGAGGCGGCATTAGCTTAAGCCAAACGCGCTTTTTGCCCCTTTATTGCGTGCGAGTTATGAGCATATTTGTGTGCGTTCGTTGTCGGCGAGCCGTTTGGAGACCATGCGCGGCCCGATGGCAGCGTCGATCAGCAAG
The DNA here is from genome assembly GCA_963846845.1 of uncultured Pseudomonadota bacterium. Classification (GTDB taxonomy): domain Bacteria; phylum Pseudomonadota; class Alphaproteobacteria; order Rhizobiales; family Hyphomicrobiaceae; genus JAKAXS01. Next base: position 171,656 of record CAWJXQ010000016.1, on the reverse strand, counting down.
ACGCCGGTTGGCTGAGCCGAGAAAGCGGGCATAGCTGCACGCGCGAGCAGATGCGAAGGCCCGCCGAAAATCAAGACCGCTTACTCTTCTTGGTGATTTTCCGAGTGGGCTTGCTGGGTGACTTGCCTCCTCCGACACTTCGCTTCAGTGCGTCCATGAGGTCGATGACGTTGGACGACTTCTCTGAAGGCTCCGACCGTTCGATCGTCTTGCCGCCGGCCTTCCGCTTCACGAGTTTCCGAAGCGCCAATTCATACTCGTCCTTGAACCATGTCCTTCGTCGGGCGAGATGTGGGCACGTGCGCGAAGAACTCCTTGTCCGCGCGGACTTCGTAATCGTAACGCAGCGTAGTACCGAGCATCCCCTTGCCCCACGCTTCCACGGCTAAGATGTGCTCGCGGTTTGCGAAGACGATGCGAGCAAGAGCCACGCGGCCCTTGTCCTTCATGGCATCTCGGATCACAGCGAATGCTTCGGCACCATCCTTCTCGGGCACGACGTAGTAGGGCCGTTCGTAGTAGCGCTTGTCGATCTCTTCTTCAGGCACGAACTTTTCGATATCGATCGTGTGGGTGCTTTCGACCTCCACAGCCTCAAGCTCCTCGGGTTCGATCTCCACGTACTTGCCCTTGCTCAGCTCGTAGCCCCGGCCTTTGTCGTCACTGTCTACGAACTTGCCAGTGCTCTCATCGACCATTTGTTGTCTCAACCGATTGCCGGTCTTGCGACTGATTTGATGGAAGTTTGTTTTGTCCGATTGGCGGTGGCAGGGAACAGGGATACAGGGCAGGTGACTAGCGAGAGCTTCAAATGGCCCTTCCAGTACGCGCGAGCAGCCATGGGAGTTCTCCGAGGGGTTGACGCTTGCAAACCCGCCAGTCGAGCCACCGTTCCGAGTGGACGCCTTCCGACCAACGAATTGCACAGGACAACTGTCAATCGACCTGCACGAGCTCGACAACAAACGACCAAATCACTTTACCGTCGGACTACAGCCAGTTGGCGCGGACATCCCATGAACCACCATCAACGACTTCTGCCGGCGCTAGGGGCACTAGCCGCCATCTTCCTCTGCGCCTGCCAGCCTGATGCTAATGTGGCGAAGAGCAGCCTAGCATCCAAGCCGAAAGTAGCAGCCAGCGCCGAACCGACGGAACGCGAGAAACTACTTCAGTTCTGCGGGCAACGTCACGTCGATCACTTCTCTGGAAAATACGAGACTGACCCCGCTTTGAAGCAGGCCAACGACGACAAGTGCAAGGCGGCGTACGAACGGGGTTAGATACTAGAGCGCTGACACCGGCTGAAATCTAAAGTGCCTCTCGAACCGGTCTTCAAAGCCAACCTGCATTCATGTTTGACTCAACGCTAGCTTGACCGTTCTCTGGCCAGCTTGCTCTTCACAAAATCGAAGTGCTGAATTTGAAAGCCAAAGGGCCAACGGGGCGACGCCTGTGCCAAGGTCTTTAAGGTTGAGCAGGCGATCACGTGCTGAAGCAAAGCGACCCGGTGCTCCGATGCGTCCTGCAGGAGATGCTTCTGGTTTGTCTCATATGCGATGGCGCCGGTGATCAGATCGACGGCCTGGATTAGCCGGCTCTTCTTTGAGTCAACGAACTTCACGCCGACGAACGGCCCATCGTCCCAACCAAATTTGGACTTTGCTTCGTTGTTCAGCGAGTAGAGTGTGCGCTTGTCCATTTCCAGATCTCGAACGGAGTCGGCGCGCTTATCGATCCACACGTGATACTGAATGTTGGGGCCGAAGCTGCGCGCGAAGCCGAACACCAACGTGAAGATGAACTTGGCCATCGTGGCCTCACGATCACCACCACCGTTTAGCGAGTGGTCAACTTGCCTCATATCGACAACGAGCGCGCGGTAACGCATCTTGCGGCGCCCTAAGGTGAAGCCGATGAGCTTGGTCAACACGTCTTTGTAGAGTTCGAGCGTGTGCCCCTTCAGTTCGGTCCAGTGAAACTCTTTGTCGTGCCGCTGCTGATGCGCCACTAGGCACTGGTTCATGACCTCCGCAATTTCCAGAGCCGCATCCTTGCTGCAGAAGATTGCACCGATCACCATGAAGCCGTGACCGGTCTGCGAACTCTCATCGACATAAACGTGGAAGACGTTGCGCGTTAGCATCCGAGGCCTTTGTACCGGTTGGCTCGTTCGTGACCGGGCTAGGTCAAGCGTATCTCGGCTTAAGAAGGCGCCACGTTAACCGGTCAGACGCCCGTTTGAGTTAAACATTTGAGAGCCACTGTTGATGATCGCTTCATATTGAGCGATGCTGGACGCACTAAGTAGCCATCGAACCCGTGCTAATCGAGCTGCACCCAAACCGGCGCATGATCACTTGCACCCTCTCGCCCGCGCACCTTCCGATCGACGCCAGCGGCCGTTAGCTTCTTTGACAATACCGGGCTGAGCAGAATGTGATCAAGACGCAGGCCGGCATCACGTTCCCATCTCTTTCGTAGGTCGTGCCAGACGTGAAGAGGCGCTCGTCATCTGGATGCATCTCGCGAAGGCTGTCGGTCCATCCTTGCTTCAAGAGCTTCTTATAAGCGGTACGTGGTTCAGGCTGAAGAAGCGCATCATCGTACCAGCTCTTGGTCGAGTAGATATCGCGATCGGTCGGAACCACATTGAAGTCTCCTGCGAGAGCCACCGGCAGTCCCATTTTGTGTAGCTTGCGCACGTGACGGATCAGTCGTTCGAACCAAGCCAGCTTGTAGTCGAACTTCGGCCCTGGCTTCGGATTGCCGTTGGGAAGATAGATCGACGCGATGATCACGCCATTTACAGCAGCCTCGATGTACCGCGCTTGCAGATCAGCAGGAGCGCCGGGCAGATGGTCGTGCGTCAGTTCAGGTTGACGGCCACGGGCCATCTCGTCACCCAGTAGCTTTCGGAGCTCGCCGAGCTGAGCCAATGATCTATTAGGATCTTCCAAGTCGATGCAGGCTTCTGGGTACGCAGCCGACACTATAGCTTGTGTGTCGAGGTCTAATTCGGTCAGGGCTTTCGAATGGCTGAGGGGCATGGCAGCAGTTGACGATTGTTGCGCTTCAAGATTAGTTCGACCCTCATGAACCACAACCCTCGACAGGTGTGTTCCCTATTTGTTCTTTACGCTCTCCCAACTCGGAGGACAAGCGTGGTCTATCGCAAGGGAGAGCTGAGCAGCGCAACGATCGATCGTGGCTGGCCGCACCAGGTCGCCCTCGAAGAGCGTTTTTGCATAGGCCACAATTATTACAAGCTGAGGTTCTTCTGCGAAGGCGAGGGGCTAAGCCTGTGCAGCCGTGGCCAGTGCTTCTCCCGTGACGGTTCATACTTCAACGTCTTCTGCATCGCTGAGGCTCGCCACGCTGAGACGTTTGCCGCAAAGTTTGGTGGCGAGCTGATGTGCCCGAAGACGCGTCCGAAGTGGGGAAGATAAACCCATTTACCGCGTCGTAACCGCGACAGATATAGAAATTCGCTTTTCAGCAACTGTCGCGCTCACATGCTCCAAATCCTTGGCGGGCTATCGATATATTGATTGGTTGGATTTTTGCGATGGCGGCCACTCGTGGCGGCTTGAGGCTGTGCTTTGTCGTCGTAGCGATGGCCCTGATTTCCGTCGGTTGCTGGAGGGTTTTCCTCGGTACATCCAGCGGTTGAACCCAACGGCAGTTGTCGTCCTACACGGCGCAGATACCACCGAGCGACGCCCCCTTGACGACAAATTGGCTGTGCACTTTCTTTTCCGGATTAGCCCAAATTAGCCCTTAGCCCGGCGGCCAACCCGACCAAAGTCCGGAGACAGCTTCAGAGCCCTGAGCTAATTTTGAGCGCATTGGGGGGCGCATGTCTGTCGATCTAGAATTTATGACCCAGTTGATCTACTCGTTAGACGCGGAGGTGGAGAAATTCAATCTCGACATTACGCAAGAGGAAGTGGCTCGGAGATTTGCGCTTGCCATCAATGCAGGCGAGCGAGACGCAACCCGCATCCGGGCCTTGACCCTCGGCATCAACGCGCCACCGGTGTCGTGGGTATTCCACTAAGCCAAAACTCTGCACTGGACTGCAAACCTTTAATGCTGTTGTGCAACTGGGTCGCGAAGAAAAGAGATCCCTTCGTCTGTGAGCGTTTGGACGAACTCTGCGTGAGCCTCCTCGGCAGAGGGGAAAAGATCGTCCCAAACAGCGCTGGTACCCTCTGCATCGACCACCTTGAGGGCTTACTCGTCACTGCTTCCAAACGGAAAATCAACACATCGACTGAGATGCCGTTTTGGGTGACGGGACACTGAGGCGCGACGTGAAGATTTTTGGGTCGCGTTGCATTCCTGAACGTCTCCCCGTTGCGATCGCTTCGACCAGTAGCTGCCCACCACTCAGCGGGTTTACAATGCGCGCGGCGCGATCTTCAATGGTTAAGTGGGACAGCCGCTGGTATCGGATCGCGTTAGGGCTTGTTCCAATGAGGTTGAAGTCAATCTAGGGCACGAGTGTTCTCAAATGCGCCAAGAGGATAATGAAGCGTTCCATCAGGCACATTTAGCTTGGGAGCGCGGCGATATCGATGGCTTCATGGCCCACCTGCATGACGAGATCGTCTATCTGGTCAATGTCGATGGAATTCAAGTTCCCTATGCCATGAGTGCTCTCGGCAAGCATGATGCGTACGAGCGCCTTAGCTTCCTAATCCATACATTCGTCGTCGAGCAGTTCTCGCTTGAGAAGCTGGTACACGAGACCGATCATAGCTGGAGCGTGGTTCACGGCATCTATCGGCATCGGAAAACTGGCGAAGTGCTCGAAACCAAGCTCCGGTTCAAAGGATGGATGTCTGCTGGCAAAATCACTCGGTTGGAGGAGACGCTGGACGCCAACTACATTCAAGCATTCGAGCGCTTCGTTTTTTACCAGCAGCAAGCGGAGTAGGGTATGCGAACGTAGCAACCGACGAGGTCGTCATGCCTGTCAACGAGAGTTACGACGAGGCTGTCTTGCAACAAGCTCACCTAGCTTGGTCGAAGGGTGATCTGGACGGCACACTCGCCTGTTACTCCGATAATCTCCGATATGTCTGCAACACTGGCGGCTTCGATGGTTCGCCGATGTGTATCGCGGGCAAAAACCAGTTCCGGGATTTCTTGGCTCCGGTGATGGAAACGGTCGATAGTCACTCGACTGTTAGTCAATTTAAACTTCAGGACGATAGCGCCAGAGCCTTTATTGATTGCACGCTCATCCACCGCAACACGGGACTTCAACTCGTCGGCACCTACACTCAGATTGTTACGTTTGAACGCGGCAAGATTTTGCAGATGGACGAGTTCCACGACGTCGCGCGCATGGCTGCTTTTTGGCGCTTGGTATTGAGCGAGGAGCAGGAACCTGCGTCAACGATTTTTAAAGCCCCGATGGACCTCGGAGTGGAGAGGGTGCAATGGCGCGACCAGTTGCCGAAATCGTGGCGGTAACGATAGCTTCGGTCAGCATCGGCCGATTTGGTCCATCTACTCCTGAGTAGCTACGCGGCATATCAACTTAGCGCCAACCACTGACCAACCTGATCTATCGCGATTGCCAGCAACACTGCCAACACCGCTGCGATCCCGAGCCACCGAGCGCTCCTGCGAACCCGCTCACTTGTAGGTGGCGGCAGGGCCGTAATCTGTCGATCGGCTGCCCGCTTTGCTTGAGCTGAATGGCGACAAGTCCGTTTGCCCAAGGCAGTCGAGATGTTTCGGAGCGTGTCGAGGTCGTAGCAAAATTCTTCGGACAAATGCTCAAGCTGTCTCGTGCTGCAAAGTTCAAATTTGGAATAGCGAAGTGGACCTGATGTCTGCACAGACGCGCCCTCAACTCGATGACAGTCTATCATATGCACGGGCGTCAGGATGGGGCAACAGATCTGCGCGCCGACCAGGCCAACAAAAGGAGGCTGCGAAGCTTCCGCGGGCCGATGTCTTTGTCTAGGAGCAAGACGCCGGTTGGCGAGCGAAGGATCGCCGTGAGGTCTGCAAAGCCGAGAAAGCGGACTGACGCTCAAAGCTGTCGCTATGGCAGCAATTCCTAACGCGATGACATTTTAGGAAGCCTAACCACTCCATCCAAGATCCCTCGTTCTACCGCAACGATACTGACGGCTTTGCGGACAGCCGAGCACGATCCTCTATTCCGCGAAAGGCTCGGACTGCTGATGTGCCTGAAGTTCAGCATGGCTTACCGACTAGCGTCGAAGAGCATGCTCGATGCTCTGGCTCGAATCGACTACGGGCAGTCGCTTGGACTTTTTGTCATCAATCGCCATCTATGAGTTCGCGGATCTTTGCGCCAAGCGCGTCGAGCTCGAACGGCTTGGTCAGCAGATCCATTCCGGGAGAGAGAAAGTCCTCCCGGATTGTTGCTTTTTCGGTGTAGCCGGTGATGAAGAGCACTTTGAGTGACGGACGATACACCCGCGCCATTTCGGCAAGCTCGCGTCCATTGATTTGCGGCAAGCCAACGTCAGTGACCAAGAGATGGATGGGCTGAGCTGATTTAAGGTGCGGCAAGGCGCTGTGCGCGTCGCCGGCGATGATGGCCTTGTAGCCCAACTCGTCGAGAACTTCGGTGATGATCAGACGGACTGTTGGATCGTCCTCGACGACAAGCACCGTCTCGGTTCGCCCGCGTGAGACGGGACTAGCCGCTGCGGGTGTTGCAGGTTCCTTCTCGGACAAAGCAGCCCGGGGAAGATATAGGGACACCTCAGTGCCGCGGCCCACCTTGCTTTGTATGTCAACGTGGCCGCCGCATTGCTTCGCAAAGCCGTAGATCATCGAGAGCCCGAGACCAGTTCCCTGGCCAATTGGCTTGGTGGTGAAAAACGGATCAAACGCCTTGCCGATCACCTCGGCGGGCATACCGGAACCCGTATCCGAGACGGATATACGGACGTATTCACCGGCATGCATGCCCTTAAACGATTTAGCGGCATTCGCATCGAGAGTTACGTTGGACGTCTCTAAAGAGATTTCGCCGCCGTCGGGCAGAGCATCGCGAGAATTGATGACAAGGTTCAAGATCGCGTTTGCGAGCTGATTTGCGTCGGTCAGTGCGGGCCAGACATCAGCCGCTAGAGACATTGTGAGTTGAATATTCTCGCTCAGGCTCCGACGCAGCATGTCCTCAAAGCCAACGAGAATGTCATTTATCTGCTGGCCTTTAATATCCAGAGACTGGCGCCTTGAGAACGCAAGCATGCTGTGGGTGAGGGCTGCCGCGCGACGTGCTGATGTCGTCGCGGCATTAATGAAGTTGTCGAGATCCTCAAGTTTTCCCGACTTTAGCCGGCGCTTAATCAGGCTCAGTGACGCCATGATACCTGTCAGCAGATTATTAAAGTCGTGGGCTATGCCGCCCGTCAGCTGGCCGATCGCCTCCATCTTGTGGCTTTGACGGAGCTGTTCTTCGGCTTCAACGAGACTGCGGGCATTTTCCAGTTCTTCTGTGACGTCTCGAGCCACACAATAAAACAGTCCTTCTTTTGGAACGATAGTCCACGACAAACTCCGGTACGAGCCATCCTTGGTTCTCAGACGGTGCAGGAACGCCGTCTTCGTGAACATCTCCTCGATATGCGATTTTTCCGCTGGATCTTCCAACCAATGAGATGTTCTGCCTTCGAGCTCATTTTGCTGCCAACCGAGCGTGCGCGTCCAGGCCGGGCTAACGCTGGTCCAGACGCCTCTAGCGTTGGCAATACCAAGCAAATCTCGGGAAAGGCGCCAGATGTCATCCCGTTCCAACGTCCGCTCGCGAACGCGTTCCTCCAACGTCTCGTTGAGGAGCAGCAACTTCTTTTCGATGAGCTTCGAGTGGGTGATGTCGTAGATGACCCCGCTAAAGCGTCGGACAGTTAGAGTTGGTGTCAGAAATGTACTCACCCTTGCGGGTGAGCCATCTTACCTCTTTGGTATCCGGCCGCGTGATGCGGAATTCGACACGACCTTCCGACATCGAGCTTGAAGTTCTGTCGCCAAGAATGATGGGTGTGTCATCAGGATGCACGACAGCATTGATGCTGCGTACAGGGAGGTCGGCTGCGGTGTGCAGGCCAAGAAGACGACAAAACTGGTCCGACACAGTCGCTGTACCGAAGCCATGGATATATTCGAACGTGCCGACTTCGCCGGCGGTCTGAGCGACCCTGAGCCGTTCCTCCACTCTTTTTTGTTCGGTGACGTCCACGAGGACGCCACTGAAATGGGTGAGATCCGTAGCTTCCCGGTGACCCCTGGCATGCAGCCACCGCATAGAGCCGTCAGCCAAAATGACTCGAAACTCTTTTGATAAAACTTCGGCGCCTCGCAGCACGCCGCCGATGGCCAGCCGGATTCTTGTCTGATCGTGGGGATGGATGATGGAAACGAAAGTAGCTGGCGCAATCCCGGCTACCGCTTGCGCCGGCGAGATATTGTACAGATTGGCGAAGCGCGCATCGCCGGATATGAGGTTGGTGTTCAGGTTCCATTCCCAAGCTCCCGCGGCACCGGAGACGGCAAGGGTCAGCCTTAGTCGTTCTGCCAATGGCTTCGGAGATTCAGCATCCGGGTTGATGGCCATCGCTTTCTATTCCGCAGGATCCAAACCGGGCTTACCGAGATCGTCGTGCATCACGCGCGCTATGAACTCACCGATCAGAACTTTCAACGCGGCAAGGGAAGGCACATCCATCAGCATTGCGATGTAACCTCGAATGTCGCGGCCTTCCACGGCAAAGTTGATGAAGAAAAAGAGGACGAGACCCTGTTCGGGAGGCGGACATTTGACTGTGAACAGCTCTTGTCCCGTTCCTCTCACTATTGTCGGCAAAGACAGGCTTAGCGGCTGGTTTAACATATTGGCCATGGTGCCAACGCAACCGTTCAGGATGACGTTGCCGGTCTCGGCAAGGGCCTCCTCTTCCATGCTGGAGATCTCGTCTGGAGACACGTCAGATCCAAGGACGGCGCGGGTCAGTTCGACGCCGTTTTTTTGTGGGAAAATGAGCATGGCTCGGCCGTCGAACGCACCGGAGAAAGCTTGCATCACAGCGATAAGGTCGTCGGACTCACGCTGGCCTATCAGATCGGCAGCGGATTGATGAGTGACAACCTCAACCGACGGGACCGAGAGCAACACCTGCCGGTCGACCATCTTGCGCAAGCTGGATGCTGCGCGACTGACACCAATATTGGCGATCTCAGTGAGAGCGTCCCTCTCAATGTCGCTGAGTTGCCTGTCCCCGGTGATTTCGTCGACACCACGAGCGGTCATGCGGCGCCCGAGGAGACGATCTTGTCGGCTTGAATGAGAAAGTCGCGGAGGCCTTCCTGCGTGACCGGCTTGGCAACAAATGTCGCGTTAGCCGCCCGCGCCAGCGAGAGGACTTCTTCCTGCACGTTTGCAGTGATAATCGCGATCGGCATGGATGGTCGTGAGCTGCGCAGATCTTGAGCAAGCTCAAGACCATTTTTCCCGGGCATATTGTAATCAATCAGCACGACGTCGACCTCGCGTGATCCCATCAGGTCCATGGCCTCGTCAGCGTTGCTGGCTTCTAGCCGTTCCCAGGTAGGCTGCGTTGCGGTGACAGCTTTGCCAGCAACGATCCTGGCGAGTTTGCTGTCGTCAACGATCAGTACGGTTACGGTCATTCGTCGGGGCTCCAACTATAGTTGAATGGGTTATTACATGGGCGCGGTGTTGCGTCTTACAAATCGTCCCTCTTCAAATCTGACAAACCGTCCGCGCACGGGGTCGCAGCAGGACTTGTTCCAAAGTGCACACAAGCGCTGATCTGCCATCCAGTTATCCGCCCAAGACATTGGCAATATGCAACACCATCAACACCTTACCGTCACCCAGCAGCGCGGTGCCGAGTAGGTCGGTAAAGCCGGTCAACAATCCTGTCGCCGGGCGTAAATGCACTTCCATCCTTTCTCCAAAATCCTCCACCTCGAGGCCCACGGGAGAGGCAGGAGAGTCAACGACCAGCACGCGCGCAATGTCAGGTCTCGTTGACGCCGGAAGCCCGAGCAGGGACGACATCTGCATCAAAGGAAGGGTACGGTTTCGAAGTGAGAACGCCTCCCCAGCCTTGATCGGCAGAATATGATTACGGGGTATTCGCACGGTTTCGCGAACGGCCTCGACAGGCACGCCGAACCATTGCTCACCAGCTCGCACCAGCATGATGGTTGTTACGAAGACCGCCAGAGGCAGGATGAGCGTGACATTCGTCCCGGCGCCCGGACTAGAGGAGAGCTCAATGCGGCCGGAGAGAGCCTCGACGGATGTTTTGACAGCGTCCATCCCGACGCCGCGGCCGGAGACTTCGGATATGGATGACGAGGTTGAGAATCCCGGGGCGCAAATCAGATTTATCACCGCCTCCTCGTCGAGATCAGCAACCGCTTCCGGCGTCATCATGTTCTTGCGTAGAGCTGTCTGACGAATTTGCTCAACATCGAGTCCGCGTCCATCATCGCTTACCGAGATGGTGATTTGGCCGCTGCTATTTCTGGCCTCCAGTTTTATGCGTCCGGCAGCAGATTTCCCGGCAGCTATCCTGACAGCTGGTTCCTCGATGCCATGATCGAGAGCGTTTCTCAAAATATGGAGAAGCGGTTCATAGAGCCCGTCAACGATAGTCTTGTCGGCCTCAACCTCTTCGCCAACGATCTCAAGTTCGACCGTTTTTCCCAGTTTTCCAGCCATGTCACGAACAAGTCTTGGAAACCGTCGAAACGAGCGGGAGAGCGGCACCATTCGGAGCCGCGTGACCGAACGATGCAAATCGCCAATCAAACGCTCCATATCGGTGTGGTTTGCCTTCAGGGCCCTGCTGAGTTCCGTGTTGACGTCCGCGGCCCTTGACGCGATGTGCCCCAGGGCATTCTTGGCGACGATAAGTTCACCGACGACGTCGGCAACTGCGTCCACTTGAGTGCCGTCTATTCTGAGGGTGCGGTTAGCGGCCAACGAGGATGCAGGCGCTGCAACGAGAGCGTCTGGTTCAGAGGGCGACGACAGCACCGCAACATCGCTCAAATTCGGCGAGGGTCTGGCGACGTCGCTTAGGAGCGCCTTTAACCGCTCGCTTTCGACCAGGCTTTCGGGCCCAAGGGCGCCCGTCGCAGCGATTGCCTCGATCCATGCATCCGACGCGGTAACGCATTGAAGCAGGGCGTCGAGCACCGGCCTGTTTGCAGGCACCCTGTGCCCGCGCACCGCGGACAGCAAGTCCTCCGCGGCGTGAAGCGCTGACAGCATGGGTGGGAAGTCGAAAATTGCGACTGACCCCTTCAGCGTGTGTATGGCGCGAAAAGCGCTATCGATGCGTGGCTGATCGCCCGGATTCCCCTCGAGAGAAATCAGATCGTCCGACGCTTGCTGCACGAGCTCGCGTGATTCAATGAGGAACTGCTCCATCAACTCGTCCATCATGCACCTGGACGTTGATAGACGATGGCATCCTTGAAATGTCGTGCGGAAAATTCGAGGGAAATCCGGGACATTGACTCACTATGCCCAAGGCAGATGAAACCATTTGAATGCAGGGCATTAGATAGATTATTTACGGCTGCCAGCCTCGAGGCATCGTCGAAATAGATTAAGACGTTGCGGCAGAAGATGATGTCGAACGGGCCTTGTGCGGCCACTCCGCCGGGGTCCAGAAGGTTCACTTGAGTGAACGTCACCGACTCCCGGAGATCTGAAATTATTTCCCTGATCCCTGCGGAGCTCGGCGAGAAGTACTCGTTCTGCAATGCTGCAGGCAGCCTCGACAAGGCTCTTTCGCCGTATCGCCCCTGTTTTGCTGCGGCCAGAACACGGGTATCGATATCGGAGCCCACAATGTCGATGTGGTACGCGTCGACCAGCGGCCAATTTTCCAGGAGCCAAATGGCGACGGAGTACGGCTCTTCGCCTGTCGAGCACGGCACACACCAGATACGGACAAGATCGCCGGGCGTTTTCGACCGAACAACCTCTGGCAAAATGTCCTGGGTCAGACAGCGGAGCTGATGGTCCTCTCGATAGAAGTAGGTCTCGTTGACGGTGAAGATGTTGATGAGATGTTCTGCTTCGCCCGATCCCGATCTGAGCAAGGCCATATACGAATTGAAGGAAGTCGAAGACGTTTGCGCGATCCGCTCGGCGACGCGCCTCTCGATATAGAACCTCTTGCTCTCGTCATAGCTTATGCCTGAAAGTCGATAGAGATAGTCGCACAGCCGCTGTAGCTCATCAGAGCTCAGGAGCGGCGCAGGATTTTCTGATCTGGTCTCCGCCACGCTTACTTGGCCCAGCTGATCAGCTTGTCAGCGATCCCTTCGATGGGAAGGACTGCTTCAGCTCCCCCTGATTTGAAAAGCTCGCCGGGCATGCCCCAGACGACAGCAGTCTCTTCCGCTTCCGCGATCGTGCGACCGCCAAGCGTTCGTAGCGTTGTCATAGCACCGACCCCGTCGTTTCCCATACCGGTGAGCAGCACACCAATTAGTCGCGAGGGGACAAAATGTTCCATGGCGCTTTTGACGAGGCGCTCGACACTGGGGTGCCAAAGATAGCTTGGCGAGGACGGCACCGGGGCTGCCGCGGGAACGCCGTCGCGAAGCGTCACGACGACATCGGCGTCCCCTTTTGCAACGTACACGTTTCCCGGGACCATTTTTGTGGGACGGATAAGTTCGGTCACCGCAAGGGGAGCGAGGCCATTCAAGCGGCGAGCAAGGGGTCCGGTGAACGCTGCAGGCATGTGTTGAGCAATTAGGACGGGCCAGGGAAACGCAGCCGGAAGACGCGAGAGTAATTTATCAAGGGCGGGCGGCCCGCCGGTTGAAGTCCCCACAATAACGAGACCGGTGCCAACGTCGTTAGCGACTGCGTCGTCTTCCGCAACGGGCTCCACGTCGTCAGTCCGAACGTCCTTGATCGTACCGGTTTTGAGGCGCACGCGCTCGGCAAGCCTGTGGCTTCTGCGCAATCGGGCCGTTGAGGCCGTGACGACTTTGGCAACCAAACCGGGGCCGAATTCGCGCATGTTCAAGGACATCGCGCCTTCGGGTTTTGTCATGAAATCGACGGCCCCCAGCTCCATGGCTTCAAGCGTTATCGCCGCGCCTTCCTCGGTCTGGGACGAAACCATAATGGTAGGGGTCGGCCGCTCCAGCATAATCCTGTTCAGACATGCGATCCCGTCCATCACCGGCATATTGACGTCGAGTGTTATGACATCAGGAAGGAACGAGTGCAGTTGCGCCAGAGCCTCTTCCCCGTTGCGCGCGTAGGCGACGTCAAAATCTGAGTCCCCGCGAAACACGCTTCCAAGAAGCCTTCGCATCAGCGCGGAATCGTCCACAACCAGGACTTTGATCACTGAAGCCTTATCCTTCCGGAGCCAGGTCGACGCCGCGAAGCATATCCTTTTCAGTCTGATCCAGCAGGGAACCTGGATCAACGAGAAGGAGCATCTGCCCGTCAGCGCTTGATGCGATCCGGTCAAACAAACCGGCATCACCCAGCGTAACGTCCGGGGCAGGGCCAATGTCCCGTGCCAGGATACGAATAATTTGATCGATATCGTCCACCAGGAAGCCAGCAATTGCCGCACCGGTGCTGATGATGATGATGCGACCCGCAATTCCGGCCGGGGACGGCTTCACACCAAACCGTTCGCGTTGATCGATAACAGGGATGACCTGGCCGCGAAGATTGAGGACGCCTTTGACAAAGGCCGGCGCGTGCGGCACCCGGGCGAGACTGTCCGGACAGCGCACGATTTCGCGAACGGCCGCGATTGGAAGGCCGTAGCGCTCATCCTCGAGCGAAAAGATCACAAACTGCTCGGTTGCTGATTCTGGGGTCGAATGGGCGTCTGCCATCGTCGTCGCTGCCTCGCCGGTATCGTTTGACGCGAGCCTCGCGGCCGTCTCAGCATCGAAAAGTTTTTCGATGGAGAGTATTGAGACCAAGCGCTTCCCCTCATCGAGCCGGCAGATGGCTTGTATCTGGCTCTCGCCTTTGCCCCTCGTCAGCACGGCCGGCACCGGATCAAGTGAGGACGTCGGAACGCGGATAATCTCTTTGATGCGATCGACGACCAGTCCGACGCGAATCCTGCCAAGGCGGGTATAGAGCACGCGCCTGCCTTCCGCATTTGCACGGTGAGCGTCGGGCAACCCGATGAGATAGTGAAGCGAAAGAAGAGACGTCATCTCACCGCGCCGGGCGGCGAGCCCCAAAATAGCCTGATCAGATCGCGGCAGGCTGGCGACGTTTTCATCCACCGGTGCGACTTCTTCAATCTGCTTGATCGGGAGGGCATATTCCTGGTCGCCCAGCATGAAGCTCAGAAAAACATGATCAAAGCTCCCAGCGCTGCTCTGGTCTTTGGGCTGCACGGGCTCATCGGAGGGCACGGATGCGCGTGTTCGGCGTACCTCGCCGAAGGCACGGTCGAGCATTCCGTCTATATCGATGCGCTCCTGCCCGTGAGCTTCGGCCAGCGAAGTGACCTTGTCGACGAGCAGGCCGACCGGACCATTCCGATGCACGATAACAATTTTGGACGAACCGATTGGCCCGTCTGCCTTGATCCCCAGCAACCTCGCCAAAGAGACGACAGGAAGGGCGGCCCCGCGCAGGTTGGTGATGCCGAGAAGGGCGGCCGGGCTGTGCGGTACGCGAGTGAGGACACCAGGCCGTATCACTTCAGTCAGTGTAGCTGACGACAAGCCAAAGCTTTCACCACCCACGTTTAGCAGCAGCACCTGATTATCCAGCGAACTCATAGGATGCACTCAGGTTTTAGCGATGAGCAGCTCGTCCGCCAGGCTCGCGATTTCTTCGATTGCGGCCGCCAGATCTTCGGCCCCGCGCGCTTGTTGACGCGCGGCCGTGGCAGCCTGGGCCGCGGCACCGCTGGTCTCTTCGGCAGCCGTCGCAATCTGCTCGGTGCCCGAAAGAACCTCGCCGCAGGATTTCAGGATGGCATCGGCGCCGCCGAGGATTTCATTGACGCCGCCCTTGATGCTGAGCATTTCCTCTTCAATCGAAGCCAGCCGCTCGTCGATCCCGGCATTCTTGCGAACTTCCGACTGTGAGGTTGCCGCAATCAACTCGACGTCGCGGCGAACGGCCAGGATCTGCATCTGAACGTTCCTGACGACATCTTTCACCCGCCCGGCGTTCTCTGCAAACTCCCGGGCGAGATTGCGAATATCAGCCGAGACTACGGCAAAGCCCCGACCTTGTTCCCCGGCGCGCGCGCCTTCGACCGAGCCGCTGACAGCCAGCATGTTTGTCTGGATAGCGACCAGGGTGATGCCATCGACGAACTTTTCGATACGGCTTCCAGACTTCTCCAGCGTCGAAATCAACTCGGAGACGTCCTTGCTGTCCTGCGCTGCCTGAAGGGCATTTTTCAGGAGCTTCTGAACGCCTTCGCGGTTGGCTTTGAGGATAGGGAGCAAACGGTCAGCACGCTCGGAAGCGGCGCCAGCTGCTGTCTTACTGTTGACCGCGGCCTTCTCGATCTGGCGCATTGCGGAAGATGATTGCTGGGTCGCGGCTGCCTGCGCTTGTGCACCCCGATTGATCTGATCGAGCGCTGCAAGAATTTCAGTCGCGGCGCCTGACAACTCCTGCACTGTCGCGGATAGCTCCTCAGCGGCAGAGGCAAGCTGCTCGGCGCTATGTTCGCCTGTCTCAGTCTGCAGCGCTTCAGCGAGCTCTGCGAGGGACTCGGCGGTCTTCTTGCTCTGGTCCAGTGCGGTGCTTTGCTGTTGCAAGGCACGTTGCGATTCCATGGTCGCTGCAGACTGTTCTTCAGCGGCGCTCGCGACTTGTTCTGCGCCTCGTTGCGCCTCGCGACTGCCGGTATCGGCCTCGATGGAGGCTACAAGCACCGCCTGCGCGTTATCTGCCATCTCCCTGACATCTGAGCGAAGCTGCTCGATGCTGGCGATCATCTCCCGGCCGCTTTTTGCTTCGACCTGCGCGGTTTCGGCCGAAGTCTTGATGCTCTTGGCAATGCGGCGGACATCCTCGGCGATTGTGTCTGCGATCTCCCGGACTTCTTTTGCGCTCTTCTCCGACGTCTCGGCCAGATTGCGAACCTCGTCGGCGACAACCGCAAAGCCCCGCCCGTGATCTCCGGCTCTTGCGGCCTCAATGGCAGCGTTCAATGCGAGGAGATCGGTCTGATCGGCGATATCGCCGACTGTTACCGTAATGGCGCTGATATCCGCTGCCTGGGTCTCGAGCTGGGCTACGACATCAACGGCTTCCAGCTGTCGTGCGGCATTGTCCTGCACCGAGGCCGCAAAGCTGTCGATCTGCGTTGCGACGTCTCCTAGCTGGGTTTGCAGAGTGTCGGTCTTTTGCCGCCAGGATTCAGCGCGCGTCCGCGCCTGCGCGAAGATGGCGCCAAGGCTCCCAACGGCTGCCTGCAATTCCTGCGCAGCGCCCGCGGCCTCTTCGGCTGCTGCCGAAATCTGCGTGAGGGATCGATTGAGCTCTTCGGATGCAGCCGAAGCCTCGACCACGCCCGCTGCCAGCTCTTCGGTAGCGGCCGCAATGCGTTCCGCCGCTTTTTCCTGCCGCGCCCTGGATCGCTCGCGCGCACGCCGCTCGTTGGACGCGGCCGGCTTCGGCGCTTCTGCGTTCGGCACCACGGCTTTGGCCGGGCCCGGTTCGGAGGATCTGCGCGGAAGATCGGTCTTTTTAACGAGCGCCATTTTACCTCTGGTCCCGAAACTCACCGGAAGCGTTATATAAGCTTCTCAAGTCAAGGTGCTGATGTCCTGACGCTTTTACGACGCAAGGCAAGGAAATGCTTGCTCAATCTATCCTGGTTTACGAGCAAACTCTCAGCATTCTTAACCGAACGCCGGGCGCCGCCTCAAAAGTACGAAACCGCAATGTTGAGGACGTCTGGACTGCCGAGCCTTCACTACCTTCGGCCGAATTGACTGCTCGGTGAGCTCGCCGAATAATGGCTTACACGGTATTTTGGAGCATCCGGTAGCGAGCTGGAGGCGCGGTTCTCAACCCCTCTTGAAACCAAGGACTACAAAGTGACAGTTGAGTTCACACGCACCGAGAAGGCGGCAAGCCTGAGACGCGGCTTTGCCCAGCAAGGCCTATTGGCTGAGCAAACCTTTTGATTTGGAGAGGATGGGAAAAGCGCTGGAGACAGCGCGCGGCTGGCTCACTCTGTAGCAGAACCGTCCGAACCGTCTTTCCTAGGCGCGCCTCTGAATGCGCTACCGTTGGCAATTCCGATGACTCCAAAATCCTTGGAATGGGAGTCCTCGTCGACAACGCCTGTCTTGGGAGCGGCAAGGCCTCGCTTCAAAAGCTCACGTACGGCGGCAGCCCGGCTTGGCAAGCGGTACTTGAAGCGGAAATCGTCTAGCGTGCTAAGCTCTTCTCCGGTCAACATAATCTGAAGACGTTCTTCGCGATTTCGGGCCTGCATGTGCTCCTCACACATTTGTTACTCACTAACTGCACTATGACAAGAAACGCTAGTTGCCTACCCATTGTTCCTTGATTAGTTAGTAATGTCCTCACTGCACACAAGGTTAGTGGGCAACGCATTGACTTGATTGGATTTTGGGTCAGTTTATCTGGAAAGGAGCACAGCTCATGTCCAGTTTGCCTCGCGTACTCATCGCCGAAGACGAAATGCTCGTCTTGATGGTTCTTGAAGAGATGCTTGAAGAACTAGGTTACGAGGTTGAAAGCGCCTCCAATCTAGAGACCGCGCTAAAATGCGCTGAAGCATCGGATTATGTCGCCGCCATCCTGGATTTTCATCTGCACGGGCTGCAGGTCGATCCGGTCGCGCAGCTGCTCGCTAAACGCGGCATTCCGTACGCGATTGCTAGCGGAATGGACTATGAGGACATGCGGTCGGCGATGGTGAACGTGCCTCTGCTACCCAAACCCTACATGATGGCTGACGTCAGCACAGTGCTTAGTCGGCTTTTGAATATGGGTAATCCTATTCCGGAATTTTTAGCTGAAGATCAGCGGCGGTGTGCTTGAGCATTGGCACCGTTGTCGAGCAGACAGCCATGCGCCAGCTGACGAGCAACAGACTGCCTCGCGGTGTGCGATTATCAAGCCTAAGACGTCGCGCCGCCCTTGGCTTCAAACGCCTTTAACGGCGCTACAAGTTCGTAGATGAATCCCGATGGATTATACGACAGATCAACTTCGCCACTGAGCTGGTTGCCGAGCGACTCCATCATGCGCGTACCAAAGCTACGGCGCGTTGGGGCACTTACGGTCGGGCCGCCCGTTTCCAGCCACTTCAGATTGAGCAATCGAGCCTCCTCGTCTACAGTCCATGAAATTGAGACACGTCCTCCTGGCACCGAGAGTGCGCCAAACTTGGTGGTGTTGGTGCAGAGCTCGTTGAGCGTCATAGCCAAGGAGATTACGGCCGCCGATGAGATCGAGAGGTCTTGCCCTTCGACTGAAATGCGTCCAGCACCCTGATTGTCAAAGGGTTCGGTCGCCGCACGCACGGTGGTGGCCAAACTGGCATTTGCCCAATGAACCTGTAGGAGCAAATCATGAGCGCGTCCGAGGGCTCCTAGCCTCCCTTCAATTGCCTTCTGCGCGTGAACCATGCTTGGCGCAGTTCGAAGACTCTGCCCCGCGATCGCACTGACGGTCGCCAGAGTGTTTTTGATGCGGTGATGAAGTTCACCCATGATGAGCTTCTGCAAATTGTCAGAGGCTTCACGTTCCTTTGCTTCGATGCCCGCCTGCTTCAGGAGCGCTCTCGCGTTGATGCCTGCCTGCTCAAGTAACAGTCGCAATCCGTCATTTTCCGCCGTAAGTGCTTCCTCAGTGTGGGATAGCTGAATGAAGCCGCTTTGGTCGACGCTCGCGTCCAATGCTCTTTCATTTAGTTCCGGCACGATCTTGAGCGCCCCGGCTCCGATCATGTTTTGAAGTTCGGCGATCATTTGTGCCGCTTCGATCGGCTTACCAAAGAATTTGC
The DNA here is from genome assembly GCA_963846845.1 of uncultured Pseudomonadota bacterium. Lineage (GTDB taxonomy): Bacteria > Pseudomonadota > Alphaproteobacteria > Rhizobiales > Hyphomicrobiaceae > JAKAXS01. Next base: position 152,598 of record CAWJXQ010000016.1, on the reverse strand, counting down.
TCTCCGGCGGAGTTTCAGCATCGGTGGGTGTTATCTGCCCTGACACCAATATGATTTTGATCTTCGGCCACCGCTCATTCACGGCGTGTGCGAGCTTAAGGCCGTCCATCGTTCCCGGCATCTGAATGTCGGAAAACAGCATCGAAATATCGGAGCGCTGTTCGAGGATAAGGAGCGCCTGGTCCGCGCTCACCGCTTCCACCGCGACAAAGCCAGCATCCTCGACAATATCGACGGCGCGCATCCGCAGCACCATTTCGTCTTCAACTACTAAAACTGTCGTAGGGGTTGTGGTCGCCATTGCGTCCTCCGAAGGGCAATGGAAGCAGCGTCGTCCGCGTCCATGCTTCGCGAGGTAATTCAGCTAGTGGTCGGCCTAGACGTCGAGTCAACGTTTATTGCGAGTTCCTTACGTCCAGACGGGCAACCCATCGTGCGGTTGTTTTCGCCCTTACGACATTGATAACTACGTTTGCGGTCATCTTCGAACGATGTTGAGACACGCGGGTTGTTTGCGAGGAGGCGCCAGATGGTCAAAATTCCGAAAATCCCAGAGACTGCCGTTCAAAAGACAGCGCGCGCCCTCACGGAATGGCGCGAGCGGGCTCACCGGGTGCCGCTGGGCACATATTCCGGATACACCTGGGTGAGACCAGTGGCGCCACCCAAACCAAATTGAATGCGTGATTTGCTTGCATCGCGTCTGAAGTCTACCGCTGACGGGTTAAGACTGAGCATCCACGATGCTCACTACTCCGGCGCGGATCTTTGCCTGTCCCTCGAAGCCTATGCGGCACAATCCCAGCGTTGATGAGCATGACGCCGGTTGGCGAGCGAAGGATCGCCGTGTGGTCTGCTAAGCCTAGGATGCTGAAATATCGGGCTGAAGCTTATGGCGTCCGTTGCCGGCGCGGGCCAGGATTGATGCCGTCGTTTTCGCAACTGGCGATGAACCAACGTTCCTTGCGGGCCCACTCACGGTCGGCGATGGCATCAAGCCGTGCCAGCTCAGCGAAATACTCGGCGCCGACCACACCGTTCATGTTGCTCGATACAAACAGGCTGCTTGCATGGTGCGCTTTCGCGTAGCGATCCGACGCTGTGTGCTCAAGCAGTGGGAGCAATTTCTTCATCGGGGTCATGGGGCCTCTTCAATGTCGCCGGTTTTAGGTATCATTTCCCTGTAACGAGGGCAAAGCGACGCCGTTACGGCCCATCCATGGTAGGGGATCCGACCGCAGTCTCATGTCACTCGCGCTCGATGGCAGCGGCGGAAGGATGCGTCCAGAGAGCGGATGAACGTCAGGTCCGCAGAGCCGCTGCGATGGCTACCATCTGCCCTCGCAAGCTTCCTGCCTTCGAAACCCATCAAGCGATCATGTTGGGAACGATTGGGATTGGTCGACAGTTTGTTTTCGGCTCAGGAGAAAGGGAATGATCAAGTTGCGGGGACCGGAGCACAAAGCGGTACTAAGCGGGGATACGACATGGAAAGTAGCTAGCGCACGGCGCATGTCAGTGTTTCACGATGTGGCCTCCTGTTTTGGAGCGGTACGATCGAGCCTGCTCAAAGCTAAGAAAAGCATCACGATTGTAGGCTGGGATATCGATAGCCGGACGCCGCTCGCAGTGTGCCCCGGCCAGCCCATCGATGGCTTGCCATGCCACCTGGGACCTTTCCTGAAAGAATTGGCCCGCCGCGAGCCCCAACTGCGCATTCGTTTGCTGCTGTGGGATTTCTCAACGCTTTATGCCCTGGAACGTGAGGCATTCCCGAAAGCCAAGCTCGCTTGGGATAACGTTGACCTGGTTTTAGATGACACGCTCCCGATTGGATCATCCCAGCATCAGAAGTTGGTGATCGTCGACGACAACATTGCATTTTGCGGTGGGCTGGATCTCACTATTCGGCGTTGGGATACTGCGGCGCACCCGTTCGATCTGCCAGATCGCTGCGACCCAGCGGGCAAGCCCTATGACCCTTTTCATGACGTGCAGGCAATAGTCGACGGCGAAGCCGCGCTTGCTCTCAGTTCTCTTGTAAATGAGCGATGGCGGTTGGCGGCAGGTGAAAGCGTAGCCGAGTCACCCGTCGGTGATGCTTGGCCAGAAGGCGTCGCCGTTGATTTCGAAGAAGTTGCCGTCGGCATATCGAGGACGGTGCCGTCGACCGACGAAGTCAGCGGCACCAGGGAGGTTGAACGCCTTTTCGAACGAATGATCGAACAGGCAGAACAGACGATCTATATCGAAAACCAATATCTAACCTCGCGGAATATCGCCGATCGCCTCGCCCGGCAGTTGCGAGAGAAGCCTCGGCTTCAGGTGCTTATCGTAGCCCCGAAGAGTCATGAGCCTTGGCTTGAAGCGTTGACTATGCGTAACGGACGCATCCGCTTCACGCGCATAGTCAAAGAGGCTGGCGGAGATCGCGTGCGGATTGCATTTCCGGCTGTCGAATCTCAGGGCAAGCAAAAGTCGGTCATGGTCCATTCGAAGGTCATGATCATTGACGATCAGATCCTGCGGGTGGGTTCGGCGAACCTCAACAATAGATCGATGGGCACCGATACGGAGTGCGACTTGACGATCGTCGCCACATCCGAGATTGAAAGAAGGAATATCCGAAGGTTCCAGAGCCGGCTCATCGGTATGCATTGTGGCGTCGATTCTTCGCGCGTTGACGTTAGTATTGGGCAGGAAGGACTCATCACGGCATCCACTCTGATGCGAAGCGCGGGTTATTCACTTTGCGACATCGACGATGGAGAGTTGTTACCGGAGAGCGTGGCTGGTGTCGCTGCAGAGGTAGGTGATCCCGAACGCCCAATCGATGCCGCGGCATTTTTGGCCCAAATGTCCGGCGAGGATATTCACGTGATGAGATCGCGCGCCGGATGGCTGCTTGCCGGTGCCGCGCTTGTAATGGCTGCCTTGGCCGCTAGCTGGACGTATTATTCTAACGATGCGAATATTCTGCTTGCGCGAATATATAGCCTCGATGACGGGAGCATTTCGTCGTTAGTGTTGATCACCATCGCGTTCGTAGGTGCAAGCCTACTTATGGTTCCAATCATGCTTTTGATCGGTGGCACGACGGCGGCTCTTGGCCTCGGCGCCGGTATTCCCGTCGCTATGGCCGGCACACTCGTAAGTGCTGGGTGTGGATATTTCTTGGGGTGGTCTGGCGGCCGTGGCCTTGTCCAGCGTGTGCTCGGCGGCAAGCTTCTTCGGCTCCGCAATGCCATCGTGGACAAAGGAATTTTAGCCGTCGCGACCATTCGGCTTCTACCGATCGCGCCTTTCACGATGGTGAACATAGCGGCGGGCGCTTTGCGTGTAGGGTTCCTGGCATTTTTAATTGGAAGCGTGATCGGGCTGGCCCCTGGCTTCATCGTGCTGGCGCTGCTGGGACAACAATTATATGGCCTTATAAGCGAGCCTAGCGTGCCGGGCTTCCTGCTCGTAATTGCGCTGATAGCGTGTTGGATCGCCGTGGCGCTTCTTGCCCGACAATTCCTCGGTGATCGCAAGCTTGGTCATGGATGACCTCGTTCTTCGAATAATGACATGGAATGTCCACGGCGGCGTGGGCATGGACGGCGTTCGCGATTTTGAGCGAATAGCGGACACAATTGCTAGGGTGCAGCCGGATATCCTGGCTGTGCAGGAGGTCGATAGGCGTGCGTCGGAAAAGTCCTTATTGGCGCTGATCAAAGCAGAGTTTCCCTACCACCCAGTGGGCGCTACGGCCGTTCAAACCGCCGATGGCGAGTACGGTCAGCTGCTGCTCAGCCGCTGGCCGATCGAGGATTCTCATGTTCACGACATCTCGGTACAAGGCCGCGAACCGCGACGCTTGATTAGTGCGGTGGTGGCAACGCCGGCGGGAGCAGTACATATTCTCGCTACGCATTTGGGTTTACGGTTCGCAGAACGGCGTGCTCAGTCCGCAGTTCTCTGCGAGATAGCAGCTCATCCGGCGCGCGTGACTATCGCTCTTGGTGATTTCAATGATTGGTCGCGGTGGCATTCAATCCAAACGCTGCTCAGCACAGCGTTCCCCTCCAGGACGACGAAGAGGACGTTTCCCTCTAGATTGCCGCTTCTGGCCTTAGACCGCATCTATTGCTCCCCTACCGGCTGTCTTTTGAATGACGAAGTCGTTTCGTCGGCTGCCATGCTGTCGGACCATTTGCCTCTGATCGCTTCGGTCCGCGTCCCAGCCATCACCTAATGGTCGAGGAAAGAGCGCAGGAAAGTCAAAAGATCTTTCGGCACCGCACGCTTGTAGTAGAGGTTTTTGGACCCCTTTCTCAGCGTCATATAGGGAAATTTGGCCACGTCAGCCATACCCGCCACGGTAGCAGTGAAAGGTAGCAGTCGAGTTAAATATCCTAAATGCAGGACGTTAACTCGCGTCAATGACCTAGCGGATGGTGGCGCCCCGTAGGGGTTTCGAACCCCTGTTACCAACGTGAGAGGCTGGTGTCCTAGGCCACTAGACGAACGGGGCAGCTCTCGAAGCCGCTACGTATATGTAACGAGGCCGCCGGGATCAAGCACGAAGGTGCGGCGCTGCAGCAGCAATGAACAGGCACCAAGCATGGCAGGCGATCGCGGGCGTGCCGCACCCGGACGAATCGTGTATGCGCCGTATATGGGCCCGCAATCAGAGGGTTAGCGAGCGCTCGCGGATCGGAAAGCATGCAGGATACGGCGCAACTCCAGCACAGGCCGAAGCCGCAAGTCGTTTCGCTGCCCGTGGGGCCGGAACGGGTTGCCGGTCCACCTGGACCTGCGAAATCGGACGGGCAAACCCGCGGCTCGGCGGAACGGCTTTTGAAAGCCATGCGGCTTGTGAAACGTGCCCGCTTCAATGCGCATGAGCGGCTGGAATCCAAGCACGTGATGAGCGTGGCAGCATTCACGTTCGCGACCGTGTTCGAGATATCTCTGTCGCTGCTGCCGGTGGTCTACGGCGCCAACATCGCGCCGGACGTGCGTTCCTTCATCGACTATGCAGCGATCGTGACGGGGCTGTTCCTGTTCGGGTTCGGCCTTGTCGTCGGCCTGGCAAATTACCAGACGCGCGCGGTGTTCCTGCAGCGCTGCGCCATGGACCTCGCCAACCTCGCCCGCGAAATGGAAATCGCCATGCCGCTGACGGTGGCGGAGCTGCAGGATTTCAGGCGGCGCTATCACGAAATCGAGGCGCGGTGCCCATTCAATCACTCGTCTGTCGATCTGGAGCGAGCGCTGGCGCGCAACAGCGACAAGGCGGCGGTGCGCAAGGCCAAGCTGGGCGAGGCGATGGACGTCTACGGGCCGTATGTGCTGGCGGCGCTCGCCTACCTCAGCCTGTGGGCAACGTTCTGGCTGATGCTGAACGCGACCGGGCGCTAGAGTCTCCTTCTGCTCTTCATTGAATAGCGGAAAGCCTCACGCTCTTTTCGCATCGTGCTTCTTTTCGGGAAACCGCGGCACACTTTGTCCGGAAGCGCTCTAAGGCAGCCAGCCCTTGTCGAGATCCAATGCCTGCCGGTCCGCCTGCTTGCCGGATTTGGATGTGTGGGTGGCGGTCCAGGCGAGGTGGGTGCCGCCTTCGATTGAGGAGCGGGAGCGAAGCGAGATGGCGATCGTGTCGCCGGACTTGGCGTCCAGGGGCCGCAACAGCGGGAAATAAAGCTGTTCCCAGTGGGTCGCGGGCGCGCCCGGCGCCGTCGACAGAGTGACGCCTTCGACAAGCTCGGCGATCCACCACGCGGCGAAGCCGTGCACTGGCGTGGCTGCGTCGAGCTTCCACGATGCTTCGCCTTTGCGGTTGGCCTTGGCAGGGCGGGTGAGGTCGACGGTGTCCCAAACCTTGGCGCTTGTGCCGCCGTCCAGCAGTTCAGCCGGCTTCAGCGTGCGCACATAGGCGTTGTTCAGGCTCATGGTCTTGGCGATCGACAGGTCGAGATCGAAGCCGACGTCGTCCCAGGCAGCCAGTTCCGTGGCAATGCGGCCGGAGATGACGGGGGCGACGAGCTGCGTGATGCGAGCGGGAATGACCGTGGCGCCCGGCTTCAGGAAGCGGGCATGGGCATCATTCAAGGTTTCGATGATGTCTTCTTCCAGCGCGTAGTTGCCGAGCGTTTCCGACACAATGAGATCGACGGTCGGGGGATCCTGCATCTCGGTCGAATGGCAGGGGATGATGTGGCAGCCCTTCGCTCGATTGGCCTTGAGGTGTGACGCTGCGACTGCGGCAACCTCGGCAGTCTCATAGAGGAACACCTCGCGCGCGCCCAACTTTGCGGCCATCAGGCCGAGCAGTCCGGTGCCGGCGCCGATGTCGGCAACGACAGTCTTGCCCTTGACGATGCTTTTGCTCAGCGCGCGATGGAACGCTTCGTTACGCACGCGGTCGGCGATCAGGGTGCGGTGATATTCGATGCGCATCAGGGCCGCTGCCGGTCGAGCGAAAGATGGGGTCCGCGTATCTGGAACAGCGTCAACGCGGTGGCGACGGCGAGGTTGAGGCTGTCCAAGCGGCCGGCCATGGGGATCTTCACGAGTTGCGTACACGTGGCGGCCAGCGCCTGGCTGAGGCCGGGGCCTTCGCTGCCCATGAGAAGCAGGGTGGGGCCGCGATAGCTGACCTTGCGGAAATCCGATGTGGCCGACAAGTGCGTACCGACGATGTCGCCCGGCCACTCCCGGCACAGCTGCAGGAATGCCTCGCGGTCCATCCTTACCAGGGGGACGGCGAAGACCGAGCCCATCGTGGCGCGGATTGTTTCACGTGCAAAGGGATCGCAGCAGGTGCCGACGAGGATGATGCCACCCGCACCGGCAGCATCGACCGTGCGCAGGATCGTGCCGAGGTTGCCGGGGTCGCGAATCTCTTCGAGTGCTACCCAGGCGGCCTGCGGCTTGAGATTGGTGACGTCTGGGGGCTCAGCCCATTGCTGCTTGAAGACAGCGAGCAGGCTTTGCGGGTTGTCCTTGGCCGCGAGCTTTTCCAGGATCGCTTCGGTGACTTCCAGCACCTCGACGCCGTTCTCCAGCGCCCAGGTGACGAGCCCGCGTGCAATCCCTTCGCCGGCCGAGCCGGCACGGTAGACGAGTGTCTCGGGCGTGTGGCCCTGCTCGCGGGCGGTGACGATCAGCGAAGCGCCTTCGGCCACGAACAGTCCCGTTTCCTTGCGCGTCTTGCGCATGTCGAGGGCGCGGATCGCCTTGATGCGCTCGTTCTGCAGGCTGGTGATGGGTTTGATTTCGCCGCGCAGTGCGCGGGTGCTGCCGCCTGGCGTCATGGCGATGCCGTCCAGCGTGTGAAGAGCGAAGTCGGCACGGCGTTGCCGTTTTCGGCGCGAATGGCGAGTTCCCCGGAATGGAAACGGCCGCCGCGCGCGGCAAGCGTTTCGCGGCACAGCTGATCGAAAGCAAGGGCGGAGGCGCGGATGGCGTAGACCGTCAGCACCATCGCCGATTGGCTGGGCGCCAGCAGCTTGGCGCAGTCGTTCAGCATGGGAGGCAGGCTGGTGAAGAGATCCCAGACTTCGCCCGCGGGGCCGCGGCCGTACTTCGGCGGGTCGACGAGAATGACGTGGTAGGTCTTGCCGCGCCGGACCTCGCGGGCGACGAACTTCGCCGCGTCGTCGAGAATCCAACGTATCGGCGCGTCGGCCAGCTTCGAGGCCGCTTGGTTGTCGCGGCCCCAGCCGATGGCCTTTTTCGAGGCATCGACATGCGTCACCTCCGCTCCCGCGGCGGCGGCCAAGAGGGAAGCAGCACCCGTGTAGGCGAAAAGGTTGAGCACGCGGGGACGCTCGTCCTTCACGGCGGCGATGCGCTCCAGCATCCAATCCCAATGCGGCTTCTGTTCGGGGAATAGGCCGACGTGCCAAAGGCCCTGGAGGCGGCAAAGCATCGTGGCCGCGCCGACCTTGACGGGCCAGCTTTCCGGCACCGGCTTGTCCATGCGCCAGCGGCCCTTCTCCTCATCGTCGCCACTGGCGGAGAAAATGGCGTTTGCCGCCTTCCACGCATCGGGCCGGCGGGGTTGCCAGAGCGCTTGCGGCTCGGGACGGTCGAGCGTGACGTTGCCGAAGCGTTCGAGCTTGCGGCCCGCGCCACTGTCGAGCAGGGCATAAGCGTCGAAGCCGGGCATCTCGATCAGGTCCAGGCGTGCAGGCACGGCCTGCGAGTTGAGCGCAGGGCGGGGCAGCGTACCGGCGCCTTTGTTCGCCATTTTTCGGAGCGTCCATCCAAAGCATGAGGGCCGCTCATGGGCGGCGTGGCGTAGTCATGCAAAATACGGCGCGCCCGATGCAAGCGATTTAATCGCTTTGCTGGGCGCGCCGCACGCGACGGCATCGCGTACTTGAAAGTTGTTTACCTTGACGAGAGGCCCATTACCTTGCCGAGAGGCGTTGGCGCGCCGTCTCGATCTCGTCCAAAAGCTGGGCCTGACGGCCGACGCCGTGGGTTTGCATGCCTTCGCCGGCGGCAGCCAGCTCTTGCAAGACATGCATGCGCCAGCGTTCCAGCGTGGCAAGCTTTTCGCCACGCGTCAGCATGATTTCATCAACCAAATCGCCGGGCAGCGAAAAGAACCGTTCCGGATTGGATTTCGCTTCCGACGTAACAAGACGAGCGACTTGCGACATCTCTATCCTCCGGCCAAACGTTGTATTTCCAGGCCTAACGATACTACGGAACCCGCAGATCGACTCAGCGCAGAACACAATGCACGGAAATTTGTTCCGGGGGAATCGCGGTTAATACGCGGTTGCCCTATCGCACGAGGGGGACGAAACGGACGGGGAGGATCGTCGTGCTCGTCACTTCGCCCGCCGCCGGCTTTTCGATCAATGTCAGGATCTGCTCGTCCTTGCCGACCGGGATGACGAGGCGGCCTTGCGGGGCCAGCTGGTCGATGAGCGCGGGCGGCACGATCGCCGGGGCGGCCGTGACGACGATGGCATCGTAGGGCGCGTGCTCAGGCCAACCGCCGTGGCCATCGCGAATATCGAGGGTGGCATTGGCGATGCCCTGGGCGCCAAGCGCCGTGCGTGCCCGGGACGACAGCCCGGCGACAACGTCGATGCTGAAGACGTGGCTGGCCAACGCTGCGAGGACGGCGGTCTGGTATCCGGAGCCGGTACCGACCTCCAGGACGCGGTGCCTGGGATCGATGCGCGCCAGGCTCGTCATGAGGGCGACGATGAAGGGCTGCGAGATCGTCTGGCCGAAGCCGATGGCGAGCGGGGCGTTGATGTAGGCCTCGCCCGGTTCGGTCTCCGGAACGAAAGCATCACGCGGCACGCGCGCCATGACGTCGAGCACGCGCTGATCGAGCGCCGGGCAGCGGAGCGCGGACGCCTGCGCAAGCTGTTGGATCTCGCCGACCATCCGCCGGCGTTGCGCGGCGGTGCCAGTTGCAGCGGACATGGCGCGTGAGCCTTTCATGCCGGTATCGACGTTGATTGCCGGACAGGGCAAGAAGCTGTCATGATCACTCAACCGCGTCATGGGGGTGCGGGTTTCGCGGCAATTATGTGTTCCGACACAATTCCACCACGGCGCCGCGTCACGAATTTGCACGGGTCACAGTTGAGGGAGTTCGCGTAATGTTCAATCGGAAACAGGACCAAAGTCCAAAAGACGCCGTGCCATTTCAACTTCGCCGCGCTGATGGCGGGGATGCAGGCCAGTCGCAGCCGCCGCAAATTCCGGCGCAGAGCTATCAGCCAGCTTCCGTGATCGGCAACGACCTGTCGATCGAAGGGCAGAGCATCACCATTCGTTGCCAGGGCCTGCTGACGGTCAACGGTGACATCAACGCCGACATTCACTCCAAGCAGCTCGATGTGGGGCGTGAAGGCAGCATCGCTGGATCGGTCTCCGCGGAGAACGTGGAAGTGCACGGCAAGGTGACCGGCGCCATTCACAGCGCGCGTGTCGTGCTGCACCCCACGGCCGACGTGGAAGGCGATATTCACACCCAGTTCCTGACAATCCAGGAAGGCGCCAGCTTCGATGGCCGGTCGCGCAAGGTGCGCGATCTGGCCGAAGTGGCACCTCGTCTGGAACGTGGTTCCGGTGGACAGCCGGTCTACCAGCAGCCGGGACATCAAGCAGGGCACCAGGCACAGCCAGCAGGAGCCGGCCAGCCGCAGCGGGCGCAGGAAGCACCAAAGCCGCAGTTCGGCGTGGCGCCGCCGGTGCGGCCACTGCATTCCTGATCAGTTGAAATTCAATCGGCAGGGGCCGGGCGAAAGCCTGGCCCTTTTTGTTTTTAGCCGTGCTTCTTATCGGAAAACCGCTTCACACTTTGTCCGGAAGCACTCGCTTAGCCGTGCTTCTTATCGGAAAACCGCTTCACACTTTGTCCGGAAGCACTCTAGCTCACTCGTCGGATCGCAGCAGGCCGGTGAAGCCTGTTACGGCGAGCGACGTGAGAATGAGGCCGATCAGCATTTCCAGGATGGCCGCGAGATACAGAACGCCGCCGAGCGTCAATGTCAGCACGGGTGGTTCAGACGCGGCGCCGGTGCCGGTGATCTTGCCGATGTCCGGCAGCGGGACTTCGGCGAACGGCCGCCAGTTCAGGTTTGGCCGCCAGTGATCTTCGTAGCCGAAGGGAATGAACGGCACGAAGACGTCGAACGAATAGCCCAGCGCGTTGAAGGCCGGGTAACTCGTCGCGAACTTATCGGGCGTGTAGGCGTCGCGGTTGGAGACGACGAAGACCGTTTCGTCGCCGCAGCCGCGGTCGCTGCAGTGGCTGGCGGCCCAGGTCCACACGCCGGCGAAGGCGATGATCATGACTGCCATCCAAACGACGGTGCGCCAGGGGTTGTAACCGTAGAGCGCGAACAGATCGAGGATGCGCGCCTGCCAGCGCTGGCCGCGCGTGGTGGAACGGGCACCCGCCTGCCGGCGCCGGCGCGCAATGGTGATGGCGCGTGCGTCGTCGTGGTAGCCCTGTCCCGCCAGGCGGCTGGCCAGTTGCACCCAGGCCTGCGGCTTGAAGTGGTCGTGGATGTCGGGCAAGTCCTGCGCTTCCAGCCAGGTGACGCGACGCTCACCGACGCTGTCTTCGTAGCGCGGCGGGGCCGTGGCTCCGGACAAGGCGCCGGATGGGTTCATCAGGTGCGCATAGGTGAAGCCGTCGAGCACGAGGTGGTCGACCTCGCGGCCCGCGCTCCAACCGCGGAAGCCCGGGTTGGGCGGCCAGGCGGCGGCGAAGTCGAGGAACGATCCGACGCGGGCGCGTGAGAGATCGACGATGCCGCGGGGACGGTCCTGCGCGGTCATCGGCATTTCGAGCGAGGCGATCTCCGCATCGACGAAGCTCAGGACGATATTGTCGTACCGCGCCGTCAGGGCGTCGCTGGACGAGGCCATCTCGTCCGGCGGCTCAACGGCGATAGTGTTGGCTGCGGCTTCGTCGGAGGGCGCGGTTGCTGCGGGATCGGCGGCGGGTAACGGCGCGCGCGACAGCGTGGTGCTCGTCAGCTTCGAACCCTTGAGGTCGCACACGCCGCTGATCTTCGCCTGATCGAGAACGACGGCGCCGGCGGTTTCGAAACCGTCGCCAAGCTCGACGTCACGCTCGAACGTCGCGCCGCTCGCCAGCACCGCCGGGCCACGCTCTACCCTGATAGATGCGCTGCGAAGGCGAAATTGGTTGCCGATCTGGGCGGAGGGAAAGCGCACGAGGCCAGTGATCTTGGCGCGTGACATGAAGCACCCGCCGCGCACGTCGGCGCTGTCGCCGCGCAGGGCGATGTCGCCGGCCTGAATGCGCGCGTCCGTCAGCCGCAGATGGCCGACGATCTTAGCTCCGGGGCAGCTGATCTGGCCGAAGATCTTGGCGCGGGCCAGGTCCCAGTTGCCGCCGACGCGGATGACGTCGGCGGCGATGGCCATCTCGCCACCCCAGATCTCGATGCTTTCGGCGCGGAAGTGCTTGCCGATGTCGGCGCCTTCCAGCGAGACGGAGCCGGCAATGCGGGCGCCCGACAGGCTGAGGCCGTTTTCGACGTGCAGGTTGTTGGCGTCGATGGCGGCCGGGGAGGCGGCGACGATCAAATGGTCGGCCGCGAACTTGCCGCCGATGCGCGCGTTGGCGAGGCGCAGGGCGCCGGTGATGTTGGCGCGATCAAGCAGGAGGTCGCCGGCGAGGCGTGCGCTCTCGCCATTGACGGCGACGCCTTCGCAATTGATGACGGCGTCCTCGCCGTAGATGCCGGACGTCAGCTGCGCGCGCGGAAAGGACAGCTCGCCCTTGATCTTGGCCCGCCGGACGATGAGCGGACCGGTCAACCGCAAGCCCGGCCGCCATGATGGCGGCCTTGCCGTTGCCGATCTCCGAACCTTCGACGGCGAGTGCGCCGTTAACCTCGGCGCCGCGGATCTGCAGGACGCCGCGCACGAGGCCGCCGCCGAGGAAAATGCCGCTTTCCACCTGCACACGATCGGCAATGATGTTGCCTTCAATGGTGCAGGAATGGATGCCGAGCCGCTTCAGGCGCGCGTCCCGGATAAGAATGGCGCCCCTTTCGCCGCCGCCCTGTACGCGGGAGTGCCAAAGCAGAAATGGCTTGGTCAGGGTGCAGCCTTCCAACTCCAGGCCGCCGTCGATGATCGCCTTGTGCACGCGCAGGCCGGCGGCGGGCAACACCCAGCCGGGCCGGGCCTCCAGCAGCAGATCGCGGATGATGCTGCCGCGCACATTGTGACGGCGCAGGTCGGCCGGTTCGCCGCGGATCGTGGATTGGACAAGGAAGCGCTCCGCCTCCGACAGATCGTCGAGCGCGGGCGGCTGCGGCGCAGCGGTCATGACTAGCTCCCTCACGCGGCGCAGTTGTCCTGCACCGCAAGTTCCCCTTGGCCCTTCGGCCTAAACTAGTCGGCGAAATTCGCCGGGTCGAGGGTGCACGGCAACAGTTTGTCAAAATGCTGAACGAATAAGCACTTAGGCTCGACAAATGGGTGAGCCCGGCCGTAAGACTGCAGGCGTCCGGGCCCGAGCGGAAGGGGCTGCCGCCTGGGTGACCCATTGGTCGGGCACTCTGCCCAATTCCTGAGGTCTGGTTCATGGGCCGGTTCGCGTTGCGTACGCATGGAGGGACTGCATGACGTCGATCGGCGTGTCGGCACCGCTTGCTGCGGCGACCGCGAAAGCCGGCTGGCAACGCCCGTTGCCAGCGCCCGAGCATCCCCTGCCCGACAAGAGCATTCAGGTTGCCGGATTTGACCAGGTGCTGCCGGAAGAGGTGCGGGGCCGCGAAAAGTTCATTCCCGTGACGGCGACGGCGCTGATGGACCGGCTGACGGCATCGCGGGCCTGGCCGCGCGGCGAGGCAAAGGCTGTACGCCGTTTCTTCCGCTACCTCGACTATTGGCGCCGCAACAAGCACAACGCCAATCTGATCGAACTGCTGCAGACCTACGAACCGTTCAGCCCGGACTCCGACCTGCTGATGACGCGCAGCTTCACCAAGGAAGAACGGCGCGTGATGCAGACGCGCGTGATCCGGCAAGTGGAATCGATCCTGGTGCAGGCGAACTACCAGCGCATCGACCCCACGGATGTCGAAATGATCCTGACGCGGGAGAGCCACTACGGCCTCGACCTGCAGGTCGACTTCACGGCGTTCGAGGAGTGCCTGATCTACTACCGCGGCGCGTCGAACAAGCGGGACCAGCGGCGCTCGTACCGCAAGTTCTACCGCAAGGAAGAGTTCGACGTGCCGATCTTCCAGCGGCTGTGCCTGGTCTTCAAGCTGAAGCCGTTCGACGATCGCGTGCGTGAAATCATGTTGCAGAAGATGGTCAGCCGCCGTGAGGCGGAAAAGATCGTCAAGCGGCTGCGGGCGGAACTGCCGCCGGCAGTGAATGATGCCAACATCTATCTCAAGCTCTTCAAGAACATCCCGCGCACCGACATCGAGATGTGCTTTCCCAACCCGCGCGTGCGGTTCCGGCCGCTCGACAAGCTGAAGCTTGGCGTCACGGCCGGCGGCGGCCTGGGCATGGGGCTCGTGGGTGCGGCGGGCAAGATCGCGCTGGTGGCGAGCAATCCGCTGGCAGCGGCCGGTGCAGCCGTCGGCCTGGGTGGCATCGCCTTCCGGCAGTTCTTCAACTTCCTCAACCAGAAGCAGCGCTACATGGTGGTTCTGGCGCAGAACCTGTACTTCCATGCCATGGCCGACAATCGCGGCGTGATGATCAAGCTGACGGATCGCGCGGCTGAAGAGGACGTGAAGGAAGAGATGCTGCTCTACACCGTGCTGGTGAAAGAGCGCGCCAACCGGCGTGACCTGCCGGCCATCGACCGCGCGATCGAGGAATATTTGAAGCACAGCTTCGGCGTGACCGTCGATTTCGACCTGGAGGACGCGCTCGGGACGGCTGATCACCGACGGCCTCGTGGCCGAGGGCCGAGGACGGCACATTGACGGCGTTGATGCCAAGCGACGCGGCAAGTCATCTGGACACCATGTGGGATACGTTCCTCGATAACCTGCCGGACATCGGCGACAACGAGGGGACCGAAGTGGCTCGCGATCCGAACGTGAGCCGCGCGTGACCATTCACAAGCTGACGTGTGACGTTTCCGAGCGCGATGTGGCGCGCTCGCTTGCTGGCGCGCTGCAGGAGCTGGTGATGCCGGTTCCGCACGCGCTGACGCTGTTCGAACAGCCGGGCGCCGACGGCGGGCCAGCGACGTGGCGGATCGAGGCGTACTACGACGAGGAGCCCGACCCCGCCGCCCTGCGCGAAGAGCTGGGCGCTGTGGCCGGCGTGGCGGTGCCGGAATTGTCTGTTGCTCCTGTCGAAGAGCTGAACTGGGTGGCCATGTCGCAGGCGGCGCTGCCGCCGGTCGCAGCCGGACGCTTCACCGTCCACGGCAGTCACGATGCGGGGCGCGTGGCGCGGGGGCCGAACTCCATTCTCATCGATGCGGGCGAGGCGTTCGGTACCGCGCATCATGCGACCACGTTCGGATGCCTCTCGGCCATCGACCGGCTGACGCGGCGCCGGCGGTTTCGCCGGGTGCTCGACTTGGGGTGCGGCTCCGGCGTGCTGGCCATCGCCACGGCGCGCATGCTGCCTCAAGCGCGCATCTTTGCGACCGACCTCGACGTGCAGTCGATCGTCGTGGCGAAAAGCAACATGCAGCTCAACGGGGTCGGCGGGCGGATCGAGGCGCTGGTTGCCGACGGTCTCGCCGCACCGCAGCTGCGGCGCGCGGGCCGGTTCGACCTGCTGATCGCCAACATCCTCGCCGCGCCGCTGATCATGCTGGCGCGCGACATTCGCCGCGCCGTGGCACCAGGCGGGATGCTCGTGTTGTCGGGCCTGCTGGTGCATCAGGCGGCCGAGGTCATCGCGGCGTATGTGGCGGCCGGTTTCCAGCTGACGTGAGCATCGCCGCATTCTCGGCTGGTCGACGCTGACGCTGGTGCGGCGGTAGGCGGTCGTTGTTGCCCAGGCAGAAATGGCGCGGAGATCCTCCGCCAGCTTCCTCCGGCTCTTCCCCCAACCCCCGCCCCTCCCCACCAGGGGGAGGGGAGTGTTCCGGCTTCGGGCGTCCGAGTTCGTGGTGTTTGCGGCTCGTCTCGGCCTGACGTGCGCGATCATCAGGTCTGAATTGGAGCGGCCTTCCCAACCGCTCAGATTCCCCTCCCCTCGATGGGGAGGGACTAGGGGTGGGGTGAAGAGCTTGGAGAATGGATTGCGGTACGGGCCGATTGGCGACATATCTGGCGTTACTCCTGGACCGTACCCCCACCCCTAGCCCCTTCCCGCCGAGGGGAGAAGGACTGGTTCAGACTGCATTTTGTGACGAGGATTCCAGCGCCGATGTTTCAGACGTTCGACAATGTAGCGAGCCCCGGAGCGGCAGGCGATCGGGTCAAGGACGTGCGGCAGCTGATGGCTGCGGCGAAGGTGGACGTGCTGCTGGTGCCGCGTGCCGACGAGCATCAGGGCGAGTACGTGGCGCCATCGGCCGACCGGCTGCGATGGCTGACGGGCTTTTCCGGGAGCGCAGGCTTGGCGGCGATCGGGGCGAAGGCTGCCGCCGTGTTCGTCGACGGGCGGTATACGGTGCAGGTGCGGGCCGAGTGCGACGGGAATGTCTTCGAGTTTCCGGGCTTCGGGCGCGACAAGATCACGGCTTGGCTGATCGAGAAGCTGCCGAAGGGCGGCGTGGCCGGTTTCGATCCGTGGCTGCATCCGATCGCGGGCGTGGCGCAGCTGGAGGCGGTGTTGAAGCCGAAAGGCATCAAGTTGAAACCGCTGCCGCGCAATCTCGTCGACAAGGCCTGGGGCACTGAGCGGCCGGCGGCTCCGGCCGGGCCGGTGATGGTGCATCCGGCGCGCTTCGCCGGGCGCAGCAGCGAGGAAAAGCTGCAGGACGTGCAGAAGAAGCTGGCGGACGACGGGCAGGACGTCGTGATCCTGACACTGCCGGACAGCATCGCGTGGCTTTTCAATATTCGCGGCTCCGACATCGCGCACAACCCGGTGCCGCTGGCGTTCGCGATCGTGCCGGCGAAAGGCAAGCCGGAAATTTTCATCGCGACTGAAAAGCTGGATCGCGAGGCCAAGCAGCATCTGGCGGCCGTGGCACGGGTCAGTGCGCCCGAGGCATTGAAGGCGCGGGTGGCGGCCTTGAAATCCGGCCGGAAGCGCGTGCGGCTCGATACCGGGTATGCCTCGTTTTGGTTTGGGCGGGCGCTCGGCGGCGCCAAAGGTTTCGTGGCGGGTGCCGATCCTTGCGTCGCGCTGAAGGCGGTGAAGAACAAAACGGAGATCATCGGTGCACGGGCAGCGCACGTGCGCGATGGCGCAGCGCTGGCGCGCTATCTCGCCTGGCTCGACCGCGAGGCGCCGAAGGGTACGATCGACGAGATCGAAGCCGTGACGCAGCTGGAGACAGAGCGCGCCAAGACGCAAGCATTGAAGGAGATCTCGTTCGATACGATCTCGGGTGCGGGCCAAACGGGGCGATCGTGCATTATCGCGTCTCCCGCAAGACGAACCGTAAGCTCAAGTCCGGCGAGCTTTTCCTGCTCGACAGCGGGGCGCAGTATCTCGACGGCACGACGGATGTGACGCGTACGATCGCCATCGGCACGCCGAGCCGGGAAATGTGCGAGCGCTTCACGCGCGTTTTAAAGGGCCACATTGCCATCGCGACAGCGGTGTTTCCCAAAGGTACGCGCGGCATAGACCTCGATCCGTTTGCGCGGCGCGCGCTGTGGGACGCGGGGCTCGACTACGATCATGGCACGGGTCACGGCGTGGGGAGTTATTTGTCGGTGCACGAGGGCCCGCAGTCGATCTCGCGCGGCGGCATGGTAGCGCTGGAGCCGGGCATGATCTGCTCCAACGAGCCGGGCTATTACAAGGAGGGTGCCTACGGCATCCGCATCGAGAACCTGGTGCTGATCAAGAAGCCGGCGAAGGTTTCCGGCGGCGATCGCGAGATGATGGCCTTCGAGACGCTGACGCTGGTGCCGATCGACCGGCGGCTGGTGGTGGCGGATCTCCTGTTGCCCGCGGAGCTTGCCTGGCTGAATGCGTATCACGCCGCCGTGCGCGAGGTGATCGGACCCGAGGTCGATCCCGAGACGCGGGCGTGGCTGGACGAGGCGACGGCGGTTATTGGGTGATGTAGTGGATGCGCCTCTCGCAGGTTGCGTCAAGCGGAGCGCGACCCAACAACTTGCGTGGTGCACCAAGTTGGGTCGCCCGAAGGCTTGACCCAACCTACATGAGCCGGCTCCGGCGGTGACAACTTCAGGCTGCTGCAAAATACGCGGCGATGAAGCGTTCGTAGACTTGCGTCAGTTGTTCGCAAATCGGCGACGGGGACGCGTTCGTCGACCTGGTGGATCGTCTGGTTGACGAGGCCGAACTCCACCACGGGGCAATGGTCCTTGATGAAGCGCGCATCTGAGGTGCCGCCACCAGTGGTGAGCTGCGGCGTGCGGCCGGTGACGGACTGCACGGCGTCGACCAGCGTTGAAACGAGCGGGCCGGGCTGCGTGAGGAACACGTCGCCAGTGCCGGAGAAGGTGACGTCGTAGCGAATGTCGCGGCCGTCCGCGGCGGCCTCGCACTGCAGGCGCACCCAGTCTTCGATGCGCGGACGGTTCCAAATGTCGTTGTAGCGAATGTTGAACACCGCGCGTGCATGCGCCGGAATGACGTTCGAGGCCGTATTTGGCACGTCGATGACGGTGACCTGCAGGTTCGACGGCTGAAAATGCGCCGTGCCGGTGTCGATCGTCTGGCTCGACAGGCGATCGATCATGCGCGCCAGCTTCGGCACCGGGTTGTCCGCCTTCTGCGGATAAGCGGCGTGGCCTTGCTTGCCGTAGACCGTGAGTTCGCACACCACGGAGCCGCGGCGGCCGATCTTGATCTCGTCGCCCAGGGCCTGCGGGTTCGACGGTTCGCCGACGAGGCAGGCGTCGAGCCGTTCGTCACGATCCTTCAGCCAGCCGAGCACCTTCATCGTGCCGTTGATCGACGGGCCCTCCTCGTCGCCGGTGATGAGGAACGAGAGCGAGCCCTCCGGCTTGGGGTTGGTCTTCAGATGGCGCAACGCGGCGGCGATGAAGCACGCCACGCCGCCCTTCATGTCGACGGCACCGCGGCCGTAGAGAACGCCGTCGCGAATTTCCGCGCCGAACGGCGGTGAGGTCCAGGATTTCGCGTCGCCCACCGGGACGACGTCGGTATGACCGGCAAAGCAAAGGTTGCGGCCGTGCGTGCCGATGCGGGCGTAGAGGTTTTCGACGTCGGGCGTGCCGGGCTGCGAAAACGTCATGCGGTGGCAGGTGAAGCCGGCGCCGGTCAGCAGGCCTTCGAGCAACGTGAGCGCGCCGCCTTCGGCCGGCGTCACGCTTTCGCAGCGGATCAGCGCCTGCGTCAGGGCGACGGGATCGCAAGGTGTCGTGGCGGGCATTGCGGTGGGCTCCAGGTCAAGGTCGGCGCGACCCTAGCGGTGTGATGCGCTGCTGCGCAAGTGGTCGAGGGTTCAGTCTTTCAAGGGAAGCGGGAAATGACGCGATACGCTCGCTTCTCTCACAACGGTCATCCTCGGGCTTGTCCCGAGGACCCAGGGTGCAGCGGGGGTGGACCAAGCTGGCTTGGCTCGCTGCCAGCCGAGAGTTGGGTCCTCGGGACAAGCCCGAGGATGACAAACGGAAATGATCACGCCGATGCCGCTGGCGATGAGCAAGCAAGAGCGGCGACATGCTCTTTCGCCCGTCCATCACAGCGAAAGGGCCTGGGTGAGGCGAGCCCGGCCATGGAGAACTGCATGGACGGCAGGAGCACGATCCTGACGTTGCGGGGCGCTCGCGCAAGTCCGATGGCTCGGCTACGTTGCCGAAAGCGCAATCCGCAACACGAGATCCCAGAATGCAAAGCAAGCTCTTCATCGATGGACAATGGCAGGATTCGCGGGGTGGGGGATTGCTTGACGTTATCAATCCGGCGACCGAGCAGGTGTTTCACCAGTGCGTCGCGGGCACTGCGGCCGATATCGATGCGGCGGTGGCGGCGGCCAAGGCGGCGATGGCGGGGCCGTGGCGCAAGACGACGGGGCGCGACCGCGCGAAGATCCTGCGTGCCATCGGCGAGGGTATCGAGCGCGACAAGCAAAAGCTGGCCGAAATCGAGGTGCGCGACAACGGCAAGCCGCTGCCGGAAGCGCTCGGTGACATCGGCGATGCGGCCTACTGCTTCAATCTCTACGCCACCTATGCCGAGGAGTTGGACGGGCGGCAGAACGCTGCGATCGAGGTGCCGGACGCGCGTTTCGACTGCCGCCTGCGGCATATGCCGATCGGCGTCGCCGGCCTGATCGTGCCGTGGAATTATCCGCTGCTGATGGCGGTGTGGAAGGTGGCGCCGGCGATCGCGGCGGGCTGCGCCATGGTGTTGAAGCCGTCGGAATTCACGCCGCTGACGGCGCTGGAGCTGGCGCGCATTGCGCACGAGGCGGGGTTGCCCGCCGGCGTGCTCAACGTCGTCACCGGATACGGCCGCGATACCGGCGCGCGGCTCGCCACGCATCCCGACGTGCGCAAGCTGGCGTTCACCGGCTCGGTGGCGACCGGCATCTCCGTGGCGACGGCGGCGGCGCAGGACGTCAAGAGCGTCAGCCTGGAACTCGGCGGCAAATCGCCGATCGTGGTGTTCGACGATGCGGACGTTGAGCAGGCCGTCGAGTGGGTGATGTTCGGCATCTTCTGGAACCAGGGGCAGGTGTGCAGCGCCACCTCGCGCATGATCGTGCAGGAGCAAATCGCGCCCAAGCTGATCGACCGGCTGAGTGCGGAGGCCAAGAAGATCACCATCGGCGACGGCATGACCGAGGGCACGCTGCTGGGCCCACTCGTCAGCGCGCAGCAGTATCAGAAAGTGACCGGCTACATCGATGCAGGCCGGCGCGAGGCGACACTGGTTACGGGCGGCGGGCGGCCTGCGCATCTCAACACCGGTTACTTCCTGGAGCCGACGATCTTTGCCGACGTGAAGCCTAGCGCACGCATCTGGACCGAGGAAATCTTCGGTCCCGTGCTGGCGGTGACGACCTTCGGCGACGAGGACGAGGCCATCGCGCTGGCGAACGGCAGCGACTTCGGGCTGGCGGCGGCCGTGATGTCGGCCGACATCGAGCGCGCGCAACGCGTGGCGGAAGCGTTCGAGGCGGGCGTGTGCTGGATCAACTGCTCGCAGCCCAACTTTTTGGAGCCGCCGTGGGGCGGCATGAAGAAGAGCGGCGTCGGCCGCGAACTCGGCACCTGGGGACTGAACAACTTCCTCGAGGTGAAGCAGATCACCACGTACAAGGCGGCGGAGCCGTGGGGGTGGTATTTGAAGTGAGGCGGGGGCAAGGGGTGAGTAGGGAGTGGTGAGTGGGAGTGGGCAGTGGGCAGTAGGCAGTAGGCAGTAGGCAGTAGGCAGTGGCATTCGCTGAGGGTGCACAGAAGGCTTGATCGTTCTGCATGACCGTCATTCCTGTCGGTCTCGCCGAACCCGGGACAAGCCCGGGATGGCTTGCTGAGGGTGGGCCTCGGCGACGGTTGGCGGCATGTGCTGCTGCGTGCGAAACGGAGCCCAAGCGCCGGCGGCCGGCTCCCCGCAGGGGAGTTGCCGGCGCCAAACAAGAACTCGGCGCAATCAAAAAAACACACGGGCGCGGGCGCGCTTGAACAGCTCATCTAGTGTAGAGAGCGCCGCTCAAGGGCGCCCGCGTTGCGGCGATTTCTGATCCGGCTCACGTTTCTCCCGCGGCTTCGCTGCCTCTGGCCTTGTTCAGGTTGCTGGCGTAGCGGGGTTAGCCCTGTGGCGGACGCGATTGCCACGCCGTTGCCGGCACGCAGATCGCGACGAGCGAGCGCAGACCTCCTGGAGCTTCGGCCACACGTCAGGCTTGCCTTCCAGGCGCCGCATCCCCTTCACGTAACCGGACGGATCGATCGCGCCCCGTGCTCGAAAAGGATGCGAGCAGGATACGGCGCGCGGTGCGGACGGGGATTGTTTTGTTGGTGCGTGCGAGATTCAGAATGAGGGAGCGATAGCGGCGAGGGCACTGCCGTTACGCGCGCGGGAAATCGCAACGCAGCATCGACGCCGCCGCTTGACAGATTGCGGCGAGAAGAAGATGCATTAAGGAATTGTTTACCAATTTTTAGTGCGTGGCGTTGGGGTGCGGGAATGGAATGCGGGGATGGGCTTGGCGTGTCAGGTTTTGACTGTGCTGTCTGAGAAACGAGTTCGCCGACCGGAGTTCTCCAAGCTACTGGCATCGCTGGATGCCGATTTCCGGTTAAGTCTCAAGATTCTTAGACGCTCATGGCGAGCAAGATCATCGGCATTGCAGGCGTATCTTTCGGCCTTTATTCAGATGGTGGATATATCGTGAACGACATCCTACACCAAGCGACTGGCTAAGACGTATCTTGACGAGCGATACGATCGGCGCCTTGTGGAGGGCAAGCTTATGTGCTCGGGCACTTCAGAGACCCGGCCCCGGCCAGCCTTTAACCTTCCATTGTTCGGGAAGAAGTTGCGATCGGTTCTTCGCGAGGCAATTGGGACCGTACTCCGTCGCAGCAAGTGTCCTGAGCAGTGCCGACATTCAGCTGACGAAGGCGATCGATGCTATTCGAAGACGATTGAAATCGCCGAAGCTGCGGTAACTCTCTTCGCCAGCAACTGGCGACGACACATATTCTGAGAGGTGCGATCGCGTCTGCGTGCACGTCGTCCGGGCAAGCTCAAGTTGCTGCAAATCAAAGACATCGCTGCATTGAACTCTTTCAAGCTGCACTGCGGTTCCACGGCCAAGAGAGAAATCTCATCGCGAGAGAGCTCGAGGCGCATCAGCTTAGAAAGTTGGGCAGGTTCGATGAGGCGCTGGTCGCCTATCGACAAGCTTGAAGAGTTCGCCGACTACGGCCCAGGATTCGATGAAATTCAGATGTCGGGTTCGCGCGAGCGAAGCGCTATCAGGCCGAGGTCACTCAAGCACTCGCAAGTCCGCAGTTCTACACGGCAAACGTTAGTCTTAACGAGAGTCGCTGCAAGCTGTTATCGAGCTTGTGAAAACAACGCCCTTGAGCTATCCGCGCGAAGTTCGCGCTCCTATACGCGGCTGGGATCTTCTGGAGCAGGGCGACATCCACTATCTGATGGCTCTGTTGCGCGAACTGCTCAACGATACTGGATGTCGCACGCAAGCAACTCGCGATGCTGAACGGCAGCTATCAGACGCTGTCAAAGGAGCACGTCGCTGGATCTCGGAAGCGACTGATGCGAAGATGTCGCCGAAGAGGGGCTCGAGAGTTCAATCTGCGCGTACGAAGGCGCAAACACCGATGAAATCTGATGATTCGACTGGCTGGCTGTCACCGTCGCTAAATCAGCCGAAACACCAAACCGACAGCATAAGCGGCACCGGTGGCTAGTAGCGCGTTGCGTGGCGCTTTGCAGCATCGTCGATTGCGTAAAACCGATGAGGCCCAGTTCCTTGCCGCGGCGGTAGAGGCCGCCGTATTCGGCGTAGGAGAGAGAGGCCAGGGCGATGGCCGTCAGAGGGACGGCCCAAAGTCCGACGCCTGCGTAGCCGCTCAAAGCGGACGCGAAAATCGCGGTGTAGGCGACCATAGAAGTTCCCCGTCGCGCCGCCACGCGCACGGGTAAGGCGGCTGAACGGCCACCTACATCAGATTCGAGCCTGGTCTGCGCGCGTCCCATGTTGATAAGCTGGGGACAAGCACAAGAACTTCAAGTGAGGCCGGAGCTTAGCCTTCGGTGCAGTCAGGTCCGTACGGGCGGCTGAGCAAGGCGGGGCGACGGTCCATGCCCGGTTCTGGGCTCTCACTCCGCCTCTCCGGCGCTCAGTTTGCTTCGCCGCTGCTGGACATCAATTGAAGCCAGGGCGCGAGGTGGAAGGCGCTCATCAGGGCGTACATCACGGCCATGCCGCTGATGGGCGAGGCGTCGTGGGGCGAGCATAGCGCGGCGGCAGAACCGCTGCCGGCCGATGCCGCGAGCAGCGCCATGGCGGCAAAGGCCGGCGCGGCGGCGAAGTGCAGGCAGTCGCTGACGCGGCGGAGGGTTGCGCCAGACTTGCGCGCAAGGAGTGCTTCAGAGGAAAGCGCGCCAGCGCGTGAGCCGACGGCTTGGTCAATGTGGTCAGTCTTCGCCATCAGAAATCTCCTGCACGAAACACTACGCTGAGTGCCAGTGCGCCAGGGCCGGCCGCTGTACTCTTGCGGGCGCGGGATGTCGAAGGTCTTTCCGCTTGTCGGTAACCCGCGGAAGCACTCCAGCTTCCTGCTTTGTCGCGCCGCTATTCCGAAGGCCGCTCGACGCTTTTTGCAGAAGCTCTCGTTGCCGAGCGCTCAGTCCGGCGCGCGGTTTCGTCCCGGCTGGCGGCGAGCGGTGCATGACGAGCCGCTAAGAGCACAGGAGCGGCGGCAAGCATGGCCGGCCAAGCGTTGCCTTGCCGCGCTCAGCCAGCTGCATATTCGTCATTGCGGCGCCACCAGGGGCCGGTTTCGTTGCGGCCTTTCGGGGCGCGGTCGAGCCACTGGTACATGCCCCAAAGGCCGTCCAGTCCGCGCGCGTAGGCGGAATAGGTGTGGTAGACGGCGCCGTCTTGCCGGGCGAACGCGCTCATGCCCGGTCGGTCGCGATGATAGGTCGGCACGTCGGTACCGCACGATTTGGCGAACCGCGCCTCCGCGCTCTCGCCGCCGCCCTCTTGGCCGTCGCGCCATGCGGCGTCTGGCTCGCGGCGGTAGTTGTACTCCACGCCGCCGGCGCGCTGCTGCTCTTCGGTAAAGTAGATGTTGAAGTCGGCGTTGAAATCGCTGCCTCCGGACGATGCCCACGGAAAACTCCAGCCGAGCCGCTGCTTGTAGGCCTGCAGCTTGTCCAATGGCGCACGTGACACTGCCCACAGTTCAACGTCGTGATTGGCGAGGTGTACGGCGATGCCGTCGAAGCCATCGGCGATTGCGGAGCATGACGGGCAACCCGCCTTGTAGTCCGGCCCGAACATGAAGTGGTAGACCAGCAGCTGCGAACGCCCGTTGAAAAGCTCCGGCAGGGAGGCATGCCCCTGATCGGTTTCAAACGCGTAGTCCTTGTCGATGCGGACCCACGGCAACTGCTGACGGGCCGCCGCCACTTCATCGCTGCGCTGCGTCAGCGCTTTTTCGTCCTGGAGAAGTGCCATACGGGCCTTCAGCCATTCGGCGCGCGATACGACCTTGTGCATGTTCGACCTCCTGCTTGTTCGCTGATTGAAACGCGCGGCGCATACGGAGCCGGCGCACATGTTGCCGGGCTCTCGCGGTGTGTGCGCTGCGTACTCGTTGCGCCGTCAGGACGGCAGGCGCTGAGCGTAGTCTTGCTTCAGACGCGACCAGCCTTCCCAGAACGGCTCGGTTTGTCCGCCAGTCAGACGGGCAGCGAGAACGTCCAGGTGCATGTGCCAGCCGCCGCTTACGTTCAGCAGAACGGTTCGATCGGTGACGCGACTGTGGATGATGGTGAGCAGCACCTTGCTGCCGCGCGGCTCCAGCTCGAACGAGACGCCGCCCGTGCTGCCCCAGGTAATGGCAAGTTTGCGCGGCGGATCGAGTTCGGTGATTTGGCTTTTCAGCCGGTGCTCTTCGGACGCGCCAGGCGGGCGTTGGCCAGGCGGATCGGTGAGTTGGCCGTTGCGCCAGACGAACTCGAACGGCGCGCCGACCGTCAGTGCCATGTCGCCGGCCGCGAGCCACTGGCGCCGCAGATCGCTTTCTGTGAGATAGGCCCACACGCGCTCGATGGGACCGGGGAGGAGACGCTGAATTTTCAGCGTGGCGGGTTCGATCAGGGTGCCGTAGGCATCCGGCGTTTCGAGTTCGGTCATTGGTCGTCTCCTTTCGAACTGTTGGATTTGCGCGTGTCCTCGCGCAGCAGCCTGTCGAGCACGTCGAGGCGAGCCGTCCAAAAGCGCTCGTAGAACGTCAGCCATTCGTGGGCGGATGCGAGAGGGCCGGGATCGAGGCGGCAAATGTGCGTGCGCCCTCGCACTTCGCGACGGATCAAGCCTGCGCTTTCGAGCGCCTTGATATGCTTGGAGGCCGCTGCCAGCGAAATCTCGAACGGCTCGGCAAGCTCGCTGACCGTGCGTTCGCCCTCGGCAAGGTGACTGAGCATCTGACGACGCGTGGCATCGCCCAATGCGTGGAAGATGGCGTTCAGCCGGGATGTTTGTAATTCAACCATATCGTTGAATATAGCGCAGCGTCTGCGGATATTCAACCTATTTGTTTAATATCTCTAGAGCGCTGTAATTGGGTGGTTTTTCCCAATTAAAACCGCTTCAGCAACCGTTCCAGATAGTCCAGTTCCATTGCCGGCCGCTGCGCGTCGCCAAGCCGGCGGCGGAGCTCCTCTAAAATCTCGCGGGCGCGCTGCATGTCGATCTGGTCGGGAACCTTTACGGCGGTGCCGAGGTCGGGGCCTTGCGAGCGTTGCGGGCGGCCGAGGGGGTCGCGCGGGGTGTCGCCGTTCTGGCCCATGCGGCTCGGCATGTTCTTCATCATTTCCTTGGCCATCGACTGCGCGCCCTGGCGCAGTTGGTCAAGCGCCTGGGCCTGCTGCTCGGTGGCGCCTTCAAGATCGCCGCGGCCGAGCGAATTCTCGGCGGATTCCATCGATTCCTTGGCGCCTTCGAGCTGTTCGGAGGGCTGCCCGCCCTTTTCGCCGATGCCCTTCTGCAGCTGCTGCAGGCGATCGCGCAGCTGACGCTGGCGCTGGCTCAAGCCCTGGCGGCCTTCCTGGCCCTGGCCGCGCTGGCCTTCGCCCTCTTCGCCGCCCTGGCCCTGCTGTTGGCCCTGGCCTTGCGACTGGCCGCCCTGCTGGCCTTTTTCGCCCTGGCCCTGGCCGCGACGCTGGCCCGACTTGGCCCCGCGCTCGCCGCGCTCCTGCCGGCCTTCGTTGCTCTCGGCGCCGAAGCGCTGCTGGTCTTTCTGCTGCGGGCCGTTTTTCGGCTGCCGGCCCTGCTCGCGCCGTTCCTTGAAGGTTTCGTCCATCAGCTTCTGCTGGTCGCCGACGACGCCGCCAAGCTCGTCCATGAGCTTCAGCATCTCTTCGTTCTTTTCAGCCTGCTCTTTGTCCTGCTTGCCCTGCTGCATGCGCTCCATCATGTCGCGCATCTCCGACAGCATCTGCTGGGCTTCCTCGCGCGAGCCGTTCTTGGCCATCTCCTCGAGGTTATCCATCATGCGCTGCATGTCCTGCTGCGACATGGTCTGCATGTCTTCGTTCTGGCCTTCGAACGGCTGCTGCTCGCCCTGGTCCTTCGCCAGCTGCTCCATGTAGTTGTTCATGGCGTCGCGCAGCTCTTGCATCGCCTGCTTGATTTCTTCTTCAGACGCGCCTTCCTCGAGCGCCTTCGACAGCTTGTCCTGGGCTTCGCGCAAGGCCTTCTCGGCGTCGGAGAGATCGCCGTCCTCGATCTTCAGGGCGACGTCCCACAGCTGCTTGATGACGCTGCGCATGCCGAGGCGCGTGCGGTCTCCCTGCAGGCGATAGGACGCGGTGCGCAGGCCGAGATAGACGCGGTGGTCTTCGATGAAGCCGTCGGGCTCCATCGTCAGGGCGTCGAGCGCGGTGACGACCTGATCACGGTACCGGTGATCTTCCACCAGCTTGGACCGCTGCTCGATGACGGCGCGGGCGAGCGGCTTGGTGAAGCGGCGCTGTGGCAGCATGATTTCAATCGTGGTGCTGCGGCCGATCTGACCGGCGACGTCCTTGGCTTCCAGCGTCAGCTGCACGCGCTGGCCGGACCAGGGGTGCGAGCCGAACTCGATGTAGGTGCTGGCCTCGCCTTCCTTGACGTTGCCGGGGGGCACTTTCAGCGTGAGTTGCGGCGGACGCACCTTGGGCCAGCGCGGGCCCTTCAGCGCGTCGGGCTGGGCCCAGGCCTTGGCGGGATCGCTGGCCTTGGGCGCGACGCGCGCCAGCTTGGCCTCGGCAGCGGAGACGCCGTAGTCGTCCTTCACCTTGTAGGTGAGCTTCATGGAGCCGCGCGGCGTGACCTCGGGCTTCTTGCTCATCTCGATGGTGGGCAGCGCGTCGGGAATGATGGCCAGCTTCCACGATGCGAGTTCCGTCGAGCCGCTGACGACGCGGACAGTCGCGTTGCTCTTCAGCTCGTAGCGCAGCTCGGCGCTGTCGCGCGTGACGGCATTCTTCACCTGTTCGGGCTCGACGCGGATGGGCGTCTTGGCGCCGTCGGGCAGAACTTCCAGCGCGAGGTTGGCGTTCTCGACGCCGGAGAGGCGCGTGATGAGGGCGCTGTTGACGGGCACTTCCACCGGCTTTGCCGCGGCGGGATCGCCGGCCCGGTCGACCGGCTTGGCGCCGTCGGCGAGCATCACGGGCGGGCGTGCGGTATAGGCCGGCGGCGAGACCCAGGCGTCGAGGCGAGCGGTGGCGAGGGCGCCGGGGCCGAAGTCGAATGCAGATTTCAGGCGCTCGCCGATGCTGCCCCAACTGAGGCCGGCAAGGGCGAGCATGCCGATGACGAGCGCCGAGCGCACGGCGAACGGATCGAAGCGATGCGTGCGCGGACGCGGCGGGCCAACGCGCAGACGCTGCAGCGTGGCCAGCATGCGCAGGCGATGCGCCTGCCACAGCGAAGCCGTTGCCGGATTGGAAGCCTCGGTGGACGACAGCGTGTCTTCGTAGGACGAGGCGGGGCGATGGGGAATGCCGGAAACGGTTTCGATGCGGCGCAGGGCCTGGTCGCGTGTGAGCCAATGGAGCGGACCGGCGTAGACGAGGCCGGCGATGAGGGCTGCAGCAAAGCCGATGAGCGTGACAATGTGCGTGGGCTTGGAGAGGTGTTCCCACAGGCCGGCGAAGGAGACCGCCGCAAAGACCACGGCGACGGCGGCAACGATCCAGAAGCGAAGCCACAGCTGCTCGAACAGGCCGGCCCAGCGGGCGCGATTGACCTTGCGTTCAAATGCCCGGTTCACGAAGGCAGCGGGCGGCAGAGAGGGCGGAGTTTGGCTCATGCGGCAAACCTAACATGGCGTCCCGGGCGAGGAAGGCCCGAATACGTGAAATAACGTTCATGTTATGTTGCGGGAGATTGCGGCACCAATGCGGGCCGGGATTGGGGCCGCGTTGTAAACGTGCGGCGACGTTGCTTCGGCGTGCTCGCAATCCAATCAAGACGTCATCCCGGCGCAGGCCGGGATCTACGCCAGCCACAACGTGCTCGACGTGGCGGGACCTCGTGCCCAAGCATGCCGCGAGATCCTGCCGCCGCACCCGCGCGGAAACTTGCGTGGGTCCCGGCCTTCGCCGGGATGACGGTGTGGGTGGGATGGGGCGGCGGCGCACACGGGCCACGATTGAAGCTGCTATGCGAACTCGGGATGACGTTGGTTGGGCATGCCTGGCGGCAATCAATCGAGACCTCATTCCGGCGCAGGCCGGGATCTACGCCAGCCACAACGTGCTCGACGTACCAAGGCCTCGTTCCCTCGGCCAACCGCGAGATCCTGCTGCCGCACCCGCGCGGAAACTTGCGTGGGTCCCGGCCTGCGCCGGGATGACGTTGCGGGAGGGGTGAGCGCGCGGACACCATTGACGTATTCGATGCGTGGAGCGCGTTCGATGCGGGAAGCTTCGGCCACAGCGTAATGGGTGAGCGTCAGCTGCGGCTGAGCCAGGACGGCAATCGGTCTTGGGCGATCAGGTCGTCGTAGGTGGGGCGGGGGCGGACGACGGCGTGGTCGGCGCCGTGGACGAGCACCTCGGGAACGAGGCGGCGCGTGTTGTAGACCGACGACATCACCGCGCCGTAGGCACCGGCCGTCATGATGGCCATCAGGTCGCCGGCGGCGAACGGCGGCAATGTGCGGTCGAGAGCCAGGTAGTCGCCGGTTTCGCAGACGGGGCCGACGATGTCCTGCATCACGGGCGGCAGGCTGGCCTTGGCTTCCTCGACGGGCCAGACTTCGTGGTAGGCCTCGTAGAGCGTGGGGCGGATGAGATCGTTCATCGCCGCGTCGACGATGGTGAAGGTGCGGTCGGCGCCTTCCTTGCAAAAAATGGTGCGGGTGACGAGGACGCCGGCGTTGCCGACGATCATGCGGCCGGGTTCCAGAATGAACTTCAGGCCGAGGTCGCCCAGTTCCTCCTTGATGACGGCGGCATAGGCATCCGGATGCGGCGGCACGTCTGACTGGCCGTGGTAGGGCACGCCGAGACCGCCACCGAGATCGAGATGACGGATGTCGTGGCCGTTGGCGCGCAGCTTCAGCGTCAGGTCGCGCATCAGGCGGAAGGCGTCGCGGAACGGCGCCAGGTCGGTGATCTGGCTGCCGATGTGCATGTGGATGCCGGTCAAGGCGATGCCGGGCAGGGCGCGGGCTTCCTCGTACAGGCGTTGCGCCTGCAGGAAGGGGACGCCGAACTT
Organism: uncultured Pseudomonadota bacterium; assembly: GCA_963846845.1. Lineage (GTDB taxonomy): Bacteria > Pseudomonadota > Alphaproteobacteria > Rhizobiales > Hyphomicrobiaceae > JAKAXS01. The sequence continues at coordinate 122,564 of CAWJXQ010000016.1, read as the reverse complement.
GTTCTCGGACTTGCCGGTGGAAATCTTGGCGTGCGTCTTGGCGTCGACGTCCGGGTTGACGCGAATGGCGACGTTGGCGGTGCGGCCGAGGCCGTGGGCGACTTCGCTCAACGCCGCGAGTTCAGGCTCGCTTTCGACGTTGAAGCCGTGGATGCCCTGGTTGAGCGCGTAGGCCATCTCCTCGCGCGTCTTGCCGACGCCGGCGAAGATGATTTTTTCAGCCGGCGTGCCGGCGGCGCGGGCGCGGCGCAGTTCGCCTTCGGACACGACGTCCATGCCGGCGCCGAGGCGGGCGAGCGTGGCGAGCACGGCCTGGTTGGAGTTGGCCTTGACGGCAAAGCAGATCAGCGCGTCGAGCGAGCGGAAGGCGTTGGCCAGCACCTCGTAATGCCGCGTGATGGTGGCTGAGGAATAGCAATAGAACGGCGTGCCGACCTCATCGGCCAGGCGCGACAGCGAGACGTCCTCGGCGTGCAGTTGGCCGTTCTTGTAGGTGAAGTGATGCATCGCGGGTGCCCGGGCGGAAAAGGAGTGTTGTCCTAGCGCCGGGTGGCGGGGATGTCATCAGGTTTGCGGTGCGGCCGCTGCATGCCGGCTAGCGGTCCCATTTCAAGGTCCACCACCAGAACAGCATTGCTGCCATGAACAGGAAGACCAAACCGACGATGATGCTGAGGATGCGGCCGTCGGCAGCGGAGTAGTAGGCGCCGTAGATTCCAGCCACGCCCATGTAGACGAAGAGCAGGATGCCAATCAGGCCGAGGATGCGGAGGAGGCGGTTGAGGATGATCCAGGGCATCGGCTTAGCCGGCACTCAGCTTGGTCCGTGGCCGCATCTGCCAGGAATCCGTGAGCGCGTGGCGCCGCTGCGTTCTGCCGCGCGGTCGATCGCGGCAAGAAGGTTTTCGTCCATCGTCAGATTGATACGTATCGAGCGCCCCGGAAGCGTTAGCGGAACGAGCGCGAGGGCTTCGGCGCCGGCAAAATCTTCGGCGAATTCAGGATCGGCGCGCAAGTCATCAAGATCGCGCGGTACGGGAATTGTTTCCCCGCCTGCAATCAACCCCTCGACGTGAAAGGCAACGGCGTCTGCTGCATTGGCCAAGCGTCCTGTTGCGTTCTGCCCTCGGCGATACATCCAGGCAAATCGGGGAACGAGACACCGAAGCTATCCGATGCGCGGTGAACGATGGCGGTCACGAACGTGCTGACGTTTGCCATGGGTCAAATCCTAACGCGGTGGCCAAGGCCATCCAGCCTGGCGGTAGATCGAACGATATGTACCTGGTGCAAAATCTCGCGATGGATGGGGCAGGGTTACGACCCTGTGCTTCTGACGGGTGGCGGAACTGGTGGTGGCTGCCCTTAACGCGCTCAAGAAGCCATCCGTCGGCCTCCAGCTTGCGAATAATCTGCTTGCTGTCTTCCACGGATAACTCACCAATGATGTGTATTTATACACATCATGCAGTTTTTCCCAAGAGTTGGGAAGATAGTCAGTTAGCGGATCAGCCAGGTACGAAATTGATCATCTGGTACCGCTTCTCGGACGATCAACTGGATGTCATTCGCGTCTGGCACACGGCGCGGAACCGGTGACGCCCGGTCCTAGCCAAGAGTAAAATTGCGCGCCAGTTAGCGGATCAGGCCGTCGAGCACGAAGGGCTTGTGGGCCTTGGGGGCGGCGCCTTCGGGTTTGCCTTGGCCGGATTCGGCGGAGGCGACAGCGGCGTTTTCGGCCTTGGCGGACGGCGGGGCTTCCAGCGGGCCGCGCACGCCACAGCCTGCCAGCGCGAGGGCGGCAAGCGTGACGACTACGGCGATTTGCGTGCGCTTCAGCATCAAGTCCCTGATCCTGCAACCCAACTTGCCCATCAAGTGGGCCACAGCAAGGCGAAACGGACACCCACCCAACGCAGACCAGGGGGTGCAAACGGCTTGAGCATCATGTCTAGCCGGTCTTGGCGTCCTTTTCCAACCGCTTCGACCAGGCTTGGGCCATTTTGGCGACGTTCTGTGGCGCAGTTCCCCCATAGGAGACCCGGCTTTTCACAGAATTCTCAACGCTGAGCACCGAAAACACGGCCTTGGTGATGCGCGGCTCCACCTTTTGCATGGCTTCGAGCGGCAGATTCTCCAGGTCGAGCCCTTGGTCTTCGGCGACCTTCACGATGCTGCCGGTGACGTGATGGGCGTCGCGGAACGGCAATTTCAGCTCGCGCACCAGCCAGTCGGCCAGATCCGTGGCCGTGGAATAGCCGCGGCCGGCGGCAGCCCGCATGACGTCGGCGTTCGGCTCCATGTCTTCGGCCATGCCGGTCATGGCGGCGATGGCGAGGCGCAGGCTGGCGAGCGCGTCGAACGTCTGCTCCTTGTCTTCCTGCATGTCCTTCGAATAGGCGAGCGGCAGGCCCTTCATCACCATCACCAGACCCTGGAAGGCGCCGGCGACGCGGCCGACCTTGGCGCGCGACAGCTCGGCGGCGTCCGGATTGCGCTTCTGCGGCATGATCGAGGAGCCGGTCGTGAACTTGTCGCTCAAGCGGATGAAGCCGAACTGCGGCGTCATCCAGATGACGATCTCTTCGGCCAGCCGCGACAGGTGGACGGCGCAGATGGTGGCGGCCGCCAGCGTTTCGAGCGCGAAGTCGCGGTCGGAAACGCCGTCGAGCGAGTTGGCCATCGGCCGGTCGAAGCCCAGCGCCTCGGCCGTCTGATGCCGGTCGATCGGGAAGGACGTGCCGGCCAAGGCAGCCGAGCCGAGCGGGCTTTCGTTCAGGCGCGTGCGCGCGTCGGCGAAGCGGCCGCGATCGCGCGCGAACATTTCCACGTAGGCCAGCAGGTGATGACCGAACGTGACGGGCTGGGCGGGTTGCAGATGCGTGAAGCCTGGCATGACGGTGCCGGCATGGGCTTCCGCCTTGGCGACGAGGGCGCGTTGCAGGGCCAGCAGGCCGGCGTCGAAGGTGTCGATGGCGTCGCGCACCCAGAGGCGGAAGTCGGTCGCGACCTGGTCGTTGCGCGAGCGCGCGGTGTGAAGCCGGCCGGCGGGCGTGCCGATGGCATCCTTCAGGCGGCTCTCGACGTTCATGTGCACGTCTTCCAGCGCGCGGGAGAACTCGAAACTGCCGGACGCGATCTGCGTAGCTATCTCGTCGAGACCCTTCAGGATCTCCTGGGCATCGGCCTTGGTGATGATGCCGGCATCGGCCAGCATCGTGGCGTGCGCCTTGGAGGCGCGGATGTCCTGGGGAGCCAGCGCCTTGTCGAAGCCGACCGAGGCGTTTATCTCCTGCATGATCTCGGCTGGAGACTGGCTGAAACGGCCGCCCCACATCGCGTTGGCTTTCTTGTCGGTCACGATGGCGGGCTCCGGCGGCAAACTTCTAGGATAATGAACGCATGAATTCCCAACAGGCACCGTCAGGTGGAAGGCTATCGCTGGCGCGATCGTTATGGCTGGCGGCGCTGGCAGCACTTGCCGGGTTCGGCGCGGTATACTTGATGGCGCAGCCACCTGACAACGCTCGTGTGGCGGTGCAGGGCGACGCAGCCCCCGGTTCGACTTCCGGTGCCAAGCCCGCCGCGGGCCAGGGTGGCAACGAAATGGCGGCCTTCGTCCGCAAGTCCAGCCCGGAAGCGCTTCCGGCGTTTACCTTCCAGGACAAGGACGGCCGCGCGATAACGATCGCCGACTTCAAAGGCCGCACCGTGCTTTTGAACCTGTGGGCGACGTGGTGTGCGCCGTGCCGCCACGAGATGCCCGCGCTGGACAGGCTGCAGGCGGCGATGGGCTCAGACAAGTTCGAGGTCGTGGCGTTGAGCCTGGACAAGGACGGGGTGGACAAGGCGCGGAAGTTTTTGGGCGAGATCAAAGTCAGCCATTTGGGCTTCTACATCGATCCGACAGGCAAGGAAGGGTTCAACCTGAAGCCGGTGGGGTTGCCGACGACGCTGCTGATCGATGCGAATGGACGCGAGATCGGCCGTCTCGCCGGCCCAGCAGAGTGGGACAGCGAGGCGGCCAAAGCGTTGATCTCGGCTCAGCTCAAATGAACTTGGAATAGAGCGGCAGCATCACCAGCAGAAAGAGTGCGGCGCAGAACAGGATACCGTTCGTGCGGACGCGCTTTTCGGAGGCTTCAACCGACGTCTTCATCGCATCGAATTCCGTCAGCTTGGCGTTGACGGCCTCGAACGTGTTGTAGGGCTGCGACATGAAGGTGGCGCGATGGCCCTCGATGTGGTCCAGCCTGGCCTTAAGCTCTCGGCAGGCGCGGACCATTTCATCGATCTTGTATTCGCGGGCATTGCGCAACGATTCCTCGAACGCCTGGTTGCGGCGTGCGCGGTCGGCCACGTCGGATAGCTCCGACAAAGCCTTTTTGCTCTCACGGGTCTCGTGATCTAGGGACGTGACGATCGCCTGGAGGCGATCCAACTTGACGGCGGTTTCTGCGATAAAACCATCACCGGTCCGCGGCAAGCTAATGACATTGCCGGTCGGCTCGTTGGGGTTCAACACGGGGCACTCACTGGGCAACAGGGATTTCATGACATGCCGCGATCAGGGAAGGCCACGGCATGCGTAGAATAGTAATCGATGCTTAAAATGATGTAACTAATAGAACTTCAACCAACGTTACTTTTCCTGCCTTGACATGATCGTTGTTCACGCTGCGACCGCCTTCGCAGCCGGCTTATGCCTGATTTATTGACATCGCGGCGCCTCACGCGCCAAAAGGCCCCAGCGAACATCACCGTTGAAAAGGGCTCTGCGCACATGGCGACCGCCGCATCATCCGCCGCACTGAAAGATACCATCGAAGCCGCCTGGGAGGCGCGCGACGGCGTAACCTCCGCCACCAAGGGCGAGGTGCGCGATGCGGTGACGACGGCACTGAACCTGCTCGACGCCGGCAAACTGCGCGTGGCCGAGAAGACCGACTGGCACCTGGGTCGTCAACCAGTGGCTCAAGAAGGCCGTGCTGCTGTCGTTCCGGCTGAACGAGATGGAGACGATCTCGGGCGGGCCTGCCGGCTCGTTCTGGTGGGACAAGGTGCCGCCGAAGTTCGCGGGGATGACGGCAGAAGACTTCAAGGCCGCCGGGTTCCGGGCGCTGCCGGGTTCGATCGTGCGGCACTCGGCTTACATTGCACCGGGCGTGGTGCTGCTGCCGTCGTTCGTCAATCTAGGAGCCTATGTCGACAGCGGCACGATGGTGGACACGTGGGCAACGGTCGGCTCATGCGCGCAGATCGGCAAGAACTGTCACATCTCGGGCGGCGCCGGCATCGGCGGCGTGCTGGAACCGCTGCAGGCGGGCCCGGTGATCATCGAGGACAACTGCTTCATCGGCGCGCGTGCCGAGGTAGCCGAGGGTGTGCAGGTAGGCGAAGGCTCCGTCCTGTCGATGGGCGTCTACCTCGGCGCCTCGACCACGATCATCGACCGGTCCACCGGCGAGAAGATGTTCGGCAAGGTGCCACCTTATTCGGTAGTCGTCTCGGGTTCGATGGCGGGCAAGCCGCTGCCGAACGGAGAGCCGGGTCCGAACCTCTATTGCGCCGTCATCGTCAAGCGCGTGGACGAGAAGACCCGCTCGAAGACGTCGATCAACGAGTTGCTGCGCGACTGATTTCGACCCGTGCTTCTGGGCAAAAAAAACCGCTGCGCACTTTGTCCGGAAGCACTCCATACCTGAGGTTTACGGCGGGCACTGACCCTGTATAACTGCAGCGGTTGGGAACCCATCCCTTAAGAACACCTGGCAATTGGTGGTGCAAAATGGCTCAGAGCGAAACGTTGAACTTGGGCGCCGAGGGTCAGATCCTCTATGACGCGAACAAAAAATCGAAGCTCGTCGCCTATCTGATGTGGCTCTTCCTCGGTTGGGTCGGGGCGCATCGGCTCTATACGCGCCACATCAAGTCTGGACTTGCGATGCTGGCGACCCTCTTTGTGGGTTACGGGCTGGTTCTCAAGGGCATTTGGCCGATGATGCAGCAGGGCATCGAGGCAGCAAAAAAGGCAGCCGAAAGCGGTGAGGCTGTCGATCCCGCGACAATTCCACAGCCAGATGCCGCGGCCGTGCAGGCCATGGTCACGGACCCGTTGTATCTCGTCGGGATGGGCTTGCTGGCGATCTATACGATCTGGTGGATCGTGGACGCATTCCTCATCCCCGGCTGGATCCGCCGGCACAACGCGGAACTCGTGGCGAGCCTGCGGGGCCGTTGACGCCGTCTCGCGCCGTTGCGGTCGACACCGTTCTACTGATCGATAGCTCCAGCTCGGTACGCCAATGTATCGGACGTTAGACGCCACGCGCATCATCGAGACTTTGCAACAGCTGCAGCGCCGGGTTAGCGAACGCTTTCCCGGCGCCGGTCTAGCAGGGGTGTGCGCGGAGCTGACCGCAATCGCCAAGGAAACGCACGAGCGGTCGACGTCGATCCGGCGGCCGGACTGGGTGCTGCGCGGGATTGTCGGGACGATACTGGCTGCTCGGACTGGTGCTGCTGATCGCGCTTGGCGGCATCATGCTCATCCAGCACGCGGGCGAGCGACGACCTGTTCGGTACGCTGCAGGGCGTCGACAGTGCGTTCAACATCCTGGTGCTGATGGGCGCGAGCTTGTTCTTTCTCGTCAGCCTCGAAGACCGGCGCAAGCGCCGCCTGTCGCTGCAGGCGCTGCACGAGTTGCGGTCCATCGTGCACGTCATCGACATGCACCAGCTGACGAAGGATCCCAGCACCGAGATCGGCGCGACACCGCCCACGGCATCATCCCCGGCCCGGGTGCTCACGCCCGACCAAATGTTGCGCTATCTGGACTACTGCTCGGAGATGCTGTCGCTCGCGTCAAAGGTGGCGGCGCTCTATGCGCAGAGCTATCCTGACCCGGTGGTGACGGAGAGCGTATCCGACATTGAGCGGACGGCAACCGGGCTCAGCCAGAAGATCTGGCAGAAAATCAACATCATCCACCGCAACATCGATGCGCGCCGCGGGCGGCAGGGCACTTAGAGCACATGCGATCCGAACGGCCTGACGCGTCGCCGTGCACGGTCGGGCGAGTTGCGTGATCAGGCCGGAACGTAGGTCAACCTGATAACCTCATCGCCAATCAGATCGCTGGCCACGAAGCGAAGCGGCGGCCGGGGACCGGCGAAGAATGGCTTGCCGCGACCAAGCACGTACGGATGGACGTAGAGTTGATACTCATCAATAAGACCAAGATCGGTCAGGCTTCGTGCCAGGTCTGGTCCAGACACTGATATCTCGCCGGCGAGCTTTGCCTTCAACCCGCGTATCACCGCCTCGATGTCATCGGCAACTAGCGTGGCGTTGGGGCCGACGGACTTCAGCGAGCGTGACACAACCCACTTCTGCTGGTTGCGCCACGCCGCCGCGAATTCTTGCCGCTCCGCGCTCCACTCGGGACGGTCTTCGTCCCAATAACGCATAACCTCGTACATGCCGCGTCCGTACACACTGCCGGTGATGTCGCGCACCTGCTCTAGCCAGTGACGAAAGATTGCAGGGCCTGACGGCATTTCCTCGTGATCGACGTAGCCGTCCAGGGACTGGTTCATCCTGAAAATGAGCTTCGCCATGCAGTCAGATCTCCAACCCAGGATTTTCGGAGGCTTGCATCGCAAACGATCAGGCTCTAGGGCGCTGCCGGTGCGATGCGGAGAGCGATGCCGCCGATGAGCTGGTGGCTGACGAAGGTGGTCGCCAAACGGCCGCCGGGAGGTTCCCCGCCGCCGAGCCAGGCTTGCAGCTGACGCCACAGATCCTGGGGCAGGAAATCGCTCGACGTGGTGCCGCTGAGGGGCACGTCGTAGGGGGCGAGCGTGAACTTGTATTCCAGGAATAGCGAGACGCGCGGCAGGCGCAGTTCGATGCCGGCCAGGGCTTGACCCACGGGACCGGCATACTGGTACTCGTAGGTGCGCGGCTCACCCTTGATGTCGACCTCCATGTGCGGCAGCGACAGGCCGGCGCCGAGGCCGACATACGGCGACAGCCGGGCTGTGATGCTGGGCAGGCGCAGCAGGCCATTCAGCGTCAGCATGTTGTGGCCGTGGCTGGCTTCGAGCTTGCCGAACAGCTCGTCGACCGTGCCTTGCGCGGGGGCGGGCTTGCCGCCGAGCGTGCCGGTGATGGTGTGCTGCACGTCGCGCACGGAAATCGCTTTGGAGTGCGTGAAATCAAGCATCACGCCGCTGCGCGGCGTCAGCCAGCGCGCTGTGCGGACGCCGTAGTAGATGGGATTGGTGAAGGGTTTGCCCTCCCACTGCACGTCGCGCAGCGTGAAATCGTGGGCGTCCGACTTCTGGATCGTGACGTCGCTCGGCAGCGTATTGGGCACGCCGCCATAGAAACCGAGCGTGGTTTCGCGGGCGCGGGGCAGATCGCGCAGTGAAGCGGCTTCGGCCGCGCGTACGGCGGCGTCATCGGGCGTCGTTGCCTGTGCGATGACCCACCAGCCAAGTGCTGCGGCGGCGAGAAGGCTGCCCGTCACGTCGAGGGCGCGGCCCCATGCGCTCGCGGAGTTGCCCGCGTTTCGAAGCGGGCGGAGTGCCGATGCTAACGCCACGTACGTAATCCCCTCACGATGCCGGTCGCGGCCGGCCAAGTTGCTGCAGCATGCGGTAGACGGCACTGATTTGCGGCGCGTCCTTGGTCAGGTAGCCGCTGCCGGTGAAACCCCACCAGTCCCAGCAGGCCTGCGGGTTCATGGCGCTGGCAGCCGTCTGCGGAAACAGCACGATCAGGGCGTTGGTGTCGGCCCAGCGCGCAAAGCCCGTCGTTTCGACGAAGGCCTCGCCAACGGTGGCACGGTTCTGGGCGCAGCCGTGGAAGGCAATGTGCACGCGGCAGCTTTCGGTGGTGCAGGACTTCGGCACGTAGACCTCGCCGACGTCGGACAGGCCGTGCCGGTCCATATCCGAGGTGAACGGACGCTGGTCGAATGTCGAGAACGTGCCTGTCGGCTGCATGGCGGGCGGCTGCAGGCGGCCGTAGATGTGCTGCAAAAGGGCGCCTGCCTGATCGTAATCGCAGTCGACGACGTAGGGCTTGCCGGAAATTCCGCAGGCGCTGCCCGCATGCTCGGTGACGAAGGCGTGGCCGGCCGGGTAATCCGAGACCATCAGCAAGTTTTCGGCCGGCACGCCGAGCCGGCGATAGAAGTCGGCAGCAGCCTCGACGATGGCGGGCATGACCGTGCGGTCCTGCTTGCCGGAGAAGAAGTAGACGCGGTCGCGGCGCACACCGTCGATGGGATCGATCTTGCCGTCGCGGGCCAGGTTCTCGGCCTTGTCGGCCAGCAGCGGCGCGTTGGGCACGCCCCACATGGCCATGGCATTGAGCATGCAGCCGTTGACGGCCTTGGCGACGTTCATCATTGCCGTGCCGGGGCCTGGCATCAAGTCGGCGAAGGCGCTTTGCGCGCAGCCGTAGGGGCCGCCGGCGATGATGGCGGCGCCCGTGACGAGGCTCGAGTGGGCTAATCTCGAACTGGCCGGCCATGTAGGCGCCGGAGGAAATGCCGGAGACCGACGTTTCGTCGATCTTGGCGGACAGGCCGGGCAGTTCGGGGGCGAGCGGTGGCTGGCCGGGGCCGCCGGGCGTGCCGCCGTACAGGAAGTAAAGCAGCAGCAGGAGAGCAGGCCGGTTAGCGGCGAGCCATAGCGCACAAGGCCTTGCGTATCCTGCATATCGTGCCGTCGATCCCGGGTTGGAGCCGGGCGGAGACTAGCCCGCGACCGGGGGCGATGCCACCCCTACTGGAGGGTCAAAGCTAGTCCTGCTTGAGGCGAACGGTCACGCGGTCGACCCGGCCTTTCGCGTCCACGACCGAAAGCTTGACAAAGCCCAGGGCGCCGGGCGTCCAGGTGACTTCGCGCCGGTGCGGATTGGAGTCGATGGGCTTGCCGTCGACCAGCCAGGTTAGCGGCAGGGCGCCGCCTTCGGCCTTGAACACGACGGGTTGTGCATCCTCGGACTGACGCTCCAGTTCGGCGCGATCAGGCGGGAAGGAGATCAGCACCGGCGGCTCCAGGAATGGTCCGGCGGACGCCAGGACATCGTCGGGGCCTTCGCGGAAGCGCTTCAAGGGCGGCGGCAGGTCGGCACCGCTGTTGACTTTGATGACGCCGGGTGGAGCGGGTGCGAAGGCGGTGCGGTGTTCACTGATGCGCGTAAAGGCGTCGAAGAGGATGGGCGCGGCGGCCAGACGGCCCATCAGACCGGGCGTCGAGACGCCATCAGGGCGGCCGATCCAGACGGCGATGGTGTAGCGGCCATCGTAGCCGATGGCCCAGGCGTCGCGATAGCCGTAGGACGTGCCGGTCTTGTAGGCGATGGAGCCGCGCTTGAAGTTGGCGGGGGGCGGCGCGTCCTTGAGAATGTCTGTCACGTACCAGGAGGCGACGGGCGACAGCACGCGGCGCTTGGCGGCAGCGGCGGCGCGCAGGCCTGAGCCTTCGGCGGGGGCGATCTCGTCCGGCCGCCAGGACAGCTTGATGGCTTCGCCGCCGCGGGCGATGCCGGCGTAGAGCGACGTTAGATCCTGCAGCGTGGTGCCGACGCCGCCGAGGGCGATGGCGAGCGTCGGTTGCGTCATGGGCGGCATCTGCGGTTCAAGCCCGGCGCGCTTGAGCCGGCCCACGAGACGGTTTGGGCCGACAGCGGCGAGCACTTTCACCGCCGGGACGTTGAGCGAGTTGCCGAGCGCCTCGCGTATCGTGACCGTGCCGTGAAAGTCTTCGTCGAAATTCTCGGGACTGTAACTGCCGAAACGGGCGCGCTTGTCTTCGATGAAGGTTTCGGGGTGGGCAAGGCCGGCCTCGAACGCGAGGCCGTAGATGACGGGCTTCAGCGTGGAGCCAGGAGAGCGCACGGCCTGGACCATGTCGACGGCGCCAAAACGCGTGCCGTCGAGGTAGCCTGCGGAGCCGACGTAGGCGAGCACTTCGCCGGTGGTGTGATCCGTAGCGAGGATGGCGGCCGACAACTTGGGCCCCAGCAGGCGGGCTTGGTCTTCGGCGAGTGTTTCCAGCGCGCCCTGGATGCCCGCATCAAGCGTGAGGCGCACGATGTGCGCGTCCGGATTGTGGGCGACTTCGCTGTCGGACAGGTGCGGGGCGAGCTTGGGGAAGGCACGGCGCGCAGTGGGAACGCGTTCGGTCTTGGCGCGGTCCGCCTCGGCCTGGGTGATGACGCCGACTTCCAGGGCGCGATCGAGCACGCGGTTGCGGGCGATCTCGGCGTACTTGCTGCCGCGATCGGGACGGCGGACTTCGGGCGACTGCGGCAGGGCGACGAGCAGGGCTGCTTCGCCGACCGAGAGATGACGCGGCTCCTTGCCGAAGTAGGCCAGCGAGGCGGCGCGCGTGCCTTCGATGTTGCCGCCAAAGGGTGCAAGCCGCAGGTAGAGGCGGAGGATTTCCTTCTTGTCGAAGCGCTCCTCCAGCTGCAGCGCGCGCACGACCTGGCGCAGCTTGCCTTGCGGCGTGCGTTCGTGGCGGCCATCGAGCAGGCGGGCGACCTGCATCGTCAGCGTCGAGCCGCCGGAGACGAGCCGCTGGTGCGTCACGGCGGTGACGGCGGCGCGGATGAAGGCGCGGGCCTCGAAGCCGGGGTGCTCGTAGAAGCGCTGGTCCTCGAAGGCCATCAGGATGGCGAGGTAACGGGGATCGACGTCTTCGGGCTCCACCGGCATGCGCCAACGGCCGTCGGGCGTGGTGTAGGCGCGCAGGAGTTTGCCGTGGCGGTCGAGCACGACGGTGGAGAGTTCGGAAGCCTGCGGCAGCTGCGGATCGCCCATCTGCGACATGGCGAGACGCAGCGCGCCGTAGCCGCCGGCGGTGAGGATGGCGACGATGCTGGCGGCGATGGCGGTGCGTTTGGCGAGACGGGGCAGGCAGCTTGCCTGGAACGGCTTCAGCGCGAATAGTCGCCTTACGTTGGCGCGATCGATCTCAACTTTGTCATCCTCGGGCTTGTCCCGAGGACCCAACGTGCCGCGAGTGGCGACGCTTGTTGTTGAAGCCGCGAAGACAACATCGGACGGCTGAGCTTGCTGAACCTTGGGTCCTCGGGACAAGCCCGAGGATGACACGGGGGTGGAGGTGGACGCGCGACAGTTATCGACGCTGGGGAGGATGCGGCGGAGCCAGAATTCCGGCGGGACGTCGGGGTCAGAAGAGGGGTCGGCGTGTGATGAGCTGACTGCAACGTCGGGGATGGGGTCAGACCCATGGGTCTGACCCCTCGTTGAGCGTGCGCTCGAGACGGCGTCCGTTTCCGCCGTCGTTGAGTTGGCGGAGACGTGTCGTGGGTCCCCGCCTTCGCGGGGATGACGTTCAGAGGAGGAGGCCATTGCAACGCTGGACGAGGAGGCAACGTTGGACGAGGTGGGAACATAGGACGAGGAGGCCATTGCAACGTTGGACGAGGTGGCAACGTTGGACGAGGAGGCATCGCCCTCTCCCGTTGTGGGTGAGGGCTGTGAGCGGAGCGAAAAGCGCCAGGACCAGGACACCGGTTACTCCTTCACCGTCAGAGTGCCGGCGGCGGAGCGGGCGTGGCGTTCGGGGCGGTACATGTCTTCGACCGTGGCGGCGGGATGGACGAACTTGCCCGGCGTCACGGCGCGAATGATGTAGGCAACGGTGGCCGTTGCCTTCGGGGCCTCGGCCGTCTTGGCCGCATCTTCCGCCGATTGCGCGGCGGCGTCGGCTGCGGCCGCCGGATCGCTCGGCGCGTCGCCCTCGTGCTCGCCGCCCTCGGATGAGGAGGACGTGCTGCGCGAGAAGTCGAAGGCCGCTACGAAGCGGTCGTCGCGGAACTCGGAGTGCTCGGCCGGGATAGCGGACTTCAGCCAGTCGAGCGTCTTGACGTCGCCACTATCGACGATGCGCGGGTTCTCGATCTCGAAGCCGGCCGGCAGGCGGTCGACCAGGAGGACGCGGCCGTACTGCTCGTCGCTGGCGACCTTGAGCACGGCGACGAAGCGGTCGTTCTGCTTCACCTCCGACGTGCCGCCGTTGGCGCTGGCGAGTTCGACCTTGGTGCCGTCGAGCTTGTAGTAGCTGCGCTCGATGGTGAAGCCCTTGGAGGCGGGCAACTCGGGCTTCAGGCCGGCGCCGACGACCGTGACGACGGCATCCACCGAGGTGTCACCGTTGTTGGCGATGTCGACGCCGGTCTCCAGATCCTGCGGGGTTAGTGTACGCAGGACGGACCCTGAAACCGGGGCACCGTTGACGGCGAGGCTCATACCAGCCTGCTCGTCACCCAGCGCCTTGGCCGCTAACAGCATCCAAGCCTGCTCTTGAGTCGAAGTGTAGGCGCGATTGCGGTAGGCCGCGGACACGACTGTGACGAGACGTGGCGCTTCCTCCTTGGCAATCCCTGATTCCGCCGCAAGCGTTACCAAGCCGGCGCCGTCACGCAGCTGCGAGCCGTAGTCGTCGCGGGCCAGCGGAACGTTGAGCTTCTTGTCGTCGAACTGAGCCAGAGCCGACTTGAAGGCGACCTCGGCGCGTTGCTTGTCGCCGAGCATCGACAGAGCGGCACCGAGCTGGGCTTTCGCCAGCGGCGTCGAGAACATGGCGAGCTTGGTGTCGGCGTAGTAGCGCAGCTCGCCGATCGGCGCGCGGCCGTTGCGGGCCAGGACGTAGAGGGCGTAGGCGCGATCCTCGCCGCCGGGCTCCTTCAGTTCGCCGGCGTTGGCGATGAAGTTGCCGAGACGATCGAGCGACTGCGTGAAGGCGATCGGGCGAACGGCGTAGCCGCTCTCCTTGGCGCGCGTCAGGAAGTCTGTGACGTAGGCCGTCAGCCAAAGGTCGGCGTCGGACGGGCCCCAGATGCCGAAGCTGCCGGACGCATCCTGCATTTCGAACACGCGTTCGACGGCGCCCTGCACGCGTTCCTTCAGCTCCTTGTCGGTGCCGATGCCGAGGCGAGCGGCAACGGCGTTGGCGTAGAGCAACGGCATGGCGCGCGAGACCGTCTGTTCCGCGCAACCGTATGGGTAGCGGTCGAGTGCGGAGAGCAGGCCGGGCACGTCGAGGCCGGCGGCGCGACCGACGCTGAGGTGATGCGCGTGCGCTCGGGAATGAGGCCGGCGATCAGATCTTTCGACAGTTTCAATTTACCCGTTTTGGCGGCGAGCGCGGTGACGATGGTGCGTTTGACGTCGTTGGCGGGCACCTTCACGTCGAGCGTCAGGCGGCGCTTGACGTTGATGCCGTCCGGGCCGGCGACACTGACGTCGTAGGTTTCGAGGCCCACGGCCGTGGGCTTCAGGGCAATGACCTCCGACTTGCGCTCGCCGGCCGTCGAGGGCCAGCGTGCGTTGAGCCTCCCTGGTCGACATGCCGTCACCGGCGAGGCGATCGAGCGACACCGTGTACTCGGCTGCCGGGCCTTCGACGTTGTGGACGGCGAGGTCGATGCGAGTTTCGTCGCCGAGCGTGATGAAGCGCGGAGCCGAGGCGGTCAGCGCCAGCTTGTCGCGCACGATGACATCCTGCGTGGCGTGACCCAGCTTGTCCTTGCTCCACGCGACCGCCATCAGCTTCACGGTGCCGTTGAAGTCGGGCATCTGGAACTCGACCTGCGCCGAGCCGTCCGCCTGCACGGTGACGATGCCGGAGTAGAAGGCGACCGTCTCCTCAACGGGCGGGCTGCCTTGCAGGCCGGCGCCGTCCATGCCGTCGCCGCCGGAGCGCAGCTTGCCGCGTTCGGCGCGCATGCCGTCGATCAGGCGGCCATAGAAGTCGCGGATCTCCAGGCCCAGCATGCGCTGTGCGTAGAAATGATCCTCAGGAGCCGGGGCCTCGAAGCGCGTGAGGTTGAGGATGCCGACGTCGACGGCGGCGACCGTTATGCGGGCTTCCTCGCCAGCGGTGAGGCCGGCGACCTTGACAGGGACCGTGAGCATCGAGCCGGACTTGATCTTGGCTTCCGGAGACATGGTGATGGCGAGCGTGCGCGTGGTCTGGTCGAGCGCGATCCACTTCACGCCGATGGCGCGGCTGGGCATGCGCTTGGCCTTCTCGTCCATCGGGCGATAGAGGATGGCCGTGGCGTAGGCGCCGGGGCCCCAGTTGTCGCCGACCTTGAGGTCGACTTCGCCGCCGCCCTTGGGGATGTCGACCTGCTGCATGCCGTGCAGGCCGCCGCCGATGATGGCGACGAGGGCCTTGCCGCCGTCCTTGGAGGCGATGCGCAGCTTGGCGGTGTCGCCCGGTGCGTAGCTCGGCTTGTCGAGCGCGACGTCGAGGATCTCGGGGCTTTCGAGCTTGCCCGGGTCGGCATACCAGCCGGCGTTGAAGGCGACGGACGAGGCAGGGCCGTCGGCGCCGGGCGAGGTGATGTCGAGCTGGTAGCGGCCGTAGTCGACGGCGGCTTCCAGCTTGGCGGGCGTGCCGGCAGTGATGTCGAGCGTGCCGGTCTTGACCTTGCGCTTGATGGTTTGCGCGTCATAGCTCCACGAACCGTCGCGGCTGTACCACTGCCATGACGTGTCGAGGCGGCTCAGTTCCCAGACGAGGCCGGTCGCCGAGGCGGGCTTGTTGTCGGCATCGAGCAAGACGACGTCGAACGATGCGTTCTCGCCTTCCTTGACGTTGCCGCCGGCATTCGACTTGATGCCGATGCGCGGGGCCTTCATGTCGACGGGCAAGCGTGATGGCGCGCTCGATCGTGCGGCCGCCGGACTCGCGCAGCTTCAACGTGATGGCGGCTTCCAGCGGACGTGCCGTCTTGGTGACGGCCGGCAAGGCGATGGTGATGGCAGCCTTGCCGTCGTCGCCGGTGAGCGGCAGATCAGCCAGCGTCTGGCGTGTGGTATCGATCTGTTCGTCGGTGAGGCCGAAGACGTAGCCGGGGTAGCCTTCGACGGGCTTGTTCGACGGCTTGACGGCGATTTCGCCTTCGATTGCGAGACCGGCGGCCGGCGGGCCGTAGAGATAGCGGCCGGCGAGATCGATGGTCTTGGTTTCTTCAGGCGACAGGGCGGGCGCTGTTGACGACAACGTCATGTCGAGACGCTCGGGCACGAAGTCTTCGACCAGGAAGGAGACCTGGGCGATGGGCTCGGCCTTGGGGTCGGCGTGGAGTTTCGCGCGCCAGGTGCCGGTCATGGCTCCGCCGCTCAGCGCGAGATGCTGCGTGCGGCCGCCCAGGACCTGGTCGGTGAGCGCATAGCGGGCGAACTCGACGCCGTCGGGACGTGAGACGATGAGGGTTACGGGGAGTGGTGCGGCGATGCCGGCGGCGTCGCGGACGAGGGCGGTGAAGTTCACCTCCTCGCCGGGGCGGTAGACGCCGCGCTCGGTGTAGAGGTAGCCGTCCAGCGGGCCGGGGGCCGTACGGCCGGCGACGCCACGATCCGACAGGTCGAAGGCGTTGGCGCGCAGGTCGAGGAAGGCATATTCGCCGGCGCCGTTCTCGGCGACGAGGATGGCAGGTTCCAGGCCGCCTTCGCCACGCGAGAGAGCCGCATCGAAGCGGGCGTAGCCGTTGGCGTCGGTCTTCAGCGTGGCCAGGATTTCGTTGTTGCGGGCGACCAGCTTGACGGTGGCGCTGGCGACGGCGTCGGTCGACGACAGCGAGCGCACGAAGGCGTGGACGCCATCGTCACCGGAAAACGCGGTGAGGCCCATGTCGGAGACGATGAACCACTGCGTGGCGAGGTTGTTGTAGCTCTCCTTCTGCGGGCCGGCCGGCTTGGCGACCATGGCGTAGACGCCGGGCTTCAGATCGCCGACGGCATCGTTGACGGGCACGGCGGTAGTGACTTCGGCGTTGATCTTGGAGACGACGTCGAGTTCGCCTTCGTAGACCTTGCTGCCATTGGTGGTTTTCAGCTGGTCGATGTCGTAGCCCGACAGCTGGCGATCGACGTCGCCCTGCTGCAGCTCGTTGGCGAGCGAGCGATCGCCGATGCGGTAGATCTCCACGGCGACCTTGTCGGTGTTGATGGTGACGACGGGAATGCCCTGCTGGCCGCGGCTTGGCAGCACGTAGGCCTTGCCGGTGAAGCGCACCGTCGGGCTGCGGTCGGGCATGTAGACGGCGACGGTGACCTGCTTGGGCAGAACCTCGTTGACGTCGGACGGCAGGCCGGAGCGGATGGCGATCTCGTAGCGCTGGCCGTGCTGCAGGCCTTCGACGCAGAGGCGCGGGCCCTCGACCGACACGCTTTGCGGATCCTTGCCGTCGACGGAGACGAACTTGGCGAAGTCCGTCTGCACGCGAGCGAGGTTTTCGGAGAACTTCACGCACAGGCGCGGCGTGACGAGTTCTGCCTCGGCGGAATAATCCATCATGCGGAAGCCGTGCTCGGAGCGCAGCTTCTCGTAGCTGTCGCGGACCGAGGTGCTGTCGGCGAGGGAGAGGCTGGATTTCATCGCGTCGATTGCGGGGCGCCAGTAGGAGCGGCGGCTCATCGCATCGCCGACGATGGCGAGGGCGGCTGCCTTGGTGGCGTTGTCCTTGGCCAGGCCGTAAGCGTGATAGGCGGCGCCGGAGGCGTTGACCGGCAGGTCGTAGCGCTCAGTGCCTTTTTCCGGGTCGGGCTTGATGGCGAGCAGGGAACTGGCCAGCCAGATCCAGTTTTCCGGATTGCGCGGCTCGGTGGCGGCAGCGATGGCGAAGGAGCGGGAGGCGGCGCGCGGGTCGGCTGCCAGCACTTTCTGTCCGGCGGCGCGAAGTTCGGGCGCCTTTTGCGTGCCGGCCTTCCAGTTCTTCAGGACGTACTGCACGTAGCGCTCGGCGTCGCGTTCGGCACCCTTGTGCACGAAGGCAGCGCGTTGGCCGGCTTGGGGCCATTTTGGGGACCTGGGTCTTGGGCGTAGGCCGGAGACACGGCTGGCAACACCGCGAGGAAGCTCAACAGACCGAGGACAAGCCCGCTCAGGAAGCGCATCGTCATCACCTTTGGAAAGCGCGCCCCAGGGGATGGAGCGCCGTCATGAAACCAGCCGGAAGAACAGCACGAACCGGAAGTTGCCGGTAGCCCAACACGGCCGAATGACCGAACGTTGGCAGCAAATTAGGACATTCCGCGAAATGCCGGTCGATGCCGGGATTTTACCGGACCCGGACGGACGGCCACGACCACGATGTCATCCTCGGGCTTGTCCCGAGGACCTATGGTGCAGCGGAAGGGACGTTTGCGGGCCTGGACTGGCGACCCATCACAACTGGCGGTAGCCGGGCGGATGGATGGGTCCTCGGGACAAGCCCGAGGATGACAAGTTGAGGTGTATGCGCCATATTCCGGCCCTGGGTCGTTCGGCGGCGTATGTCGATGAAGAGCTACTGGGTCTACATGTAGCCAGCAAGAAATATGGAACGCTCTACATCGGCGTGACGAACGACCTGCTCGGGCGAGTGGCAGCGCACCGAAAAGGCAAGGGATCGGAGTTCACGTCAAAGTATCGTGTCACCACGCTCGTTTGGCACGAGGCGTTTTCAGACATACGCCACGCCATACAGCGCGAGAAGACGCTGAAGCACTACACGCGCGCGTGGAAGACGAATCTGATCGAGCGAGAGAACCCGCACTGGCAAGATCTCTATCCGTCGCTGATGAAGCACTCCGAACTGACGGAGTCCGACTTGCGGATCGTCGAACGCTAGACGAATTCTCAGGCCTAACTATGAACTGCCGCGCTCCCCACGATGTCATCCTCGGGCTTGTCCCGAGGACCTATGGTGCAGCGGGAGTGAGATCTGCAGGATGGGCCGACGTGCTTGACGATTGGCCTTGAGCCAGGCGGACGGTTGGGTCCTCGGGACAAGCCCGAGGATGACAACCCTAAACGTACCGGCCTTCGCTTAGTGCCGGGAGAACGAGACCGGCATGACGATGTCGAACACCGGAGACTTGGTGGCGGCAAGCTGCGACAGCGGCATGGGGTTTGCGTTGACCGACACGACGCGGGGACGCAACGGCTTGGCGATGGCCCAGAGGCGGTGGAACGAGCGCAGCGCCGCGGCGGCCATTTCCAGGCAATCGTCGGCGTAGAATTCGTAGGCGTCGCCCTTTTCGGGCTCGCGGCGCATGCAATCGCCGACCCAGGCCGTGCGCGGGCCCAAAATCAGGATTTCATGCGCTTCCAGAAGCCGCATGTCGCCGGCGCGGCGGCATTCGATGCGCGGGGGCGCCCATGGCGACGGCGTCTCGGTGAGGAAGGCGCCATCGCCCGGCAAGGCATAGAGCGCCTTGACGGCGATATCCTGCGCGCCGAATTCCGGCAGCAGGCTCTGCAAGACTTTTGCCACCGGGCTATCGGCCGAGCGCGCGACGATGAAGCAGGTCGCGCTGTCAAAGCCCGACGACGGGTCGAGAGCCGTTTCGGCACGCCGGGCGGTCAGGAACCGCTGCATAAAGTCGGTAAGCTTCGTTTCCTTTTCGTCCTTGCGGACGACATTCATGCGAGAGTTCATTTGGCGCATGAGGGCGCGGTCTCCAAATTTCATTTCAGCGAACGGCCATATCGAAATGCGCAGCGTTCGCACAGTTCGCCACCCATAAGACCGCAAGACAGTTAACCAAGCGTTGAGCCGCCGCAGACGCACGCAAATCTTGCGCCGGGCCTACGTCTCCTGGGGTTCCAGCTTGCTGCGCCGGGCGGCGCGGGCGTCAGGCGGCGAACCGGGTTGTAGCGACTCAATTTCAATGAGGGCGATTGGAGCCTCGGTGCTGCGGTCGAGCTGACCCGGTTCGTCGCGGCCCAATGCACGGCGCATCATGGCCGCCAGAGAGTGCTGGATCGCTGCTTCGGCGGTCGGCATGGAGACCGTGGCCGTCTCGCGGCTGAAGACGACGTCGATCGTGTCGGGCGTGGACGCGGGCTCGGCGTGCTTCAACTCGGCATCGGGCAGGGCCGTGTCCTGGGCGGGGACGGGTGGTGCCACCTGACCGAGGAAGCCGGCTGTGGATCTGCGACTTTCGCGGGCCGCGAGGCAGCGCGTGCCGCGCGAGGCCATGTGGGCCGCGTAGGGACCGAACTTCGCGCGGAAGCTTTGCTCGGACTCGTAGGGCTCGTCGTCGCCGGCTTCCGGCTCTTCCCATTCGACAGAGTGGGGCCGCTCGACAGATGGCTGGCCATTCGACAGGCTGGCGGCGCTCGAAGTGTCCGGCGTCGCGGGCGCCGGGCGCCGGTCCTCGCGCGGGCACGGTTTCGGGCCGGGGCGCGGCCGGACGGCCGCCTGCCGGCAGGTTCCGAAGGCGTGGCGCGGCGCGGCGCGGGCTCAGCGGGTGGCACGGTGGATTTTGTCTCGACGCCGAACTCGGTCAGCGTCGGGAAGCGTTGCAGCGGACCCCAGGATGCTGGAGCGGACTGGAGACGCAGATGCAGGTGCCTGCGTTGCGGCCGCTGCTGCAGCTGCCGCCGGCGCGCCGGGCATGAAGCCGGGTTCGCGCTGGCGGTAAATCTCACGCTCGATGCTCTGGCGCTGCTTTTCGGTCTCGATGCGGCGGGCGGCGCCCATCACGGCACCGAGGATGATCTCGGGCCAGGCGCCGTCGCGGAAGCGATAGATACGGAAAGCCTCGACCTCGGAGAATTTCGAGCCCTGGCGTTCCAGGCGCTTCTGGATGGCGCGGGTGTTGAGCAGCGGGTTGTAGACGCGCTTGAAGATGCGCTCCTTTTCGAAGGAGGTGAACAGGTTCGACAGCAGGTGCGCCTCGTGTTCGAGGTCGTCGATATCGGCTTCGCGCATGCGGGCGTACTTGGGCATGAAGCGGACCGGGGCGTGCAGCGGCACCGCGACGTAGTAGTCGCCGTGCCAGTCGAAGACGACGTGGCGGAACAGTTCGAAGTTCTGGCGGATCTGCGGGTCGCGGTGGATTTCGTTGAAGCGCGACAGGATCTGGATGACGGGGCCGCGCTCGGCCTCGCGCATCTTGGGCATGAGGCCATGCAGGCGGTTCATCGGCCGGCCCATCGACACCAGCAGCAGGCAGATGTCGACGAAGATGGCGATGGCGAGGGGCACGTAGTCGCGCTTGGACAGGCCGCCGCCCTCCGACAGGAAGGCGCGCTGTTCGGCGGTCTGCGTCTCTGCGGACTGGACGGCGCGCTTCTGCAGGTCGCGCAGTTCGTCGGCAGAGGGCGGCATCTTGAAGGCGAGCGCGCCATAGAACGTCGCGGTGAGGCGGCGGAAAGCTTCGATGGTCGCTTCGGAGCCTTCGACGGCGGCGATCTGCGGCTTCTGCAGTTCGGGCAGCTGGTCGATGGCGCGCACGGCGCCGCGCAGCGCGCCCTGCAGCTGCGTGTCGGGGCAGGAGAAGCCGCCGGACTTGGGATCGCCGAACGTGGTCTGGTCGGCGCGATCGGACAGATCGGTGCGCATCTGCTTCAGCTGCGGATCGGTGCGGAAGGCGTTGAAGCCGGTCACCGTCATGTCGAGCTTGCGGCTGAGGCCCTTCATGAACTCGTTGCGCGTGCCGGTCTTGGCGTCGAACGTCGCCTTGTCCTGCATGACGACGCGGGCGAGGTCGGTATCGAGTGCCGTCAGTTCCGACTTCACGGCCGTGACGCGGCCCTTCACGAAGTCCGACGCGAAGGTGAAGCGGGCGGCGTCGTCCTCGCGCAGCTTGCGGCGGGGGCCGTCGCCGGGGCGGCTGTTGGGGCACGAGGTGCCCTTCGTGCGCTCAAGCTCTGCCTTCTGATGCGAGACGTCGGTGAGCTGCACGAGAGTTGCCTGCAGCTGCTCAAGGCGCGTGGAGGCGGCGTGGAGCGAGCCCTGCACTTGGGCCACGGCGGACTCGGCGGAGCGCGAGGATTCCGATCGGCTTTCCAGCACCTTCCAGTAGAAGCCGAAGCCGAAGCCGATGGAGATCACCGACAGGAACACGTAGCCGGCGATGTAGCAGAGCCGCGTGAAGGCGCCGATGGGCGCGAACATCTGGTCCAGCAGCCAGACGATCATCGTCATCAGCATGCCGACGGAGAAGCCGATGATGGCCTTGTGCACGAGGGGCAGGTCGCCGGTGTTGGCCTCGATCAGTTCGAGCATGCCGACGTAGGTCGCCACCCACGACAGTGCGCCGAGGCCGATGACCAGCATCAGTTTCTTGATGTCGCGGGGAGGGCGGTCCTGGTCCAGGCCGTCGCCGGCCGGGGCAAAATCCATCTTGAGAGCGCGCGCGCTGAAGCCGCGCGTTGGACCATCGTCCGACACGTACGCCATGGGGAGACCTTGACACCTGATGCCAGAGGACTTGGCTTTTGAAACCGAACTCGAGGCCCGCCTTCATCCCCAGCGAAACGCTTCTAAATCGTAGCTTGCCGGTCACCCCCCGGCAGTCGTGATCCAACTGCGTGGGTAACGCGCGTTCGTGTCGGAGTTACGGCTGAGGTGTGCAGGAATGGTGGCTGGGGGTGTGTTGGGCTCAGCGGACTGAGACGTTCGCCTGCAATATTGCTTTCGGTCAGATAGTCGCGCAGAGTGCAGCGCACGCCCGCTGACGTTTGCCAGACGCGGCTCGCCGTCAGCTGACAAAGCATCGCGGGCGCTATACACGGTTTTCCGAAAGTGTGTATCAGCGCGTACTGGTTTGAGCCCTGGGGCGCCGAAGGCGTGGACGTGATGCAGCGCGTCGGTCGAAGTCGGCAATGCCGGCGTTAAGCCGCCTTAGCGCGGCGCGCCTGGCTTGCGACAACGGCTCTCGATAGATCATGCAACGACTGAAGGTTCATCCAGAACTCGGGCGATGTACCGAAGCGCTCGGCCAACCTCAGGGCAGTGTCTGCCGTCATGCTGCGGCGTACCGGACACCATCTCAGTCAAGCGATTGGCCGGCACCTTGATCTCCGCGGCCAGTGCCGTGGCGCTGATCGCCAGCGGCTCAAGGAAGTCCGCCTTGAGGTAAGCACCCGGGTGCGTCGTGACCCGCTTGGTCGCGCCGGATGTCGTCGGCAATACTGACGACTTGGTCATCAGGGCCATCCTCAGATGGTAGTCGACTTCATGTCGACATCCTCCGCGCCACGCTCCGTCCAGCGAAAAGCAGATCCGCCATTGATCGTTGATGCGGAAGAACGCTGAACGGCGCGATTTGCCCGCAGAGAGCTTCCAGCCGGTTGCCCGGAGGCACGCGAAGCATCGTCGAGTTCCGCAGCTAGCCGCTCCATAGCATCGAGCTTGCGGAGCGCGAAGCAGCGTCGATTGCCAAGACCTGTCTTGGATCTTACCGACGTATTCGGCGAAGGCTGCCGTGTCGTTTATCGGCGAAGCCGCGGAGCCTCGTGGCCCAGCTAGCGTGCTATACGTATAGCGTACCAGTCAAGATGCAGCTAGCTGGAGCTGTCGGCGGGCTGACGCCATCGCCTCAAGCCCCCGGGCGTTCGCCGAAGACGTAGCCGGAGCCGCGGACGGTGCGGATGGGGTCGCGTTCCTTGCCGCGGATGAGCGCCTTGCGCAGGCGGCCGACGTGGACGTCTACCGTGCGTTCGTCGACGTAGGCGTCGCGGCCCCAGACGCCGTCGAGCAACTGCGAGCGCGACAGAACGCGGCCGGGGCTTTCCATCAGGAATTCCAGCAGGCGGAATTCGGTCGGGCCGAGGCGGACTTCGCGCAGGCCGCGCACGACCTTGTGGGCGGAGCGGTCCAGCTCGATGTCGGAGACGCGCAGCACGTCGGCCAAACGGTCGGGAGCGGCGCGGCGCAGGATGGCTTTTACGCGGGCCATCAGCTCGGGCAGCGAGAAAGGTTTCACCACGTAGTCGTCGGCGCCGGTGGCGAGGCCGCGAATGCGGTCGCCCTCTTCGCCGCGGGCGGTGAGCATCAGGATCGGCACCGCGCGCGTGTCCATGCGGGCGCGCAGGCGGCGGCAGATCTCGATGCCGGAGACGCCGGGCAGCATCCAGTCGAGCACGATCAGGTCGGGCCGTTCTTCGGCGACGAGGATTTCGGCTTCCTCGCCGTCGTCGGCGTGGGCGACGCGAAAGCCTTCCGCCTCGAAGTTGTAGCGGAGCATTTCCGCGAGCGGGGCCTCGTCTTCGACGATCAGAACCTTGGCTGTCATATTATCTCTTCATCCTCCGCCGGCCGGATTGCCGGACAGTCCTCTCAGTCTTTCTGGAACAGGGTCGTGCTGGTCTCGTCGCCTTTCGGGCGATCGTCGGCGATGTTCACGCCGCGGACCAGGAAGTGGATGGTCTCGGCGATGTTGGTCGTGTGGTCGCCGACGCGCTCGATGTTCTTGGCGCCAAACAGTAGATGGGTAGAGATGCCGATATTGCGCGGGTCTTCCATCATGTAGGTTAAGAGTTCGCGGAACAGCGAGTTGTACATCGCGTCGATGTTTTCGTCTTCGCGCCAGACGGTCAGCGCGCGCTCGGCATCGCGTTCGGCGTAGGCGTCGAGCACTTCCTTGAGCTGCGTCAGGGCCAACTCGCCCATGTGGCGCAGGCCGGACATCAGCGGTTTGGGATGGGCTTCATGCGCGATGGCGAGAGCGCGCTTGGCGATGTTCTTGGCCAGATCGCCGACGCGTTCCAGGTCGGTGGTGATGCGCAGGGCGGCCATGACGTGACGCAGGTCGTCGGCCATCGGCTGACGGCGCGCAATCATGGACACGACCTGCTCCTCGATCTCGCGTTCAAGCGCGTCGATCGACTTGTCGGAGCGGACCACAACTTCGGCCAGCTTGGGGTCGCGGCGTTCCAGGGCGTCGAAGGCCTGGCCCAGGATGCGCTCGGCAAGGCCACCCATGTGGGCGATCTTCTTGTCGAGCAGGGCCAGCTCGTCTTCGTAGGACTTTACGATATGCTCGTTCATGGCGTCTCCTTGCGAGGGCTTGCCTACAGGCGCCACTCTCGTCGTTGCCGTTGGTGCGATTGCCGGCGCGCTGGCCACTGCTCACAGCCGCCGCGATTCCCTGCGGCGGTGGCGGCTGAGACCAAAGCTTCAGGCCGGAAAAGATGCCTTTGCGCCCGTTTTCCATATGACTGCTCTCTGGCTCGTTCTGGCCTAGCCGAAACGGCCGGTGATGTAGTCCTGCGTGCGCTGATCCGTCGGGTTGGTGAAGATGGTCTGGGTTGCGCCCTCTTCGACCAGGGTGCCGAGGTGGAAGAACGCGGTACGCTGCGAAACGCGGGCCGCCTGCTGCATCGAGTGCGTGACGATGATGATGCAGAAGTTGTTGCGCAGTTCGTCGATCAGTTCCTCGATGCGCGCGGTGGCGATGGGGTCGAGTGCGGAGCACGGCTCGTCCATCAGGATGACGTCGGGGCTGACGGCGATGGCGCGGGCGATGCACAGGCGCTGCTGCTGGCCGCCGGAGAGGCCGGTGCCGCTTTCGTGCAGGCGATCCTTCACCTCGTTCCACAGGCTGGCCTTCATCAGCGCGTCCTGCACGAGGCCTTCGAGATCGGCCTTGGACTTCGACAGGCCGTGAATGCGCGGGCCGTAAGCGACGTTCTCGAAGATCGACTTCGGGAACGGGTTCGGCTTCTGGAAGACCATGCCGACGCGGGCGCGAAGCTGCACGACGTCGAGTTCAGGATCGTAGATATCCTGGTCTTCGATGTTGATCTTGCCGGTGACGCGGCAAATCGAGATCGTGTCGTTCATGCGGTTGATGCAGCGCAGGAACGTAGACTTGCCGCAGCCGGACGGGCCGATGAAGGCCATGACGCCGCGATCCGGCACGTCGACATTCACGCTCTTCAGGGCGTGCTTGTCGCCATAGTAGACGTTGACGTCGCGGGCGACGACTTTCGGGTTCGCGGCCGAGGCAGCCTCGGTCAGCGAGCGGGTTTGGTGGGCGGTCATCATGTCCATATTACTGTCCCAGATTTGGTGCGCTTACCAGCGCCGCTCGAAACGTTTGCGCAGCCAGATGGCCATGCCGTTCATTGCGAACAGCAGCATCAGCAGCACGATGATGGCGGCCGCAGTCTTTTGCTTGAAAGCGGCCTCGGGCAGGTCAGACCAGAGGTAGATCTGCACCGGAAGTGCGGTGGCGCTATCGGTGAAGCCGGCTGGAATGTCGACGATGAAGGCGACCATGCCGATCATCAGCAACGGAGCGGTTTCACCCAGCGCATGCGCCATGCCGATAATGGTACCCGTCATGATGCCGGGCATGGCGAGCGGCAGCACGTGATGGAAGATGGCTTGCTGGTGCGAGGCGCCGACGCCGAGGGCCGCTTCCTTGATGGACGGCGGCACGGCGCGCAGGGCAGCGCGCGAGGCGATGATGATGGTGGGCAGCACCAGCAGGGCCAGCACGAGGCCGCCGACGATCGGAGCGGATCGCGGCAGGCCGAAGAAGTTCAGGAACACCGCAAGACCCAGCAGGCCGAAGACGATGGACGGTACGGCCGCGAGGTTGTTGATGTTGATCTCGATGAGATCGGTGAACCAGTTCTTCTTGGCGAACTCTTCGAGATAGACGGCGGCCATGACGCCGATGGGCAGGCACAGAGCCAGCGTGACGGCGAGTGTCAGGATAGAGCCGACAAGGGCGCCACGGATGCCGGCGAGTTCGGCCTCGCGGCTGTCGCCGGCGGTGAAGAACAGGGTGTTGAAGCCGCGCGAAACCCTGCCGTCGGCCTGCAAGCGATCGATGAGGGCGACCTTGGCGTCGTCGACTTTGCGATCGGCTTCCGGCGTGACGTAAGTGACGCGCTGCCAGGCGCCGGCCTGAGCTGCTTCGGCGGATTTCAGCGGGATTAAAGCCGTGCCTGTCGCCATGTCGTTGGTCAGGCTGGTGAGCTTCACGATGCCGCCGTTGATGGCAATCAGGAAGCTAGGGACATGCGATCCCAGAAGCGCCGGCGCGTTCGGATCACTGATGCTGGCCGCCAGGGTCGCGATCTCTTCGCGAAGGGGTTTTGCCCTGTCACGAATGGTTGCGTCGGAGGACTGCTCATAGAGTTCGGCCCCTGCCGTCAGGGTAGCGACGCGCTTGGAGATGACGTCGCGGAGAACAGCAGTGTCGGCGGCGAAGGCGCCGGGTGCGGTGATCGTGATGTCGCCCTTGGTGTCGCTTGGCGTGGCGATGGCGGCGCCGTCGGCACGTTCGATCTTGGTGCCCGTGCCCTTGAGATAAAGGTCTGCGTCGTCGGACAGAAGCGCCGTCACCGGCACTGTCGTACCAATGAGCTTGGGGTCGCTCATGACCGCATCGCGCAGGCTATCGCCGGAACCGGTGCTGAGCAGCTTGCTGAGGTTGCTCGTGGCGGCACGGCCCTCAACGCCGAGCTCGGATTTGACCGCGTTGCGCACCAGCGCGTTGTAGTCGCCTGCGGCCAGGGCTTCGGGCGTACGCTTGCCTTCGGGATCGGCCAACTCGGCCGTTACCGGCACGTCGATCGAGATCGAGTGCTGCGTGAAAGCGGGCAGGCCCTTGATCAGGATGTCGGTGATCAGGATGACCAGGAACACGGCCGTCACGAGGATCGCGCAGATGCCGTACCAGCGAAAGCGGGCCTCGGAGCGATAGCGGGAACGTACGCGCGCCTTTGCGGCGTCCGACGTTAGGTCAAGTCGGCGTGCCGAGGGCGCGCCAGGGAGAAAGGTGACATCAGTCATATTGTTCGCGGTACCTCTGGACGATGCGCAGGGCGATGAAGTTCAGCGCGAGAGTGACGAAGAAGAGAACCAGGCCAAGTGCGAAGGCCGCGAGCGTCTTGGCGCTGTCGAACTCCTGGTCACCGACAAGGATGGTCTTGATCTGGACGGTGATGGTGGTCACGGCCTCGAGCGGGTTGGCCGTCAGGTTGGCGGCAAGGCCCGCGGCCATGACGACGATCATCGTCTCGCCGATGGCGCGGCTGATGGCGAGCATGAAGGCCGAGACGATGCCGGGCAGCGCTGCGGGCAGCACGACGCGGCGGATGGTTTCTGACTTTGTCGCGCCGAGCGCGTAGGCGCCGTCGCGCAGCGATTGCGGCACGGCGTTGATGACGTCGTCCGACAGGGACGAGATGAAGGGAATGATCATCATGCCCATCACGAGGCCGGCAGCGAGCGCGCTTTCGGAAGCGACGTCAAGCCCCAGCCACTCGCCACTGCCGCGGATCAGCGGCGCTACCGTCAGGGCCGCGAAGAAGCCGAGGACGACCGTGGGAATGCCTGCGAGGATTTCCAGGATCGGCTTGGCGAAGGCGCGGATCTTCGGCGTGGCGTACTCCGCCAGGTAGATGGCCGAGAACAGGCCGAGCGGACCGGCCACTGCGATGGCGATGGCCGTGATGAGCAGAGTGCCCGTCAGAAGTGGCAGGAAGCCGAAGCTGCTTTGAATGTCGCCCTGGTCGGCGCGCATGGCGGCCTGCGGGTTCCACTCAGTGCCGAACAGGAAGCCGAGTACGGTCGGCTTGCCCTTCAACGCGGGATCAAAGAAGAAGCGATAGGTTTCCGTCAGCACCGACAGCACGATGCCGAGCGTCGTCAGAATGGCGATGGCGGCGCAAAGGACGAGGACGACCTTGACGAAGGTCTCGAAGCGGTTGCGCGCGCGGAAGCTCTTGGAGATGCGCGACGTGCCGAAGGCCATCATGCCGAGACCGGCGGCGATGCCGGTGGCAAACACAGCCCAGTGACCGCTGACGTTGGTGGAGCGATAGGCCTCCGCAGCATTGCGGACAGCGTCAGTCGTGGCTGCGCCTGCCGGCTGGCCCGCGGCAATGTTGAAGATCTCGCGGAAAGCGATGGTCGATTTCAGATTGTCGGCCACAACATCCGGCGGGAGCTGGGCGACGGCATTGGAATGCGCCAAGTGCGAGACGAGCGGCGCGCCAAAGACGAAGATGAGAAGCATCACGGCCAGGATGCCGCTGGCGACAAGCATGCCGTGATAAATGGGGAGCGAGTGCAGGGCTTCCCTGCCGCGGCCACCGGCGAGGGCGGCTGCGCGCTGACGCGCTATGACGAACGCTGTGGCCGTGAGCAAAGCCAGAGCGAGGAAATATAGTCCGGCCATCAGCTGTTCACCTGTCTCACGATCCCACATTCGCTATTTTTGGGCGGCGGCACCCGCCGCGTCCGTCGTCGTCGTAGCAAGCCGCCCCGGCTCAGTTTGCACCTGCCGGGGCGGCGAGTTCGTCAATTCAGTCGTATGTCTTAGTTCGTCAGCTCAGGCTTCATCGGTTCCATGGCGAGGGCCGACTTGCGGACCTTTTCCTGGTCATCCTTCGGAAGAGCAACGAGGCCCTTCTGGCTGAGGTAGCCTTCTTCGCCGATGGCCTTGTCGGAGACGTACTCAGCGACGAACTTGTCGAGGCCGGGGATCACGCCGACGTGCTGCTTCTTAACGTAGACGTAGAGCTTGCGAGCGCCCTTGTACTTGCCGCCGGAGATGGCTTCGTAAGACGGCTCGACGCCTTCGATGGCGACGCCGGTGATCTTGGCGGTGTTTTCTTCAAGGAACGAGTAACCGAACACGCCGACAGCGTCCTTGTTGCCTTCCAGCTTCTGGACGATGACGTTGTCGTTCTCGCCGGCTTCGACGTAGGCGCCGTCCTTACGGATCGACTTCCAAACGGCTTCGAATGCCTTGGCGTCTTTTTCCTTGAGAGCCTTCATGGCCGGGAACGTCTCGGCGCCCTTCTCGAGGAAGAGTTCGTGCAGGCTGTCACGCGTGCCGGAGGTCGGCGGCGGGCCGAGCACTTCGATCTTGGTGGCGGGCAGCGAAGCGTCGATGTCCGACCACAGCTTGTAGGGGTTGGCGACCAGGTTGCCGTCCTTGTCCGGAACCTTCTCGGCCAGCGCCTGGAACACCTGTGCCAGCGTCAGCTTGAAGGGCGTGCCGGCCTTGGAGTGGGCGAGCGTGAGGCCGTCGAAGCCGACCGTGATCTCGACGATCTCGGTCACGCCGTTCTTGGCGCAAAGTTCGACTTCAGACTTCTTGATGCGGCGCGAGGCGTTCGTGACGTCTGCTTTGTCTTCGCCGACGCCTTCGCAGAAGATCTTCATGCCGCCGCCGGTGCCCGTGGATTCGACGACCGGGGTCTTGCCGGAGGCCTTACCGAAGGCTTCAGCGACTGCAGTGGTAAAGGGGTACACCGTCGACGAGCCGACGACGCGGATCTGGTCACGCGCAACTGCGGTGCCAGCGAATGCCAACATGCCAACAGCAGCGAGCGATGCTGGAAGGGCGATCCTGATGTTCACTATGACTCTCCTTGAGAGATGTACGCGGGAGTGGCGGCCCTCTTGGCGCGCGCCTCCTGCCCGGCACCCCACGCGCCGGCGGCTGGGTTATAGCGTGGCGCTAGCTGCAGTTTTATGACAGTTTAATTCACTGATATTATTGAATTAAAAAATGGATAAGCCATTTGTAATGATGTTCAGTTGCAAGACGGTCCCCGTGCAACCCGTCTAATTTTTAATTGACTGACCGGTGATTAATTGCTGCGTATGACAAGTCGTTGGTATTTTGCATCTGCAGGGACGCCCTCAGACGTAACTTTCAACATATCCCCCTTCGACGTCGGCCGCGCGGCGCGACGACCCCTTAAAACTGAAGTAGAACGATGATCCCGGAAGCGTGGCAGAGCCACGCATTGGTCGCGGTGGAATTCAGGTATGAGCAAAATCCAGCAGCCGGTCGACGAGAGCGAGGGTGACGAGCGAAATTCGCGTCGCGCGAACGCGATAGACATTCACGTCGGCAGCCGCGTGCGACTGCGGCGCATGGTTCTCGGCATGAGCCAGGAAAAGCTGGGCGAGCAACTGGGGCTGACGTTCCAACAGGTGCAGAAGTATGAGAAGGGCGTCAACCGCATCGGCGCGGGACGGCTGTTCGACCTTTCTCACGTTCTGGGCGTGCCGATCCAGTTCTTCTTTGAAGAGGCACCCGCCTACCAGATCGAAGGCAGCAGCCACGGCGGGTTCGCCGAGAAGTCGCCCGGGGAAAACGACCTCGTCGATTTCATGGCTACCCGCGAGGGCCTTGAGCTGAACAAGGCGTTCGTGCGCGTCAGCGATGCCCGGGTCCGCCGGTCGCTGATCGAACTCATCCGTTCACTCGCCGACGAGTCGTGATCGATCGGACCAGCTTGCCTGACCGATTTTGACCATCCTGGCCCGCGCTGACCGACGCTGGGCCTGCCGCTCCGAGGTTCATGCAGCGGCGGCCCGATGCTTGACCGGCACGGTAAAGACTGCAAGAACCTGCCGGTTTTCAAGGAACCAAGGGGACTAACGTGGCGCGCAACTCTTATCTGTTCACGAGCGAATCCGTGTCCGAGGGGCACCCGGATAAAGTGTGCGACCGTATCTCCGATGAAATCGTCGACCTTTTCTACCGCGAAGGGCCCGCCGCCGGCATCGATCCGTGGGCCATCCGCGCCGCATGTGAAACGCTGGCCACCACCAACCGTGTGGTGATCGCAGGCGAAACACGCGGGCCCGACAGCGTCACCTTCGAGAAGATCGAGAAGGTTACCCGCGACGCTATCAAGGACATCGGCTACGAGCAGGACGGTTTCCACTGGGAGACCGCGAATATCGAAATCCTTCTGCATCCCCAGTCAGCCGACATCGCGCAGGGCGTCGATATGGCCGGCAACAAGGATGAAGGCGCGGGCGACCAGGGCATCATGTTCGGCTATGCCTGCACCGAGACGCCAGAGCTGATGCCGGCGCCGATCTACTACAGCCACAAAATCCTCGAAGTGCTGGCCAAGGCACGCAAGACGAAGGACGGCGATGCTGCAAAGCTGGGGCCTGACGCCAAGAGCCAGGTGACAGTGCACTACGAAAACGGCAAGCCGGTAGGCGTGACGCAGATCGTGCTTTCGACACAGCACATCGATCCCAGCCTGTCGTCCGACGACGTGCGCAAGATCGTAGAGCCCTACATTCGCAAGACACTGCCTGCCGACTGGATCTCCAGCGACACCATCTGGCACGTCAACCCGACCGGCAAATTCGTCATCGGCGGACCGGACGGCGACACGGGACTGACCGGCCGCAAGATCATCGTCGACACGTACGGTGGTGCTGCGCCCCATGGCGGCGGCGCATTCTCCGGCAAGGATCCGACCAAGGTGGACCGCTCGGCCGCCTACGCGGCACGTTATCTGGCAAAGAACGTCGTGGCTGCAGGGCTCGCCGACAAGTGCACGATACAGCTGGCCTACGCGATCGGCGTGGCAGAGCCGCTGTCGATCTATGTCGATACGCACGGTACCGGCAAGGCCGAAGAAGCGAAGCTGGAAGGCGCGCTACGCGAAAGCATGAAGCTGACGCCGCGCGGTATCCGCACGCACCTCGATCTCAACAAGCCGATCTACGCACGGACGTCAGCCTATGGTCACTTCGGCCGCAAGCCCGACGACGAGGGCGGCTTCTCCTGGGAGAAGACGGATCTGGCAGACACGATCCGTAAGGCCGTTTCGTAAGGCACGAGGTTACAAGACTTGTGCGCGGCCGCGGTTCAAACCGCGGCCGTCGCTATAACCGGCAAGGCAACTGCATAATGAGTTCAGGCGACGCGACGAGCGACAAGCCGCTGTTGCGATCATTTGGGCGGCGGCGGGGCCGCAAGTTGAGTCCGCGGCAAGACACTTTGCTGAAGGACGTGCTGCCGCGCCTCAGCCTGGATATTTCGGCGCCGCTGCCTGGCGACCCTCTCCAGCTGTTTGACGCAAACGTTTCCGAGATCTGGCTGGAGATCGGTTTTGGCGGTGCCGAGCACTTGCTGTGGCAGGCGCAGGCGCATCCGCACGTTGGCTTGATCGGCGCGGAACCGTTCGAAGACGGGGTAGTGAAGGCGCTGCACGGGCATCGAGACGGACGGATTGAAGAACGTGCGGCTGCACGCCGACGACGTGCGCCCGCTATTGAGCTGGCTGGCGCCAGCCACCCTGACTCGCGCCTTCGTGCTGTTTCCCGATCCGTGGCCGAAGAAGCGGCATGCCAAGCGGCGGCTCGTCAGCCGGGCCCTGATGGCGGAGCTGGCCAGGGTCATCAAGCCGGGCGGCGAACTGAGGCTGGGCACGGACATCGCCTCGTACGCAGGGGAAATGCTGCGCGCTGTCCGCCGCGACGGAAATTTCTCCTGGACAGCTGGTCACCCCAGTGACTGGCGCGTGCGTCCAGCCGACTGGCCGGAAACGCGGTACGAGGCCAAAGCGCGGCGGGAAGGGCGGACGCCGACTTTCCTTCGACTGCAGCGCGTGGACATTATTCCGTAAACAGATTATAATGCCATGTGGCGCGTAGCTTTTGGTCTATTCAACCTAAATACGCGGAATACCTTTCATTTATCGCTCCAGACCTGTCGGAGTCGACAGCTGCATGCGATCGGGAAAGTCATCATGCTCTGTCTATGGCTAAAGGCAGGACCGCTATGGCAAAGACAATATTGCAGCTAACGAACCTGGAATGGGCTCCTGCCACTTTGCCGGATTCCGCACTCGTATTGGTGTGTATGCAGGCAGAGTTTCGGGATCGGGCCGCTGCGCCTAGACAATATCGATGCCGCCATCGACGAGGCGCAGAACGCTGCTCGACCGCTACAGGAGCGCGGGGGCGCCAGTGGTTCACGTGGCGCGCGCCGGAGATTCGGGCGACTTCTTCGACCGGGTGAAGGCCGCCGGCAAGTTTATCTCAGAATTGGCGCCGCTGCCGGGTGAAATCGTCCTTGAGACCCGCACGCCCAACCCGTTTGTCTCGACCAATCTGGAGCTGTTGCTGCGGGCTCGGAACGTTGTCGATATCGTATTTGCCGGCTGCTCCAGTCATTCTTCGCTCAGTTCAGCGGTTCGCTATGCCGCCGAGCACAGTTTCAGGCCGACTGTCGTTTCATCTGCATGCGCCACTCGGGACCTGCCCGGACCGGGAGGGATCACCTTGCCGGCGCAAGTAATCCATCTATCGGCCATGGCTTCCCTTGCCGACCGGCACGCCTGCGTGGTGGAGTATGCCAGCCAGATCCGGGCGATGAAACGCGAGCTGCTGACCGGGTAGGCCAAGATTTTTTTCACAGGGATTACTTGAAATTTAAGCAGAACGGCCTTGCACGGGCAGTTGCACTCGCGTATTATTCAGCTGCTCATGATCATCTCAACTCTAGGGAGTGGACCTTCTTGGTCCGCTCTTTTTGTTTTGGGATTTCAGATCTTGAAGCGAAATTCAATTCTTCACTGTGCGGAACGCGTTAGGGATGACGGCCAGCAACGGCGTGGTAGCAAGCGAACGTTTTGTGACAGAGGCAGGGCTCGAAGGCGAGCTTGCGTCTCTGGCAGAGCCTGTGCTTGAAGACCTGGGTTTCCGGCTGGTGCGGGTGAAGATTTCCGGCCGGGACGGCAAGACCGTACAAATCATGGCCGAACGGCCGGACGGAACGATCAACATCGACGACTGCGAAGCTATCTCCCGCCAGATCTCGCCGCTACTCGATGTCAACGACGTCGTGCCGGGCGCCTACCGGCTGGAAGTTTCTTCGCCCGGCATCGACCGGCCGCTGGTGCGGCCCTCGGACTTCGAGGACTGGGCAGGGCATGAGGCGAAGATCGAATTGAACGAACCGGTCGAAGGCCGCAGAAGGTTTCGCGGCGAACTCGACGGCTACGAAGACGGAGAAGTTCGGATCAAGGTCGAGATCAAGGACGCGGGCGAGACGGTGATCGGCATTCCGGTCGGTCTGGTCGCGGAAGCGCATTTGGTTTTGACGGACGATTTGGTGCGCGAGGCACTTGCCCGTGCAAAGGCTAAAGGCAAGGCCCCGCTCGGCGATGGTTCCGAGCCCGGCGAATATAACGTGGAGGATGCCTGACAATGGCGATGGCTGGTATCAGCGCCAATCGGCTCGAATTGCTGCAGATCGCGGATGCGGTCGCTCGCGAGAAATCCATTGATCGCAAGATCGTCATTACGGCGATGGAAGACGCGATCCAGAAAGCGGCAAAGTCGCGCTACGGCGCCGAGAACGACATCCGCTGCGAGATCGACCCGAAGACGGGCGAAACGAAGCTGACGCGCGTGCAGGCCGTCGTCGACGAGATCGAAAACGAAGCAACGCAGATCACGCTGGCAGATGCGGTCAAGCGCAATCCGGGTGCCAAGGTCGGCGACCTGATCGCCGAGGGCCTGCCGCCGTTGGATTTCGGCCGCGTTGCCGCGCAGAACGCCAAGCAGGTGATCGTGCAGAAGGTGCGCGAGGCCGAACGTGAGCGTCAGTTCGGCGAGTACAAGGACCGCATCGGCGAGATCGCCAACGGCACCGTGAAGCGGGCCGAATACGGCAACGTGATCGTCGACCTCGGCCGCGCGGAAGGTATCATCCGCCGCGACGAGATGATCCCGCGCGAGAACGTGCGCTACGGCGACCGCATCCGCGCCTACATCTATGACGTGCGCCGCGAACAGCGCGGCCCGCAGATTTTCCTGTCGCGCGCGCGCCCCGAATTCATGGGCAAGCTGTTCGCGCAGGAAGTGCCGGAAATCTACGACGGCGTCGTGGAAATCAAGTCGGTGGCCCGCGACCCGGGCTCGCGCGCGAAGATCGCGGTGATTTCAAACGACAACTCGATCGATCCCGTCGGCGCCTGCGTCGGCATGCGCGGTGCGCGCGTGCAGGCCGTGGTCAACGAGCTGCAGGGCGAGAAGGTCGACATCATCCAGTGGAACCCGGACGCGGCGAGCTTCATCGTCAATGCGCTGGCGCCGGCTGAAGTGTCCAAGGTCGTGCTCGACGAAGACAGCAACCGCATCGAAGTCGTCGTGCCGGAGAGCCAGCTGTCGCTGGCCATCGGGCGGCGCGGCCAGAACGTGCGGCTTGCCTCGCACCTGACGGGTTGGGACATCGACATCCTGACCGAGCAGGAAGAGAGCGAACGCCGCCAGAAGGAATTCGCCGAACGCAGCCAGGCCTTCATGGATGCGCTCGACGTCGACGAAGTCATTGCCCAGCTGCTGGTGACCGAAGGCTTCGCCTCGGTCGAGGAAGTGGCCTACGTCGAGATCAGCGAAATCGCCCACATCGAGGGCTTCGACGAGAACACTGCCAACGAGATCCAGACGCGTGCGCGCGAATACCTGGAGAAGATCGAGGCGGAACGCGATGCCAAGCGGCGCGAGCTGGGTGTCTCCGACGACCTGATCAAGGTCGAGGGCGTTACTACGGCGATGCTGGTGGCCTTCGGCGAGAACGGCGTGAAGACGCTGGAAGACCTGGCGGACTGCGCCACCGACGATCTTACCGGGTGGACGGAACGCAAGAAGGAAAAGGATGCCGAGGCCGTGCGCCACAAGGGCGTGCTGGACGGCTTCGAGATCGGCCGCAAGGAAGCGGAAGACATGATCATGGCGGCCCGCGTTCTGCTGGGCTGGATCAAAGCCGAAGACCTGGTGAAGGAAGTAGAAGCCGAAGCCGAGCCGACCGACGGTGCCGAGGCGGAGCAATCCGCCGGCGCCGAAGGTTGACGGTGATGGCGCGGGAGAGGACCAGCGGGTGGCAGCCAAAACGGCGCGCAAGCCAACTGAAGACGACCGGACGGGGGATCACCTCCGGCTGTGCGCCGTCTCGCGCGCGGAACGGCCTGTCGACGAACTGATCCGCTTCGTTGCCGCGCCAGACGGCAGCATAACTCCGGATCTGGCGCGTCGGCTGCCCGGCCGCGGCGTTTGGGTGACGGCCGACAGGACGTCCATTGAAGCTGCCGTAAAGTCCAGAGCCTTTGCCCGCAGCCTCAAACGCCAGGTCGAGGTACGCCCTGACCTGGCTGATGCCATTGAATCTCTGATGGTTAAGCGGGCGATGGAAACGCTTGGCCTGGCCAACAAGGCCGGCCTGGCCGTGGCCGGGTTCGACAAGGTCGACGAGACCATCGCCAAGGGCGATGCCGCCTTGCTTGTGCACGGTTTGGAGGCCGCGAAGGATGGGCGCGGCAAACTCGACAGAAAATTTGCAGCCATTCAGGAAGACCGGGGCAGGAATGCCCCTATCACCGATGATCTTACGATCGAACAATTGAGCTTGGCCATGGGGCGGTCAAATGTGGTACATGCTGCCCTCATATACGGCGGAGTGACGGAAAAATTCACGATCGAGGCTGAGCGTCTCAGGCGCTACCGGTCCGGCGTGAACCTACCCGTTTGTACCCCTATGAACGCAACACCCGCCTCAATCGAATAAGGTTTGAAACGGATATCGCATGAGTGAAACCAAGGAACCGGCCGACAAGACGCTTCGCGGTGGTGCTCCGCACAAGCCGCTGTCCCTGCAAAGGACTGTCGAGTCCGGTCACGTGCGTCAGAACTTCAGCCACGGGCGATCGAAGTCGGTCGTCGTGGAGAAGCGCAAGACGCGCAAGCTGACAACGCCTGGCGAGGCTGCGGCTCCTGCGGCAGCGGCACCAGCGCCTGCGGCACCGGCCGCGAAGGCGCCTGCTGCCGAATCGCGCCCGGCTGAGCGGCCTGCACCCGCGGAAGCACCGCAGCGCGTGACAGGTTTGCGCCAAGCGGAGGCCGACGCGCGCACGCGCGCGCTCGCACAGGCGAAGATCGACGATCAGCAGCGCGCCAAGGAAGACGCCGAGCGCGCAGCGGCCGCGGCCGCTGCAGCAGCGTCTGCACCGCCAGCGGCTCCGGCGACCGCAGCGCAGCCCGCAGCGCCTGAGCAAACGGCCGCGCCTGCGCCGGCAGCGCCCGTCAAGGCAGCTGCCGCAGCGCCGGCACCTGCCGCTGCTACGCCTGCCAGCGCACGCACGGACAGCGCCCGCTCGTTCATCACGGCCCCGCCAAGATGGACCGCAGCGTTCCACAAACCTCAATACCGCCTTCCAGACGCGTGCCGGCGGACGGCCGCAGGAGATCAACATTCCCGCACCCGCCCGGCCGGCTCCTTCGGGGCCCGTGGAGCGGACAGCGGAAGGCGTGGTGCGCCGCGATCCGATGCAGCGTGCAAGGCCTGTCGCCGTGGAGGCGGAGGAAGAAGATAGCCGCGTCAAGCGCGGTCCGGGCGGCAAGGTCATTCATCCGACCAAGCCGGTCAGCACGCGTCCGGCCGACACGCGCGAGCGTGGCAAGCTGACGATCAACAACGCATTCGACCAGCAGCAGCGCGAGCGTTCGCTGGCGTCGCTGAAGCGCAAGCGCGAACGCGAGAAGCTGAAGGCCATGGGCATTCAGCAGCCGCGCGACAAGATCGTGCGCGAGGTCGTCATTCCGGAAGCGATCACGATCCAGGAACTGTCGAACCGCATGACCGAGCGCGGCGTCGACATCATCAAGTTCATGATGAAGCAAGGCGACATGCACAAGATCACGGACGTGATCGATGCGGACACCGCCGAGCTGATCGTGCAGGAATTCGGCCATACGGCGAAGCGCGTTTCGGAAGCCGACGTCGAAAGCGGCTTCATCGGCGCGGCCGACATCGACGATCATCTGGAATCGCGTGCCCCGGTCGTGACGATCATGGGCCACGTCGACCACGGCAAGACGTCGCTGCTCGACGCCATCCGCTCCACGAACGTGGTGTCGGGTGAAGCGGGCGGCATTACGCAGCACATCGGCGCCTATCAGGTGCTGACGCCGGCCGGCCACAAGGTGACGTTCATCGATACGCCCGGCCACGCCGCCTTCACGGCGATGCGTGCGCGCGGCGCCAAGGTGACTGACATCGTAGTCCTGGTGGTGGCTGCAGACGACGGCGTGATGCCGCAAACGGTGGAGGCGATCAATCACGCCAAGGCCGCCGGCGTGCCGATGATCGTTGCCATCAACAAGATCGACAAGGGCCAGGCTGATCCGTCGCGCGTGCGCACGGAACTGCTGCAGCATGAGATCGTGGTCGAAAGCCTGTCGGGCGAAACGCTTGAAGTGCCGGTGTCGGCCCTGAAGCGCACCAACCTCGACAAGCTGCTGGAAGCTATCCACCTGCAGGCCGAAATCCTCGACCTGAAAGCCAACCCGGAACGCTCGGCCGAAGGCATCGTCATCGAAGCCAAGCTGGAGCGCGGCCGTGGACCGGTCGGCACCGTGCTGGTTCAGCGCGGCACGCTGCACGTCGGCGACATCGTTGTGGCCGGCATGTCGTGGGGCCGCGTGCGCGCGCTCATCGACGACAAGGGCGCCAACGTGCCGACGGCGGGTCCCTCGGTTCCGGTGGAAGTGCTCGGCTTCGACAGCCCGCCGGAAGCGGGCGATCAGATCGCCGTCGTCGAGAGCGAGGCGCGCGCCCGCGAAATCACCGACTACCGCATCCGCAAGCGCCGCGAGACGCTTGGCTCGGGCGGTACGGCACGCACGCTCGAACACATGATGCAGCAGATCAAGGATGCTGCCGGCAAGAAGGAGTTCACGCTGCTCATCAAGGGCGACGTGCAGGGCTCCATCGAAGCCATCAACGGCGCCTTGAAGAAGCTCGGCACCGACGAAGTGGAAGCTCGCGTCGTGCACTCGGGCGCAGGCGGCATCACGGAATCGGACGTGGCGCTTGCCAATGCCTCCAAGGCGATCATCGTCGGCTTCAACGTGCGTGCCAATGCACAGGCGAAGCAGGCGGCCGACGCGCAGGGCATCGAGATCCGCTACTACAATATCATCTACGATCTCGTGGATGACGTTAAGGCGGCGATGTCGGGCCTGCTGGCACCGACGGTTCGCGAAGTGCTTCTGGGCAACGCGCTCATCCTGGAGGTGTTCAACATCACCAAGATCGGCAAGGTTGCCGGCTGCCGCGTTTCGGACGGCAAGGTGGAGCGCGGCGCGAAGGTTCGCCTCGTGCGCGACAACGTCGTGATCCACGAAGGTACGCTGTCGACCCTGAAGCGCTTCAAGGATGAAGTGAAGGAAGTGCCCGCCGGCCAGGAATGCGGCATGGCCTTCGCCAACTATCAGGACATCCGCGCCGGCGATACGATCGAGTGCTTCAACGTCGAGACGCTGAAGCGGACACTGTAAATCGCGCGCCGGGCGTTTACCGCGCCCGGCCGCATCACTCAAATCGTCATCCCGGCGCAGGCCGGGATCCACGCAAGCTTCCAGGCTCTCGACGTTCACGGACGCGAGGGCCAATCGCCACGAGGTCCTGCCGCGTTGAACATGCGGAGGTTGGCGTGGATCCCGGCCTGCGCCGGGATGACGGCTTGGGTTGGGAGACGTTCATTCGTTCGAAGATTGCACCGGCTATGAGCCAAAATTCATCCAAATCTAGTTCTGGGAAATCCAGATCCGGCAGGCCCGGGACCGGCGATAAGCCTCGTGTCCGCGACGAGCGCGAGAAGCCGCGCGGCAAGACCAAGTCGGGCCGCGCCAAGGCGGAAACCGGCAAAGGCCCGACCCAGCGCATGTTGCGGATCGGCGAGATGATCCGTCACAAGGTGGCTGAACTGCTGGTACGTGGCGAGATCCACGACGACGTGCTGGCCGGACACGTGGTGACGGTTCCGGAAGTGCGCATGTCGTCCGGATCTCAAGGTCGCGACCGCGTACGTCATGCCGCTGGGCGGCAAGGACGTCGAGATCGTGCTTGCCGCGCTGGAGCGCAACAAGAAGTTCATCCGCTCCGAAGTGGCGCAGACGCTGGACCTGCGTTATGCGCCAGACCTGCGCTTCCGCTTCGACAAGACGTTCGACGAGGTCAACCGCATCGACAAGCTGCTGTTCTCCGACCGCGTGCGCGCCGACGTCGAGAAGGAGTAAGCGGTGCTGGACCGCGAACTGACCTACCAGATGCCGTTCGAGCGGCTGGTGAAGCTCAGCCGTACGGCGAGCCGGCGGGCATTTGGTTCCTCCTGGTGGCTGCTGGGAATGTTGTTGGCAATCTACTTGCTTGCGCTCTTCCTTGTCATTGTGTTTGCCCGGCCGCTTGATGCCTGGTTGGCTTTGTACGGGCTGCCGGAGATGCTCCCGATCGCGGCAATCGTCATCGGCTTTTTCGCCGCCTTCTGGTGGTTGCGCCGCCGCGGGCTGAACCAAGCCAAGCAGCGCGCCGACTACGACAGCGAGGTTCGCTTTCGCGAGGATACCGACGGCTTGCGGTTCGCCACGCCGGAGATCGAGTATCTGCTGCGGTGGCATGGCATCAGTCAGCTCATGCTGCTGGAAACCGACGGCATGCTCGTTTCGCACGGCAACTTGTTCTTCCTCGTTCCGAACGAGGCCTTTCGCGACGCGGCGGAGCGCGATGCCTTGACCCGGGACGTCTTCACGCGGCTCAACGCGACAGCGCAAGAGCGAAGCTTCAAATTCATTCCGGCTCGCTTGATGCAAGCCGGCAACACGGCAGGGACTATGAGATGGGACGGCGCAACAAGGGCAATCCGGTGCACGGGTGGCTGGTGCTCGACAAGCCGTTCGGGCTGACGTCGACGCACGCGCTGGCGCAGGTGAAACGGCTGTTCAACGCGCAGAAGGCGGGGCACGCCGGTACGCTCGATCCGCTGGCGACGGGCATCCTGCCGATCGCGTTCGGCGAGGCGACGAAGACGGTGTCGTATGCCGTAGACGGCGAAAAGTCATATCGTTTCGTGGTGCGGTGGGGCGTGGAGACGACGACCGACGACGCCGAAGGTCCGGCCGCCAAGACGAGCGAACTGCGGCCCAGCCCCGAGGCGATCGCGCAGCAGCTGGCGCACTTCACCGGAGAGATCATGCAGGTGCCGCCGCAGTTCTCCGCCATCAAGGTGGACGGCGACCGGGCGTACGATCTGGCACGCAACGGCGA
Organism: uncultured Pseudomonadota bacterium; assembly: GCA_963846845.1. GTDB lineage: Bacteria > Pseudomonadota > Alphaproteobacteria > Rhizobiales > Hyphomicrobiaceae > JAKAXS01. The sequence goes on along the minus strand of CAWJXQ010000016.1, from coordinate 80,889 downwards.
GACGATCGAGCTGGTGGCGCGGCCGGTTGTCGTCGATGCATTACGGATCATCGAGCACACTGACGCGGAGACGACGGTGTTCGAGGCCGACTGCGGTAAGGGCACATATGTGCGGGCCTTGGCACGCGACATGGGCCGCGCGCTCGGCTGCTACGGGCACGTCGTGGGGTTACGGCGCACGCGCGTGGGACCGTTTTCGGAAGACAACGCGGTAACGATCGATGAACTGCGCGAAATGGCTGAGGCGGACGGCGCAGAAAGCCTCGAGCGCATGCTCCAGCCGGTGGAAGCCGCGCTGGACAACCTGACGGAGCTGAGCATCAGCCCGTCGGATGCGGCGAGCCTGTGCAGCGGCGCAGCCGGTGCTGATCCGCGGACGCGATGCGCCGGTGCTGTCGGGGCCGGTGTATGCGATGTCGAAGGGGCGGCTGATCGCGCTTGGCGAGATCGATCGCGGCGCGATCCGGCCGACGCGGGTGTTCAACTATAGCTAGGTGGCAACGCGGAACGGGTTGATGACGCGGAGCCTGCCTTCGATGAGGAGGCCGTCGTGCATGTCTTCGGAATAAAGCACGTCACACCCTACGCGGAGGGCGCAGGCTGCGATCATTGAGTCGTAGATTGACAACATGTATCGCTCTGCAAGCACCAGACCTCTTTCGTGAACCTCGATCGTCACAGGCTCAATGTGCAGTAGTGAACGAACAAGCCACAAGACATCGTGCGTTTCGGCCCATGTCAGCTTCATTTTTCTTCGTGCGACGTTTGCAACTTCACTCAACACCTGGACACTAATCGTGCCACCGGCCTCCATTAAATTGCGAGCTCGTTCGGCCTTTCGCGAATCTTTGGTCGCTGCGTAAATCAGGACATTGGTGTCGAAAAAACTAGCGCTCATTCGCCTCATCCCGGTCGAACTTAAAGTCCGCGGGTAGCCGCCCCTCGTATTGCTTCAAACGCTCGATTAATTCTTTACGACTGAGCTTCCTCGTGATGTCTAGCTCTCGGCTGCCGGCGATCGCGATGTCGATCTCGTCGCCCTCCTTCAGATTCAAGGCTTCGACAACGATGGCGGGAAGGCGGATCGCAAGGCTGTTGCCCCATTTGGCGACTTGCATGAGCAATCTCCATGGATATACATATGGAAAATGTATATCACTGCATGCGGACTGTCCAGTTGTCGGGCGGTTGCGCGCCTTTTCCTTGCATTTCCGGCCATACATCGTATCAAGGCGCCGACCCTGCTGGACGACATCCCGGCCGTGGCCATAGGGCGCTCATCGAGCGCCTGCCTCCCTCTCCAAAATCGAAAGGAGCTTCCGATGTCGCTGATCGCGCCAGAGCGCAAGGCTGCCAAGACTGCCGTTATCAAAGATAACGCCACGAAGGCAAACGATACGGGATCGCCCGAGGTTCAAGTTGCCATCCTCACGGAGCGCATCACGCACCTCACCGAGCACTTCAAGACCCACAAGAAAGACAATCACTCGCGCCGCGGCCTGCTCAAGATGGTCAGCCTGCGCCGCCAGCTGCTTGACTACGTAAAGCGCAAGGACGAAGCGCGTTATCAGAAGATCATCGAGAAGAACGGCATCCGTCGCTAACGCGCGGGTGGGCTCAAGTCCAGAGGACGCTCCGCCCATGCCGATCATGACCTCAGTCCAGACCACTGCTGCCGCGCTGGTATCGCAAGATACCTGGCGCGCGTGGCGTTTCTGCGCGTCAAGCGCACAAGACCGACCGACCGAAACCGTCCGATAGACCGAGAACGAAAGAAAAAAGCATGTTCGATATTCATCGCGTGGAAATTGAATGGGGCGGCCGCACGCTGCGCCTCGAAACCGGGCACATGGCCCGCCAGGCCGACGCGGCCGTGTTCGCCCAGTATGGCGAAACCAGCGTCCTCGCCACCGTTGTCGGCGCCAAGTCGCCGAAGCCAGGCATCGATTTCTTCCCGCTCACCGTAAACTACCAGGAGCGCACGTACGCTGCCGGCAAGATCCCCGGCGGCTACTTCAAGCGTGAAGGCCGGCCGACCGAAAAGGAGACGCTGACGTCGCGCCTCATCGACCGCCCGATCCGTCCGCTGTTCGTGGAAGGCTTCAAGAACGAAGTACAGGTCGTCATCACCGTCATGTCGCATGACGCAGAGAACGATCCCGACATCCTCGGCATGGTGGCCGCTTCGGCCGCATTGACGCTGTCCGGCCTGCCGTTCCTCGGCCCGATCGCGGCTGCCCGCGTCGGCGTCGTCGGCGGTGAGCTGGTGCTCAACCCGATGATCGACGAGATGAAGGACAGCACGCTCGACCTCGTCGTCGCCGGTACGCACGATGCCGTGATGATGGTGGAATCGGAAGCCAAGGAGCTGCCCGAGAAGCTGATGCTTGAAGCCGTCATGTTCGGCCACACGCACTTCCAGCCGGTCATCCAGGCGATCATCAAGCTGGCCGAGAAGGCCGCCAACGAACCCTGGGACATCAAGCTGCCGGACGCCGGCAAGTATGCCGACCAGGTCAAGAAGATCGCTGAAGACGGCCTGAAGGTTGCTTTCTCGACCAAGGAAAAGGCCAAGCGCCAGGACCTCGTCGCCGAAGTGAAGAAGAAGGTGACGGAAGGCGTCGACATCGGTGACGACGCTGCCGAGAAGGTGCTGCTGGGCACGGCATTCAAGAAGCTGGAAATGGACATCATGCGTGGCTCGGTGGTTTCCACCGGCCGCCGCATCGACGGCCGCGACCTGAAGACGGTGCGTCCGATCCTGTCTGAAGTGCATGTCCTGCCGCGCACGCACGGCTCGGCACTGTTCACGCGCGGCGAAACGCAGGCGCTGGTCGTCGCGACGCTGGGCACCGGCGAAGACGAGCAGTACGTCGACTCGCTGGAAGGCACGAAGAAGCAGCGCTTCCTGCTGCATTACAACTTCCCTCCCTACTCCGTCGGCGAGACGGGCCGCATGGGCTCGCCCGGCCGCCGCGAAATCGGCCACGGCAAGCTTGCCTGGCGCGCCGTGCATCCGCTGATGCCGGCTGCCGACGAGTTCCCCTACACGATCCGCATCGTCTCGGAGATCACCGAGTCCAACGGTTCGTCGTCGATGGCATCGGTTTGCGGTGCGTCGCTGGCGCTGATGGACGCGGGCGTTCCGCTGAAGAGCCCGGTGGCAGGTATCGCCATGGGCCTCATCAAGGAAGGCGGCGACTTTGCCGTGCTGTCCGACATCTTAGGTGACGAAGACCACCTGGGCGACATGGACTTCAAGGTGGCCGGTACCGAAAACGGTGTCACGGCACTGCAGATGGACATCAAGATCACCGGCATCACCGAAGAGATCATGCGCATCGCGCTCGATCAGGCTCACGAGGGCCGTCTGCACATCCTGGCCGAAATGGCCAAGGCGCTGACGGGTGCCCGCGGGGAGCTCGGCGAGCATGCGCCGCGCATCGAGACGATCAAGATCCCGACCGACAAGATCCGTGAAGTGATCGGCTCGGGCGGTTCGGTGATCCGCGCGATCGTGGAAGAAAGCGGCGCCAAGATCGACATCGACGACGACGGCACCGTGAAGGTTGCCGCCGCCAAGCGCGAGTCGATCGAAGCAGCTCTCAACCGCATCAAGGCCATCACGCAGGAGCCCGAGGTCGGCACGATCTACAAGGGCAAGGTCGTGAAGGTGATGGATTTCGGTGCGTTCGTGAACTTCTTCGGTGCCAAGGACGGCCTGGTCCACATCTCGCAGCTGGCCCCCGGCCGGCCGGAGACGGTGGGCGAAGTCGTGAAGGAAGGCCAGGAAGTGTACGTGAAGCTTCTGGGCTTCGACGATCGCGGCAAGGTGCGCCTGTCGATGAAGATCATCGACCAGGCCACCGGCCAGGAAATTCCGCGCGCCGAAGGCGAGCCGGAAGAAGTGTTCAGCGCCGAACGCCCGCCGCGCCGTGAGCGCTCGGGTGGCGGCGGCGGTGGCGGCCGCGGGCGCCGCTAAGGTTGAGCCATTGGGTCAGACCCGCCGGGTCTGACCCGGGACGAACGAAGATGCCGGGCCGCAAGGTCCGGCATTTTTTTGTTGGTGCAGTGGCTGCGTTGTTTCAAGGCTGCAACGCCTGCCTACCCAGAACGTCATCCCGACGAAGGTCGGGACCCACGCAAGTGTCAGCGAGCTCGAGCGCCGCAGGACTTAGAGATTGCGTGTCACGAGATCCTGCCACGTCGAGCAGCGCGGAGGCTGGCGTGGATCCCGTGCCAAGCACGGGATGACGTTGAGGGTCGGGGTTGCGGTCTGGAGAACAACGACGGCCATGCGAGCGACGCGGCAGATTGTTCGTCACGCCGATGTAAAGAGTGCCGTTGCGCCTTTTGCTCATGTTGTAGACGAAGAATTGGCGTGGGATCGCGCGGCCCCTGGATGGCCGCCTCAGGGGCGGCCATGGAGAGTGGGGAGAGGTTCAGCGCAGATTCTGGCCGGCTTCGTTGCCGGTTGCCCCGGCGCCAGACGAGCCGCTGTTCCACATCCGGATGAGATAGGCATTGCGAACCGGGGTCAGACCTGAGGTCTGACCCCGTTGCCTAACGCGCCACCATCAGGCCTGAGTCGATCAGGCGGCGGTGGAAGCTGAGGATCTGGTCGTGGTGTTTGCAGCCGTAGTAGCGGCCGTCGCAGGCGGCGCGGAGGCGCTTGCGCTCCTTGTAGCTGTCGGAGAGGGGCAGGCCCGCCTGCTCCAGCAGCACGCCGCCGAGGTAGGGCACGTCCATCACGTCGACGTCGGGCAGCGCGGGCGGGTCGTAGTTGATGCCTTCGGTGGCGTAGTAGGTGATGAAGGCCGGGCTATCCTTGTCCAGGCGCACGTCTTCGGCGGCGCGGGCGGTGCCCTGGCCGAAGTAGGAGCGCGTGGCGATGGGGTGGTGGTCGCCGTACTGGACGATGAGGAAACGCTCGTTGGGATATCGGCGCTTCAGCTCCGCTTTCATCCACTCGAAGTCGATCTTGGCGATGGCTTCGCGGCGCAGGAACTCGTGCATTTCCGGATTGGTGCCGGGGCCGCCGCCGGGCACGTCCATCTCAGGCGCGAACTTGTTGGTGTAGGGCTGGTGGCCTGAGGACGTGATCAGGAACGTGAACAGCGGCTTGCTCGACTGACGGATATGGCTGTCCATCAGCTTCAGCATGTTGCCGTAGTAGAAGCGGTCGCGCTCCATTGCCGACTTGGCGCCCTGGTCCTTCATGTCGAAGATCTCGGGCATGCCGACGGCCTCATAGAAGCGGCCGTTGGACACGAAGTTCTTCAGCATCGGATAGAAGACGACGTTGCGGTAGCCGCAGCGGGCCAGCGCCTGGGGCAGCGTGTCCTGCACCTTGCCGGCCATCAGGGCCTGCACGAACGGGCGCATGCCGCCGAACGAATAGGTCGACACGCCGGCGAGGATGGAGAACTCCGTCAGCCAGGAGGCGCCGCCGTAAGTTTCGACGCGCATCTGGTGCAGCTTGCCGTCACCCGACTTGAACAGTGGGTCGATGCTCTTGTCATACGAGAGGCCGGGGACGATCGACGGCTGGACCAGCGACTCCTGATGCACGAGCAGGACGTGTGGCGGCTTCTCGACGGCGGAACAGCGCGAGGGGACGAGGAAAGGCGAAGTGTCAGGATTGGAGGCCGAGGCCTCTATCAAAGTGCCGCGCCAGAGCGTTTGAGCGGTCTCCGCCCAGGACGAGTAGAAAGAGGAGACGACGAGGTCCGCCCAGTAATATTGCGTGTGACGGCGCTCTCCCTTGATATCCGCGGCATAGGGCGTGAGGAACGCGAAGATGGCGAATGCGAGCGCGGCGTAGCGCCGGGACACACGTGTCGGATCGTAGCGATAAGCCAGAGCCGTGGCGATCACAGCGGCGGCGAACGCCGCGTTGAGCATGAACAGCTGCGGGCGATAGTGCTCCCACAGGAACACGACCGTCGACCACGACATCAGATAGAAGAAGATGTCGTAGGCGTGGACAATCATGTCCATGGCTTCGCGCTTGAACGCAGCGGCCTCGACGACGATGGCGATGATGGCCGGAACCAGGATGGCGGCGACGAGCAGACGGCCGGTGACCATCACGATTGCGGCCGCGATCATCAGCGTGACGCAGTTGACGAAGAGCTGGTTGGGCCACCCGCCTTCGTAGAGATAGAAGTAGCGGCCGACGCCGAAGCGCGCCGAGTGCGGCAATGGCGTAGACGTAGCTCGGTTTGACCAAACCGGTCTGCGCAGGTTGGCGTAGTGCCGCCTTCAGTGCGGATTGAACGGTCTGACTGCGATGTCGTTGGCCAACGGTTTGGTCGGTCATGTTTCTTTTTCTTCTTTGCCGTCTTGCCGCTCGCGGGCCGCCTGCTGGTCTTTCCGCGTGCTTCGAAACGCGGAGCGTCCCTTGCCGTTTCCTTAAGCGTCATGAATTCGTCACGACGCCTGTCATCGACTTGTCATATACGTTTAGGACTTTTTCGCGGGCGGGTCAGCTTGTGCAATCAATTTTTCTTCGCCACTTCAGATGAATGGCGGTTCATCGTGCCGTGTTAAGGCGCCTGAAGATCAAATCGGAGACCGACCGGTCGCGGCCGATTGGGCCCGCGTAAACGGCGGTCACGCCGCTCTTCGCAATTGCGTCAGGAACGTCGTCGCCGGCGTGCATGCCTTCGCCCGAGAAGAAGCCTGACACGACAACCGGGCCGCGAGCCGCACGAAGGGCCTCTTCGATCGAGGGCGGTTCCTCGAGGAAAGCGCTCACAACATCGGCGAAAACATTGGCGTCCCTGATGCTGTCGGCCGCCGCCCGGGTTGCATCGGCGGAGGCGGGGCCAAGCTGGGAGCCGTGGCCCGCGAGCAGCAGCGTGGATGTTGCAGCTGCGAAGCCGGCGCTCTTTGCCGCCGCTTCCGCGTGGTCGAGCATCAACGCGGGGAGCCCCGGATCGACGCCGAGGGGCGGGAAGATTTCCCAGCGCTTGGTGAGATTTGCCCCCGCGACACGCTCCGCCAGACGGGAGCGCACGAAGAAGCCGTCGGCCATAAAGAACGGGTAGATGGCAATGCGCGAGGCGCCCGAGGCCTCGGCTGCGGCCAGCGCGTCTTCCAATGCCGGCTCGCCCTTGAGCACGCCGGCCGCGACGCTGGCGAAACAGTTTGTGTCCTCGATGACCTGGCGATGAGACAGCAAGGCGGCATTTGTCAGCCCCGCCCCGCGATCGCCATGGGCCGCAAGCACGACCGCCATTTCGGCCGATGCGGGATGGCACCTCATGCCGGATCGGCCTGCAGGGCGCGGCCGACGAGTTCGCCGACACGGGGCGACAAGCTCAGCTTCAGTGCCGCGGCATGACCGTGCGCAGACATCTTCACCCACGTCTTGCGCAGGATGGAGATCAGCTTGTCGTCGTCGTGCTTGGCGGCGAATTCGTCGATGTAGTGCTTGAGGAAGACGATGCACGCGACATCTTCCAGGGCCTGCGCCTCGGCGTCGTGCTTCAGGCGCTCCTTACGGACCAGCGCGCCGACGCGCGCGATCTCGTCATCAGCGTAGCCGCTGGTCCGCATGATTTCGGCCGCCATCTCCGCGTGCTTGCGCTTCAGGTCCGTGCGCCAGCGCAGATAACCCGTGCGATCCATGGGATAGCTGGCGCGCGGTACGGTCCAGCGGCGGATGTGCTGGGCGCGCGCCGCAAGCCGCAGCGCTTCGCTGGCGTCGGGGTGAAGGCTATCCAGTTCCTCGGACATGCGTTCGCCATAGAGCAGTTCGGCCGGGCGCGACGTGCCGTCCACCGTGACGCTGGCCGGATCGGCAGCGTTGGCGGCATCGATGGCGGCGATCGCCTGATCGAAACGGGTAGCGGCCGTGCTCATGTCGAAATGGGTCCGTGAAAGATGAAGTAGGCGCCGACGACGATGAAGGCGAAGCCGACGACGTGATTGAGGGTCATCGGCTCCTTCAGATAAAAAATGGAGAAGCCGACGAAGACGGCCAGTGTGATCACTTCCTGCATCGTCTTCAACTCTGCTGCGGAATAAACCGCATGACCGATGCGGTTTGCGGGCACGGCGAGGCAGTACTCAAAGAACGCGATACCCCAGCTGACGACCACGGCGATCCACAAAGGAGCCGACTTGTAATTGAGGTGGCCGTACCAGGCGAACGTCATGAAGATGTTCGACAAGATCAGGAGCAGTACCGGTAGACACGGCAGACGACTGAGCAAAGTTGAGCAAACTGACCTCCTTAAACTTGCAAAGACTCGTATCGACAGCCGGGGCCGCTCCGCCTAACGTCCGCCCGCACGAAACCGAGACATAAGATCCGCGTATATCCGGCTGGCCGCCGGTTCAAGTAGCGCCGGTTCAAGTAAGAGATCAGGTTCGCACCGCCTCATGAAGGCACCCAGCACATCACGTGGTCTCCTATCCCAGATTGCAGAGGGGAGCGAGACTGCATTTGATGAGCTCTATCAACAGACTTCGGCGAAACTCTATGGTGTCGCGCTGCGTATCGTCCGTAGCAAGGAGCTCGCGGAAGACGTGGTGCAGGATGCCTACATCAAGATCTGGTCGCGGGCCGGGGACTATGATCCCGCACTTGCCGCGCCGCTGACGTGGATGGCCGCCATCGTGCGCAATCGCGCGCTGGACGAATTGCGCCGCCGCGCCGCGCGGCCGACGGCGGGTGGAGACGAAAGCGAGCTGGAGAACCTGCCGAGCGAGAACGATCACCCGCTGGCCGGACTGGAACTTGAGGACGACGTGAAGAAACTGTTCCGGTGCCTGGACGGGTTGGAGCCGGAAAAGAAGCAGATCGTGCAGCTGGCCTATCTCACCGGCATGAGCCGAGAAGAACTCGCGCAGCGCTTTTCGCGGCCGGAAGGCACCATCAAGACGTGGCTGCATCGCAGCCTGGCGCAGCTCAAGGGATGCCTAGAGGGATGAACGACCTCGACGACATCAATGCCCTGGCGGCCGAGTACGTTCTCGGCACACTGACGGCTGCCGAACGCGACGGCGTGACGATGCTGCGTGCGCGCGAGCCTTCGCTGGATGCGGCAATCGTTGCGTGGGAGAACCGGCTCGGTCCCATGATTGCGTTGGTTCCGGAGGTCGCGCCGTCGCCGCAACTGCTGGATCGCATTCGCGCGCAGATCAGGCCGGCAGGCAAAGTCATCGATTTCAAGCCGCGCGAAGCGGCATTGACGCGCCGCGCGCACGGCTGGCGCAATGCGGCCATCGGTATGACGGCGCTGGCTGCATCATTTGCCGGCGTGTTGGGCTGGCGCGAAGCTGTGCGCACGCCGATGGCGAGCACGTATGTCGCCGTGCTGCAGGCCGGTCAGTCATCGCCCGCGCTGCTGCTGACCGTCGACACGGCCAAGCAGATGTTTGCGGTGCGCGCGCTGACCAAGCCATCGGAACAGGGCAAAGCCTATGAGCTGTGGTTGCTGCACGACAAGCTGCCGCAACCGAAGTCTCTAGGTGTCGTGCCGGACGGCGACATGGAAGTTCGCGCCGTGAACGATAGCGGCATTGACCGCACGATGTTCATGAACGCCACGTTTGCCGTAAGCCTTGAGCCTGCGGGCGGATCGCCCACCGGGCAGCCGACGGGACCGGTACTCTTCACCGGCAAACTTTACCAGACGACACCGTAACAGCAGCTTTCTGCTGGCGAATATCGCGTTATCTTCATTTATCGTTCCCGCCGCGTTCTTGTGATCTGGCATTTTTTCTTCGATCGCTTGAAACGTTCGCCGCAATCACCGCGTACCTTCCAAGACGCCGCTGCTGAAACCACGTTCGCGTGGCGGCGTCCCTCGCGAAAAATGCGGGGGTCAGGAAATCAATAATGAGGAACTCAGCCCTATGAAACTCTCCGCAAAATCCGGCGCTACGCTCGCCGCTGCTGCCGCTACGCTGATGATCGCTGGCGCCGTTACGGCTCCGGCTGCTTTCGCTGCCGGCGACAAGGGACACTGCATGGGCGCCAACGCGTGCAAGGGCACCAGCGCCTGCAAGACCGCCGCCAACGCATGCAAGGGCCAGAACGCCTGCAAGGGCACGGGCTTCACGGAAGCGACCAAGGAAGAATGCGCAAAGGTCGAAGGCGCAAAGTTCGAGGCCGCTGACCACGCCGGCGACAAGAAGTAAGATCGACTGGCATTCGCCATTTGATACGTCTTGGCGATCCGGCAGGCTTGCTTGCCGGATCGTTCGCAATCGCGGGAGGGCCCAGCATGGCCGACGCAAAACGCAACGCACCTCCGGCGCGCCAGGCGCCGAACAATGCCAAGCGGCGCGGGAAGCGCCGCACAATGCACCGCCGGCGCGGGAAGCGCCGAACAATACCAAGCCGCCGTACCTCGGGTTCGGGCTCGGCCTCAGGGCGCAGCACTACGCCGATATTCTCGACGGCGATGCGCCCATCGACTGGTTCGAAGTCATCTCTGAAAACTACATGGTGCCCGGTGGGCAGCCGCTGCGCATGCTCGACAAGATCCGCGCGCGCTACCCCATCGTGATGCACGGCGTTTCGCTGTCGATTGCTTCGACCGCGCCGTTCGACGAAGACTACCTCAAGGGTCTCAAGACGCTCGCCGACCGCACCGAGCCGAAATTCGTATCCGATCATCTGTGCTGGACCGGCGTGCACGGCGTGAACCTGCACGACCTGCTGCCATTTCCCTACACGCGCGAGGCACTGGATCACGTGGTGTCGCGCGTCCAGCATGTGCAGGATTACCTGAAGCGGCCGATCGCGCTGGAGAACGTGTCCACCTACGTTCAGTTCGGCCATTCCGAAATGCAGGAGTGGGAGTTCATCGCCGAAATGACGAAGCGCACGGGCTGCTGGCTCGTCTTCGACGTCAACAACGTCTACGTCAGCGCGTTCAACCACAACTACAGCGCCGACGAGTTCATCGCCGGTATTCCCGCCGACCGCGTGGTGCAGTTCCACCTTGCCGGTCATGAACACAACATGACGCACATCATCGACACCCACGACGCGCTGGTGTGCGATGCAGTGTGGGACCTGTACCGCAAATCGCTGACGCGCTTCGGCCCGGTCTCGACGATCATCGAGCGCGACGATGACATTCCGCCGCTCGCCGACATGGTGGCAGAACTGGGCCGTGCCCGCGTCATCGCCGACGAAATGTTTCCTCAGCTCGCGGCAGAGTGAGCGACCAGCGTGGCACGCACAAAGGCAAAACAGGCCTCGTCCGGCTGCTCCAGCAGCGCAGCCGAAACATCTGAGGTTGCGGCACGCGCGCCATCGCTGAGCGAGCTGCAAGGCATGTTTCAAGAGGCCATCCTCAAGGGCGGCGACGACATCCTGAAACTCATCCCGCCCAATGCGCACACCAACGCCCAAGTGCTATTCGGCGTCTACCGCAACGCCTACGTCGGGCGCCTGGTCGAGATCATCGGCGCTGATCATCCGCTGACGGCGATGTATCTTGGAGACGACGCTTTTGGTGACTTGGCGCGGTCCTACGTTGCCGCGCATCCCTCGACCACGCAGAATGCGCGTTGGGTCTCGCGGCACCTGACGGAGTTTGCGCGGCAGACACCACGGTTCGCGCCGCACCGGCAGGTCGGCGATCTCATTGCGATCGAGGCTGCACTCAACACGGCGTTCGATGCCGCCGATGCCGAGCCCGTGACGATCGCGACGCTGCAGCAAACGCCGCCCGAGCAGTGGGACATGCTGGTCTTTACTCCGCACCCGTCTGCGCAAAGGCTGACGTTGTCGAGCAACGCGTTGGATCTCTGGCTGGCGTTGAAGGAAGATGCCGAGGTCCCCGAGGCGGCCGAGGGTAGCGGCGAATTGCTGGTCTGGCGGCAGGACGCGTCGCCCATGCTCCGGCCGCTTAGCGCGGAAGAAGCCATGATGTGGACCGAGGCGGCGAAGGGTGTTCGCTTCGGTGTTCTATGCGAGATGCTGGCGACGTTCGACGACCCTGACAACGCGGCCTTGCGCGCGGCGCAGTATCTGCAGGGCTGGCTGCTGTCGGGTGCGCTGGCTGGCGCTGCTGTCTCCGCGCGGCGGCGCAAGACACGCAAGGCCAGCGCCGATCTGGCCTAGAGCCGTCCCGCCGGGAGCATGGCTAAGCGGAACGTTGCGCGGTCAGCGTTGTGTGTGTGCAGCGCGGCGATTTTCCGGAGCAGGCTCGGGCGCCAGGTAGTAGCGGTTGACCCAACCCTTGGTGCCGCCGTGCATGACAGGGCACCAGATGTCTTCGCATTCGCCGACAATCTTGACGCCGCGCGCGGTTGGCGGGATGGCGCCGACGGCATCGTGATATTCCGATGGTCCGTTGCGGATGTTGAGGACATCGTCTTCCTCGACGTTGGCCACCTGATAGCGCGACTCGACGGGTTTCGCCGCGCCCTTGGCGAGCGGTGTGCCTGCGGACTTGGCGGCGAGCTTCACGTCTTTGCCTGGAGACTTCTTCGCGACGCCGGGCTTTCTTCGGCGTCGCTTTGGTGCTGACCTTGCTCGCCTGCTCGCGGGCTGTGAGGCGGCTACGGCTTCAGGCGTCTCGGCCGCGGCTTCCTGTGGCTTGGTCTCCGCTTGCGGTGGTGGTGTCGCGGCTTCGGCGCGGGAAATGATCGTCAAGTTTTCAAGCACCGCTGACGAGGCGGGCGCCGATGGAGCGGCTTCTTCGACCGGTGCAGCAGGGGCCGGTGCAGGCGGCGGAAGTGCCGGCGCTGCAAGCACCGACGCGACCACCGGCCGCGGGGACACTGGCTTGGCCTTGGCTACGACCTGCTGGACTTGAGGGGCACGCGCCGTAATCGTTGCCGTGCCGCTCTTGCCGTCTTGTTCCTGCCAATAGATGCGATCGCCATCCTGGCGAAGCTCCAGGCACCGCTGTTCGGCGTCGAACCAGCGAAACCACTTGAGGCACAATTGATCGCCAGCGATCCACCAGCGGCCGCGATCCTTCTCCGCGCCGAGATACGACGCGAGCGAACCGGCTTCGCCGGTCATCAGGCCATCCGTTGCGAAGCGAATGGGAACGATCGTGTTCAGCGGCGTGTCGAGCGCGATGGCCGACCCAGGCACGATCTGCTTGAGGTTGTCTCCCGTCAGCGCGACGGGCTCAGCGGCGCGCGCTGCGGCGCAAGTCGAGCCGAGCACACATCCCAACGTGATCAACAGGCGAAGCAAACGCGACCCTTTCTGCAACGCAAGACATTTCGAGCGTTGGTCTTGCCCGTGGCAAGACACTGCGAGCGTTGGTCTTGCCCATGGCAGGACACTGCAAGCGTTGGTCTTGCCCATGGCAGGACACTGCAAGCGTTCGTTTTGCCCCATGAGTATGGCAGGAAGAGGGTTGATTTTTCGTTCCTTTTCCGAGACGCCTCAAGCGTCTAGCGGACCCCTGCCCGCGTCGGTTATAAGGGTGCATCCGGCCCCGTAGCTCAGCCGGATAGAGCACCGGTTTCCTAAACCGGGGGTCGCAGGTTCAATTCCTGCCGGGGTCGCCACTATTTGGCATGCAGCGGACGCGTTGGGCCGAATGGAAGATGCCTCAGGCGTTGTAGTAGTCGCGATACCAGCGCACGAACTCAGCCACACCGTCGCCAACCGAGGTTGCGGGCTTGTATTGGACTGCTGTCATCAATTCATCGACGTTGGCGAATGTCGAGGGAACATCGCCCGGCTGGAGGGGCAGCAGTTCTACGATAGCCTTCTTTCCCAGAGCTGCCTCGATCGCTGCGATGTAGGCGCCGAGCTTCACCGGGTTATTGTTGCCGATATTGAAGATGCGGAATGGGGCGTTTGAGCTGGCGGGATCGGGGTCACCGCTGTTCCAGGCAGCATTTGGCTGAGCGATCTGATCGCTGGCGCGGATCACGCCTTCAACCACGTCATCGACATAGGTGAAGTCGCGCGTGTGGTTGCCATAGTTGAAAACCGTGATCGGCTTGCCTGCCAAGATGTTCTTCGTGAACAGGAAGAGCGCCATGTCTGGGCGGCCCCACGGGCCATAGACCGTAAAGAAGCGCAGACCCGTCGTCGGCAGGCGGAACAAGTGACTGTAGCTGTGCGCCATCAGCTCATTGGCTCGCTTGGTTGCGGCATAGAACTGCAGGGGGTGGTCAACGCCGTCATGCTCCGAAAACGGCATGGACGTGTTGGCGCCGTAGACGCTGGACGTGCTGGCATACGTAAAATGCGCAACGCCGGCGTGGCGGCACGCCTCCAGGATGCTCGTAAATCCGACGATATTGCTCTCAACGTAAGCGAACGGATTTTCGATGCTGTAGCGAACGCCCGCCTGAGCTGCCAGATGGATCACGCGATCGAAGCGATTGCTGGAAAAGCAGGCGTTGACCGCTTCTCTATCGGCCAGGTTGGCGCGGATGAACGTATAATCGCCGCCCAGCTTCTCCAGAAACGCGAGCCGCGCTTCCTTGAGGTCTGGATCATAGTAATCGTTCACGATATCGAAGCCGACGACTGAGTCGCCGCGCTCCAACAGCCGTCTCGCAGTATGAAACCCAATGAAGCCCGCGTTGCCTGTAACCAATACCTTCATAGATCGTACTGCTATCCTGCCAGCCGTAAGCCAAACTGCGTTGGGCCTGTTTGCCAGCAAGCACCGTCTTCGGCAAGCCGCGCTAGAGACAGCCGGTGATGCCCCATGAATTGGGTGGATAGGCCGGCCGGGCGGCAGCAGGCTAGAAGCCGCTGCGGATGCGGGCCAAGCGTTCGGCCGATCGCAGCTGAGCAAGCAAACGATTGATGTCATCGCTGATGGGCTCGGACTGAATCCCGAATTCGGCCTGAAGACGGCCGCCGATCATCAGGGAGACCTCTGCATTGGCGTCAATATCGCCGGTCCAATAACACATGGTGTGCCTCAATACCGGCAATGCCGGACGCGCGATCGACGCTCTGTGTTGCCGGGTTCGACCATCAAGAACCGAGCGTCGGAATCAAACGAGGACGCCATCGCTAGATGACGCCCTCTCAGATGCCTTACCAGACCCGGGGGCCAGCAAAGTACTCTGTGAACTTAACTCGGGACCGGCCTGAAGGTTCCCGCTTAACTTTGCGGTCAAACTTGCTTTTCAGCTGGCGCGGCGAGCTCTGCATCGATGTGAGGTTGGGCGCTGCCGAGCAGCGCGTTCAGCTGTTTCAGGAGCTTGGGTCCAGTAATCTGGTCCACATCAAAGCCTTCACCACGCAGCTTGAGGCGCAGCTCCGTCACAGTCCGGCACTTGCCGGTCTGGGCCAACTCAAATGCTCTTTCGAGCGTGGTTTGGGTTTGCAAGGACATTGCCACCTTAGAAGGGGGCCACCGGCCGAAGGGGACCAGCCGATGGCCTCTGAAATGCTCTTCAATTCCGCGACGATGGAAACCGTCACTGGGCAATAATTCCGCGCAACGTTGATCGTTCCCTACAATCTGCGAATTGGTTAATGCCGCAGCGCTGTCATTAGCTAGCGGACCTGAATGATTTGGCCTGTTCCGACCAGGTCCAACGCTCGTTGTTGGCCAGGCAAAACTGCAGCCGGGCAATCGCCTGCTCCGACTGTGCTTTCGCTTGAGCGTACAAATTGACCTCGTCGCGCACGCTTGGATCCAGCAGATCGGAACGCAAAATGACACGAGCCAGGCGAGCAACGAATTCTTCCCGCCAGAACACGGCGTCCTCGAGGGTGTATGCCTCGTAGATCTTGTCGATGACCTCACTGGTCGATAATGCGCCGGACGCCACTCGCATCACAAACTCCCGGTAATACTGTTTACTCAATCACAATCGCGGCGCGCGACACGACGGTTCCTGCGGCCGGAAAAAGAAAGCAGGGTCTGACACCGCGGCATCAGACCCTGCTTTGAAGCTGTCGTTACAGACAGAATTACGGCGCGGCTTGAGGAGGCGTTTCTGCGTCGAGTTCCGGAGCGTCCGGGGCGATCAAGGCCGGGTCGTCGACGCTGGAACCAGCTTCGCCGGTCGACTCGCCTGATGCGCCGCCCTCTTCGCGATCCGCCGAGTTGGCGTCTTCCGGATCGGTTGGCACGCGGGCCGATGCATCGTCGGTTGCCGGATCAGACGGCTGCGAGTTGCTCATTGCGGGGCGCTGGTTGCGCTCATTGTTTGGATCGGCGGGTGAGGCGCCTGTGGACTGGGCGAATGCGGCGCCTGACGAAATCAGCAGGATTGCCGCTGCAGATGACAGTGTTGTCTTGTTGATCATCACTCGGACTCCTTATTATTAATCGCTTTGCGCGAAAGCTGGCTGCATATCGGATGGATAAATCAGCTGAACAGAAAATCGCGCCAGCGAGCGGAAGTTCCGAGATTTGCTCCGTGGCTCGCCTAACCGCTTACCTGCCGATCCGGCCGGAACCCCAGCTGTTCCCGATCGTTCGCTATCTGAGCACACATGTGGAACACGTGGCGCGTCTAGGTTCGAGAACCGCGCCGCTGTTTGATAGATAAGGATAGCGACATGATCAGCACCGCGAGACCATCGGCATTTTTGAAAACAGTTGCGTGTTGCGCCTTTATTTCGGCACTCGGCATTCCAGCCCTCGCAGCAGAAGATGCGAGGGGTGATGAAAAATCACCTCAGGCCTCCAAGGAGGTGCAACTGGGGTCGATGGAAGCAACGCAGGCGAAGACGGCATTTCTCGGCTTCCGCTTCATCAATGATGGCCGGCTGCCGACGACAGCCGAGGAGAACAAGCGGCTGCGCATGATCGAAGACAAGCTGAAAGCCAACCTGGAAAAGTCCGGGACGTATTCGTTCGTCGCATTGCCTGACGATGTGCGCACGAAGATCGAAGGTGGGCAGGATATCGCTCAATGTGGTGGCTGCGGCACGGAATACGGAAAGCAGCTCGGTGCGAAGCAGATCGCCTGGGGCACCGTGCAGAAGGTGTCCAATCTGATCCTGAACATCAACGTCTACATGGCGAATGCTGAGGACGAGAAGGTGACGTTCATCAAGAGCGTCGACATCCGCGGCAACACGGATGAAACGTGGACGCAGGGCATCGACTACATGTCGCGCTATATTCTCAAAAAGCCAGCAACGGCCGACGCCAAGATCGCGAAGTAGAACTCGCGAGCGTGAGAATGATCTCAGCGCCTGCCGGAAACGGCGGGCGCTTTGCTATGACAAAAGGTGCGGGCCGTAGAGCCACGTGAGCCAGAAGCCGCCCGCCAGGAAAGGACCGAACGGGATGCGCGTGGCGCGATCGATCTTTGCACCGAACGCAAATGCGATCGCCGCGAACAGCAGGCCGGCGACGCTGGATATCAACAGGACGCCTGGCAGGCCCTCGAACCCGACCCAGGCGGCGGACGCGGCGAACAGCTTGGCATCTCCCAGACCAAGTGCATCGACGCCCCGCAGGCGGCGAAAGATGACCGCCATTGCGAACAGCAGAAGATATGCGGCGGCAACCGCTGCCAGGCGCCACGGCACATCGTCAAGCGCGAGGGCGTAAGTGGCAAGGAGGCCGAGCGCGATAAGCGGGAGCGTCAGCCAATCGGGCAGCCGCAGCGTTTCGATATCGATTGCGCTCAACAAGGCGAGGACGACCCCCAGGGCAACCGTGACGGCCAACGTCGCCACCGGGATGGCGGCGGCGGGCCACAACAGGGCGGGCAGGGCGGCCAGCGCAAAAAGCGCCGCGCAGATGAGCCATAGTTTCGCGATCTGACCTTGGCGCATGTGCTGCCGTTCGTGTGCTGGCGTCTCCTGTGCCGGCATCAGTACCGGGTCTGCTCGCATACCATGCCGTCGAGAAAGGCCAACAGCGTCTTGGCCGCATGCTATATTGCCGGTTCTTGCCGAGGTTAATTTTCACCGGTTCGCGCATGCGTTTCCTCTCTGCCGATCAACGCGGGTTCATTCTGATCGTCGTGCTGTGGGTGGTGGTTCTGCTGGCCATCATCGCCGCGGCGTTTACACGATCCGTGCAGGGTTTCGTGCGCGAGGCGGCCGGTTCGTCACGAGTTGCCGAGGCACAGGCCATGGCCGATGGCGGCGCCGAACTGGTGGCTTATGAATTTGCCACGGGCAATGCGCGCCGGCGGTTCGCGGCCGACGGCTCTGCGTTGCGTTGCCGTTTTTCGGATCGCGGCACCTTGCAGATCTCTGTGCAGGACGCCTCAGGGCGCGTGAACGTGAACATGGCGGAGCCGCGGCTGCTGGCAGCGCTATTTGCTGGTGTAGGTGTTTCCGGCGAGGACGCGGTGAGACTTGGCGATCGCATCGCCGATTATCGTGACGCCGATGACGAACCGGGCAGTGGCGGCGCGGAACGGGATCAATACATTGCTGCCGGGCTCGCGCACGGCCCGAAGAATGCAGCGTTGGATAGCCTTTTGGAACTCAACCAGGTGCTGGGTATCGACCCCTGCCGCACTGACCGCGGCGATGCCCTATCTCACGTTGCATTCCGGCAGCAGCAAACTCAATCCTGCGGCGATCTCTCAGCAGCTTACGGCACTGATCAATGAGGGCCTGCAAAAGCTGCCGCTCGCAAGCCAGAGCAGCCTGTTCGGCGATACGCTGCCTGCTGAATATATGACGACCACGGAGGCGGGCACGTTCGTGCTGTCGATCATCGCGCTGCCGGATCGCGGTGGTGCATTCGAACGCGAGGCCTTGCTGACCCTGCCCTCACCGACCAGTTTGCGGCCGAAATTCGTAACGTGGACCGTTGGCGATAGGGCTGCGATGGCGCCTGCCGATGGCGCCGACTTGCCGCCCTGCTGAGCCTGTGGCCGATATGCGCCAATCCGCTGGTGAAGTGAATGAGTTGTCCCACTCGTCCGGCGATAGCGCGCAGGCTCGATTGCCAAGCGGCAAATCCAGACTATCGTCGAGAATCAATGGCCCGCTGAATTTGGGCCGAGAGCCTTTTCGTGCGCGTCGCAGTCAAATGAGACAGCCGATGGTTAATTCCTTTCGTGCCGCCGCCCTGCTGGCATTAGTCGCCGTTCCGATGACTGGGCTGCCAAGCACCGCCGATGCCGGTGGCCGCTATCGCGAGCCTTACGTTGAACGGCGCGGCGGCCCCGAGGGCCGCGGGTGCTACTGGATGCGTCAACGGCTTTATTGCGCCCGCTACTGCTACGTCGAAGTCGACGGCCGACGCTATTGCCGCGAGCGCGCCAGATATGCCTACCCGCAGGCGCCGTACTACGAGGATGATTACGCGCCCTACCGGCCCGTTAAATAAGCCAGCAGGATAAGTCGAAAACGCTGGAAATCTATTGCCTTATGGCGGTGAAGGATCGATCATACTTCACCGCAGCAGCGGATGATTTTCAAGTGGCGTATTATGGACGTGAATGGCGTTTTGGGGCCTGCGCAAGCTGACCCGCGAAGCTCAGAATTTGTCGAACGGTTCAGCGCATTTCTGAAATCACAGGGCTATGTCGACGAACTCGGCTTGCGGCGCGCGCAGCGTGCGCAGGGCCAGTCCGGCGAGCGGTTCGACCTCGTCGTCATGCGGCTGGGGCTGCTGGCCGACGAAGCGATGGCGAAGGCCCTGTCGGTGTTCTGCAACATTCCGGTTCTGCAGCCGCATGAGGTGCCGGCCGCAGCCGTGCTGTCCGGCCAGCTGGATCGCGACTTTCTGAAAACGAACAAGATGCTGCCCGTTTCAGACGCGGGCACAAACGTCGTGCTGGCCGTTGCAGATCCGTTCAACGCCGACGGCATCGCGGCGATCGCCTATCTGATCGACCGGCCGGTCGAACTACGCGTCGCCTCCGACGGCACAATTCAAAGGGCGCTCGACAGCTTGTATGGCGCGCGCGAAACGCGTGCAGCCAACGTGGCCGCTGCCGACGACGGCACGGCCAGCGCAGACGACGTTCGCCGGCTGGAAGACCTGGCGAGCGAAGCGCCGGTCATACGGCTCGTGCAAGATCTGCTGGCGCGCGCCGCCGGCGAACAGGCATCCGACATCCACATCGAACCGCGCGAAGATTGCGTGCGCGTGCGCCTTCGCGTCGACGGTTTCCTGCACACGATCGAGACGCTGCCGCTGAGTATGCGGGCGGCGATCGGCTCGCGCATCAAGATCATGGCGCGGCTCAACATCGCCGAGCGGCGGTTGCCGCAGGACGGACGCATCGTCGCCAACGTGCGCGGGCGGGAGATCGACCTGCGCGTTTCGACGATGCCGACGATGTGGGGCGAGAGCATCGTGCTGCGGCTGCTGGATCGCAGCAGCGTGGAGCTTGATTTTGCGAAGCTGGGTTTTGCTGGACGATCGTACCAAGAGCTGTCGCGGCTGCTGCATGAACCCAACGGCATCCTGCTGGTGACCGGGCCGACGGGAAGCGGCAAGACCACGACACTCTACGCGGCGCTGAGCGAACTGAATGCGGCAGAGCACAAGCTGTTCACGGTCGAAGATCCAATCGAGTATCAGCTGCCCGGCGTCAACCAGATCCAAGTGCAGCCGCGCATCGGCCTGACGTTCGCGCATGCGTTGCGGTCGATCCTGCGCCAGGACCCCGACATCATCATGGTCGGCGAAATCCGCGATCTCGAAACGGCGCAGATTGCGATTCAGGCGGCACTGACGGGCCATCTGGTGCTGTCGACCGTGCATACCAACAGCGCGGCGGCGACGCTGACCCGGCTGATCGACATGGGGGTGGAGCGCTATCTGCTGGCGTCCACCATCAAAGGCGTTCTGGCGCAGCGGCTGGTGCGCAAGTTGTGCCCGTCGTGCGCGGCGCCGTCTCCGGATGCGGAAAACATACTGGCGCTGCTGAAGGCGACCGGCGCGGACGCGGCTTGAGCTGCTTGGCGGCCGTGAACCGTTGCTGCGCACGGCGTGCGGATGTGCGTCGTGCCGCAACACGGGATTTGCCGGCCGCACGACCATCTACGAACTTTTGACGATGACGCCTGCGGTCGCGGGCGCGGTGATGGGCGACGCGTCTGAGGCCGACATTCAGAAGATCGCCACGGCCCAAGGCATGACGACGATGCTGCAGGCCGGCCTCGTCGAAGGCGCTGACTGGGGAGACGACGACCGACGAGGTCATGCGCGTCGCGCGGTTCGATCCATGAGCCGGTATCGCTATCGCGCGTATGACGCCAGCGGCGCGCTGACCGAGGGCGACCTGGAGACGGCCTCGCGGCAAGCCGCAATCGAGACACTGCACCGGCGCGGCTATTTCACGTTGGACGTTGCCGAGACGGCTACCGCTGCCACCGCGCCGCAACGCTGGTGGGAGCGCGAGGTTTTCGCCAGTGCGGGACTGCCGCTGGCGAGCCTGGCGATTTTCACCCGCGAGCTTTCCACGCTCGTGCGGGCCGAGCTGCCGCTGGATGAATCGCTGCGGATCGTCGGGCTGCAGCCGCTGATGACCGCGCGCGTGCGGGCGTGCACGCGCGCGCTGTACGACAGCGTGCGCCAGGGCGCGGCGCTGTCAGCCGCAATGGCCGCGCAGGGCGCAAATTTCCCGGAGTACTACTGGCGGCTGATCGAGGCTGGGGAGGCGAGCGGCTCGTTAGGCGACGTTCTCGACGATCTCGCCAGCTTCATCGAGCGAGCAAACGAAACGCGCGCGCAGGTGACGTCGGCGCTGATCTATCCGCTGGTGCTGCTCGCGGCGGCGCTGGTGACGGTGGGTGTGGTCGTCAGCGTGTTGGTGCCCGCCGTCGTGCCGTTGTTCAAGGATGCGGGAACCGAGCCGCCAGCCGCGCTGCGCATCCTGTCCGACATTCACGGCTTCGTGGCAGGGAACTGGCTGGCCGTTCTTGGCTGCCTCGGCCTTGCGGCGGTCTCGGTCTATGCGCTTTCGAAGAACGCGGCGATACGCCTGTGGCTTGACCGGCTGATCCTGCGGCTGCCGCTGCTGGGCCGGCTGACGGCCAATCGCGAGACCGCGCGCTTTGCGCGCACGCTGGCGACGATGACGCGTAACGGCGTACCGATGCTGGAGGGCGTGCGTATCGCCGGTTCGGTACTGAGCAATCGCGCGTTCGCCGCCGCTGTCAGCAAGGCGGGCGATGCCCTGAAGGAGGGCGGGACGCTGTCGCAGCCGCTCGATGCATCGGGGTTGTTTTCCGAGCTGTCGTTACGGCTCATCGGCGTCGGTGAGCAGACGGGTCAGCTGGAGCAGATGCTGATACGGGTTGCGAGCATTTATGAGGCGACGGTGCAACGGCAGATGGCACGGTTCGTCACGCTGTTGACGCCAACGCTGACGTTGCTGATTGGCGGGCTGGTTGGAAGCCTGATCATCTCCGTGATGGGCGCGATCCTCAGCGTCAACGATCTGGCGCTGCAATGAGCGAGCGCATCACAGCACGCGGAAGCTGCGACGGCTTTACGGTGCTGGAGATGCTTGTGGCGCTGGTGGTGATGGCGATTGTGGCCGCGATTGCCTGGCCGCGCGTGACCGCGCCTTCTCCCGCGCTTTCGGTGCGGACGGCGGCGCTACGGCTGGCAGCGGAGTTTCGCAGCGCGCGTGCGGACGCGATGAGCTCAGGCATGGCGCGCGCCGTCACGATCGATCTGGGGCGCCGCACGTTCTGGTCTGGCGCCGATGGCGCGAAACGGCGCATCGCGGCACCTCTCCGGCTGCAGGCGGAGGGTCCGTTGGCGTGGGCGGCACCGCAGCAGGCGCAGGTGCTGTTCAGGCCCGATGGCAGCAGCAGCGGCGCAAGTCTGAGGCTCAGCGCCGGTTCGATGCGCGCGTCGGTTCACGTGGACTGGCTGACCGGCGCGACATCGGTTTCCAGAGGGCGGTGAGGCATGGGCCAGCGCAGCGCCGGGTTCACGTTGATGGAAGCGATCGTCGCGCTCGGCGTGTTCGCGCTGGTGGTGGTCGCAGCGCAACGCGGGTTTGCCAGCGGGACGCGTGCGATCCGCGCGGCGAATGAAGAAGCGCGCGCAGTGACATTGGCGCGCTCGCTGCTGGCCTCAGCTGGCGTTGATGCGCCGTTGGCCGATGGGGCCGAGACGAATGGCAGCCAGGGCGGGCTCTCGTGGGTGACACGCGTTAAGGCGTATCGTGCGCCGGACGACACGGCGTTTACGCCGGCGGCATCGCTCTATTGGGTCGAGGCAGACGTGAACTGGCGCAGCCACGCGCTGGCGCCTTTGCAAACGGTGCACCTGACAACGATGAAGCGTGGTGCGATGCCGTGATCGATCGCCCAGACAATGGTGGTGGCACCACCGGGTGACAGCGGGTTCTCGCTGCTGGAGGCGCTGGTGAGTTTGGCGCTTGCTCGCGCTGATCATCAGCGCATTGCCGGGGACGCTGCGCCTGGGGCAGCGCGCGCTGGCGGCCGTCGAGCGGCTTGACCGGCGCTCGGTCGATGCGAGTGCGATCAGTTTCGTGACGCAGAAGGTGTCGGAAGCCATGGCGCTGCGCGTGCATGGCGCGGATGGGATGCAGTCCGTCACGTTCAAGGGCGATGCGCGCGGATTGTCATTCGTGGCGCCGCTGTTGACGAACACGAACGGCGGCGGGCTGCATCGGTTCACGCTTGAGGCGGCCGTAGCGGACGGCAGCGAAGTGGTGCAGCTGACGTGGCAGCCGTATCGGCCAACGCCCGATCTTCGCGATCCTCCACCTGCATCGCAGAGCCGGATCGTATTTCGCAACGGGGCGTCGTTTCGTCTTCGCTATCTGGGACGGGGTGCCGCGGAATGGTCTGACAGCTGGACGCGGCCAAATTTGCCGGATGTAGTCGAGTTGACCTATGCCGCCGACACAAACGGCGCGCCGCCCATCGCGCGGCGCATTGCGCTGCCGATCAAGGATTGAGGCAAACGGTTGCCAAACACTTAGTTGGCGATGTCCTGGTCTTCGGCGGCGCCGCCGGCAGCGGCATCGCGGCCAAGCGTATAGACGTCTGGCTGGCCACCGCGACCTGGAAAGCGATAGAGGTATGGCCGGCCCCATGGATCGATGAGGCCTTCGGCTTTTTTCAGATACGGACCTTTCCACGATGGCGTGTTGGCCGGCGGTGCGACGAGCGCGCGCAAGCCAACCTGCTGCGTGGGGAAGCGGCCGCTGTCGAGCGCGTAAAGTTCGAGTGCAGTGGCGATCGCGCCGATCTGAGCGCGCGCCGTCTCGGTGCGGGCGCTGCCCATGTAGCGCAGAACCTGCGGTGCTGCGATGGTTGCCACGAGTGCCAGGATGCCGAGCACGACGAGCAATTCCAAGCAGCGTGTAGCCGGCATCGGCCGCGCGCGCGGCATCGCGATTTGCGGCTGCGGAACTGCCGGAGAGGCGTCTTTTGCGGACCATCGATTTGTTCGTCATTTGCGACCCGGAACGTGAGAAAAATGGTGCCCGTCGACAGCTGAATTTCGCTGAGCAAGGGGCAAAACCTACCCTCTGATTTCTATTTCATCATATTGCCGCCTTGCTGGAACGGACACAATATTTAAGTTTCCGCCAAGCTTAGATGGCTCTATAATTCTTGACGCGGGCGCAGCCGCCTGCTGCCGCTTCCGCCGTTTACGTTTGCGAGATCTATAATACTTCTTACCGAACGACCCAAAGTCGGTATTTCTACATGTAACTCAACTCTACTTTGGTATTTCGCGTCATGACTACAGCATCGCAGCCAGTCAGCAATTTCCTGTCGTGGTGGGGCGGCGAATTGGCCGACCTGCTGGGTCCGAAACAGGACCGGCCGAAGGCTGTTTCCGTCATCGAGATCGAGGGCGATATGGGCCGGCTGGCGGTGGCTGGCGCGATGAAGGCTGCAATGCCGTTGCCGGATCTGCTGACGCACGCGGCCGCCAAGAAAATTCCGCGGCAGATCGTTCTGCGATTTCCATCGCACGCCTTCTATTCGCGATCCGTTCAGCTGCCGCAGACTGCGCAGCGCGATTTTGCAAAGCTGCTTGCGGTCGATCTGGAGCGGGCGACGCCGTTCAAGACGAACGAAGTTTATGCCGGCTACGAACTGGAGCCTGCAGCGCGGGGCAGCAAGCAGCAGCCCGTCCGTCATGTCGTCATCAAGCGCCTCGTCGTCGAGCGGCTGCGCGAACAGATCGAGGCGTGCGGGATTGCAACTTGCCGGCGTGGAAGCGCGTGGCGTTGGCGAAGCGATCATCCCGATCGATATTCGCCCCGACAGCGAGACAGCCGCGAACGCTGGACCGAAGGTCTCGACGCTTAAGGGTCTCGCTGCGCTCGCCATCGCGCTGACTGCGAGCTTGATCTATTTCTCGGTGCACCGGCAAGAACGTGCGCTGTCCGACGTCATGACCGAGACCGCATCTCTCAAAATCGGTGCGCAGGCCGTTCGCGAGAAGCTGGGGAAGGTGGCCGAGGCAGAGGCGACAATTACCGACTTCAATGCGTTGCGCCAGGCCGCGATCTCGCGTGCCGCGATCTTGGAAGAGCTGACGAAAATCCTGCCGGACAGCGCGTGGCTAACGGAGATCAAGATCAAAGGCGCGGCAGTCGATATCTCCGGTCTCGCGGTTTCGGCCAGTGCGCTGATGCCATTGATCGAGGCGTCGCCGTATTTCGTCGACGCGCAAACGCTGACGCCGGTTACGTTCGATCAGCAGCAAAACAAGGAGCGGTTCGGCATTCGCATGCGGCTGCGCAAGATCGCGGTGCTGGAACAGCAGGCGGCGCCGGCCGAACCCGATCCGCCACTGCCGGAGGTGGAGTGAGCCGATGATGTATCGCCTTGCAAAGCCGATGCGCCAGTTGCTTGCCGTGACATTGGCACTTGCCCTCGTGGCTGCCGTTGGGCTCGCGGTAATCGGACCAGTGTGGGCGCGTATTACGGATATTTCCGACAGCATCGCGCAAGAGCGAATGGTGATGGGCCGCCTGAAAGCCCTGGTGACGGCCGGGAAGCGGAAACGAAAACTTGGAAGAGCGTGCCGTGCTGCTGCGGCAATCCGGATTGGGTATCGGCGGCGCCAGTGCGCCGATACGCCAAGCTGCGCTGCAATCGCAGCTTTCGGAAATTGCTTCCGGCAGCGGCGTCAAGCTGCGCTCTACGCATGCGCTACCACCGCGCGAGCAGGCGAGCCTGCGGCTGATCGGGACGCAAATGCAGTTGGTCGCCGCGCTTGAAGACGTGCAGCGGCTCATCATCGCGATCGAGGACCACAAGCCTGCGCTGTTCATCGACACCATGAGCATCGTGCCGTCGTCATCCAGCGGGCTGCCCAACGACGACAAGGCCGGACTGCTGGATGCGCGGTTCGACGTCTACGCGATGGAGTTGCGCTAGATGGCGGAGCTTGCACGACGAGAACGAAGCGCGATGCACAAGCGGGCGGCAGCATTGCTGGTCGTCGGCGGCGTGCTTCTCGCGTGCGCGAATGCGTACGTCATCGTGACGCCTGTCGACATTTCGCCAACCGGCGTCATGGCGGATGACGCTTCCACTGCTGCGGAACTGACCCTGGCCGAGGCGCCGGATCGCGGCGACGTTTCGCAGACGACGGCGCGGCCGCTGTTTTCGGAAACGCGTCGGCCGGAGGAAAAAGTGGCCGAGCCGGCGGCCGCCGATTCAAGCAAGCAGACGGCTGATGCACCGGAAAAGCTGGAGTTGCGCGGGCTGATGAAGCGAGGCGGGCGGATGCAGGCGCTCATCCGATCCGGCGAAAACCTGGCAGGAAGCTGGGTGCCACTGGGCGGTTCGCGCGACGGCTTGCATGTGCGCGAGATCAAAGGCGATGTGGCCGTCGTCGAGTTGAAGGGCCAGCGGTACGAGCTGCCGATGCAATATCGCGGCGTTCGCGTTGGGGACACATCGGCCGAGCCGCGCACGCCTTAGCGCATTTCGCGTGTTCGATGCGAAGCGCCACAGCTCGCAGTTTTAACGATCCGGATTGCGATTACGGTTTTGAAGATCGCATCTCGAGATATGCAATCACATCCCCGGCGTCTTTTTCGGACAGGCCGAGAGCCGGCATGGTCACCGCCGGAAAATGCGCGTCGAGCTCGAGCGCAAGGGGATCGCGCGCGGCAAACATTTTATCGGGCCGCGAAATGAAACCCGTCAGCCATGCGCGATCGCGCTTGCGGACGACGCCGTTCAAATCGGGGCCAACGCGCACTCCGCCGCCGATGCTGTGACATGACGAACACATCCTGGCGAACAGGGCCTGCCCGGGAGCCAGTTCCACCACCTGCATGTCGGCGACCGATGCACGCTGCAAAAGCTGATCGCGATCGACTTCGGGATTCATGGCGTGGATCGTCAGCGCCAGACTGTCGAGATCGCCGAATACGGAATTGCGCGACCAGTTCTGCCTGATATCGTCGCCCAGCAAGATATCCTGCCGGTGATCGTCGAGCGACTTCGAGCGCTCGCCGAGCTTGTCGCTGATCGCGCGAATGTCTTCGGGATCGCCGGTGAGGAAACAGCCAGCCGGGCTTGGCGTTGAAGGCGTCGGCGTGCCGTTTCAATTCGGCCGGGCCGTCGTGCTCGGGATCGACCGTGATGGAATACATGTGATAGTCGCTGCCAACGCTGTCGCCCAACTTGTCCTGCAGCACGGCCATGCGCGACGTGACGAGCCCGCAGATTTGCGAGCACGACGTGTAGATGAAGTTGACGATAACCCGCTTGTTTTTGATGAGGTCGTCGTAGAAGCGGTAGGATTTTCCGTTCTGATCGACGACCTTGAGGTTCGGCATGTAGCCGGCACCCCAGCGCGCGTCCGTGCTTGTGGTGGAAAAGCGCGCGACGCCGGAGCCCTGCAACGCGTTCACGGCCCCGAAGGTCGCGACCGCCACCAGCAGGAATAGACCTATGTCGGATAGCGAAAGGCGCAGGCGCATCGCACTTACAGGCATCCGGCGG
Source organism: uncultured Pseudomonadota bacterium (assembly GCA_963846845.1). GTDB lineage: Bacteria > Pseudomonadota > Alphaproteobacteria > Rhizobiales > Hyphomicrobiaceae > JAKAXS01. The sequence continues at coordinate 53,069 of CAWJXQ010000016.1, read as the reverse complement.
CTGCGCGAATTGTGCGCAACCGCGTTTGCTCAGCCTTTCAAGCTCTGCAGGTCTGGCAAGCTCTGCAGATCGGGCAAGCTGTGCGGACCAGTCTCAGACGATGGCTCGGCGTCGCTGACCTTTACCTTCGTCGGATTGCCCTCGGGTATGATTTTCGGAGTCGTGTAGACGACGCCATCCGGCGTTGGATTAGGCGTCGCCGTGACTTCGCCGCGGATGACCGACTTCGTCGGATCAAGCGCATCTTTCGCCTTCGACGGATCGCCGAGCACCTGCAGCCGCATGAGCATGGCGAAATCTTCGTGCACCGTGTTGTGGCAATGCGCGACGTAGGAACCGCCGTACTCGCCGAACTGCACTTGGAACTGAACCTTTCCGCCGGGACGCAAGCGCCACACGTCCTTGCGGACGAGTTTTTCCGTGGCGGGAATGCTGGCGCTGCCACGATTTATCGTGACGCCTTCCTCGAAGTGCAGATGGATCGGGTGATCCCAGCCGCCGCCGCCGTTCTCGTACGTCCAATGCTCAATCTCGCCGGGCTTGGGAATGACCATCGAGATGCGGTTGGCGTTGAACGAGTTGGTATCTTCGCCGTTGATGCGAATGGCCCACGCTTCGCTCGGGAACGCCTCCGTATTGCAGTCGGGCGTGCACTGGCCGGTGCTGCCGCTGCGCGACGTTTGGCTGCCCTTCTTGAATTCGACGTGCCGCGTGCGCACGGGAGCGACAACAGGAACCTGCGCGGTAAGGGTCGCAGGAATCTGGCTGGCGTCGACATCGGTGTTCCTCAGCGTCTTTTCCGGCTTGTCGACGCTTTGCAGCTCATGGACGATTTCCCAGCGCATGATGGCGCCGACGACAGGGTCGTTGGACTTGCCCTCCAGGGCTTCACCCATCGACAGAACCTTGTCGGGCTTGTTGCCGTTGGTCTGCTGCAGCAGATTGATGAGGTGAAGCTTGTCGCCCTTCTTGAACGCAGAGAAGTCGACGATGATGTCGTAGCGTTCGGCGATGCCCTGCTCATCGAGTTCCGTCAGAGTTAGCGGGTTGACGACGAGGTTGCCGTCGTTGGCGATGAACGTGAAGGGGACCTTCTTGCCCTGCGAATTGCCGATTGCCAGCTTGATGAAACGAGACATGCAGCAGTTGATGAGGCGGAAGCGATACTTGCGCGGCAACACCTTCATCACCGGCTTGTATGCGAAGTTGACCAGCGGCAGATCGCCGATGAAGCCGGTCGTGGTGAAGATGTCGAAGAAGTATTGGCCGTCGAGATCGGTTGCGCCGTCGGAGACGACGACGTTGACGTCGAAGTCGGTGTTGCCCCAGGGAAGCTGGCTTGCCGCTGGGCAGGCGCAGGTTCACGCCATCGTTCAAATCTTCGCGGCCGCGATCGCGACCGCTGTACATGTTGCACATCATGAGATTGCCCTTGTAGACATTCTCAGCTGTGAAGAAGAAGCGATGGTCGTGGGCCCACATGCTGCCCTGAAGTTCGCGCCAATCGCCCGGCACTTTGATGAGGCCATCCCCATCATCAGGGCCCGAGGCGCGAGGATCCGTCGCATCCTTGTTGATGGTATCGCGGCGGGCGAGCGTCGTGCTCCAGCGGTAATCGTAGAACGTGCCCGGGAAGTGATGCACGTTAGCGCCGCCATCGCTTTCCGCGCCGTTGTGCATGTTGTGGAAGTGAAGCTGCGTCTCGTTGCGGCCGAAGCCGCCATTTATCTGGCGGGTGTCGTCCGGCAGCGTGTTGTAGACGCGCGTCAGAACCGGCTCGCCATAGCGCAACTTGATAAGGCACGGCGGCATTTCGCAGCGTTCTTCTTCGCGCGAGGGACCATAGCCATACGTCCAGACGGCGTTCGGGCCCTGCGGCGCCATGCTCGGGTGGAAATAGGTGCCCTTGTGACCGGCGGCGACGTCCAGCTGATCACACTGGCCGAGGTACATGAGATAGCCGGCCTTGGGAAAATACTCATCCCAGCGCTGATGGGAGAAGGCTTCACCCCAGGGCCTGCCCTCCATCGGGCCGCGCAAAGTCTGTGGATTACGGAACGCGTTGTTCGTCGTCGTCGTGTCCAACAGCAGCGGATTGCGACCGAGTTCGATCTGCCGCTTGTTGAAATCCGTGTGATACGACAGCCGCTTGGCAGCAGGCTGGTTCATCGCCGAGCCGTCTGCGTTGAGAAATACGGCCTGGTGATCGTTGCGGTTGGTGAAGCCGGCTGCGATGCGGCCCATCCTGTAAGGGGGCACATATCGCACCCGATTGAACGGCTGCGTGAACGCGCCTGCACCGAACAACGGCGAGCGCGGCGCGCCCGTGGGTTCGGCGGCGAAGGAGCTTCGGGCGAACGGGCTTAGCCCATTCTTGAGGACGAGAGCGCCGCCGGCGGTGAAGATGCCCCATTTGATGAGGTCGCGCTTGGTGACCTGGCCGGTGGAAAGGGCCTGGACGATCTCTGCGCGATTGTTGCGCGCATTCTGCGCTTCGCGTTGACGTCGGCGTGATGAGTTTGGAAATAAATACATAGCAACACCCGCTAAAACAACGTGAACAAATCGTTAATTTGATGGTAGCTGGCAGTAATATTTCGAGACAGGGGCCGAAGTCCTGGGCCTGAAGGCCCTATTCGATTCAGACCAAGGTCGGATCGTCAATATGGCGACGGCAGACGTTCAAGCTTTTGAATTTGCAAGACAACGCGAATCACCGTGAACCTGGAAAACACAGCCGGTGTGGAAACGTCCGCGCGCGCTTTGTCGCGCGGTCCGACTCCATCTAAAGATCAGTTTTTAGTCTTGTGCCCGTGCGTTCATCCAAGTTGTTTCTGATGGACATTTCATCGTGGGGCTCATCCACCGATCATCTTCGGTCGTGCTAAGCGCAATCTGTCTTGCAGGATGCACGCTGCCGTATGAGCAGCTGTCGTTGCCGGGGCCTGTCACGCCGCCGGGGCACAACGGGCCAGCCCTGCCGACGAGCACGACGGGAACGCCACTGTCCGGTCCGGCAACGCAGCCCGCAAACGAGAACCGCGTCTACGAGGGCTCCGGCACCTTTGCCCGGACGGCATGGGCGGCCGAGTCGACGGCGCCAGGACAGCAGCCGGCAGCGCCTGGGCTGACGACGGGCTCCAATCCCAACGCCTCAAGCCAGTCGACGGCCGATGGCATCACTCTAAACCTCGCGAATGCATCGGTTGCAGAGGCTGCCAAGACCGTTCTGGGCGACGTGCTGGGCGTGAACTACGTCATCAGCGACAAGGTCAACGCCAGCATCACCCTGCGCACCGCCAACCCAGTCGACAAAGCCGCGCTGCTGGAGATGTTCGATTCCGTTCTGCGGGCGGAGGGCATCTCCGTGGTGGCAGAGGGCGGCGTCTACAAGATCGTCCCCAGCTCGGAGGCTGCTGCGTCCGGAGCGCCGCTGCGGCGCAAGGGTGGCGGACCCGAGGCGGCCTTGGGTGTTGCCAGCGAGATCGTGCCACTGCGTTTCGTTGCAGCCGCGGAAATGGAACGCATCCTGAAGTCGGCCGCGCCGAATGCCAGCGTGCTGCGCGCCGACACCAATCGTAACGTGCTGTTGATTTCAGGCACGAAAGCCGAGCTGGCCTCGATGACCGAGCTGGTACGCGTGTTTGACGTGGACTGGATGCGCGGCATGTCGTTCGGCATCTTCCCGGTGGAAGCCTCCGACCCGGATGCCATTGCCCAGGAACTCGACGTCATCTTCGCCAACGACAAGGAGAGCCCGTCGAAGGGGCTCGTTCGCTTCGTTCCCAATCGCCGCTTGAAGTCGGTGCTGGTGATCTCCCAGCGCCCGGAATACCTGAAGAAGGCCGAGACGTGGATCGCGCGCATCGATCTGGCCAGCGCGTCGACCGAGAAGCGTGTGTTCGTCTATCATGTGCAGAACCGGCCGGCCGTCGAGGTGGCGCAGCTTCTGCAGAAGGTCTATCGCGCGGGCGCCGGCGGTGCCCAGCAACAGCAGCAATCGTTGCAGACGGCGGGCATCATTCAGGATCCGACGAAGATCCTTCCGGGTAGCCCAGGCGACCCCAATGTCATGGCCGGCCAGTCCGACAATCCTTTCCAGCCAATTGCGGTGCCGGGCGTCGCCTCGCAGGCGCCGTCGTCCGTCGTTGTCGTGCCGCCACCAGCCGCGGCTGCGCCAGCGGACCCGGGACTGGGGCCGGTCGATGCGGCCGCGCAGCAGCTGCAGTCGGCGATCGGCGGCGGGCAGCGGCCGGACGACATGTCATCCGGTATCTCGATCGTGGCCGACGAGCCTAACAACTCCGTGGTGATTACCGCCACGACACACGAATACCGGCGCATTCAAAACATCCTGCGCTCGGTGGACGTGGCGGGCGTGCAAGTGCTCATCGAGTTGACGATCGCCGAAGTGACCCTGAACGACGAGCTGCGGTTCGGCGTGCGCTGGTTCTTCGAAAAGGGCGGCAGCGAGCTGACGCTGACGGATGCGTTGACCGGCGTGGTCGCGCCGCAGTTGCCCGGCTTCTCGTACTTCCTCAACGTCAAGGACATCCGGGTTGTCGTAAACGCACTCAGCTCGATCACCGACGTCAACGTCGTCTCGTCGCCATCGCTGACCGTGATGGAGAACAAGAAGGCGACGCTGCAGGTCGGCGACGAAGTTCCGATCGTGACGCAGTCTGCCGTCGCGGTGGTGACGCCCGGCGCACCTGTGGTCAACTCGGTGTCGTTCCGCTCGACCGGCGTCATCCTCGGCATTACGCCGCGCGTAGGCGACAACGGCAAGATCGTGCTGGATATCGAGCAGGAGGTCTCCGACGTGGTGGAGACGACGAGTTCCGGCATCGACTCGCCGACGATCCAGCAGCGGCGCATCAAGACGACGGTGAACGTGCAGGATGGCCAGGCCATCGTGCTGGCGGGCATGATCCAGGATCGCGCCACGCGCGACCGCGGCCAGATTCCGCTGCTGGGCGACATCCCCTACATCGGCAACGCGTTCAAGAACAAGACGGACACGATCGCGCGTACGGAGTTACTGATCGCCATCACGCCGCACGTCATCAAGGATCGCCAGCAGATCGACGACGTGGCGGCGGAGTATCGCGATAAGCTCAACCTGTCGACGCGGCCGCAGCGCTCTGCCGGACCCGACCGGCGCGAGAACTTCGACAGGCTGCAACGCTAAGGCGCGCCGTCGGAGACCATCCGCCAACGTTGTGTCTTAAGGCATTGGCTGCCGTATCCGCCAGTGCACGTCTGTCGCGGGCAAGCGTAAATTCTCCGTTATGGAGATTGCATCATGAGACAGATTACTGAAGCCGCGCAGAAGCAGCAGAACCCCATCGACCCGGCGCTTCTCGACGTTCTCGAAATCATGAACCTGCGCAGCCGCGGCCGCCAGACGAAGAACCTGGCCATCTGGCTGGCTCCGCAGCGCTTCCGGGCCGGCCGCTGAGGCATAAATCCGAATTTCGTGTTGAAATCCGCTGATGTGAGACTGCTGGCGATTGGCTTGCAGCAGCGACTCGGAAAAGCTCGCGTGAAGCGCTTGTCGCGCATTTCACGGAGTGATCATGAGCCTGCTGTTTCGCATCGTTTACGCCGCACACGCCAACGGCACACATCATAAGCTTGCCCTGGACGCCTTGCAGCGGCTTCAACATCCGCAGGGCGACCTGTGGCAGCGCCTCTTCCTGAAGCACGCAGCCCTGTATCTGGAGGGCTCGAAAGACCCCGACAATAAATTCAAGGACTTCAAGAACCACGTGCTGCACGTGCGCGACAACTACTGGGGCGGCGCGCCGGAAAAAGTGCAGAACTGGTATCAGCATCTGGTATCCGCGCTGACGGCGCAGAACTGGAGCGAGGCAGTGTATGCCGCCGGCGTGCTGTCGCACTACTACACCGATCCTATCCACCCGTTTCATACCGGGCAGACGGAAGCGGAGAACAACATCCACCGTGCCGTGGAATGGAGCATCAACCGTTCGTACGACACGTTGAGGAAGCAAGGCGAGCAGTCGTTCGGCACGCTCTGCGTGGCGGTGCCAGCCGGTGATGCCTGGCTGCGCGAGATGACGCTGAATGGCGCCGAGTTCTCCAATCGGTCTTATGAGAAGCTGATCGCGCACTATGACATTTCGCGCGGCGTCGTGGATCCGCCCGCTGGGCTCGACGCGATTGGGCGGACGCTGGTGGCGGAGCTGCTGATGTACGCTGCAGCCGGTTTCGCGCGCATTCTCGATCGCGCGTTCGAGGCAAGTGGCCAGACTCCGCCGGCTGTTGGATTGACCGTCGAAACGGTGCTGGCGGGCCTGCAGATGCCGATGAAGACGTTGCAGAAGCGGTTGAGCAACACGGCCGATCGCGAGCTGGTTCAACGCATGTACGACGAGTTGAAGGCGACCGGCACGGTCGACAAGACGTTGCCGGAAGACGATCGTACGGTGCGCGACCTGTTCGCTGCCGAAGTTTTGGCGCCGCGCGCTGCTGCGGCGGCCGAGGTGCGGAATGCCCGGCTGATGCTGGAGGCCGCCCCGCCGCAGCAGAGGGCAAGGCCGGTAGCGTCCGCGGCGCTTGCGGAACCGCCTGCGCTCGCGCATGGAGCGGAATTGGAGCAGCCTGACCTGGGACCGGATTTGAGCCTTGGGCAGGACGTTTCGATATCCGACGCTGTTGCCGTTGAGGCGCTTGAGCACGCCGTTTTAGCTGCCGGCTGCGACGGCACGACCGTCGTTATCGAAGATGCGGCGGAGGAAGCTGAGGCAGTTGCGGAAGACGAGATGGTGCCAGCGACACGTCAATGCTGACCTTGCGCCAGCCGCCGCCGCTGAGCAGGCGTCTGCGTCCGATACGGAACTGCCCGCGCCGAAGCTCGCGGCCCCCGTGCAATTGCCTGCAGCCGAAGAGCGGGCCGTGAAGGTTTATCTGGCGCTCGGCGACGACGTCGAGCGGGCGCCCTCCATCGGTGCAAAGACGGCGCGGCGGCTTGGCACCGTCGGCGTGACGACCGTTGCGGACTTTCTGGAGGAGGATGCCGACCAGCTGGCGACGATGCTGGGCCAGCGCTCCATCACAGGGCGCCAGCTGAAAGACTGGCAGGACCAGGCGCGGCTGGTGATGGACGTGCCAGGGCTGCGCGGCACGCATGCCCAGCTGCTCGTGGGAGCAGGTTACCGGGACGCCGAGGCGATTGCGGACGCGGATGCAGATGCCTTGTGTGCGGCCATCACCAAGTTCGCGACGACGCGAGATGGCCAGAGCATTCTGCGTGATGGAGACACGCCGGATATCAGCAAGATCAAGGGCTGGATCGGCTTTGCCGAGCGGGCGATTGCAGCCTGAGTCCTCACGCTGAAATGAAAAATGCCGGTGCTCGTTGCGGGCACCGGCATTTCGTTCAGTGGCTGTAGGCTCCATCTAGCAGCCGTGACGCCACAGGCAGCGGCGGAAGCGTGGGCCGCCCCAACCCCAACGATCGGCACATTCGTTGCGCCAGGCGCGGCACCGGCCCCACCCGCCGCCGCCGCCGCCCCACCGGTCGCGACGCCATTCGCCGCGGTATTGCACCGTTTCGGTCAGTGCGGATTGCGCGCCGAGCGTCGCTGTCGACTGCGAGGCGCCGGAAAGGGCTGCTGCGGACGAAACGGCGGGCAAGCTCAACGTGGCCAGGGCCAGGCAGGCTGCGGCGAGGGATGTTTTGTAGCGCATGTCTATCTCCTTGAGGGCGCTGCGACTTGCAGGTGAAAGGGGTGTCCCCTTTGGAACAGGCAAACGCTACCTACTTAAACATAATCGGCGAGTGAACGAGCCGTTCAGAGACGGTTCATGTACATTGAACTTATTGGATTATTGCGCGTTCATGGCGTGCAATCGGAAATGGGTGGGACATGCGAGTTCTTCTAGGCTTCGTCGTGTTGTTGGGCGGCATAGCGGCCGTTGCCGGCAACTTGGCTGAGCCAAACCGTTACAAAACCGAGATGACGTCGCTTGACCAAGGCGAGGGCCGCGTCTCCAGCTTCTCTGCAGGCGCGACGGGTCAGACCGTTGGGCAGGCACCTGCAGCTGTGATGACGGATTTCGAGACCAGCGTGCAAACGGCTGCAGCCGATGCGCGGCGCCAAGCACCTGATGTCCCGGCTTTCATAACGACGCAGTCTATCGCGCCTGCCGCCGACGCTTCTCCGCTGGATGCCGCCACACGTGCCGCCTTGGCGCGCGACATTCAAGGTGAGCTGGCACGGCTCGGATGCTATGCCGGTCCGCTGGATGGGGCATGGTCGCCAGAGACGCAGCGTGCTGCTGGACTGTTCGTGACGGAGGCGAACGCGCGCATTCCCGTAAGCGAGCCGGATTTTGCCTTGTTCAGCCTGGCCAAGACAGCGACTGAGAACGAGGCCTGCGGCCCGGCGATCACCGTGGCGCAGGCGCCTGTCGTGCCGCCACCTGCCATGGGGCTGGGTGGTCCTGGCACCGAGAGCAAGCCGAAGGCCACCAGCTATCGCCGTGACCGCGATGTGGAACAGCTCTTCACGAACCCGCTGGGGCGGTAACCACTAGAGCCTTTCCGCACTCTGTGCGCTGCCGCCGGTGCGTTGCCGCGTCAGCATCCAGCAGAGCGTGGCCCACAGCGCGCCCAGGCACCAGCCGGCCAACACGTCTGTTGGCCAGTGCACGCCGAGATAGATCCGGCTAACGCCCACCAGAAGCGTGATGAAAACGGCAAATCCCATAATGAAGGCGCGGACGCGGAAGTCCGGCTGCGTGCGCGCGATCAACACGCCCAACGTCAGGTAAACTACGGCAGACATCAGCGCATGCCCGGACGGGAAGCTTGCCGTGTAGACCTCGACCTGATGCGGCACCAGTTCCGGCCTTGGCCGGGCAAAGTGAAACTTCGCCAAACTACTGAGAGCGGTGCCGGAAATGGTGCAGGCCAGCACGGTCAGCGCGAGTTGCCCGTGCTGCGTCATCGCGAGAAAGATGGCGACGCTGATGACGATCAGCGACAGGACGGCGGTGCTGCCCAGAGCGGTGAAATCGCGAACCGCTTCCTCCAGCCACTTGGGGCCGACCGGGTCTGAGATGTCGCTCGCGGTTCGCATCGACAGCATGATGCGCTCGTCGAGCGGCAGGGGCGAGCCGTCGGCGATGTAGCCGGCGATGAGCACGAAGCCAAGGCCCAAGCCGGCAGTGATGGCCAGACCGATCAGGATTTCCGCTTCGAGCATCGAATGCAGGCGAGCCAGGACGGACATGTCTCGCGGAGTATCGGAAGCCGGGGCCGGGGCAGGTTTGTCTTGTCTCATGATGCAACGGTTTCCTGGGGCAGCGGCGGCGCCAATACCTTCAACGACTTTGGCAAAGAACGATAGCGCAATGGCGTTTCGATGATCTCCACTTCGCCGTCGTTGGAAACACGCAGGGCGCGTTTGCGCGTGCTGATCTCCAGCTTGTGGGCGATCGAGACTTCCATCTTGGGATCCGATCGCAAGCGGCCCAGCATGGCGCGCACGAAGGCTACGGCCAGACCAAAGCCGTTTTCGTGCCGGGATACGAAGACACCCAATTCGCCGCGGTCAAGAACGGGGCGCTTGAGCATGACGCCCGCTTCATCGGCATAGAGGTTATTGGAGACGGCAATGGACAGCGCGCGCACCTTGCGGCGCTCGACGCCGTCGTCGACGACGATGGTCAGCTTGCGGCGGGAGCGGGCGATGTGGCGCATCACCGAAGCGTAGCCGCGAATGCGCGGGATAAGGGGCTGACCACGCTGACGCTGGCGCTGGCGCGAATAGATCGGCGGCAGGCCGATCAGCGAATTGCAGGTAAAGGGCCGTCCGTTCAACTCCGCCATGTCGATCTGGCGCATTTCGGCGTGCGCCAGCGCGGATGCTGCCTGTTCAAGGTCGAGAGGAATGTTGAGGTCGCGGGCGAGGCGGTTCAGCGTTCCCAGCGGCAGTATGCCAAGCGCTGTTTCGGAATCTTTGAGCAACGTGGCTGCAGAACGGATTGTGCCATCGCCGCCACCAACGACAATCGCATCGGGTTTGGTCGTCAACGCGCGCGCGATCGAGGCGTTGAGATCTACCGGCTCGACAATCTCAATCTCCACCTGATTGCCGGCTTCGCCGAGTGCGGTGCGAAGGCGCTCGATCAGTGCCGTGTGATCCAGGCCGAGCACGGAACCGGCTCGGCCGTTGATGATGGCGTGAATACGCATTTGTTCTGGTGACCGTGATGTATGAGGGGAAGATCGTCTGACACCCGCAAGTTACACAGAAGTGTTGCACAAGCGAACTGATCTACAACAACCCGCGAACGCGCAATAAAACGCGAAGTTCCGGGAACACACACCTTAGTGAAGCGTTCTTTCACCAGAACTACTTTCTGAGGAGGAATACAAAATGACTATTCGTTCATTGACCGTGGCACTCATGTCGGGCGTTGCGCTCGCGGCCGTTCAGTTGCCGGCAGTTGCAGCAACAGATTTCGTGCCGAAGCAGGCCGCGGGTGAAGCAAGCTCTAGCGGTCTGATCGGCACCAAGATCCAGAACAGCGCCGGTGAAAACATCGGCGACGTGAATTATCTCGTGCTCGATGCCAGCGGCAACGTCACCACCGTCGTGATCGGCGTCGGCGGATTCCTCGGCGTCGGTGAAAAGAATGTGGGCGTGCCGTTCAAGTCCGTAAAGAAGACGGACGACAGCAACGGAAACCCAGTCTTCAAGCTTGATACATCGAAGGAAGAGCTGGCGAACGCTCCCGCTTACGAGTGGACCGAGAAGGGCGCTGCTAAGCAGGCAGCAGACTCGGCCACGGGCACCGTGAAGGAAAAGACCGAAGGCATGACGCGCGCCGACGACCAGCCGGCTCCGTCGTCCACGGGCGCAAGCTCAGGTGCTTCGGGCGAAGCAAATCCTGCGGCAACGCCGCCGCCTGCCAAGTCTGAATAACGATTTCGTACGCGTAATTGAGATGGGGCGCCTTCGGGCGCCTCATCTTTTTTGTCCGCTGGCTTTGCGAAATGATTGATGCGTACTTATTTGGCCAACCGTACGACCCGTCAGTCAATCTGCGATGGAGTGTTGATCCGTGAAGAAGCTGCTTCTTGCTCTGTTGCTTTGGATGCCGGTGGCGGGCATCGCCCGGGCCGAAGACCCCGATCTCATCTTCAAGAAAACGACGGTGTGGAAGTTCCTGTCGCCCGACAGCAAGCTTGGCACCTATGCGATTGACGATCCCGAAGTGGAAGGCGTCACGTGCTACTTCACAGTGCCCGAAAAGGGCGGCTGGAAAGGGTGGCTGGGGCTTGCCGACGAGCTGTCTAAGGCGTCGCTGTCGTGCCAACAGGTGGCGCCGATCAAGTTCAAACGCAAACTTTCGCAGGGCGAGGAAGCGTTCAGCCAGCGGCGATCGCTGATCTTCAAGCGCATGCAAATCGTACGCGGCTGCGACGCCAAGCGGAACGTGCTGGTTTATCTCGTTTACACCGACCGCATCATCGATGGCAGTCCGGAGAACTCAACGGCGAGCGTCCCGATCACGCCATTCGGCATGGCGGAAGCGCCGCCGAAGTGTTCGGAATGGATTACCGAATAGACGGCTTAACCACCGCTGATCGCCGTCAGAACGAACACATCAGCACCGGGCTCGATCGCTGTGGCCAGGGATGCGCGGCGGCCATCCACGAAGATGTTCATGTGGCGGCGGATAGCAGGGCGCGAATCGCAAATGCGGTCGCGCATTCCCGGCCAGCGCGCTTCCAGTTCGTCGATGAGCTTGCTGACGTCCGGTGCGAAACTCTCGATCCTCGAGACTGCATCGGGAAACAAGCGCACGAGCGCGGGTGCGATGCGGACGATAGCAGGCGCATCGGACGGCTCAGACTCCGTGTCTACAGCCGCAGCGTTATCGAGGCGTCCGTTCATGTGTCGACGACCAACGTTTCGACGGATGAAATAGATGGCAGATGACGCGCGATGCACGTCCACGTTTCGCCCTCGTCCGCGCTCGCATAGACTTCTCCGGAGCCGGTGCCGAAATAGACGCCGGCCGGTTCAAGGCGATCCACGGCAAGGGCCTGACGCAACACGTTGATGTAGGCATTTTCTTGCGGAAGACCATCGCGCTTGGCAACCCACGAAGCGCCGCCGTCCGAGGTGCGCCACGCCGCGGCCTTGGCATCCGGCATATAACGCCCGGCTGTGTCGCCATTCAATGGCACCAGGTAAAGGCTTTCGGGATCGCGAGGATGCGCGGCTGCAGGAAAGCCGAAACTTGAAGGCAAGCCTGCCTCGATGCTGTGCCAGGTCACGCCGCCGTCGTCGCTGCGATACATGCCACAGTGGTTCTGCTGATAGAGGCGATGATCGGGCCCGGGCGCCATTACCAGGCAATGCACGCATTGGCCGAATTCCGGGTAGCGCTGGTCCTCAGGCAGGAAATCGCATCGTGTGCCGGTATTTCGCGGTTGCCAGGACTCGCCGCCGTCTGCGGAATGAAAGACGCCGGCGGAGGAAATTCCGACCCAGAGCTGGCGCGGATCGCTCGGGTGCACCACGAGCGAATGGAGGATCAATCCCGCCCCACCGGGCTGCCACTGTGGGCGTGTGGGATGCCGCTGCAGGCCGTCGACATGCGACCAGTTCTCGCCTTTGTCGTCGCTCACGAAAAGGCCTGCCGGCGCAACGCCGGCAAACAGCCGGCCATGGGCTGCAGCAAGACTCCAGACGGAGGTGATCGGATCGACGTCCGGCTGGTAGGTGAGACCCTTGCTCGAGTGCGTCCAAGTCGCTCCCAGGTCGCTGGAGGTCCAGACTGCCGGTCCGAACCATTCGTTGCCGCCGCCGGCATAGATCGTGCCGGTGGCCTGATCAGCGACGACGTGGTTCATCGGCCAGGTGTCGCAGAACGGGCCGCTCAACGACCATCGCCGGCGGGCGGTGTCGCTCTGCAAAATGAATGCGCCCTTCTTCGTCCCCAGCAGGGTCAAAACCATTTTCGGCATCGTCGCCTCCGTCGCCCGATTATCATTCCAGACCTATGACGTGCAGGCCGCATCGAATTCGACATCCGTCCGGAAATTTACTTTGCCGGAGAATTGCGTCTTCGGCGGGAAATGATGAGTTGCTGGACTCGTATTGTTGGCTCAACAAGCGGAACTCGCGGTGCTCTTGGTTGTTGATGAGGTGTGTAAATCTTCTTCAAGAATAATCAGGAGACAACTCATGAAGCGTTATATTTTAGCTGCGGCGATGCTCGCCCTGACGCCGGCGATCGCGACGGCTCAGGCCGAAAAGCAGGATCCAGGCAGCCTTTCGAACAAGGCAAAGGAAACACAGGCCACGCCAGGCGGCTCGACGGCAGAACCCACGGCAAAGCCGAATTCAGGCGCGCTATCCGACAAGGCGATGAAAGACGCGCCAGGCACGGATGGCGGCTCGACGGGTGATCCCAACGCTCAACCGAAGTCGGGCGATCTGCCGGCAAAAGCCAAGGAAGACATGAAGAAGTAAGCAGCTGCAAAGCTCTTGCAAATTCGCGGCCGTCTGGCGAATCCAGGCGGCCGTTTCATTACTTACTTATGCGCGTAAGGCCGGACAGGAGTGGCGCGCGCGGCAGCTGGTTCGACTGCGGACGCCACCGGCGTCTCCGCTACTGGTCGCGGCGGCAGCAACGACGGCATCGGGTTGCGCTTGGCGTGCGCGGCGAGATCATTCAGCAGGACGTCGGCCAGAGGAGCCGCCACCTGCGCGGCGTGCAGGCTGGTGGACCAGGGCTCGCGGGCGGAGCCGGTGCCAACCAGCACAACGTAGGAATAGGCGGCGCCGTTCGTGAACTGCAGGCCGCCTGTCAGCCAGACATCGACAGTGGCATTGGGATCTTCCGTCACCTGGGTGCCGGTCTTGGCGAAGTGCAGGCGTAGATCGTTGCGGCGCGACGAGCACCATTTGCCCAGGCTTTTCAGCGTGCCCTGCGGCGTGCCGTTCACCTCGTAGCATAGCGGGGCCTGCAGCAGCGTGCGCAATAGCGGCACGGCCGACCGCTTGATGATCTTGGACGGAATGATGCTCTGCGACGCGCTCTGCCGGGCGGCTTGTTCGGCATCGGCGCTGGTGAAATCGTATTGCTTGACGAGCGTTGGCGCGCGCACCGGTGTGGCGTTGCGGCCCAGCATCGCGGAGAGAAGAGTAGCCGACATGTGGTGCACGCGGCGCGGGCTGCCCGCGATCTGGCCCAGCACCGCTGCAGTCGACGGCGGGGTATCTTCGCCGGCGGCGGATCGCGGCGGCATGGTGAAGCCGAAACCGTCAATGATGGCCTTCACGCGCGGCTGGCCGGCCAGCGCGGTGCGGTTGATCAGCGGATCATTAAGCGAGCAGGCGAACGAGACGATGGCGCGGCGGCCATGGCGGGCCGTTCCTTTGGCGCAGGTGTCCAGCCCAGACGATGGCGCCTTGGTATCGAAGTAAAGCGAGTTGGGGCCGTCGCGGCCCGAGTTGGCTATGGCGATGGCGGCGACGATCTTGCCGGTGGAGGCGATCATGCGGCCTTCATGCGTGCGGTCATAGAGGCCGGTCTCGGGATCGCGGGCAGGCGCGGAGCCGAAGTAGGGCGCCATTTCGCCCGCTTCGTAGTAGCGCACGATGTTGCCGCGGGCATCAGCCGCGACGACGACGATGTTCGGCAGCTTGCGTTCGGCGTTGGCCTTCAACGGATCGAGCGTGTAACCGGCGCCGATGCGGGCGGAGACGGCAGTATCGATCTTGGCAAGCTCGTTCTGGACGGTGGTGCCGAACGTCAGGTTTTCGACTGCGTCCAGGGTAGACGTGACGCCGCGCACCTGGCGGCGCCAGTTGAAGCCGTAGGTCTGTTTCATCTCTTCGCGGATGCCGAAGCGGGCCGACGGCATCAGGGCATTGGCGCGGATGACGGGGTTGGCCTGGGCGCGCCAGGCGAGTGCGGGGGCATAGTGATCGAGCGCTTCCTGCAGCTTTGGCTTGACGCGGGGATCGGGCGGGCCACCGGCGAGCGCCACGAGTTCGAAGGCGACTTCCTTCTGCTGTGCGGGATCGCCGATGAGTTTTTCCGCGCAGGTGCGGGCGCGGACTTCCGTGATGTAGCGCCAGCGATCGAGGCGCACGGCGTTGAGCTTGTCGTTGCCCGACAGCAGGATGATCGGCTTGTTGACGGCGGAGGCCAGCACGTACTGCTCGGCGATGGTGAGATCCTTGGCTTCCTTGCCGAAGACGATGCGGCTCGTCACCTCGACACCGTGCAGCGGCGAGCCGCCCGTGCGCTGTGCCAGCCAGATGTGGTTGGCGGACCATTGCTTGAGTGGCGTGTCGTCGCCGTCCTTGGTCAGCTCGCGATAGATGACGGGCGCCAGCCACCACTCGGAGAACTTGCGCGTGAGCTTGGTGAAGCCGCCTTCGCCGGAATGCGGCGGCGTCTTGTAGATGACGCGCGAAATCTGCATCGGCAGCGTGGAGCCGCCGACGCCGAGGCTGGGGCGGCGCAGGGCGATGGAGCGTTGGATCGTGGAATACGGGATCTTGAGAACGCCGAGCAGATCGATGCCGAAGGGGTTCAGCCACGTGCCGATGTAGCGGTCTTCGTGATAGCTGAGGCACTGCCAGAAATGCGGCGGCACATCGCGCACGGGAATGGACTTGTGATCCGGGTTGGCGACGTAGTCTCCGACCTCGATGGCGGCGTCGGTGAAGTTGACGTCGCGGCTGGAGTCCAGACGGGGATCGAACACGCCGACGAAGTTGCCCTTGGTGTCGTAGAGGGCGGTGGCGAGCCAGCGTTCGGCGTCGTAGCGCAGCTTGTCGCCGAGGTAGTAATGGCCGACGACGCCGCGGATGGGGGCGACGACGTAGACCAGCGTAATCGCGAAGGCGAGGTAGAGGATCGCCGCGGTAACGACGTGACGAAGCGGGCCGAGGCGGACGTGAATGGCGCTCCAGGCCGTAAGCATGCCGACCATGCGCAGCGGTATGGCGAGCACGAGCTCGACCGCATGCATGAAAAGGCGGACGACGAAGAGCATGCTGGTGCCGCAACGGACTAAAGTCTTTCCGCTTTTCGTTGAACCGCGGAAAGCCTTTTAGCTGCTTATTTTTGTCGTGCTTCTTTTCGGAAAACCGCTTCACACTTTGTCCGGAAGCACTTCTAACGCGCGGCGCGCCTGTCAGCGGCGCCGTGTTCGAGGCGTATCGCGGGTTTGTGGTGGGCCAACGGCTCTATTGCGGCGGCCCGATGTCGAGGCAGTTGACGATCTGGCGATTGGGCAATGGCAGAGCGAGACACGAACGGCGTGCCGCACGACGGTTAGTGACCCAGGTCGCGATTTAGAAATTGTGCAAGAGGACGAAGAGGCCGACACCGACGACCGGGCCTAACAAAGTGGCGACGATCATCATAACAAATGATTTTACGACCATGACGCTTACCCCAGATTACTTGATACAAATTCAGAACTGGGCAGCTTCGTAAAAGCAACGAAGCAGCATCACCGAGATCCCCTCAAGATCGCGACGACTTGAGCATAATACACCAAAAACCCGCGAATTCACGTGACATTCTTACTACGGACACATTTGGGTTCGCAGCTGCGAACTGTCATCGCCCTGACAAGAAATTCTTAATGCGGTGAATTAAGCTCGTCTTTTCAGCTCGTTACTCATTCGGAGCAAAAGTCGAGTCGTCGAAATCCGAATGCCGCACCGCCGCAAATGCAAGCGCTTGCGGTCGAGTTGTGCACAAGTAATTTGGAGCAGCGATTACTTCACGTCGAAAAGTCGCAGCTGCTTCTCGTCCTGACCCTTGGTTTCACGCGCCAGCTGCTCGATGCGGTCAAACGGCACCTGTTCGGCCTCAATGAGGGAGCGCTGTGCCTTCATTGAGCGCACAAGGCCTTCTTGCACCAGGTGGAATTCGCCCACTGTCTGATGCGGTAGCACTGCCGCCGGGTCCAATCCGCTCTCGCTCTGGAACGCGGCCTTGAGCTTGCGCAACGCCGTGTCTTCACGCACGCGGCCGATGAACCACGACGTGATCTGGTCGCGCGACTTGTAGTCGAGGTCGCCCGGTGACTGGGTCGCCAGCATGATGCCCAAGCCGGCCGAGCGGGCGCGCTTCAGCAGAGACTGCAGCGGCTCGGCCGTCGCCGGCTTGGCGTTGGCCGGGATGTAAAGGTCGGCTTCGTCGAACATGACGACCGCCTGGAGTTCATCGTTCGGATTGCGCTGGCAGAAGCGCAAGGCTTCCGACAGGAACTGCGAGACCCAGAACAGGATGTTCTCGTTGTCGCCGAGGAAGCCCGTGTAGATGATCGACAGGCGTGTGCGGCCGTCGCGGGCGAACGGCCCGATGCCGAGCAGGCTATCCATGCGCAGGCTCTCGCCGCCGACTTCGAACAGCGTCGAGTTGCGATGACGCAAGCTGTCCAGCTGGGCGACGAGATCGCGGCGCAGCTTGCCCGAGGGGTCCATGCGCTGCGTGAGATCCGTCAGCTCGGGGTCTTCGTCCTCGAGCAGGTGGATGAGGTCGCCGAGCATGACCTCGCGGCTGGAGCGCGAGCCCAGAATGCGCAGGGCCACCGACAGCGTGCCGGACTGCTTCTGGTGCGTGGCCGAGTTTTTCAGATGCAGCATGTCGCCGAGGGCGGCAGCCGACAGGTTGGCCAGCAGCTGCTGTTCGTGCTCGGGCAGCTCGTTGATGCCGGTGGGCAGCAGCGTGATGGAGATGGGGCGGCCGGAGGAACGGCCGGGCGTGTAGACGGCGACGTCGATGGCGTCGGCCAGCTTTTCGCGTTCGCCGCGGCGCTCGGTGTATTCCTCGTCGTTGGCGCGCCAGACATCCGGGTTGGCGTAGCTGCAAAGGTCGCCCTTGCGGTCGATGAGGACCGCAGGAATGCCGCGCAGCAGCAGCTGCTCGATGAGGCAGAGCGCGAGCGTGGTCTTGCCGGAGCCGGAGCCGCCGAGCACGGCGGCGTGCCGCTTCAGGACGTTGCGGTTGAGCGTGATCGGCTTGTTGCGCGCGCCCGAGCCGGTCTGGCGGCCGGCGACGATGCTCTCGCCGTTGGAGCCCGTCTCGTCGAGGATGACGGACAACGGCAGTTCGTCGTCGTTGGCGGCTTCGGCATCGTTGATCTGGGCGGGTGCGTCGCCCGTCCACTGCGTCCAGGTGCCGGTGCCGGTCGGCTGCGTGTGCTGCTCGTCGCGAGCGGCCGCAGCTGCTGCGGTGAAGGCCGGGCCGGCTTCGCCGCCGGAGGTCGCGGGCTTGGGCAGCGGCCGGCCGCTGACGAGATCGAGACGCAGCAACTGGACGATGCAGATGAGGTTGGAGAGGAGCTTGACGTCCTCGTACCAGCCGGCGAAGCCGGGGTCGTGGCGATGATGCGCGTGGAATTCGCGCACGGTCATCATGCGTTCCCAATCGGCCAGCGGCACCATGATCTGGCGGCCGCCGCCTTCGCGGAACTTGCGGAAGGCCTGCGCCGTCTGGTTCTTGCGGTTGGGCGGCCAATCCGACGCGCGCAGCATGAAGCAAGGCTTGCTGCTCATGTTGGCCAGCACCTTGTCGAGCTGGCGCTTGAGGCCACCGCCCTGTGTGGGGCGATTGCACAGGAACACGCGGGACTCGCTCGTCAGGCCGGACTTGTGGCGCACCGAGAGGTCGAACGCGGGCAGGTCGTCAGCGATTTCGAGACGCTTGATACGATGCGGTGACGGCGCCGTCCCACTCGTCCTTGGCGAGGCCCACGGCGGACGACAGCACATCCATCAGTTCAGCATCGTCGGATGGGATCTCCGCTTCCGAGGCGTTCTGGAAACGGTTCCAAATCTCGCGATAGTCGACAGACGTCGAGGCGCGCATCGGCGGCATGTCGTCTGCCGGCGCATCCCAGGCGAAGCCGAGGGCGGCGGCGAGCGTGTTGATGAAGCCGCCCTTGTCTTCGGCAGAGGCAGGCTCGTCGTGGGCTTCGGGCTCGACCTTGGAGACGAGGCGGCTCTGCGCGTGCTCCAGCAGGCGGCGCGTGGAGAGGCCGCCGAATTCCTCGAAGAACTGCTTGCCGAAGAACTGCGAGGGGTCGGGATAGTTGGCGCCGCCGTTGGCGTCGGCCTCGTGCGCCAGGCGCTTGGCGATGATGAGGCGGGCTTCTTCGGCCGTGCGGCTTTCGTGCAGGGCGACGGGGCCCGACTTCTCGATGCGGTCGATGTAGGACTGGGCCAGCACGCCGCGCACCTGGCCGTAGAAGTCTTCCAGGCACGAGATGATGATGATGGCGTTGGGCAGGCGGTTGGCAATCTGTATGAGATCGCGCACGGCCTTCTGGAAGCGCTCTTCGGGATCGTTGAAGAAGCGCAGGTCTTCTACCTGGTCGATGCAGAAGACGAGGGCGGCGCGTTCCACCGTCCACATCAGCTGGCCAAGGGCAGTGATGATCTCGAAGGCGCGGTCCTCGCCCGTGTTGGGATCGAGCGCGGAGACGGACTGCAGCGCTAAGGGCGTCAGCTGGCGGCCGTTGAGATACTGGCGGATGCGCTGGTCGATGCGCGGATCCTTGCGCTCCAGATACAGCAGCGCGCGCACGATGTTGATGTCGAGCTCGAGGGTGCGATATTTCGGGCTGGCGATGATCTCGTCGGCGAGCTGCAGCACGAGCTTGGCGAGGCCCTCCTCGCCGAGGCTGGCTTCGCGCAGCTGCTCCAGGATGATGGGCGACAGCAGTTCGGCGTCGGTGACGAGACGGCGCGTCAGGCGCGCCAGCGCGCTCTCACCGCCCTCGTCGGGGTCGTACGGCTTTTCCAGCGAGTGGACGAGGCGGCGCACGTAGTAGTCGGCGTAGTTGGAAATGTCCGGCGTCATCTGCGCGTAGCCGAAATAGCCCTTCGACGCGCGATGGGCCTGCGTGCGCAGCGCGCGCAGCAGATGCGTCTTGCCGGCGCCGGACTGGCCGTGGAACAGCAGGATGCGGGCCTGCGTCGACTGGCCCTTGCCGCTGGTGACGGAGCCGAGCAGGTCGGAAAATTTGGCGCGCGCCTTCGCATGCACCTCGACGACGTCGACGGGGTCGGCCCGCCACAGGTCATCTTCCCAGGTGATCGAATGCTCGAAAGCCTGAGCGAACTTGCTGGCTTCCGTGGCGGCGTTAACAGCTTCGGGCTGCATCAATTCTCACTTATTCCTGACGCGGGCAATCAATCTCGGTGGTGGTGACTCAGTCTTCGACGCGAACGAAGTGCCAGACCGTGTTCTTGTAGAGGATGGCGGAGCTTTCCAGCTCCTTGATGTTCTTCTTGTCCTTCAGGTCGGCGTTGGCGAGCACGACCTCGCCGGAGCGATGGGCTTCCGCCAGCATGCACTTGAATTCGATTTCAGAGAGGCCCCATTGCGGCGCGCTGAGGCGTACCGCGTTCCAGACGTTGGAGATGAAGGCCTTGCGGTTGCCGGGCCAGCCGTCGGCGCACGTGCGGGCGGCGGCCTGAACGGTGCGGGCGAACTGGCCCATGTCCGGGCGCATTGGCGGCGCGTCGTTGGCCGCGACCGGCATGGCGGCGGGCGGAGCAATGGTGGCGCGCTTTGACGGGGCCGGCGGCGGCGCGGCGGTCTTCCAGGGCGCGGGTGCCGAGGCGTTTCAGAAGCGCGAGACGCAGCTGCTCCAAGTCGGCGCGGGGCGCATCGACCTGCTCGGCGGCAAGTTCGGCGATCAGCTTGGCGTCCGTCGGGAACTCGCGGGGCTTGCGCGACAGCTGGCCAGCGAGCGTGCGGCCGGCCTTGGCCGACAGGCCCGCGCCCGAGCCCATGCCGGCCTTGATCTTGTTGCCGAAAGCCCGCTCAAGGGCGATGAGCGCCAGGCGGGCGCGAATGCGGGCCGGCTGCTCGTTCTTCTTGATGGGCAGGCCGAACGCCTGCTGCACGATGATGGCGCTCAGCGCTTCGGGGCGGGCGAGTGACTTGAGGCGAGCGGGAGCTTCGCGTTCGGCACCCAGCGCCTTGGCGACGAGGGCGATATCGCGCACGTCGGCCCACGAGTAGGCGTCTGGTCGACCGGAGTCTTCAGCCCGAGATAGCGCGCGCGAGCGCGGCGCCCTGTCGGTGACCTTGAGGCGGCCGCGCTTTTCGGTGGCGAGGTTCATTGCCAGAAGGTCAGCTGAGGCGGCATCGGCGCTCTGGCGCCATTCGGCGGGAGACAGCTTGTGGGCGAACACGGGGCGCCAGATCGCGAACGATTTCGGCACGGGTTGCACCGCCCTCACAGGCGGCGCGGACCAGCAAAAGCAGCGCCAGGCCGTCCGGCGTCTTGCCGGCGGCCTGTGGCTCGCTCACGTGCTCGCTCGTCAGCGCTGACATGAAAAAGATACTCTCTTTGTCGCTGGCGACTCTCCTACCGGGGAGCCGGCCGACTCTCTTCACTGGCGCTGGCGACTCCCCTCCGGGAGCCGGCCGCCAGCGCAGTCTTCATGTCTAACCGGACGCGCGAATCACCGGTTCGATTCGGGCATACTGAATCGGATTGCCTCTGAGTTCCAAGGGCAAGTCGAAGCTTGTTGGTGCCGACCCGGTGTTTCGCCGCACCAGCGCCCAACTGCGGTCACGATCGTCAGACGAAATACCCTCGGGGGTCTGAGGGAAATACTGGAGCCGGCCGGGGGGCCGTATCTCACGCCGTTCCTTCAACCACTGGCGTCGTTCGTTAGCGAGGCGTTACCTTTAACGCGGAGTTAACGGATTGCTGCGATGCTCGGACCTGTAGTCCGTGTTTATTGGGCGATAGTAGGTTGTACATGTATCGCGTAGCGCTCCTCGTCTGTTCCGCTTTGGCACTCTGCGGCTGCAGCATGAATTCAAGTGCCATCTCCTCGGGCTACGCGGAAAGCGATGGCCCGACGACCGCTTCGGTCAGCTCTCAATCCACCTCAGATTTCGGTTTCGGATTCTTCGGCGGCGACAAGCCGGCGCCGATCAAGACGAAGCCGCAGGCAGTCGCGGCCCTTTCCGACAAGGCACCTGCGGGCACATTCGAGAAGGCGCCGCGTGGCGCACTCTCCGATCGCGATTACTCGCACACGAGCCTCGATCCGCAGCGGGCGCGCGACCTCATCAACAAGTACCGGCGTGAGAAGGGCTTGAAGCCGCTGACGCTCAATCCGCAGCTGTCGGAAGCGGCCAAGGCGCACTCACGCGACCTCGCCAAGTGGGACCGCATCTCGCACTACGGCTCTGACGGATCAAACCCGTGGGATCGCGTGAAGCGGGTGGGCTATCCGGCGAAGGTTGCCGCCGAGAACGTCGGCACCGGGCAGATCGATTTCTCGGAAGTGCTGAAGGGCTGGAAAGAAAGCCCTGGGCACAACAAGAACCTGCTGCTCGCCGACGCCAACGAGATGGGCCTGGCGCTGGTGCAAGATCCCAAGACCGAGTTCAAGTCGTTCTGGACGCTGGTGGTCGGCGCGCCGATGGACAACGTGCAGGCGCGCGCTATTCGCTAGAGTTTTGAGTTGCTGCGGATATGTAGTGGAGGGCCCGGGGTAGGGCCCTCTACCCGCCTTTTACTTCGAGGCGATATTGGCATCGTCGACAACTAGAACTTCTTTCAAGCCGATGCCTTTCACAGGCTGCTTGGTCACCATTCCAGTCAAGACGACCTGCTTGCCCAGATAGTCGGACAATGCTTCAGGCTTTTTGCTGGAATCGCTCGCTGGTTCTGTCGTCATCGGCAGCCAGGCCTGCACATCGATTTCTCCCGAGCTGTCCTTCAGCACGATCCGCCGGTTTGTAAAATAGTTGGTACCGGCGTTCTGCAGCTTGCCTTCGATCGTTACCAGCGTTCCTTGGTCACCGGACGACACCGTCTCCTTGGCTTCTGAGGCGGTGACAACTTTCCCGTCCGCCGCGTCGTCTGCCAGTACCGCAACAGCGGTCCCGATCGCCGCGACTAGCATCGCACCAACAACGAGTACCTTTTTCATGGCCTACCTCCTGGCGGGCAGCACCTGCTGTCCATTCCAATTCTAATTTGCACAACGCGCCGTTGCTCCCAGTTCAACATCGAACTGCATGATCTGGCCGACTTCACGAATATTGCAGATCGCGATGTCGCCCATCTTCTGGCTCGGCATAGCGGCTGGACTGGACGCACGATCGAAGCTTGTCTTTCCATCCTCACCCGGGAAAACATCGCCGGGGTCGCCGCGATTTCCCAATGCACCGTTCTTCTTCAGCTCCCACTCATCGTCCGCTTCAACGACCGAGAGACCGGGTTTCGTGTGATCCGCGTTCACCCTGTTATTGGCAAGGCCCGGCTCGATGATCGAGTTGGTGACTTGCCAAATAAGAAGTCCGGAATTCGTCAGCGACTTGTCGAACCCGGCCTTGCGGCGGTATTCGATAACGTAGGCGCGATCGTCGTCGATATCGATTTTCAGGGCGAAGGGGTTCGTGGACGAGGACCGCAAACGCACGTTCTGCTGGCTTTTGACAATGTCGACCGAGTGCAGCCAGCCCAAGTATTCCTTCGACCAAGCGCTCATATGCGACGGCTGATCAGAGAGACTTTCCATCGCCGCCCATAGAGCCGGATCCCATAAGGTCCCACCAGCCTACGCCTGCCGACTTGCCGTTGCTCTCGTCGGTGTCATAGAGGTCCGGCAGGCCGAACGCATGGCCGAACTCATGGCAATAAACGCCGATGGTCGTCATCGAGCCGTCGCAGGACAGCGCGGGAACGACGACGTAGTCATCGATGCGGATCTTCTGACCGCTGGCCGCGGCGTCGTTGGTTTCGAAGAAGCCACCACCTCCAAGCTCGGTCAGCGCGAAGCGATGCGACCAGACATTGTCGCCGGACTTGCATTCTCCGCCTCTATTGGGTTGGACAATGGCGACAAAGTCCACGACGCCGTCGTCGTCGCCGGAATTGGCTATCGCCGTCGGGCCCGTCATTATCGTGTTGCGCGAAGTCAATGCCGCTATCGTTGAGCTGACAATGCGCTTCGCACCATCTCATCAAGCTTGGGAAAGTTCTGCTGGCAAATTCCATTGCAGCCGTCCAGCCCGACGTAATACGCGCGCGTTCTTAGGGAGCGTCATCCAGTTGGCCACGGTGCCGGTGACTGAGAACTTCCTGTGAGAAACCTCCTCGTAGTACGCCGTCATGCTCGTTGAGTTTTTGCCGAAAAGCAGATTCTGCAGGGCTTCAGGTTCGAACGGCTTTGATCGGCGTGTCGGAAAATTTCACCGTTAATACGGGAATGCTCTGCTTGCCGTGGACAGCGGTCTCCCGCTCGATAGGCGGGCCGGCATGCGCCTGGCGACGGCCGATCGCGGGCAGGCGCGGTGGCGAGTATATCGTCGAGCCGCTCTGCCGTACGCTCCGCGCGCGCTCTGTTCACCAACGGCGTCAGACCGCGCGTCGTATTGTATTTCAGAATGACGTCGAGACTCTTTCGCGCGGGCACGGAAATCCTGCTCCTTGTCAGAAGTCAGGATCTGGCGGTTGCGTGGCGTGGGCAGGTAACATTGCAGCAGCTGTCGCAAAGAGCAGGCCAGCGACGCAAAGTGCGCCAGCCGAAATCAATTGATGCATAGAAATCTCCGGGTCGGCAGGACGGAATATTATGAAGGTTTCTCAACCCAAAATTATAACTATGCATTAGTACATCTTTAGGTTGTGTACGGCGAGTCGGATTAACAGGGTCTGAACGCGAAAAAGCCGGACCCTTTTGAGGGGCCCGGCTTTTAGATTTAGAAACTCTCGGCGGCGAGTTGATTAGCTCGCCAGGTACTGGCCGCCGTTGGCGGTGATCGTCGAGCCGGTGATGAAGCCGGCATCGTCGGAGGCGAGGAACGCCACGCAGCGGGCGATTTCCGAGGGCTCGCCGAGGCGGCCGACAGGGATGGTCGGCAGGATGCTCTTCTCAAGCACGTCCTGCGGTACGGCCTTGACCATTTCCGTGGCGATGTAGCCGGGGCAGATGACGTTGACGGTGATGCCGGCGCGAGCGCCTTCCTGTGCCAATGCCTTGGTGAAACCGATGTCGCCGGCCTTGGAGGCGGAGTAGTTCACCTGACCCATCTGGCCCTTCTGGCCGTTGATGGACGAGATGTTGATGACGCGGCCGAACTTGCGGGCGCGCATGCCTTCCCAGACCTGGCGCGTGACGTTGAACAGGCCGGTCAGGTTGGTGCCGATGACCTTGTCCCACTGCTCGCGCGTCATCTTATGGAACATGCCGTCGGCGGTGATGCCGGCGTTGTTCACCAGCACGTCGACCGGGCCGACTGCCTTTTCAATTTGCGCCATCGAGGCAGCGCAGGCATCGAAGTCGGCTACGTCGAACTTGTAGACTGGGATGCCGGTGTCGGCCTGAAACTTCTGAGCGGCAGCGTCGTTGCCTGCATAACTGGCGGCGACACGATAGCCCTTGCTCTTGAGGGCGATGGAGATTGCGTGGCCAATGCCACGCGTGCCTCCGGTAACGACGGCAACACGCGCCATAAAAGTAGTCCTCCCTGAACTCTGATTTTTTGAGTTGTTGTGATTGAAGTGTAGCGGAGTGAAACCCGGCCGGCGCATGGCCGGCCGGGATATTTGATATCAGCGTTAAGCTGACTATTCGCGCTCGGCGAACATTTTTATTCGCGCTCGACGCACATTTTTTATTCGCGCTCGACGCACATGGCGACGCCCATGCCGCCACCGATGCACAGCGTAACGAGGCCCTTCTTGGCATCGCGGCGCTGCATTTCGTACAGCAGCGTCGTCAGCACGCGTGCGCCGGAGGCACCGATCGGATGGCCGATGGCGATAGCGCCGCCGTTTACGTTGACCTTGTCGGTATCCCAGCCGAGGCCCTTGTTGACGGCACACGCCTGAGCGGCAAATGCCTCATTGGCTTCGACGAGGTCGAGGTCGTTCGTGGTCCAACCGGCACGCTCCAAAGCCTTCTTCGAAGCCGGGATCGGACCAGTGCCCATGATCGAGGGATCGACGCCGGCCTGGGCCCACGACTTGATGGTGGCCAACGGCTTGATGCCGCGCTTCTTGGCTTCAGCAGCCGTCATCAGAACCACTACGGCGGCGCCGTCGTTGATGCCGGAGGCGTTGGCCGCGGTGACGGAGCCTTCCTTGGGATCGAAGGCCGGACGCAGCTTGGCGAGGCCTTCGAGCGTGACGCCGTGCTTGATGTATTCGTCGGAGTCGACGACGGTGTCGCCCTTACGGCCCTTGATGGTGACGGGGCAGATCTCGTCCTTGAACTTGCCGGCCTTCTGGGCTGCTTCAGCCTTGTTCTGCGAGCCGACGGCGAACTTGTCCTGATCTTCGCGCGTCACTTGCCACTGCTTGGCAACGTTCTCTGCGGTGGTGCCCATGTGGTAGCCGTTGAAAGCATCCCACAGGCCGTCCTTGATCATCGTGTCGACGATCTTGACGTCGCCCATCTTGGTGCCGTCGCGCATGTGCGAGGCGTGCATGGACTGGCTCATGCTTTCCTGGCCGCCAGCGACGACGATGGAAGCCGAACCCGACTGGATCTGCTGGGCGCCCAGCGCGACAGCGCGAAGACCCGAGCCGCAGATCTGGTTGATGCCCCAAGCCGGGCTGTCGACCGGGATGCCGGCGCCGACCGATGCCTGGCGTGCAGGACCCTGACCCTGGCCGGCCGTCAGCACCTGGCCAAGGATAACTTCGTTGACGTCACCCGGCTTTACGTTGGCCCGATCGAGCGCCGCCTTAATGGCGACCTGTCCGAGTTCATGGGCTTTGAGGCTTGCAAGCGACCCGTTAAACGCACCAACGGGGGTGCGCGCCGCGCTTGCAATAACGATAGTCTGGTCTTCTGCAGCCATTGGGAACGTCTCCTTGGGGGGCGGGCAATTTATTGTTGGTTGTTTAAGGCATGCGATGCCACGCAATATTGCTAATAACGCCGCACACCCAATCTCAGGAAGCATAACAGCTAGGCCGCGTACGCTGCAATGCAGTGCTGACGTTCAAGGCGAAGTTCGTAACGATATGCCTAGATCACGAGCACTTAGCCCTTGCAGCGCGGTGGCCAAGTGTTACGATGCACTGCAATATAGCTGCTAAGCCAAGCGAGCAAGCTGATGCTGAATAAAACTGATACGCCGACCGAAAGACGTGAAGCGGTCGTCATCAAGAAATACGCCAACCGGCGCCTCTATAATACTGAGACCAGCACATACGTTACGCTGGAAGACTTGGCAGTGATGGTCAGGGGCGACCGTGACTTCGTCGTCTACGATGCGAAGTCTGGAGACGATCTGACGCACGCGGTGCTCACGCAGATCATCGTCGAGCAGGAAGGCCGCAAGGATGGCCATACGCTGCTGCCGATCCCGTTCCTGCGCCAGTTGATCCGGTTCTACGACGACAGCATCGGCCGCATGGTGCCGAGCTATCTGCAGTTCAGCCTAGAGAACCTCGTGAAGGAGCAGGAGAAATTCCGCTCGCAAATAACCAGCGCGTTCTCAAATCCTGCTGCCGCTTTCGAGGCCTATCAAGATCAGGCACGCAAGAACATGCAGATGTTCGAGCAGGCGATGTCGATGTGGACGTCGTTCGGCGCTGCCGCGCAGTCGAAGACGGTCGATGAAAACGGCAAGGTTCTCACAGAGGCCGGCGCAGATGCACCGCGCGAGGATCTGACGGAGTTGAAGGCACAGCTGGCTGCCATGCAGCAAAAGATCGAGAAGCTGGCTCAGGACCGCTCTTGATCGGCTATGCCGCTTAGGGCTGTTTGCGGCACTTGCGGTGCGCCGAAAAGATAGCCCTGCAGATACGTCGCTCCCATCTCAGTCAGCGCAACGGCACTGGCTTCGGTCTCGACGCCCTCGGCGACCGTTTCAAAGCTCAGTGTCTGGCCGAGGTCGACCACTGCCTCGATGAAAGCCCGTGCATTGGGCTCAGCGTGACGGGCAACATAACTATGGTCGATCTTCACGATATTCGGCGCGATCAAGTTCAGGTTCGTGAAATTCGTGTGGCCGACGCCATAGTCGTCGATTGCGATGCGGCAGCCGAAATCGCGCAAGGCATCCACGAACGCCAGTGTGCGATTGATATCATTGATGGCGGCTGTTTCAGTGATCTCGACGATCAGCCGATGCGCCATGCGGCGATCGGGCGCCAACTCGTCGAGCATTCGGATCCAGGTGAAATCAGCCGTAGTCAGGCTCGAGATATTGACGGAGAGATCGAAAGCACGATGCTGCTCCAGCAGCTGGATCGCCAGTTGCAGGGCGCGGCGATCAATCTCGTGAATGTAGTTCTGTTCCTCGGCACCGACGACGAAGTCTGCCGCCGGCTTGATCTCGCCGGCTTCGGTATGCATGCGCAGCAAGGCTTCATAGAAAACCGGGCGATGTGTCTGGGTGCTGACAACCGGCTGGAGAAATAACGACAGCCTGTTTTGGTCGATCGCGCGGACGACGTCGTGCTTGTTCATGGGCGGGATGCCATCGCGATCAAGGTTAAGAAATTCTAGGATTAATACAGAATCGCGCGGCAGTCGTCAGTCCAAAAATAAAAGCGGACGGTCAGAGCTGACCGTCCGCTTAATTTCTATGCAGGAGAATACTGCAGATCTTATTGATCGGCGCCGCCAAATGTCAGGTCGCGGCGGGCAACGCGGATGCCGATGGTGTAGCCGGCGATAACGTCGATCAGCGCTGCCATCATGATGAGGAAGAACAGCGAGGTCGCGGCTTGCGGCACGGTGAGGAATTCGATCAGGCAGGCGACGAACACCAACATCGACAACCCATGGTCGAGAAGCGACGACGTCGACGTATAGGTGGACTTGACGATTTCGATGAAGAGCAGCAGCAGCGTCACCAGCATGATCAGGTCGCCGATGGTGAACGTCCAGCGGGCGCCGCTGAGCATGGGCAGGCTGAAGATTTCGCTGGTCAGCAGGCTGCGTGCGTTGGCGGCACCATCCGCTACCGCGCCGGCAACCGCATCGGCGCTTTCAGCGCCCCAACCGGAAAACAGCACGACGAAATTGTACAGCAGAAACGCGATTAGAATGAGCGGGATTGCTCGAAGTGACATGGGTCTCTCCCCTTACGGGCCGGCGCATTGCGCGACCGGCGTCCACAGCAACGAACCTCACGTGAGCTGTGGCCGTTCCCCCGGCTCAGCCCCCATGCCACCTATTTAGCGTCAAATGTCCGTTTTCGGCTCAAGAATCTGACGGCCATTGTACTTGCCGGTCTTGAGGTCGATGTGGTGCGGGCGGCGGCGCTCGCCGCTGTCCTTGTCTTCAACGTACGAGGGTGCGGCCAAGGCATCATGAGCGCGACGCGAGCGCGTCTTCATGTGGCTGACTTTCTTACGTGGAACGGCCATTGGTCGTAACTCCAGTCGAGGCGCTAGCGGGCCCCGTGGGCCGAGCGCGTGTTGCTTAATCTTGGGTCGCGTTTCCAGGCAGCACGCGGAAAGCGGCGGCGCCGGGACGCAGTCGCGGCCTTATACTCATAAACCTGCGGCAACGCCAGTCCCGGCGGCGGCTAAGTGTTTTAGCCGCCCTCAGGCATCTGCAGACCCTGGTTTGCGCCTGACATACAGTCCGATGGCAGCGAAAATCAAGAGGTTAGCGGCGAATGGCCAGTCACCCGCCCAGGCGTAGGGCGGCGGCGGCCTGGTGCCGGGCAGGTTGGCGTCGATTACGCCTTTAACGTTCATGTCCAGGGAGGCCAGCACCCGGCCATCGGCGTCGATCATGGCAGAGATGCCATTGTTGGCGGCGCGGACAATCGGGATGCCCTCCTCAACCGCGCGGACGCGGGTCTGATGCAGGTGCTGGCGCGGGCCGGTCGTGTTGCCGAACCATCCATCGTTGGTGACATTGACGAGGACGCGGGGGCGAGCCGTGCCCTGAACGATGGCGGCGGGGAAGATGGCCTCGTAGCAGATCAGCGGGCCGACGCCGTCCAGTGCGCCGGCGGTGAGTAGCGGACGCGGTTGCGGGCCAGAGGCAAAGCCACCACGCAGGCGCGTCAACTGCTGGAGGCCGATGGCTTCCAGGAGGCTCTGCATCGGCAGATATTCGCCGAACGGCACGAGGTGGATCTTGTCGTAGACGCTGCTGGCGCCTTCGCCTGCGCCGAACACCATCATGGCGTTGAAGTAGTCGTAGCCGGAGGGTGGCAGGCGCGCGCCGGGTTCGGCGTTTGCAGCGAGGCCCGCCTTTGGCGCGCGACGCAACGCTCCGGTGATGAGCGTGGCGTCGGCACCTATCAAGGTTTGAATATCTTCCAGCGCGATCGGTTGCTCGAGAGGGAAGAACGGCATCGCGGCTTCGGGCCAGACGACGTGCGTGATGCCGGCTAGACCTGTTTCCTCTCCTTTGGCGTTCGTGCGCGACAGCGCCAGGTGCAGATCGAAGATGCTGCGCTGGTTTTCAGGCAGCCACTTCTCGCGTTGTGGCACGCTGGGCTGCACGATGCGCAGGCGGATGCCGTCGGCATCGGGCGGGGCTGGCCGCGCCAGTTGCATGCTGCCGTAGGCGAAAAGTACGGCCAGTGGGACCGCAGCGATGGCGATTGGCATCACCCAGCGGGACCTGAAGCTTGCGTGCTCGCGATCGGTTGCCAGCACGAGTGGTGCGGCGAAGATCACGATCGTCCAAAGCGTGAGGCCATAGATGCCGATGAGGCCGGAGGCCTGCATCATCGGCAGAGGTGACGTCAGCGCGTAACCCAAGACGTTCCAGGGAAATCCGGTGAGCACGTGGCCGCGGAGCCATTCCGCACCGCCGAGGGTGGCAGACAGCATCAAGATGCGGCCAAGCCCTGGTGTTGACAGGCGCCACGTGAGCGCGGCAGCGGCGGCATAGAACAGTGCGAGACCGGCGGGCATCAACGTGACGGCGAACGGCAGCAACCAGGCGAACTTGGCGGCGTCGACCAGAAACGCTTCGCCGAGCCAGAACAGGCCGAAGACGAAATACCCGAACCCGAACCACCACCCCGCTCCCGCCGCACGCGCCAGCGGTGACGCCAGAAACACAAACCTCGATGGGCTTGCGGCGCGGCAGGATTGAAACGTCCCAGCGCCTACGGTGCCCGCGGCGCGGACGTCCGACGAGTTTGCGACGGTGAACCCCTCCCCTCGATGGGGAGGGGTTGGGGTGGGGTGACGAACTTGGAGGATGGCTTCCGATTCAGTTTGCGGGTTGCCGCGGGGAGCGGTGCGGCCCCTCAACGCTGCGAACCGACCGCGCCAACTGCTCCTGGAGCTCTCCCCCACCCCTAGCCCCTCCCCACCAGGGGGAGGGGGACGGGTGGGGCGAGCGGCGGGAGTGTCGGCAGGACGGCGTACGGCCACCCCTAGCCCTTCCCCACCAGGGGGAGGGATGGAGCGAGAGGCGGGGGTGTCGGCAGGACGGCGTACGATATTTGATCGATCGCCCTCCATTTTGTCATTCTCGGGCTTGTCCCTAGGATCCAGCGTGCTGCTAGTTGTGACCGCTGGCGCTGATGCCGACGTGACGTTCCGGAGCGGCTGAGCTTGCTGAGCCTTGGGTCCTCGGGACAAGCCCGAGGATGACGGTGGGGGTGGGTCTCTCGGCCTCGCGAGGAAAGCGCCGAGCGGAGGCCAAGGCTGCACTCACGCCGGCGGCAGAGCCGTCGATTAGCCAGACCAACACCGGCAGCGTCAGGAAAAGTACGGGCCAGAAGAAAAAGGGTGCAAGGGCGAGGACAGAGAACGCGCCGGCGGCGAAGGCGAGGCCTCGGCGGTGCCAGCCAGTGCTCGACGTGAGCCAAGCGCGCAGCTCGAAGAGGCGGCGGCACTCAAATCTCGAAGATGGGGCTTGGGGGGCTGGGCCGGACACGGACTCTCACGCTCGCCTCGGGCCGCGGCCCAATCAACCGCCTCTTGGCGGAGTTCGCCACCTTTGGCTACAGCATCTGGCCGCGGCCCGCTACCGCAGCGGTTCTTAGACCTGGATGCAAACCGGGGTGCGGCTCGTGAATACGACGCACGCCGTCGGTCGCCGAGAGGCCAACGACCGTTGTCACGCGATGCCGGGTGGGGTGTCGTCGGCTGCAACCGGCATGACGATCTTCAGCTTCTTGATGCGGCGGGGATCGGCGTCGAGCACTTCGAACTCAACGCCGGAATGGTGGCGGACGACTTCGCCGCGCGCGGGCACCCGGCCGACGATGGCGAACACGAGGCCGCCGAGCGTGTCGATGTCCTCTTCCTCGTCCGCGGTCAGCAGCTTGATGCCGAGCCTGGTCTCCAATTCCTTAATTGGTGTGCGGGCAGCGGCCGTCATGCCAAGCTTGGGATCGTCGATGATGTGGTCGGCGTCGGCCTCGTCATGCTCGTCCTCGATAGCGCCGACGATCTGCTCGACAAGGTCTTCAATGGTGATCAGGCCGTCGGTGCCGCCGTACTCGTCGACGACGATGGCCATGTGGTTGCGCGTGGACTGCATGCGGATCAGCAGGTTCATGGCTGGCATGGATGGCGGCACATACAGCAGCGGCCGGCGCATCTTCGTGACGGTGATAGGGCGCGACAAGTCAAGCTTGGCCATGTCGAGATGGCGCAGATCCTTGACGCTGCCGTTGCTGCCACCTTCGGCAGCCTTCGTGGCGGTGGCACCTTCCGTCATCAGCCAGGTGAAGAAGTCCTTGATGTGCACCATGCCGCGCGGATCATCGAGCGTGTCGTTGTAGAGCGGGATGCGCGAGACGCCGGCTTCGCGGAACACGTCGATCAGTTCGGCGACCGGCGCGTTCTCCTCGATTGCCGTGATGTCGGCGCGCGGCACCATGATGTCGTCGACGCGCAGAGCAGAAAAGCGCAGCAGCCGCAGCAGCATCTCGCGCTCTTCGTTGGAGAAGGCGGAGGACGCGTTGTCGGCGTCGCCCTTCAGGGCATCCTCAAGCGTATCGCGTAAGGTCTGCGGATCGGCCATGCCGAGGCGCGAACGCAGCGCTGCGAGCCAGCCTGATCCTTGCTGCGTGCGATCTTCCGTGACTTGCGTGCTGGCCGTTTCGTTGCGGCCGTTCTGCTCCGTGCTCATAACGTAACCTGTCAAACCTTTGTCGTTTTAAACTCGAGTTTCGGGGGGCTCGGTATAGGGATTGGGGATACCGAGTGAAGAGAGAACCGCGATCTCGATCGATTCCATCTGTTCGGCTTCTTCGTTGGTCTCGTGGTCGTAGCCCAATAGGTGCAGCAGGCCGTGCACGACGAGGTGCTGCAGATGCTGCGCGGGGGAAATGCCTTGCTCTTGCGCCTCGCGCGCAATCGTCTCGACGGCGAGCACGATATCGCCAAGGGGAATCACGCCATCGCGCGGGCCGGAGCCGGCAGGAAAGGACAGCACGTTGGTCGGCTGGTCCTTGCCGCGATAGGAGGCGTTGAGGGAGCGAACGTTGGCGTCATCGGACAGCGCGACGCAGGCTTCGCTGATGCCGTGACCGGCGAACTGCGGTGCATCCGCCAATGCGGCGGCTGCCGAGGCAACGAGTTGCTGCACGGGCTCGAAATCCGACCAGTCGCCGGCGTCGGGCACGACGTCGATCATCAACCACCCGGAGGTCGATGGCGGCTCGTCGACCTCGGAGGCGGTCTGCTGCAGGGAACCGCTACTACTGTCGCAATCTGCGGGCATCGTCAGACTTTGGGCTTCTTCTGTGCCGGGATGAGCGCATCGTAGGCCTCGACGATCTTGGCGACAAGGTCACGGCGCACAACGTCAGCATTGGCGAAACGAATGGCTTCTATGCCTTGAACCCCGTCCAGCAGGCGGACGGCTTCTTCCAGGCCAGACGTCATTCCCGGCGGCAAGTCGATCTGCGAGGGATCGCCGGTGATGGTCATCTTGGACCCTTCGCCGAGGCGTGTCAGGAACATCTTCATCTGCATGCTCGACGTATTCTGCGCTTCGTCGAGGATGACACAGGCATTCGACAGCGTGCGGCCGCGCATGAACGCGAGCGGCGCGATTTCGATGATGCCGGCCTCGATGTCGCGCTCCACCTTCTCAGGCGGCAGGACGTCGTAAAGTGCGTCGTACAGCGGACGCAAGTAGGGATCGACCTTATCGCGCATGTCGCCGGGCAGGAAGCCGAGGCGTTCGCCGGCTTCGACGGCAGGGCGCGAGAGGATGATGCGTTCGACGATGCCGCGTTCCAGGCAGTGAGCGGCGTAGGCGACGGCGAGATAGGTCTTGCCGGTGCCGGCGGGGCCGATGCCGAAGACGAGATCGGTGGTCTGCAGGGCGCGCATGTACGTGCTCTGCATCGTCGTGCGCGCCTTGATGACCTTGCGGCGCGTGGCGATCTGCGCCTGGCCGTCGGCGCTGGTGTCGGATGCCACCGGCTGCTGGCGGGTGTGGCGAATGAGGCCGTCAAAGTCGCCGGGGCCGATGAGTTCGCCGGCAGAGACGCGACGGTACAGCTGCTCCAGCACGACGCGGGCGATGTCGCACGACGTCTCCGGGCCGTTCAACGTCACGACGTTGCCGTGGGCATGCGCTTCTACGCCGAGCCGGTCTTCGATGAGGGCCAGGTTGGCATCATGCTCACCCAGCAACTGGGACAAAAACCGGTTGTCTTCGAAGGGAACGACGGTGCGCTTGGTGGGAACTTGGGATTTGCCAGGGGGAGGCACCTTGCCCACGGATTGAAGCCGGCCTTGAGGTTTCGTGCCTTGGGGTTTCGTGCCTGACGGTTTGGAGCCACGTCCTGGCCCCGCCACGGGTTGCCCGCGAAATCCTGTCAAATGTCTCTCCTGATGGTGAGTTTCACCTCAAAGCTTCAAAGCGCATTGGAAGCGTACCCCATCATAGGGCCTCGCGTCCGATGCGGAAAGGCCACCATGCACAAGGCAGGTTGCGGAAAAATGTCAGCCGGGACTGGGTACTGCTGCGGCGCAGCATTAACCCTGCAGCTCGCCGCTGAGGCTGTTGGGGCCCGAGGTGCGGATGAGGACGGGGGCAATTTCGCCGAGGAGGCCGGCGTGGGCCTCGACCGTCACCGGGTACATGTAGGGCGAGCGGCCGACCAGTTGGCCGGCGCCGCGGGCGGCCTTTTCGAACAGCACGGGCAGCGTGCGGCCGACGAGGCCGGCGGTGAACGCGGACTGCTGGCGCTCCATGCGGGCGAGCAGGCGGTTGAGTCGCTCCGACTTCACGTCCTCGGGGACCTGGTCGCCGAGTTTGGCGGCGGGTGTGCCGGGGCGGGGCGAGTACTTGAACGTGAAGGCCTGGGCGAAGCCGATCTCGTCGACGAGATCGAGCGTCTGCGCGAATTCGTCTTCGCTCTCGCCGGGGAAGCCGACGATGAAATCGGTCGAAATAGCGATGTCGGGACGCGCGGCCAGAATTTGGCGGATGACGCGACGATAGTCGTCGGCCGTATGCTTGCGGTTCATGGCGGCGAGGATGCGGTCGGCGCCGGATTGCACCGGCAGATGCAGGAACGGCATCAGCTTTTCCAGATCACCGTGGGCGGCGATGAGATCCGCCGTCATGTCGCGCGGGTGGCTGGTGGTGTAACGCAGGCGCTCGATGCCCTCGACGCGGGCGAGCTGGCGCAGCAGCTTGGCGAGCGACCAGGGCGTGCCATCCGGCCCGTCACCGTGATAGGCGTTGACGTTCTGGCCGAGCAACGTCAGCTCGCGAACGCCGTGAGCAGCAAGCTTTTCAGCCTCACGCGTCAAGTCCGCAGACCGAGCGCGAATATTCCATGCCGCGCGTGTAGGGAACGACGCAGAACGTGCAGAACTTGTCGCAACCTTCCTGCACGGTGAGGAAGGCGGTGGTTGATTTGGCGCTGCGCGTTAGTGGCAGCTGCGAGAACTTGTCCTGATCGGGGAAGATCGTTTCAACGACGCTACGCCCCGTCGCCTTGGCGCGCGCCAGAAGTTCGGGTAGCGCCTGATAGCTCTGCGGTCCGACGACGAGATCGACGACCGGCGCGCGGCGTGCGATTTCGGCGCCTTCAGCCTGGGCGACGCAGCCGGCGACGGCGACCAGCGTTTCCTTGCCCGCCGCGCGGCGCTCGTCTTTCACCTGACGGATACGGCCGAGATCCGAGTAGACCTTCTCGACGGCCTTTTCGCGAATGTGGCACGTGTTGAGGATGACGAGATCGGCGTCGGTAATATCCGACGTTTCGGAATAGCCGAGCGGGTCGATCAACTCGGTCATGCGTTCGCTGTCGTAAACGTTCATCTGGCAGCCGAAGGTCTTCACGTACACCTTCTTGCCGGGGGCCGGCGCGGCCTCGGCAAGATCGAGTGGCGGTGATGACAGATCGATATCCATTGTCCGCTGACTGCTATGATGAACGTCTCAGAAACCGCTACGAAGCAAATCCCGTTCCGCTTGCGCCGGTCTGGTTGTGCATTGCAGCATTGTGTCAGAAGCTTGTCTAGTGGCGATTTCGCCAGATCCGGGCGAAACAGCGTTCGCAATCAAGCTATTGCTAGCGCCACTTGCTGCTTGTCGCCGCAGCCGGCGCGCGCCGGCCGACTGCAATTTCCCGGCGGCCCGTGACCATAATGTCGTCGCCTGGCGCCGCTGACCGCAGCAAACGGATGACGTTGCGGCGCACTTCCGTCTCACTATGACGCGCCAGGGCTTTGCGATCGGCGAAATCGGCGAGCGGAATGGGCGGGCCGATGCAGATTGATACATCGAGCGGGCCTGCCTGAAGCAACGCCCAGGCGTGGGCCGTCATTTCCATATCGCCGTACCAACCGACCTGCGGGCGATCGGCATAGCCGAGCGGTACGCCGTGAAGCTTGGTGTAGACGAGGGACAGCGTCTGAACCACGGCATCGGCAGGAGGCAGCACGCTGCTACCCTGTGGCGGCTTGGCGGCACCGAATAGCGAGGTCAGGAACGGCAGCACGCGATTGCCGTCGCTGGAGGTTCCTTCGGCGAAGAGGACGACGGTGTCGCCTTGCCCCAGACGTTCGGCAATTTCATTGGCGGACTGGCCCGCCGCCGACTTGCGGTCGCGGTCGACGAAAACGGTGCGCTGCAGGCGGGCGAGCGACGACACGAACGGCCATGTGCCGACTTCGCGTTTGGCCACGAACGAAACCGGGGCGACGGCCGAGAGCACGGGGATGTCGAGCCACGAGGTATGATTGGAGACGAGCAGGACAGGTTTGCCGGCGTCGAGTGCACCTTCAATGTGCAAACGGATGCCAAGCAGGCGGCAGACCTGGCGATGGTACCAATGGGGAAAGCGGCGTGCGGCCGCCGGCCAAATGCGCACAAACAGCGCCTGCAACGGCATCAGCGGGACAGTGAGAGCGAGGAAGGCCGCCAGGATCAGCGTGGCGCGCAGACGGCCCATCACTCCAGCAATCCAGGGTGCAGCAAGTGCGAAGCAAGCCGGCGGGTGTCAGAGCCGGACGACAGCGGGATCCTCGGGACAAGCCCGAGGATGACAAATTGAGTTGAACGACGCCTAGGCAGCATCACGACGACGTCTTCTTGCGGGGCCGTGGGACGCCGAACAACTCGAGCCGGTGGCCGACGAGTTCGAAGCCCAGCTCCTGTGCAATCGCTTCCTGCAGCTTCTCGATCTGGTCGTTGCGGAACTCGATCACGCGGCCCGTCGACACATCAATGAGGTGATCGTGGTGGGCGCGTTCGGCATCTTCGTACTGACCGCGGCCGCGGCCGAAGTCGTGCTTCTCAAGGATGCCCTTGGTCTCGAACAGTTTCAGCGTGCGATAGACCGTCGACAGGGAAATGCGGCTGTCGTGCGCGTTGGCGCGGCGGTAGACGAGTTCGACGTCCGGGTGATCCTTGGCCTCGGCGAGAACCTGGGCGATGATGCGCCGCTGACCCGTCATGCGCAGGCCCTGCTCGGCGCAGCGCCGCGCAATGTGATTGAGGTCTTTGCTTTGCCCGGAGGGCATGGCGCCGATGTCCCGAATCTTAATTGTGACACCGCGTTATAGGAGAGGGCGGCTCAAATCTCCAGAGCGAGATTGATGGCATCCTGGGGCGCACCGGCCGGCACGCTGATAGTACCCTTTGCGGCGGCCGATTTCCTTGAAACCGAGCCTCGCGTAGAGCGCCTTGGCGGCTTCGTTGTCGGCGGCGACTTCAAGGAAAAGGCGCGTGATCTCGGCACGCTTCAGGGAGCGGACCAGGGCTTCCATGATGGCCCGGCCGGCGCCGTGACGCTGCACGGCGGGCAAGACGCCGATGGACAGGATCTCGGCTTCGTCGCCGGCGATCTGGCTCATGACGAAGCCGATCGTCAACTTCGGGTTGCCGGTCAGCGCGATGTAGGAGGCGGCGGCCGGATGATCGAGCAGCGCCAGGACAGCGGCTTCGTCCCACGCGGGATCGAACAGCTTGGCGTGCAGCGCGGCGATCTCGGCGGCGCGATCCGGGCCCGCCAAAAGGAAACTGATGTGGCGGGGGTCAAGCACCTGCGTCATGCGCTGGCCCGTGCGAGAGATTTTCCAACCTGTGGCTTGGCGTCGGCCGGACGAAGATAGAGCGGGCGCAGAGGGCCCTCCTGAGGTTCGCATTTTTGCGCGGCGAGAAGCAGGAACGCCGCGTTGGGTTGAAGTTTCGGCAATGCGGCTTCGGCGGCGTGGCCGGCATCCTTTGCAGCCGTCGCAACGACGGCGGCGCCGGAGCCCACGAAAATGAGTTCGCGTTCCGCAGCCAGGGCTGCCGCCTGCTCGATCGTCAAGAGTTGCGGAGGTGATTCCGGTAATCCGCCGGCTGCGAAGACTTGCGCATAGACCTGCCCGCGATGGGCATCGACCGTGACGGCCAGCGGGCGGCCGCGCCGCGAGCTGTTGAGCGCATGCCCTGCTTCCTCGGCCATGAGCTGCAGGGTGGAGATGCCGACAATGCTGGTGGCTGTCGCCAGGGCAAAGGCGCGCGCCGCAGCGATGCCGATCCGCGTGCCGGTAAACGTGCCGGGACCGGTGGTGACGGCAATGCGATTGAGGTCGGCGAAGCCGATGCCCGCGGTCCGCATGGCGGTGTCGATCATCGGCATGAGGCGTTCGGCCTGGCCGGTCGCCATCTCTTCGTAGAGCGCCTCGACCTTTTCCAACGCGCCACCAGCGTCAAGGCCGACGGCCACGGAACACGCACCCAGGCATGTGTCGAACGCGAGGATATTCATGCGGCCAGTATAACAAGCCGCGACAGGTTGCCAATGGTGAGTAGCTGAGTGGCCAGTGGTGAGTGGTGGGTTGGTGCTGTTTCTGCAGCGGCGTGTTATGGCGTCGTCAGGGCACGAGCGGCTTTCGGCGTGAACTCACAGCTCGTCGAAGCAGGACGGTGAAGGTGGAGCCCTGGCCGACGCGGGAGGCGATGCGCAGGTCGCCGCGGTGCCGGTTGACGATGTGCTTGACGATGGCGAGGCCGAGGCCGGTGCCGCCCTTCTCGCGGCTGGTGGCGACGTTGGCGCGGTAGAAGCGCTCCGTCAGACGCGGCAGGTGCTCGGGGGCGATGCCGGGGCCGTCATCGGTAACGGCGACCGAGACGCGGTTGGGCTTGCCGGCTTCTCGTGTAAGGCGGATGTCGACGCGGCCACCTTCACGGCCGTACTTCAGCGCGTTGTGCACCAGGTTCTGCAGCACCTGCACCAGTTCTTCGCGATCGCCGCGGATGCGCGCGGGCGTGTCGAGCGGGTGGACTTCGATATTGGCGCTTGAGCCTTCGGCCAGCGGTTCCAACGTCTGGGCGACGTAGCTGGCGATCTCGTTGAGATCGACGAGGCCCGTGGGGCGCAAGTGGACCTTCATTTCGACGCGGCTGAGCGAGAGCAGGTCGTCGATCAGGCGCGTCATGCGGGCGGCCTGGCTGGCCATGATGTTGAGGAACTTCTCGCGCGCGGCGGGATCTTCGCGCGCCGGGCCCTGCAGGGTTTCGACGAAGCCGCGCAACGAGGCCAGCGGCGTGCGCAGCTCGTGGCTGGCGTTGGCGATGAAGTCGGCGCGCATCTGGGCGAGCTTGTCGGTGGTCGTCTGGTCGCGGAAGGTGATGAGGATGGCGGGCAGGCCGCGTGCGCCGCTTTGCGCGGAGACGCGCGTGATGGTGGCGGAGACGCGGCGCTCCAGCGGTACGCGCTCATAGAGATCGACAATGATGGGATCGCGCGCGTTTGCCGTGCGATCGATGGCTTCCGTGAGTTCGGGATCGCGCGAGACGTGCGTGAAGGGACGGCGCGTCCGCACGTTGGGAAAGAGATCGCGGATCTGGGCGTTGAAGTGCATGACGTAGCCGGCGGCATCGAGCGTGATGGCCGGTTCGGGCAGCGCATCGATGAGGGCGCGCCAGCCGTCCTGCTCGCGCGGCACGGCGTGGCGCGGGCCGCCGTCGCCACTGTCTCGGGCGGCGGCTTCAAGAGCCAGGATCTCGTCTTCCGAGGGCATGGCGATCATGATGCCCGCCACTGCAAGGAAGGAGAGCAGCGCCCAGCCGAAGCCGAGCTTGTCAGAGACAACGAGAACGGCGAACAGGATAAACGTGAGAAGGACGCGGCCGCGGCGCGTGGTGACCGCGCGGCGGAGGCGGCGTTGCGCGAGCGCGCGGTATCGCGGCAGCGCAAACCACGCCGCCCGCAGACGGTGCCGACCGCCCGCCGCGCTGCGTTCCACTTTCTCCGCGATACCGGACAACACGAATGCCTTTGCCGCCGCATGAAGCTCTAGTCCTAGCGAAGATTGAGGTTAGAGCGAGAGGGCAAAGGCACAACACCATTACCCCGAGGCACAGAATTTTTGCCCGCCCGGTGCGACGTGCAGTGTTAAACAGTTGCATGACAGTTCGACGAAAGGACCGAGGCCGGAATGACGAAGGCTGACAAAACAGGGCGCGGAGCGGGCCAGGGCAAGCGTGCCGGCGGCTACAAGGGCTTCAACCTCGATGACCCCGAACTGCCTGACGACATTAAGGAAAAGGCTCTGACGTCGGGCGGGTATCCGTACGACAAAAAGCTGAAAAAAGACCCGTACGCCGACGAGCTGGAACCGCTGCAGATCGAGCTATTGAAGTTGCAGGCGCACGTTCAGAAGCAGGGCGAGCGAATCGTCGTGCTGCTGGAGGGCCGGGACGCGGCGGGCAAGGGCGGCACGATCAACGCCATCATGCAGCACCTGAACCCGCGGCATGCGCGTGCCGTGGCGCTGACCAAGCCGACGGAGACCGAGGCTGGGCAATGGTACTTCCAGCGCTACGCCGCGCAGCTGCCGACCAAGGGCGACATCGTTCTGTTCGACCGCTCCTGGTACAACCGCGCGGGCGTCGAGCGCGTGATGGGTTTCTGCACGCCCGAGCAGGTCGAGGTGTTCCTGCGCGAGGCGCCGCAGTTCGAGGGCATGCTGGTGCGCGACGGCATCCGGCTGTTCAAGTTCTTCCTGACGATCGGGCGCGAGGCGCAGCTGGAGCGCTTTCATGAGCGGCGGCACGATCCGCTGAAGCAGTGGAAGCTGACCGACATCGATCGCGCCGCG
This sequence comes from uncultured Pseudomonadota bacterium, assembly GCA_963846845.1. Lineage (GTDB taxonomy): Bacteria > Pseudomonadota > Alphaproteobacteria > Rhizobiales > Hyphomicrobiaceae > JAKAXS01. Next base: position 11,548 of record CAWJXQ010000016.1, on the reverse strand, counting down.
ATCGGCAAGTGGGACGCCTACACCGAGGCGCAAGAGGATCTGTTCCGCTTCACGCATACGTCGGCGGCGCCGTGGACGGCGATCCGCTTCAACGATCAGCGGCGCGGAAGGCTGGAAGCGATCCGGGTGCTGCTGTCGGCCATCGACTACAAGGACAAAGACAAGAAGCTGGTGGGCAAGCCCGATCCGAAGATCGTGGGATCTGGACCCGGCTTCTTCGACGGGGAGTAGGCGCTCGCTGGGACGCTGATAATGTCGCTCGTGCTCTACTATCATCCGCTCGCCTCGTTCTGTCACAAGGTGCTCATCGCCCTCTACGAGAACGAGACGCCGTTCGTTCCGCGCTCCGTCGATCTGATGGACGCGGATGATGCGGCCGCGTTCTTCAAGAGCTGTGGCCCGTCGGCAAGATGCCGGTGCTGCGCGATGAAGCGCGCGATCGCACGATCGCCGAGACGTCGATCATCATCGAGTATCTCGACCGGCACTATCCGGGAGCCGGTCCGTTGCTGCCGGCCGATGAAGGCGTCCGCCTCGACGCGCGGCTGTGGGATCGCTTCTACGATCTCTACGTCCAGGTGCCGATGCAGAAGATCGTCACCGACCGCATTCGTCCCGACGGCAGCCAGGATCCGCACGGCGTTGCGGCGGCGCGCGACGATCTGCAAACGGCATACGGCATGATCGAGCGCGAGATGGCGAGCAAGACGTGGGCGGCCGGCGAGGCCTTCAGCATCGCCGACTGCGCCGCGGCGCCGGCGCTGTTCTACGCCGGCATCGTCGTGCCGTTCTCCAGCCACGCATCCCAACACCGTCGCTTATTTCGAGCGGCTGCTGGCGCGCCCGTCCGTCAAGCGCGTGCATCGCCGAGGCGCAGCCCTATTTCCGCTCGTTTCCCTATCGCGATCAGTTGCCGGCCAGGTTTGCGCCGCCTGCTTGAGTGGAGCCGGCAAGCTTCGACCGGCGGGTAGACTTGGACTTGGCGGAGCGATGGGGTAGGTCTCGTTGCGAACAAGCAGAGATGGGCAAATACGGACGGGGACGCATGAACTCGCAGATCGTTTGGATATTTTTGCTGGCGTTGGGGCTCGGCGCTGTCATCACGACGGCCATGGCGAATGGCCCCGGCGTGCATATGGGCGTGGCGGCAGCGGTGGCGGCCGTCTACGCGATGCGGGGCATTCTCGTGCATCGCGGCCAGGTGGCGAGCGGGGCATCGCGGAGCGCGGTCGCCAGCAGCAATTCGACTGTCGATGGCGCTGGTATGGCTGTGGGGCGGACTGTCGGTGCTGGTGATTTACACCGGCATTCTGACGTGGCGGGAATGGTGGCAGTTCGCGCTGGCGTTCATCGCGGTCGGCGTCATCTCGCTGGGCTTCGCGGTGATGATGGGGCGCGATGCAGCGGCCGGCAAAGAAGATGCGACGATGCTGAAGCTCGCGCGCAATCTCACCTGGGGGCAACTCGCCGGCATGATCATCACGATGATCGGCCTGGCTGTCGATCCGGGCAAGCGCTTCCTGATCGTTCGCGACCGGTGGGAAGACTGGGCGGCGAACAGCATCTTCTTCTTCGGCGCGGCGGCGCTGGCTGTCTTGTCGGCGTATGCGCTGCTGAAAGACAAGCGCTGAGGGTGGCGCTCGAGCGCGACCTAAAGGATTGCCATTGATGCCGATGACCCTGGCGCGGCTCGTCCTGATCATCGCCGCACTCGGCAGCGCGGCGATGATGTGGTCGGGCGTCAAGGCCGCGGACTTTGCCGCGACCGCTTGGAGCGCTGCGCCGTTCGCCGTGCTCGCGGCTTTGATCGGATTGGCCGTCAACGCACCCCGGTGGACGAAGCGCAGCGCGCCGGCGATTCCGTCAGCGAAAAGCAACTCGCGGCAATGCGCGGCAATGCGCAGCTTTGCGCGATCGTCTATTTGTGGGGCGCGCTGGCTCTGGCGGCCATGTACAAATTGACGGACCTCTATTGGCAGCATGGGCTGCAGTATGCCTGCGGCATGCTGCTGTTTGCCGCGATCTTCTTTGGCTGGTCGCAGATGGCGCGGCCAGGCGGACGCTTCGCGACGGCGGATGGCGCGAAGCGTGCCGGGCTGCTCAACCTCGTGCATGGCGGTGCAGCGGTGGTGGCTGCGGCGAGCTTCATCATCAGCGGAAAATTCTGGGTACCGCGTCCGGACTGGGCGGCGAACATCGTGTTCCTGGGCGGCGCGTTCGGCATCGTGTCGCTGTGCCTGCTGGCTGCAATTACGCATTGGCGGATCGGGCAGCGCGGCTAGCGCAATGCGGGCCAATCGGCCTCAACGCTGCCAACCCACAACGTCATCCCGGCGAAGGCCGGGACCCACGCCAGTTTCACGCATTCTCCAGGCTTCAGGATAAGCACCGTCGACCATACGAGATCCTGAAACGCTCAGACGCGTTGATACTGGCGTGGATCCCGTGCCGCAGCACGGGATGACGTTCGGGGTGTGTTGGTGTCGGGATATGACGACCGACCGCACCCACTTTGTCAGCAACACTGTTGGCTGCGTCAGGCGCTTGCCTTGGCGCGCGCTTCGCGGGCCTTGGTGAAGGCTTGCGTGAGATCCTGGGTCACCCATTTCGACAGCACGGCAACAGCGGGCCGGGCATCATATCCAGCAGGGTAGACGAGGTCGTAGCCCAGGCCTTCGATCACCGGGCCGAACGGCTGCACCAGCACGCCGCGTGCCAGCTCGGCGGCCACGATCGCCAGGCTCAGCAGCGCGACGCCCTGTCCGGCGATGGCGGCATCGATGGCGCTGGCTTCGTCGTTGAAGGCAATGCCGCTCTCGGTATCCAGGGTATCGATGCCGGCGCGCTCCGTCCACGTGCGCCACGTCGGCACGCTGAGCTTGGTAGCCATGGCGCCCCAGTCGAAATGGATGAGGGAAACCGCCGCAAGATCGGCGGGTTCGCGGACGTTGAGATGCGGACTGCAAACGGGCGCGAAGCTGTCCGTCAGCAAGCGGCAGCGCCGTCAGGCCAGGATAGTGGCCGGCGCCGTAGCGGATCGCGGCGTCCGCCTCGCCGGCCTGGAGATCGACGGGTTCGTCTGACGCGTGCAGGCGCAGATCCCAGCCAGGGTTGAGAGTGCGGAAGCTGCCAGCGTGCGGCACGAGCAGCTTGGCCGTGAAGGCGACCGTGGCCGACAGCGTTGCCACCTGGCGGGCCGGGCGCCGCTTGATCTGGTCGACCGCCTCGACCATGGCGTCGAATGAGGTGCGGAGCGCGGGGTACAAGGCGCGGCCGTGCTCCGTCAGGATGACCTTGCGCGTCTGCCGGACGAATAGGGGCAGGCCGAGGCTCTCTTCCAACTGGCGGATCTGGTGGCTGATGGCGGTCGGCGTGACGCCGAGTTCGGCCGCGGCGAGCTTGAAGCTCTCCTGACGGGCGGCGGCTTCGAAAGCCCGCAGGGCACCGAGCGGGGGCAGGCGGCGCATCGTCCGGCCTCCTTATAGATGAATCCAATTCATTCATTGGCTGAAAAGTTGCCATTTGTCGAGCGACTATCGCCAGTATTATCTAACGTCTGACCGCTCTCTGTGCAGAAACGCATGAGCGAAATCAACAAAATGAGGTCAGTCATGGCTTGGGTTTATCTGGCGCTCGCGGCGATCTTCGAGGTGATCTTCGCGATCAGCATGAAATACGCGGACGGCTTTACGCGCCCCATGCCCACGCTGATCACGGCCGTCGCGGTGGTCTTTGGCATCAGCTTCCTGACGCTCGCGCATGAAAACGCTGCCGGTCAGCGTTGCCTACCCGATCTGGACGGCCGTCGGCACTCTGGGCACGGTCATCCTGGGCTTCTTACTGCTGCGCGAACCGTTGACGGCGATGAAGCTTGTCAGCGCGCTGGCGATCGTGGGCGGCGTCGCCGGGCTCAAGATGTCGACTGCCTGAGCAGCGCGCCGGCGGTCATAAGCTTATCGAAAACCAAGCGTAGGCCCTGGGCTGCGGGCCGGTAACATCCGGTGCAAGAGCCTGTCCGCTTTTCGTTGAATCGCGGACATGCCCTAGCTTTTATGTTTCGTTTGTCCGGAGCTCTTTTTGTCGTGCTTCTTGTCGGAAAACCGCTTCACACTTTGTCCGGAAGCACTCGAACAGCCTGGGGAGGCCGCCGTGACAGAGATCAAGCACAAGCCGGAAACCGTAGCCTTGCACGGAGGCTGGCGGGCCGACCCTGCGACCGGCGCGGTGGCCGTGCCCATCTACCAAACGACATCGTATCAGTTCAACAGCGCCGAGCACGCCGAGAACCTGTTCGCGCTGAAGGAACTGGGCAACATCTACACGCGCATCATGAACCCGACGACAGACGTGCTGGAAAAGCGCGTGGCGGAGTTGGAGGGCGGTGCTGCGGCGCTGGCGGTGGCCTCCGGGCAGGCGGCGTCGGCGTATTCGCTACAGAACATTGCCCGCGCGGGCGACAACGTGGTGAGTTCGACGGACCTCTACGGCGGCACGTGGAACCTGTTCGCTAACACGCTGAAAGAGCAGGGACTGGAGGTTCGCTTCGTCGATCCGTCCGATCCGGCGAACTTCGCTCGCGCGACGGACGATCGCACGCGCGCGTACTACGCGGAGACGCTGCCCAATCCGAAGCTGGAAGTGTTTCCGATCGCGGAGGTGGCCGCCATTGGCCGGCCGCTTGGCATTCCGCTGATCGTCGACAACACGGCGGCGCCCATTCTGACGCGGCCGCTCGATCACGGGGCGGCGATCGTCGTCTATTCCAGCACGAAGTATCTCGGCGGGCACGGCACGTCGATCGGCGGCATCATCGTCGATGGCGGAAATTTCGATTGGGCGGCGCATCCGCAGCGGCAGCCCGCGTTGAATTCGCCGGATCCGAGCTACCACGGGGCGGTATGGGTCGAAGCGGCAAAACCGCTGGGGCCGATCGCGTACATCCTGAAGGCGCGGACGACGCTGCTGCGCGACCTGGGCGCCGCGCTGTCGCCGTTCAACGCGTTCCTGACGCTGCAAGGCATCGAGACGGTGGCCTTGCGCATTGCGCGGCACAGCGAGAACACGAGTGCGGTCGTGTCGTGGTTGTCGAAGCGCAAGGAAGTGACGCGCGTGATCCATCCGTCAGTGCAATCGGCCGACAAGCGGGCGCGCGCCGACAAGTATCTCAAGGGCGGCTACGGCGGGCTGTTGGGCTTCGAACTGGCGGGCGGCCGTGACGCGGGACGGCGGTTCATCGACAGCTTGAAGCTGTTCTATCACGTCGCCAACATCGGCGACGCGCGCAGCCTGGCGATCCACCCGGCAACGACGACGCACTCGCAGTTGTCGCCGGCAGCAGCAACTGGCAACCGGCGTCACGGACGGCTACGTGCGCCTGTCGGTGGGCATCGAGCACATCGACGATATTCTCGCCGACCTGGAGCAGGCGCTGGCGAAGGCGCGGGCTTGAGAACGCGAGGTGTCAGCGAACCGTCAGGTGCTGCGGTTCATTGTCGGGTGGTCACCAACTGAGGACCATGAGCCGAATGAAAAAATCTTCGCTGGCGATCGCCGCCATCCTACTCGCCGCCCCGCTGACGTCTGCCGCCTATGCGGATCGCCCGCCTACACCGGGTGAACGCGCGCGTTTATCGCAGATTCTGAAAGTCGCACGGCTTCGTGGCGTGGCGAAAGATCGAGCGCGATGACGGCAAGTGGGAGATCGACAACGCCCGCACACGCAGCGGCAAAGTCTACGACCTTGAAATTCGCAAAGGCCGGATCGTGAACTGGGATCGCGAATAGGCTCCAGCGTCAGATCGGAATCGAAGGGCTCAGCGGAAGCTGAGCCCTTTTTCGTGCGCTACCGATGCTTGAAAGCGGCTTTGCGCTTTTCGGCGAAGGCGGACATGCCTTCCTTCTGGTCTTCCGTGGCGAACATGGAGTGGAAGACGCGGCGTTCGAAGCGGATGCCTTCGGTCAGCGTCGTCTCGTAGGCGCGGTCGATGGTTTCCTTGGTCATCATGACGGCGGGCAGCGACATCGACGCGATCGTCTCGGCGGTTTTCATGGCGTCGGCCATCAGGTCGGCGGCCGGAACGACGCGCGAGACGAGGCCCGAGCGCTCGGCTTCGGCGGCGTCCATCATGCGGCCGGTGAGGCACATTTCCATCGCCTTGGACTTGCCGACGAAGCGCGTCAGGCGCTGCGTGCCGCCGGCGCCCGGCATGATGCCGAGCTTGATCTCGGGCTGGCCGAACTTGGCCGTGTCGGCGGCGATGATGATGTCGCACATCATGGCGAGTTCGCAGCCGCCGCCGAGCGCGAAGCCGGCGACCGCGGCGATGACCGGCTTGCGGCAGCGCGTGACGCGCTCCCACGTGGAGATGAAGTCGCCGGTGTAGACCTCCATGTAGGTCTTGGCGCTGCATCTCCTTGATGTCGGCGCCGGCGGCGAAGGCCTTGTCGCTGACCGGTGATGACGATGCGCCGATGTTGGCGTCGGCCTCGAAGCCGTCGAGCACGGCTGTTGAGCTCGTCGACCAGCGCGTTGTTGAGCGCGTTGAGCGCGTTCGGGCGGTTCAGGGTGATGAGACCGACGCGGCCCTTGGTTTCGACGAGAATGTTCTCGTAGCTCATGACAACGCTCCTTCGTGATTGATGTTTATTTCTGGCAGGCGCTGCAGAAGAACGTCGAGCGGCCGCCGCTTACGCTGCGGCGCACAATGCCCCGGCAGCCGGGCCGTTTGCAAGGCTCGCCGGTGCGGCCGTACACGGAAAATGAGTGCTGGAAGTAGCCGAGTTCGCCGTCGGCGTGGCGGTAGTCGCGCAGCGTCGAGCCGCCGGCTGCGAGCGCTTCCGTGAGCACCGATTTCACGGCGGGCACGAGCCGTTCGGCGCGCCCGGTCGGGCGGCCCTTGCGATCGGCGAGAGACTTGGCGCCGCGGTTGGGGCTGAGGCCGGCGCGATGCAGCGCTTCGCAGACGTAGATGTTGCCGAGGCCGGCGACGATGCGCTGGTCCATCAGGAAGGCCTTGAGGTCGACGCCTTTGCCGCTCGCGCGGCGGGCGAGATAGTCGGCGTTGAACTCGTTGCCGAAGGGTTCGACGCCGAGGTGCGCGAACAAGGGATGCGTTTCCAGCTCTTCCTGGCTCATCAGCAGCATGAAGCCGAAGCGGCGCGCATCGTTGTAGGTGACGACCGTCCCGCTCTTGAGGTGGAAGACGACGTGGTCGTGCTTGGCGTGCTCGCCGGCCTCGTGCGTGAAGTTTCCAGGTTTGGCGCGGGCGCCACCTTTGGCCTGCGAGACGGTAAAGCGGCCGGTCATGCCGAGGTGCATGACGAGGATCTCGCCGCTGGACAGGCGCATCTGCAGATATTTCGCGCGGCGCGCCAGCGACGTGATGGTCTTGCCTTCGAGGCGGCGCGGCGAAGTTCTCCGGCAGCGGAAAGCGCAAGTCGGGGCGGCGCTGCTCCACGCGGACGATGCGCTGGCCTTCGAGCAGCGGCTCCAGACCGCGGCGGACGGTTTCGACTTCGGGGAGTTCGGGCATTCAGAACCGCTATCAAGGTGTCATCCTCGGGCTTGTCTCGAGGACCCAGCGTGCGTGCGGAGAGAGGCATATAGTTGCTCTCGCGGTCAACCCAATGAGCCGCCGGACTGCTGAGGGATCGGTCCTCGGGACGAGCCCAAGGATGACCGTAGGTGGATGGGGTTAGCCTCAACGCACCAGCAGCAGGGGGCCTTCGAGGTTTTCGGCGAGCAGCGTGTCTTCGCCTTCCGAGGGCATGGCGATGCCGTCGTAGTGGGCGATGACGAAGCCTGCGCCGAGCGCGCGGAGAGCCGCACCGATAGCGGGCGCGCCGCCGCGCGAGACGGTCGTGATGGGCATATTGATGTGCGCCTCGTCGTTGAGGATGAGGCGGGCCTGCAATTCCATCTCGACGACGTGATGCGGATCTTGACCGACGAGCAGCACTTCAGTGGCAGATGCGGTGGCGGCCGCAAGGTGCTCGGCGGTGCGCAGCAGCGGCGAAAAGCGCTCGATATCCTCGACGACGGCGACAACGGGGCCTGTGGTCCGCCGCGCCTTCGGGCCGGCCAGCACAAAGCCCGTGGTGCCCCAGACCGTCGAAAACATCTCGCGCAGCTTGACGCGATCGTGGCTGGCAACCGGCTCGCCCAGCGCGACCATGTTCCAGGGGCCGCGTTCGGCGCAGGCGCCGGCGAGTGCGGTCGTCGCGTCCTGCCGATGGACGCTCGACGTGAATCGGATACCGGCCTCGCGCGCAGCGGCGGCGACGCGGCGGATCGTGGCGGCAGCCGTGCGATGCTGACGGCGCTGCAGGTCGACCGTATCGATCGGCCCCTTGATGGCGCCTGCGACGGAGATCTCGCGGGCAAAAGGATAGGCGGCGAGATCGATCAGCATGCCGTCGTCGGTGTAGACGGCTTCAACCTCGGACCGGAAGCTGCGGGCGAGCTGTAGCGCGGCGTCCAGTGCAATGCCGGAAAGCTGAGGTCCGAGTTGCAGCACGACTCGGCCGCTGCCTTCGCCGGCTTCGGCAACGTGCGCGATCATGGCGTCGCGCTCTTGGCGGCGGTGCGGGCGGACTGCTGGGCGGCGATCTCGTTGACCGTCGTCTGGCGCGCGAAGCCTACGAGGCGATCTTCGATCAGGCGGTTCAGGGTCGGCTCGCTGTCGGTACGCGCGCCGGCCTTGACGCCCGTAAGAATGGCCAGGCCCTCATCGATATCGGCGGCCGTGAATATCTGGAGCTTGCCCTTGCGTGCAGCCTCCACAACGTCGGCACGAAGCATCAGGTCCGCTTCGTTGGCGCGGGGCATGACGATGCTCAGCGGGCGGGCCGCATCACGCCCGCCGTTGTTGTCGAAGGCACTCTCGATCGCGGCATTGATGCCGGCAAGGGGGAGAAGCGCGCCGGATGGCGAGACCCAGCCTGCTGCTGCGAACGACGCAACGATTGGAGTTTCGGCAAGGGCCGAGAAGAGGGCGTAGGCTTCGGCTGCGGACGTGCGGACGGCATTGCCCGCGGTCAACGGCGGCTCGTGGACGATGGCGGCTGCAAGAGACAACTGCGCCGACGGCACAAAGCGGCTGGCGAGCAGGCTCCAAAGCATTGCAGCCGCGGCGCCCGGGGCGTCGCCCGATGAGCGAGCGGGCGATGTCGGCGGCCGTTCCTTTGCCTGGACGAACCGTTGCCCAGACTTCAACGGGATCAGGTGCAAGACCAATGGCGAGCACCCGGCCTGCAAGATTGGAGGCAGCCGGGGCGAACAAGGGCTGGATGACTGCAGCACGGCGCTCAGCCAGCGCGGCCTGGATATCGGCTTCCGACACGGTGCTGCGGCTCGCCAGCGAGGCCGTGCGGCTGGCGTCGGCGGCGATGGCGAGCGGCGCCGTCAGATCAGCCGACAGACGGTCTGGCCGGCCGGCGTTACGGGCAGCTTCGCCGATGAGATGCGCGACGGCCGATGCGTCGAGCGGGAGAAGGCCGCGATCGTCGGCAGCGACGGCGATCATTTTTGCCAGGGCGCTTTCGGTTTCCTCGTTGCGGGCTGCGTCGGCCGCGAATGCCAGCTGCACCGTGAAGGCCGAAGCGAAGGTGTCGCCCGCCGAATGCGCAACGGATGTCGGATCGCCGACGAGCACGATGCTGGACGCGACGGGCAGCGGCCGCGCGGCCGCATCAGGCAGCTCGACGGTGCGCGATTGAATGGCAGAGCGCAGCGCGGCCCAGGCAGCGGGACTGCCGTCGAGATGTGCGGCATCGATCAGCACCGCGCCTTTGCCAGCTCGAAGCAGTGCTTGTGCGATGGCGGCAGCGTTGAGGGGTGGCTCGATCGAAACCAGCGCTTTGCCAGCGCCTTCGATGATGCGTCCGCAGTAATCCGGCAGCGTGACCGCGGCACCGTCGCGGCACGCGCGACGGACGATATCGTCCTGGGTGAACACCAGGTGCGCCATGACTTCGCTCGCACCGGAGAACTCCTTCGCCAGGCCTTCGAAGCCGGACGTGACAGCGGGGCGAACGTAGTCCGCGATCAATTCGGCGAGTTCGCCAACCTGGCCGCCGGCTTCGCTGGGCACATCGGCCAGCAGCGTCTGCAATTCCGCCTCGACGCTTTCCACCTTGCGGCGAACCTCGTCGCGCATGGCTTGCGGCAGGCGGGCCAGGACTTCCGGTTTGACAACCTTGCCCTCGTGCATGGGCGCCACGGCGAAACCCATCGGCGTCGTCAAAACGGCGACGTTCTGTGAGTGCGCCATGGCGCGGAGGCGGCCGAACGCGTCGTCGCGGATGGCGGCGAAACCCTGCTCGATCGAGGTGCGGCGGAGCGTGAGATCTTCGCCCTTCAACAGGTATGGCAGCGTATTGCGCAGCTGCGCGACGACGGCAGTAATGCCGGCGGCAAGGCGCTTGCCCTGGCCGGCGGGAACGGGGATAGCGGTCCATTCGCCGGCGCGGCCCTCGACGGGCACATAAAGCCAATCGGGCGCTGCCGCGTCGATGGCCTGGGGCAGGGACGCGAGATGACTGGCAACGGCGCGCACCGCGCCAGTGCCGGCGGGCGCCGCAATGAGCACGTTCGCGTTCGGCTTGGCCGCGGAAACGGGGAACGCAGAGCGCAACGCGTCCCATACGCGCCGGGCGTCGAAGGGCTCGGCAGTGGAGCGGGCGACATCTGCCGTCGTCTTGAAACCCAGCTTCGAGGCATTCGTTAAGCGCCGCAGCTTGTCTGCATCCAAGGGCAGGTGGGACGATGGCTTTTCCGCTGCGGCGGAGACAGCCGCCACGACTGCGGCGGCCGGCGATGCCTCATCAGACTTCTTTGCGCGCTTGAAGAACATCGGCGACCCTTAGTGTTGCGTGCAGTCGGGGTGAAGCGTTGACTCTGGCTGTTGCGTGCAGTTGGCGAACGAGATGAGCAACCCGAAAACGCGGCAGCAGTGCGGCACGGCATGGTCCGTTGACCGCCCCCCATTGACCTTATCGAGCTTTCACGCTGGTTTTACGCAGACATGACAGATGAAATCGATCCACAGCCTGATTTCTCGGGCGAGGTACCGGCAAGCGTCAAGCCCGATCTGCGGCAGTCGGCCAATGCGCTCGACATTTGCCGCGGCGTGCACCGGCTGCTGATCGGCCACGGCTACTCCTGCGTGTCGGAGCTTCCGCTGGCAAACGGACGGCGAGCCGATGTCGCGGCGCTGAGCCCGCGCGGCGATATCGTGATCGTGGAAATCAAATCTTCGATCGAGGATTTCCGGTCGGATCAGAAGTGGCCGGACTATCTCGCGTTCTGCGACCAGCTCTATTTCGCGGTAAAGCCCGGATTTCCAGTGGACGTTCTGCCTGATGAGGCCGGGCTGATCCTGGCCGACCGCTTCGGCGGGGAGATGGTACGCGACGCACCGGAGTCGAAGCTTCCCGGGCGCCAGGCGCAAAGCCATGACGCTGCGGTTCGCGCGCGCGGCAGCACTACGGCTCAGCGTGGCCCTGGATCCAGGCTTGGCGACACTGTTTACCGAGGCCTGAGCTAGCC
>CAWJXQ010000015.1:0-110651 GCA_963846845.1 uncultured Pseudomonadota bacterium | reverse complement strand
GCCTCTTGCGATGCGAGGTTTCAGGGATTTGGGCGGGTTTTAGCGGATCGCAGCGCCGGGCACAATCGGGCGCGAGGATGCTGGCTCAAGGGTTGGGGATGCCCGTGAAAAAGTAGTGATTTAGCCCCACAGTGAAGACCAGCCAGCCCCATAGCGTGTGCTCGATCCAGACGGCCCAGAACGATCGCGCCGTGTGATAGCGGACGGCGAAAAGGAGCCCGGTTACGCAGGTTGAGAGGACCGCGAACGGCGTTCCGACGACGATATGCGCCAGGCCAAACAGGGGGCCGTTGAGCAGCAGACCGAACAGGGCGAAGCGCCCGAACAGCGGGCCGTAGCGGTGGAAGTAAAACGTGCGGTAGACGATCTCTTGCGTCAAGACCGAGCCGAACGGATACAGCAGCATGACGTGCTTCCACGTCTCCGGACGGTTCATGGGCATGTCCATGAACCAGGCTGGATGCGTCAGCTTCACCCAATAGGTGACCGCCGCGCCGCCGATGGCGAAAATCAGCAAGATGGTGAGCGCCGTCCGCCAACCAAACCAGCGCGTCAGTTCGCGGCGAAGCTGGAATGTGGGATCGAGCAGCAGTATAAATACGACGATGACCAGCACGGGCAGCAGCGCAACGAACAACGGTATGCGCTGCTGATGCACGACGATATCCAGGCTAACGGGCGCTGCTACGAACAGAAGCAGCAATTCCACCGTCAACCAAATGCGACGCCCTACCGAGGGCGCCGATTGGCTCACGGTGCCGGCGGCCCGCAATTGATGTCCTGCAACGTCGGCGTCGCGCACGGCAGACTGCATCACATCATGTTCCCAAGCACGGCACGCCGCCGCAGGTAGCGCCGCCGGATCTCCGCTGCGATCGGAGTTGCGGAATAGAGCGGCACATAGCTCCAACGTTGCAGGACGGCATCAGCCTGCACAATCTGGCGCGTGGCCCCGTGCTCTTGCACGCTGGCGTGGAAGCGCGTGAACTTCGCCGAGCCGCCACGCGGAAAGAACACGTGGACCGGCCGTCCCGTCGCGCAGGCTTCCCCCACCATGTTGACGCTATCGGCCGTGACCAGGAACGCGTCGGCGTGGGCGAGGAACTGCGGATAGGGATTTTCGCCTTCGCCCGTCCAGAAGATGCGGGCCGCACCGCGCGTCGCGGTTTCAACGAGCCGGGCGATCGACGGGGGCGTGCGCCGCGAACAGGTGATCATCAAGCCAACGGGGAGTTGCGCCAGGTCGCTCAGCAAGGCGATGAGCCGGGCTTCGTCTTCGAACCGGTATTTATAATCGCCATTCGGGCCGCCGATCAGGACAGCAACACGCGGCTTGGGGAGGGCTTCGATCTCGGGCGGCACCGTGGCACGCAGTTCGTTGAGCCGCCGTGGAGAAAACCGGTGCGGCGAGGTCAGCGTCGTGATCACGTTGGCGCCGCGCCGCTTGTCGTGCTGGGGCACCCAAAAAAGATCGGCCGTGTTTGGCCCCGTTTTCGGATCCAGCAATATCACCGTGTAGGATTTGAGGCCGCTGGCCTTGCGGAGTGCCCGTACGTAAGGGGTTGTCAGCCTGCCGCACGCGATTGCCAGATCGGGCCACGGGGGCGCAAATACGCTGCCTGGCTGACCAAAACGCTCCGCCTGCGACACGCCGCCATGGGGTGCCAGTAGCCGGCTCAAACCATGCGGGGCGACGTTCTTGATTTCGGCAGTAAGGCCAAGAGCTTCCGCAATTCCGACACATTGCGTTAAATTCCCAGCCTTGCCGTCAGAAAATATCCAACAAACCGTCTCTTCCGGGAACGAAGTATAGCCTTCGAATGTTTCAACCTGCGGAATAGATATCATATTGCGCGTCGTCTAGGTCCGTCGGGGATTTCACAACGTACCCGTGTACCACAGACGACGCAGGCAGGTGGCATGTTCCCTGCCACCGAACCGACCAAGATTGGAGCGCTATGCCCGTTCGTCTCGACGCCGTCGATTGGCGCATCATCAAAGAGCTGCAAACCGACGGATCCATCACCAACGTTGCGTTGGCAAGTCGCGTCGGCCTGTCAGCGCCGCCGTGTTTGCGGCGGGTGCGGGCACTCGAACAGGCGGGTTTGATCGCTGGCTACACAACGCTGCTGGACGAGAAAGCCCTCGGCTACGAACTGACGGCCTTTGTCATGGTCGGCCTGCATGCACAGGCAGAGAACGACCTGCGCGCGTTCGAGAACCGTGTGCTCGGCTGGCCGCTCGTCCGGGAGGCGTACATGCTGTCGGGCGAGACGGACTACATTTTGAAATGCGTCGCGGCCGACTTGCCGGCGTTCCAGGATTTCATTTTGAAGGATCTCACCGCCGCGCCCAACGTCGCGAGCGTGAAGACGAACCTCGCCATTCGCCGCGCCAAGCTGGCGCCCGGGGTGCCGATCCCCAACGGGGCTTCCAACTAGAATTGCCTAGCGGCCGTCGAGCCTGCTGGCGCGGCGCAGTTGCGGAAACCACCAGGCCCAGAGGCCCGCTACGACAATAGCGCCTGCTCCGCCAAAGATCACCGCCGGCACCGCGCCAATAATGGCGGCCATGGTGCCCGCGCGGAATTCTCCCAGTTCGTTCGAAGCGCCGATGAAGACCATGTTTACGGCGTTGACGCGGCCGCGCACCGCATCAGGCGTTGCGAGCTGCACAAGCGTTTCGCGAATGTAGACGCTGATCATGTCGGCGGCTCCCAGCGCGGCCAGGGCCGCAATGGACACCCAGGCAATCTTCGACGCGCCGAAGGCCATGGTGAAGGCGCCGAACAGCGCCACTGTCGCGAACATGATGACGCCGGCATGATTGCGAATGGGATTATTGACGAGATAGATGCTCATGGCGATGGCACCGATGCCGGGAGCAGCGCGCAGCAGGCCCAGACCCCACGGCCCGACGTCGAGGATGTCGCGGGCGAATACCGGCATCAACGCCGTTGCGCCGCCGAGCAGGACTGCAAACAAATCAAGCGAGATGGCGCCCAGGACGATGGGGCTGTTCCAGACGTAGCGGAACCCGGCCGATAGCGTTTCCCACGATGCGGGTGCGTCGACGGTTTTTTGCGGCGGCTTGGGGATCATCAGCGTCAGCACAACAGCGACGCACAGCATCGCGCTCGCCGCGGCGTAGGCTGTTTGCGGCGAGAAGCCGTAGAGCAATCCGCCAACGACAGGGCCGACGATAGTGCCGATCTGCCAGCTCGACGTGTTCCAGGCGATGGCCGTCGCAAACTCTTCCTTCGGCACGAGATTGACCACGAGCGATTGCACGGCCGGCGAGATGAAGGCGCGCGCGATGCCCAGCACGCCGAGAACGGCGAAGATCGCGCCAACGCTGAAGTAATTCTCGAACGCCAGCACGAACAGCGCCAAGGCGCACAGAACTTCGACGGCGATGCAGCCCGCCATGACAAGGCGGCGGTTGTAGCGATCGGCAACCGAGCCAGTTACGAGCACTAGAACCAGCGACGGCAGGAATTGGACGAGCCCGACGAGCCCGAGCAGAAAC
The DNA here is from genome assembly GCA_963846845.1 of uncultured Pseudomonadota bacterium. Classification (GTDB taxonomy): domain Bacteria; phylum Pseudomonadota; class Alphaproteobacteria; order Rhizobiales; family Hyphomicrobiaceae; genus JAKAXS01. The sequence goes on along the minus strand of CAWJXQ010000015.1, from coordinate 107,123 downwards.
GCATCGCGCGTGTGATCGTAGATCTGCCAGCCGACGGCGACCGAGACGATCTGCACGGCAAAGACCGCCGCGAACCGCGCCCACCAGTAAAGCGCGAACGCGCGATGGCGGAACGGCGAGCCTTGCCCGGTCGCTTGCGGATCGGGGCATCATGCGCCGGCGGTACTATTCGTAACGCACATTTATCTGCTTCCACCGCGCAGAAACACGCAGGCTGCCTGCATCTCATCCCAGCGATAGGCGCGGCGTTCGGCGGCCTCTTCGTCGGGGCCCCAAAGCTCGATCTGGTAGTCCTCGTCGATGTGGGCCGTGGCCCACGCATCTTCCGGGGTCAGGCGTTCGCGCATCACGGCCAGTGCGAGCAGCGCGGAGCCGGTCAGAGTCGTGGCGACGTGCAGGCCGGACAACTGAAACGCGTCGAGCGGCTTCACGGCATCGGCAACGCGCTCCAGCGCAGCCGCCGGCTGCTCCACCGGAATGATGCCTTGGGCAAGGATGAAACGCGCGCCCAGTTCAGTGGCGGCCCACTGCACGATGGGATCCCAGGCTGCACTTTGCCGGGTGACGAGCGCTTCGGGCCCGGCCGCGCGATAGCAAAGCAGATCGCTGCCGGCGAAGGCGACGACGTCGTTGGCCACCTCCTGCATTTGCCCGGAGACGGCCTCGATGGCTGTGTTGGCAATGCGCGTCATCGGCATCGTGCCGGGGTTGATGATCTTTTCCTGCGCGCGCCATTCGGCGGCTACGGCTTCAGCCAGTTGCTCCGACGGTAGCGCGAGCGGGCGCTTTCCAGGCGTCTTGATTGGGCGGCCGTCGAGCAGCACGCTCCAGCCGGCTGGGTCTTCGCGCAGCGTCACGTCTTTGTAGAAGCGCTTGGGCAGCGGTGCGCGCATCGCCGCCTGTTCGCGGATGCGCTCCGGGTCTGCTTGATGTGACGGCGGCTTTGGCTCGGTCATGGGGTCGTCTCGTTTATCGTTGCGGCGTGGCGGGCAATTTCACTCAGCAGGCCGGCGGCGTCTTCGACGATGACGTCCGCCCCGGCCTCGCGCAGTGCGCCTGTCGGGTGGTAGCCCCAGGCGACACCAATTGCCCGCACGCCGGCGTTGCGGGCCATGGCCATGTCGAATGTCGTGTCGCCGATCATCAGCGTTTCTGCGGCCGTCGCGCCAGTCTCGGCCATTGCCGCCTCGATCATCGAAGGATGGGGCTTCGTCGGGTGCGTGTCTGCCGTCTGCACGGTTGCGAAAGCATCGGCCAGGCCATCGCGTTCCAATAGCAAGCGAACGCCGCGTCGCGATTTGCCGGTTGCAATACCGAGCAGCGTGCCGCGGCCGTGAAGGTAGGTGATCGCGGCCTTCAGGCCGGGAAACAACGGTTCTTGCGGCAGACCGGCAGCGCGCAGGCCGTGAAAGGCGCTCTTGTAGTCCTCGGCGATATCGCCGGCGCGGGCATGCAGCGCCTCGGGCAGCAGTTCGCGAACGGCGTGCTCCAACGACAGGCCGATCACCTGCACGACGGCTTCGCGCGGCGGCGTGGCAAGCCCGGCCACCCGGAACGCCTCTTCCATGGCGGCAACAATCATGTGCTGGCTGTCGGCAATCGTGCCGTCGCAATCGAAGATGACGAGCTGCATGGCGGGCTTATAGCATCCCTGCCGGGAGGCGCGAGACGTCACCGCAGCGCAGCAGACGGCCGTCTTGGAACTGTCGGAATCCCGGCCTAAACCGGCCGGGGGAACGACCCAGGGGACACATATGTTGCGTATCCATCCGATTGTTGCAGGCATCGTCTGCTATCTGGTTCTCGCCTTTCCAGCGGCTGCCGAAAAGCGCGTGGCGCTCGTTGTTGGCAATTCGGCCTACGCGAACGCCAACCCGCTGCCGAACCCGGTGCACGATGCGGGTGAAATGGCCAAGGCGCTGACCGAAGCCGGATTTGAGGTCATCGTCGGCCAGGACCTCGACAAGTCTGGCTTCGACGGGAAAATTCGCGATTTTGCCCGGGCGCTGGATGGTGCCGACGTCGCGCTGTTCTTCTATGCCGGCCATGGATTGCAGGTAGGGGGCCGCAACTTTCTCGTTCCGATTGATGCCAGCATGCAGAAAGAGCGCGATCTGGACTTCGAGGGCATCAGCGTCGACTTCGTCTTGAAGCAGATGGAAATCGACCGCGAGAACAAAACCAACGTCGTGTTTCTCGATGCCTGCCGCGACAATCCCCTGGCGCGCAACCTTGCCCGGTCGATGGGAACGCGTTCGGTCAGCATCGGCAAGGGTTTGGCCCAGGTGGAGACCGGCGTCGGCACGTTCATCGCCTACTCCACCCAGCCCGGCAATGTCGCGCTCGATGGGGACGGCGCCAACTCTCCATTCACGACGGCGCTCGCCAAAGGCGTTCGCATGCCGGGCCGCAATCTCACGGCCGTGATGGTCGACGTCCGCCGGGACGTGCTGGCCGCCACGCAGGGCAAGCAGGTGCCGTGGGATCACTCGTCGCTGACGGGCGACTTCTTCTTCCAACTGGCCGCCGCGCCCGGCGCCATACCAGGTGGCGGCGCACCGGCGCCTGCTTCGGCTGATTTGCAGGAGCGCCTGCGCAAGCTTGAGGAGGAACTTCGCAAGAAGTCCGATCCCGAGCAGACAGCGAAGGTCGTCGAGCTGGCTCAGCTGAAGGAGCAGGTGCGCAGCAACGTCGATGCCAACAAGGCGGATCAGGCGAAAATCTTCGAAGTACAGATGGAGCGGGGCCGCGGCGGCGGCGAGACCTCGATGGAGATCGGCAAGATCCAGGTGCGGATGGTTCGCCGGAACCAGGAAACGGCGAAGGTGCGCGATCGCATCGCCGAACTTGAGAAGGACCTCGGTCTGCCATCGAGCGCCGACGCGGACAAGAAGAAGTAGCAACGGTTGAGTACCGCACGCTCTGTCTGGATGGAAAGCCTCGTGAGGGCATCGCGCAGAGCGACCAGAAACTGCACGTCATGGTCGCGGAGGCGACCATCCACGACACGCGTCCTATACTCGACGCCAAAGCGTGCACATGCGGCGATATTGACACCGCCAGCCTCTCGTTCGGTGAGGCGTGTCGTGGATCCCCGGCCAAGCCGGGGATGACGTCGAGTATGATGTCGCCCCCTGCCCCACCATTGTGGTCTCGGTCGGCCCATCATGCCTCACATGCTCGACGTCAGCGGCGCACGTAACGCATATGGATGCAGGCCGTTCAATCCTCATCGTCCGTCATGAAGCGGTTGGGGTCGAGGCCGAGCAGGTCCCACGCCGCAAGCATGTGCGGCGGCAGTGGTGCGGTCACGTCGACCTTCTTGCCGTTCGTGGGGTGCGGGATGATGAGGCGGCGCGCATGCAGGTGCAGCTTCGCCTCCAGGCCGCTGTCGGCCATGACGCCCTCGCCCTCGTACTTGTTGTCGCCGACGATGGGGTGGCCAATCGTCGACATATGCGCGCGCAGCTGATGCTGCCGCCCCGTCACCGGCTTCAGCGACATCCACGACGCCTTGCGCCCGACGCGATCGATCACCGAGTAGTGCGTCGTGGCATGCATGGCCACGTCCTGTTCGCCCGGCAGTGCCTTGCGCACGCGATCGCCGTCCGGGCCCGCCGCCTTCACCAGTGCCGCCTCGATCTTTCCTTGCGCGGGATGCGGAACGCCTTTCACCAGGGCCCAATAGGTCTTTGCGGCAGAGCGGGTCTGGAAAATCTTGCCCAGCTTGCCGGCGGCGTCGCGCGTCTTGGCAACCAGCAGCACGCCGGTCGTATCGCGGTCGAGGCGATGCACCAGGCGTGGACGATCACCGAAGCGGTCGGCCATGCCGGCGAGAATGCCGTCGATGTGCTTCTTGGTGCCGGAGCCGCCCTGAACCGCAAGCCCAAACGGCTTGTTGAGCACCAGCACCTGCTCGTCCTCGTAGAGGATGATCTTTTCGATGAGATCGCGATCGCCCTTGGAGACGCCGAGCGGCGCCTTCAGTGACGGGGCACCGGGCGGTGGCGTGCGAACCACCTTGGGCACGCGGATTTGCGCGCCGGCTTCCAAACGATCGTTGGCCTGCACGCGCTTTGAGTCCACGCGTACCTGACCGGAGCGCAACAGCTTTTGCAGATAGCCGTAGCTGAGGTCGGGGAAGTGGACGCGGAACCAGCGGTCGACGCGCAGCCCAGCCTCGTCCTTCTTCACCTGGATCGTTTCAACGCGTTCCGATGCGGCGGTCATGCTAGGGCAGCCCTGGTGATGGCGAGGCCGGCGAAAACGGCCGCAAGGGAAAGGAGCACGGAAGCCGCGACATAGACCAGACCCAGCACGAGATCGCCGCGCTGCGCCAGATGCGCGAAGTCCATCGAGAAGGCAGAGAAGGTGGTGAAGCCGCCGAGGATGCCGGTGGCGAGAAACGTGCGCAGTTCAAGCGAGCCACCAAAGCGCAGCGCCAATGTCTCGATCAGCACGCCCATCAGGAAGCAGCCGACGATGTTGACCGTCAGCGTGGCCCACGGAAAACCTCCGTCGCTCCAGTTGCCGAATCCGACGTTGACGAGATGCCGGGCGCCGGCTCCGAGTGCGCCGCCGGATAAAGCCAGCAATAGCAGTTTCATCTGTCGTGCTCCGTCCGGCAATCGCGTCCGGGCACCTTGGTGTCGCGCGCTGCTAGTGCGGCCGCGGCCCGGTGGACAGTGGCCCGCCGATGGCCCAGCCCAGCCCCCAGCCGATCAACAGCCCTAAGAAATTGGTGCCCATGAAGATGAGCGAATGCATATCGCCCACCTGATCAGGATTGTCGAATGCCATTTTGTCCACGGCCCAGCTGGCGACCGGAGAACCGACAAAAAGGGTAAAGACGGCAGCGATGGCGACCGCGAAAATCATGGCAACGACGTAGCGCATCGGCTGTCCTTCTTGGATGGGAGGCGGCGCGGCTATTTCACTTCCCAGAAGCGGATTTCGCTGGCGCCGGCATAATTGGAGTAATAGCCGAGCCAAGAGAACCACTCCATCAGCCATTTCGCCGACGAACGGTAGCCATTCCAGACGTCGATGTGGTCGCCGGTCGGCGCCCCGGCCTGGCCTGCGCGATGCCAGTAGTTCTCGATATAGATGATGCCTGTCCGCCCGAAGATCTTCGGATAGAAGTTTGCCGCATCCGCGCCGCTGTAGACCTCGCGCTGCCCGACGCCGGCGATGTGGGGGCCGATGGCGCCACCGACCTGGCTGGCGTTGATGAAGTGCATTTCCTCGCGGGTGTGGACGCCGCAGTGCGTGCAGCCGCCGAGCTGCGAAGGCTGCACCCCGGCCCGGCGCAGCGCGACGCCCATGCGGATCGCGCACTGGTTATGGAAGACGGGGAAGCCGGTGTGGATGACTTCGCCATCCATGTTCGTCAACTCGTGCGGCGCGATGCACGGCATCTGCACGCTCTCGTTGATGGGATGGCCGTGCCATAAATCACTGAACTGAACCATACTTCAGCCTTCCGCCTATCGCCGGTTTCAGCCGGCACTATAGGCTAGCCGCCCCACCCGGCCAACGGGCTTAGTGGCGCGTCGCATTAAGCTTTCGCTGGCTGTGGCTGCAAGGTGGCCTAGCCCTGACCCCGCTCCTTGCGCAGGCGGGACCAGTAGTCCAGGCGCTTGCGGATGTCGCGCTCGAAGCCGCGATCGGGCGGGTCGTAGTATTGGGGGCGGCGCTTCATCTCGTCGGGGAAGTAGTTCTGGCCGGAGAACGCGTCGGGCGCGTCGTGGTCATAGGCATAGCCGTCGCCGTAGCCCTCGTCTTCCATCAGCTTGGTCGGCGCGTTCAGGATGATCTTGGGTGGCGCCAGCGACCCGTGCTCCTTGGCAGCCCGCATCGCAGCCTTGTAGGCGACGTAGGCCCCGTTCGATTTTGGCGCGGTGGCGAGATAGATCGTGGCCTGGGCCAGCGCCAACTCACCCTCAGGGCTGCCGAGAAAGTCGAATGTGTCCTTGGCGGCCAGCGCCTGCACGAGGGCCTGGGGATCGGCCAGGCCGATGTCTTCCACGGCCATGCGCACGAGGCGCCGGGCGATGAACAGGCGATCCTCGCCGCCGTCGAGCATGCGGCACAGCCAGTATAGCGACGCGTCCGGATCGGAGCCACGCACCGACTTGTGCAGCGCGCTGATAAGATTGTAGTGGCCGTCGCGGCCCTTGTCATAGAGCGGCGCGCGGCGCTGCACGAGCTTTGTTAGCGCCGTGCGGTCGATGACCTTGCCGCCCGCGGGCACGGTCGAGAAGACTTCGTCGGCGAGATTGATGACGGAGCGGCCGTCGCCGTCGGCCATATTCTTCAGGCCTTCGCGTGCCTCGGCATCGAGCGGCAGCGCCCTGCCTTCTTCCTTTTCCGCACGCTGAATCAGGTCTTCCAGCGCCGCATCGTCGAGGCGGTGGAACGTCAGCACGGCGGCGCGGCTCAGCACAGCGGCGTTGAGTTCGAACGACGGGTTTTCAGTGGTGGCGCCGACCAGCGTGATCGTGCCGTCTTCCATGTGCGGCAGGAAGCTATCTTGCTGCGAGCGATTGAAGCGATGGATCTCGTCGATGAACAGCAATGTGCCCTTGCCCTGCTCGCGGCGCGCCTTGGCGCGATCGAAGGCTTTACGCAGATCCTGCACGCCTGAGAAGATGGCGGAGAGCTGTTCGAACTCCAGGCTCGTCGCGTCCGCCAGCAGCCGCGCCACGGTCGTCTTGCCCGAGCCAGGCGGCCCCCACAGGATCATCGAGCCGACGCGGCCGCTGTTGAGCATGCGCGTCAGCGTGCCCTCCGGCCCAACAATGTGCTCCTGGCCGACGACTTCGTCGAGCGTCTTGGGCCGCAGGCGATCGGCCAGCGGACGCGGCGCGTTCTTCTCCAGCCCGGCTGCTTCGAACAGGTTACTCATGGCAATAGCGCCTGCCGCAGCGTCAGGGTCGCTGCAGGTGGAGCTACGTTTCGTAGTCCGTCATCCCGGCGCAGGCCGGGATCTACGCCAGCATCGCCGGGTTGCACGTTGGGTGGCCTCGCGGGACCGCCGATCCTGGATCCGGCAGACGTAGAGCGTGTTGCAACTTGCGTGGGTCCCGGCCTGCGCCGGGATGACGTCTCGGGTGGGGCGGCGGCACGCGTGAGGAGCTGGACGGGTTTCATCCCGGCACCCGCAGCTGCAGGACCTGGCCGCCGCGCTTGACCTCGACGGCCCAGACGCGCGGGTGCTGCTTCACAGCATCGTCGAGCTCGGCGAGCGCGGTGATCGTCTGCCCCCCGACGCTGATGACGACGTCGCCGCGCTGAAAACCGAGCCGGGCCGCGATCGAGCCGGGCCGCACAGACAAGATGACAACGCCCTCGTCCTCCAGGCCCAGTTCGTCGGCGAGGCCAGGCAGGATGTTGGAAACGCGAGCCCCATCGAACGGATGTTGCCCTGCCAGATTGCGCACATCGTTTTTGCCGCCCGCAGGCGGTGCCGTCAGCGGAAGATCGATCGTGACCGGCTTGCCCTTGCGCATGACGCTGAGCGCAACCGTGCCGCCGATGCCTTTGGTCGTCAGGCGGTAGTAGACCGAGCGCGGGTCGGTCACGTCGAACGTGTCGACTTTGACGATGACGTCGCCGGCCAGCAGCCCGGCCTTCGCGGCCGGCCCGTTGTCGCTGATTCGCCCAACCATGGCGCCAGTGACACGATCGAGGTTCAGGCCTTCGGCGATCTCGCGCGTGACGCTTTCCAGCTTGGCACCAAGCCACGGCCGCTCCACCTTCCTACCGCTGGCGGCGCCCTCCAGGTAGACGCGGATAAGATTCGAAGGGATGGCGAAGCCGATGCCGTGCGAGCCGCCGGACTGCGAAAAGATCATCGTATTGATGCCGACGAGCTTGCCGGCCATATCGACCAGTGCGCCACCGGAGTTGCCGGGATTGATCGCCGCGTCCGTCTGGATGAACACCTGGGCGTCGGAGTGGCCGATCTCGGTGCGCGTCTGCGCGGAGATTATCCCGCTGGTCACCGTCTGGCCGACGCCGAAGGGATTGCCGATCGCCAGCACGAGATCGCCCACTTCCAGCGTGTCCGAATTCTCCAGCTCGATCGCCGGAAAGCGCTCGTTGCCGTTCTCGATCTTCAGGATGGCGATGTCGGTCTTCTCGTCCTGGGTGATCACCTTGGCATCGAACTCGCGCTTGTCGGAAAGCGCCACGCGAATTTCGGTTTCGCCACGACCCTTCACAACGTGCGTGTTGGTGACGATGACGCCGTCGGGGCTGACGATGACACCGGAGCCGAGTGAGCTCTGGATACGATCGGACGGCTGGCCAAACTGCTCGCCGAAGAAGCGGCGGAAAAACGGATCATCGGCGAAGGGCGAGTTGCCCATCTTCACGCGGCTGCGCACGTAGACGTTGACCACGGCCGGGGCCGCCGTGCGCACGATCGGCGCGAAGGAATATTGCGCCGCCTCGCGCGTCGGCGGCGGCATGCGCTGCTGCGCTTCGCCGTCCGTTGGACGGAACGTCGACAGCATGCCCACGGCAATGGCCGCGGTGCCCATCCAGATCGCGATCTTGTTGATCTGCAGCATGTTCATCCGGTTTGTTCTCAGAATTCGGTTCTGCGCTTGGCGAGGGCGCACGACGCCTTTTATATCGGGCAGGCGCAAGCGAAAAGAAAGGCCGGTAGGCCATCTGGCGACCATTTGCGGCGAACCGCTCTTCCTTAGATCGCGGTACGACTCTAGCTTGTTGTTTTGCCGTGCTTCTTATCAGAAAACCGCTGCACACTTTGTCCGGAAGCACTTCTCTTTGCCGTGCTTCTTAGCGGAAAACCGCTGCACACTTTGTCCGGAAGCACTCCTCGTTGCCGTGCTTCTTAGCGGAAAACCGCTGCACACTTTGTCCGGAAGCACTCTAAACGGGCGGGAGCCGATCGAGCCGATGAGAGCACTTTGGTTTGCCGTGTACGGCTTTGCCGGTCTGGCCGTCATCGCTTTGCTGCTTTCCGCAGTTCTGGCGATGTACGGGCTTTGGGTTCCCGGCCGGTCTTTCTCAGGCGAAGCGCCGGCATTGACGGCACAGGAGCGCGAGATGGCCGCGCGCCTGAAGGCGCACATCACGACCATCGCGAGCGTTCCGCACAATACGCGCCATCCTGCCGCATTGGAGCGTTCGGCGGCGGCCATAGAGGCCGCCTTCCGTTCCATGGGATATGAGCCGCAACGGCAGGTCTACACGGCCGATGGCGCAGCGGTGCGCAACATCTGGGTCACCATTGAGCCGGCTGGCGGGAACGACGTCGAGGCCGTCGTCGTCGGTGGACATTATGACTCCGCTGGCGACGCGCCGGGTGCCAACGACAATGCGTCGGGCACGGCCGCCACGATCGAGCTGGCGCGGCTGCTCAAGGGCTACAAGCCGGCGCGGACGCGCATCTATCTCGTCGCGTTCGTCAACGAAGAGGCACCCTATTGGGGCACGCCAGACCACGGCGCCGCGCGGTTTGCCGACCTGCTGCTGCAGAAAGGCGAACGCGTTCGCGGCATGTTGTCTCTGGAAACGCTGGGCTGGTTCAAGGACGAGCCCGGCAGCCAAAAGTATCCCAAACCGTTCAACTGGATCTATCCCGACGTCGGGAATTTCGTCGCGATCGTCGGCATGCCTGGCTCGCGCAGCTGGTTGCACGAGGTCATCGCGCCGTTCCGGCATGCCGCCACGGTGCCGTCGATCGGCGGCATCGCGCCCGCATCCATTCCGGGTATCGCCTGGTCCGACCACGCGCCCTTCGCCGATCGCGGCATTCCCGCGCTGATGCTGACGGACACAGCGCCCTTCCGCTACCCGCACTACCATCGCGCCACCGACACACCCGACAAGGTCGACGTGGAAACGCTGGCTCGGATCACGACGGCGCTAGATAAAACGCTGCGGGAGCTGACGCGTTGATACGCAAAAGGGGGCAGACCTCGGTCTGACCCCCATAACGAACGCTGCGAGTTTGTCCGCCAAATGATAACCTGGCGAAAGGATCAGACCGAGGTCTGACCCTTCTCTCTTAGTTGCGGCCCTTGTCGACGAGCTTGTTCTTGGCGATCCAGGGCATCATGGCGCGGAGCTTGGCGCCGACTTCCTCGATCTGGTGCTGGTCGTTCATGCGGCGGGTGGCCTTGAAGCTGGGCTGGCCGGCCTTGCATTCCTGCATCCAGTCGCGCGTGAAGCGACCCATCTGGATGTCCTTCAAGACGCGGCCCATCTCGGCCTTGGTCTCCGGCGTGATGATGCGCGGGCCGGTGACGTACTCGCCGAACTCGGCGGTGTTGGAGATCGAGTAGTTCATGTTGGCGATGCCGCCCTCGTAGATGAGGTCGACGATCAGCTTCACCTCGTGCAGGCACTCGAAGTAGGCCATCTCCGGCGCGTAGCCGGCTTCCACCAGCGTTTCGAAGCCGGCGCGGATCAGTTCCACGAGGCCGCCGCACAGCACGGCCTGCTCGCCGAACAGGTCGGTCTCGCACTCTTCGCGGAACGTCGTCTCGATGACGCCCGAGCGGCCGCCGCCGACGGCAGAGGCGTACGACAGGAACAGGTCATGCGCGTTGCCGCTCTTGTCCTGGTGCACGGCGATGAGGCACGGCACGCCGCCGCCCTTCTGGTATTCGCCGCGAACGGTGTGGCCGGGGCCCTTGGGCGCCACCATGCCGACGTCGAGGTCTTCGCGCGGCTCGATCAGGTTGAAGTGCACGTTGAGGCCGTGCGCGAACATCAGGGCGGCGCCCTTCTTCATGTTGGCGTGCAGGTGATCGCGGTAGATGTCGGCCTGCAGCTCGTCGGGCGTCAGCATCATGATGACGTCGGCCCACTTGGCGGCGTCGGCGACTTCCATCACCTTCAGGCCTTCCTTCTCGGCCTTGTCGGCCGTGGCCGATCCCTTGCGCAGGGCCACCGCGACATCCTTCACGCCCGAGTCGCGCAGGTTCAGCGCATGCGCGTGGCCCTGGCTGCCGTAGCCGACGATGGCTACTTTCTTGCCCTTGATGAGGTTGATGTCGGCATCACGATCGTAATAAACGCGCATAGCTGTCTCTTTTCGTTTTGGACGGGTCGAAAGTCGTTCGGAAGGAAAGGCAGCCGGAATGGCTCGCCTGTGGTTGGGAAATTGCGGCGGACACTACTCCCGGTGTGCCGGGAATATCAACCGCTGCGGCATTAAGGATGCGGGCGCTACATTGCTGCCGCGCCCCGGCCGATTGCGGCGATGCCGGTGCGGGAGACTTCGACCAGGCCCAGTTCCATCATCAGGTTGATGAAGGTCTCGAGCTTGGAGGGCTTGCCGGTGATCTCGAACACGAAGTGCTCGATCGAGGTATCGACGACCTGGGCGCGGAAAATCTCAGCCAGGCGCAGCGCTTCGATGCGCTTCTCGCCCTTGCCGGCCACCTTGATCAGCGCCATTTCGCGCTCCAGCGCCCGGCCTTCCAGCGTCAGATCGCGCACGCGGTGCACGGGCACCAGGCGCTCCAGCTGATGCTTGATCTGCTCGATGACGGCGGGCGTGCCGCGCGTGACGATGGTGATGCGCGAGATGTGTTTCTCGTGCTCGGTCTCCGTCACCGTCAAGCTGTCGATGTTGTAGCCGCGGCCGGAGAACAGCCCGATGACGCGGGCGAGCGTGCCCGGCTCGTTGTCGACGATTACCGACAGCGTGCGCGAGACGACGTCTTCGCGAATGGCGGGGGCCGTGTAGTGGCTCTGCGGATTGGGGTTGATCATGGGCTGTCTTTTTTCTGGTCGTTGCCGTTGGTGTCGTTGGGAGGCGCGGCCTCTGGCGCCACGCCATCTGGCGCGCCGCCGCTCTTGTTGCGCTTGGCCTTGGGAAATACGATTTCTGCGAACGGCGTGAAGCCGTGCTTGTCGACCAGCTTCTTGAAGGCGTTCGCCTCGGCCGGGGTGACGGCATACTTGCTGAATGCACCCGTCACGCGCTGGCCCATGGCCTGGGCCAGCAGTTGCGGCGAAGGCGCGCGCGCCCTCTTCAAGGCATCGGGCGGCATACGCGAATAGATCGTCGCCAGCGTCTGCGTATGAATGTAGTCCTGGGCGATGCAGCTCTCGAAGAAGCGCGTGTACTTCGTCGACATGCCGTGGGTCTTGTAGCAGGCGATGATGTACTCGAAGGCTTTCGTGGCGCCTTGCCGGCGTTGCACATTGCCCAAGCGGACGGCCGCTTCCTTGATGTTGGCGACCTGATCCCAATCGATCGCGGTCGTGGCGTGCGCAGGCGTGCCGCTCATGACAAGCAGCAATGCCCACACGCCGTGCGATCGTGTTGTTCTCATGCTGCTTGTCCCTTGGCCGGTGGTCCCTTGCGGGCCGTTCGTCCGTTGAGAGGATGTGCCCGTTTTAGACGAGCACCTTGCCTTCCTTGCCGATGGCACGGCCGACTTCCTCGTCGGTCATGGTGTCGCCCAGCAGCATCTCGTTGTGCGGCTTGCCCGACGGGATCATCGGGAAGCAGTTGGCGAGGGCTGCCACGCGGCAGTCGAAGATCACCGGTTTCTTGACGTTGATCATCTCGGTGATCGCCCCGTCCAGATCGCCCGGCTTTTCGCACCGCATGCCGACCCAGCCGTAGGCTTCCGCCAGCTTGACGAAGTCGGGCAAGCTCTCGGTATAGCTGTGCGACAGGCGGTTGCCGTGCAACAGCTGCTGCCACTGGCGCACCATGCCCATGTACTGGTTGTTGAGGATGAACACCTTGACCGGCAGGTCGTACTGCACGGCCGTGGAGCACTCCTGGATGTTCATCAGGATCGAGGCGTCACCCGCGATATCGATCACAAGCGACTTGGGATGCGCCAGCTGCGCCCCGATGGCGGCGGGCAGGCCGTAGCCCATCGTGCCCAGGCCACCGGACGTCATCCAGCGGTTCGGTTCCTCGAAGTTGTAGAGCTGCGCTGCCCACATCTGGTGCTGGCCGACTTCGGTCGTGATGTAGGTGTCGCGGTTCTTGGTCAGCTGGTACAGGCGCTCCACCGCGTACTGCGGCATGATCACGTCGGTGCCTTGCTTGTAGGACAGCGATTTCTTCGCCCGCCAGCCTTCGATCTGCTTCCACCAGGCCTTGTGCGCCGACTTGTCGAGCACGGCTGAGTGCGCCTTCCACAGCCGCAGCATGTCTTCCAGCACGTAGGCGACATCGCCGATGATCGGCACGTCCACGTGCACGTTCTTGTTGATCGACGAGGGGTCGATGTCGATGTGGATCTTCTTGGATCCGGGCGAGAACGCGTCGAGGCGGCCTGTGATGCGGTCGTCGAAGCGCGCGCCGACGCAGACCATCACGTCGCAATCGTGCATGGCCCAGTTGGCTTCATAGGTGCCGTGCATGCCCAGCATGCCCAGCCACTGCTTGTCGGAGGCCGGATAGGCACCCAGGCCCATCAGCGTCGACGTGACGGGAAAGCCCGTCAGCCGCGCCAGTTCGCGCAACAGCTGACTGGCCTTCGGGCCCGAATTGATGACGCCGCCGCCGGTGTAGAACAACGGGCGCTTGGCGTTGGCCATCAGCTCGATCGCCTCGCGCACGGGCCCCTGGTCCGGCTTCAGCTTGGGACGGTAGGTCTTGTGGGCGATGTTGGACGGGCCGACGTAGTTGCCCAGCGCAAACTGGATGTCCTTGGGGATGTCGACGACGACCGGGACCCGGACGGCCCGAGCGGGCGATATGGAACGCCTCGTGCAGCACGCGCGACAGGTCGTTGACGTTCTTCACCAGCCAGTTGTGCTTGGTGCACGGCCGCGTGATGCCGACCGTATCGCACTCTTGGAAAGCATCGTTGCCGATCAGATGCGTGGGCACCTGGCCGGTGATGCAAACCAGCGGAATGGAATCCATCAAGGCGTCGGTGAGGCCGGTGACGGCATTGGTCGCGCCGGGGCCCGACGTCACGAGAACGACGCCGACCTTGCCGGTGGAGCGCGCATAGCCTTCGGCGGCGTGCACGGCGCCGCCTTCCTGGCGCACGAGGATGTGCTGGATCTTGTCCTGCTGAAACAGCTCGTCGTAGATCGGCAGGACGGCGCCACCGGGGTACCCGAACAGCACCTCAACACCCTGGTCGCAGAGGGCCTTGATCACCATCTCGGCGCCCGTCATCGCGCGTGCCATCGTCTCGTTCCTTTGCCTTGCGGATTGCCATGAATTGCTGGGCAGTTGGGGGAAATTCCCACCTGCAGAGCGGCGCACACTAACGGCGCGATATTTTGGGGTCAACGGTCAACGTATAATAAATTAGAGATTAGATGCGTCGATGCTTTCCATTTCTTGCGTTGAGAAGCTTTTCCATGAACTCATATTACTTCGAAGCCAAGTCAGCTGTCTTTTGGCGTATTGCCGGGTTTCTGCCGAGGCGATTTCGATGGCGGCCTGTTTGGTCAATTCGCCGGCCAGGAGTTGCAGCAGCGGCGCGACGCCCAGGGCCCGCATCGCCGGCAAGCCTGGCTCGAGATTCAACCGTGCCAGGATGCCCACCTCGCCCATCGCGCCTTGCTCCATCATCTGGGCAAAGCGGGCATCGCAGCGCCGGTACAGCTCGTCCCTATCGGGCATGACGACAAGGCGGATGGTGTCGTGTTCTGCAAGCACCGGCTCTCCGGGTTGATCCTGCCAATAGGCGAGCGAGCGGCCGCTTCCTTCCAGTACTTCGAGCGCGCGCGTTACGCGTTGCGGATCCGTCGGGCGCAGGCGCGCGGCCATCGCCGGATCGCGTGCCGCGAGAATGGCATGAAGCGCCTCCGGCGCCAGTTGCTGGGCCTGGGTGCGCCAGTGGGTTCGCACGTCGGCGGGAACTTCCGGAATAGGCGACAGCCCCTGCAACAGCGCACGGAAATACAGCCCCGTACCGCCGACGATGACCGGCCGCCGTCCGGCGCGGCGCACCTCGGCGATGGCCGCTGCGGCCTCGCGGGCATAACGGCCGGCGGAATAGGCTTCGGCCGCTGGGACGTGGCCATAGAGCAGATGCGGCACCCGCGCTTCGTCCTCGACAGATGGCCGCGCCGTCAGAACGCGCAACTCCCGATAGACCTGCATACTGTCGGCATTGATGATGCTGCCGCCAGCCTCCTCGGCCAGCCGCAGTGCCAACGCCGACTTGCCGCTGGCAGTCGGACCTGCGATGAGGATGGCGCGCTGATCGATCATGCGCTGCCAAATACTGCAATTGCCGCCTGCGCGCGAGGATGAATGACCGAATACGCCCTCGTCCTGACAAGCCCGCCGGGCGCGGCCGCGCTCGACGCAGGCACCGTGGATGCCTTCGCGCTAGGCGTCGGCGCCGTGATCAACTGGTTGGCACCGCACGAGGCAGCCCACCTCGTGTTGCGCCCCGACGCCGATGTCGCCGGAACGGCCGCTGATGCCAGGGACCGGTTCGCCGCCGACCCGGTCGACGTGAATGCTATCACTGCGGTCGCAAACGGCGGACTGCGCAGGCGCCTGCTCGTTGCCGATATGGAATCCACCATCATCGAGCAGGAATGCCTCGACGAGTTGGCGGACTACGCGGGCGTGCGCGAACGCATTGCGGGCATCACCGAGCGCGCCATGCGCGGCGAACTCGATTTCGAGGCGGCGCTGCGCGAGCGCGTTGGACTGCTGGCAGGGCTCGAGGCCCGCATATTGCAAGAAATCTACGACGAGCGCGTCACACTGATGCCGGGCGCCGCCACGCTGATTGCAACGATGCAGGCGAACGGCGCCATGTGTGCGCTCGTGTCCGGTGGCTTCAGCTTCTATACCGAGCGCGTTGCGGCGCGCCTCGGCTTCGATACGCAGCAGGCCAATACGCTGGACGTCGCCGATGACAAGATCAGCGGCACGGTAGCCGAGCCGATCCTCGGCCGCGAGGCCAAGCGCGCGGCTTTGGAACGCCTGGCCGGGGAGAGGGCAATCGATCTCGCGGCGACGCTGGCGGTCGGAGACGGTGCCAACGATCTCGACATGCTGGCGGCTGCCGGCTTGGGCGTTGCGTTCCGTGCCAAACCGATCGTGGCGGAGAAGGCGGCAGTCTCGGTGGTGCACGGTGATCTGACCGCCCTGCTCTACCTGCAGGGCTACAGCAGAGATGCGTTCATTCTGTAGGTGACGGCGCTTGGGGGTCAGACCCATGGGTCTGACCCCATACGACGCGCTCAATAATTGATCCGGCCCCACGTGCGGCGTACCAATTGGCGGACGCGCGCCCATTCAAGTTGCGCGCGCGGCGTCAGAACGCGCCAGCGTGACGCTACCCATTCGCGTGAAGCGTGAGCCGCCTCAACGGCGTTCGGCCGCCAACGCGCGACGATCTGCTTTGTCTCTACGCGCACCGCCGTCTTGACCATACGGCCGTAGCGCCAGATCCACGTTGCGCGGATCTTGGCGAAGATCGCCTCTTTCCACGGCACGAAGCGATCATAGAGCGCGGCGAACCAGCCGATCTGCATCAGCGCCGGCTTCACAAGGATGAAGATGCGCGCGATCAGCGCCGTCGAGACGATCTTGGCGGCGATGAAAAGCAGCGCGGCGGTGATCAGGTAGCCGTTGGCCACGAGCCAGATCGCCACGAACTTCAACGGAAACAACAGCGACGATGGCAGCGCGATAGCGGCCAAAGCGGCGTAGGGCGGCAATCCGGCGATCGCCAGCTCAACCCGCGCCCATGGGCGGAAACGAGCCAGCCGCGCCAATGCATTGGAGAGCGGCCGCCAGCCCCACTCCTCGAACAGTACGAGCAGCGCGGCGAGAACCTGGATGAACGTGACGAGCACAGGACCGACGACCCGCCAGAGCAGCGTTGCGACAGTCTTCAGCAACTGGAGGAGCATTCGCAGTATGGCGTTCATAGCTAGCAACATGCCACGAGTTCCGCCGCATGCGGACAGCCGCGCGACAACATGGTTGCCCGACGCCTTACGCTGCGGGCGGGACGCGCGCACCGCGCAACGCGGCGACCTTGGGCCAGAGCAGATTGAGCGCTAGCCCGCTGAGAACCAGCGCGGCAGCGGCAAGCTTCCAATCGTACAGGGGCTCGCCGAGCCAGAGGTAGGCGGTGGCCATGCCGAACACCGGCACAAGCAGCGACATTGGCGCCACGGTCGCGGCCGGATAGCGGCCGAGCAGCCAGCCCCACATGGCATAGCCAAACAGCGCGTTGGCGGCCGACTGATAGAAGACCGCAGCCCACGTCACAGTAGTTGCATTGGCCAGACCGTCGCGAATGGCGGGCCACCCCTCCAGCGCCAGCGACGCTGCCAGCAGCGGCGGTACCGAAAACATGCTGGCCCAGACCACGTAGGCCACCATGTTCACGCCGGGCGTCGAGCGCGCGACGACATTTCCGCCTGCCCAGCTGAAGGCGGCAATCAGCGACAGCGCCAGACCGAACGCCGTCGTGGTGCCATCGGTGTGGGCGAGGATGACGCCGACGCCGGAGAACGCCATCAGCAGCGCCAGGATCTGGAACGGCCGCACGCGCTCGCCCGTCAGGTAGACGACGAGGCCGATGGTGAAAAACACCTGAAGCTGCATCACCAGCGACGCCAGCCCCGGCGTGATGTGGCCGTTCATGGCAATGAACATGATGCCGAACTGGCCGAAGCCGATCAGGAAGCCATAGGCGGCCAGCTTCGACCACGGCACGTCTGGCCGCTTCAGGAAGAACACCGCCGGCAGCAGCGCGAATGTGAAGCGCAGTGCTGCAAACAGCAGAGGCGGCAGATGGTCGAGGCCGATGCGGATGACGGTAAAGTTCGTGCCCCACACCGCCATGATGGCGACAGCGAGCAGTGCGTCACGCAGCGACAATGTGAGGGGAGTGGGCGTCATGACCTGAGGCCGCTGCGCGGCTTGTTCGCGTTCGTTTGTGCCCGCAGGCGTATGCGGAATGCGGTCCGGAGTCCATCGCTGAAGCATGCGCTTGGTGGTGAGCTGACATGCGCGGCTGCGCTGCGACGAAGGATTTTTTGGACCCCGGCGCTGCTCTGCCTGCGGCTCGCCGCGTGGAACTGTTACCGGCCCACGCGGTTCTTGCAGAAATGGCAGCAATAAGCCGGAGAACGTCGATGTCCGAACGCGCCGAAGCTCTGAAAGGATTGAAAACAACGCTTATCGATAGCCGCAATGGCTACGAAGAAGCCGTGTTGGACGCGGAAGGCAAAGGTCTGACGACGCTGTTCCAGGAAATGGTTGCCCTGCGCACCCGGCACATCGAGGAAATCAATCATCACCTGATCGAGATGGGAGAGCCCAGGCAGGACGAGGCCTCGTTCATGTCGACGGTGCACCGCACTGTGATCAGCATCCGGTCGGCGTTGACCGGGCTCGACACGAATGTGCTGCCGAGCCTGATCTCCGGCGAAGAGACGATCCTCAACGACTACGACGAGGCGTTGAAGGTCGCCGCCGACACGGATTTGCAGCCCGCTTTTCTCGTGGCCCAGCGCCAGGAACTGGCCGACAAGATCCGCACGATGGAAGTGCTTCGCGACAAGGCGGCGTAACCCAACTTCGATATTGATGGGTCAGACGCGGCGGGTCTGACCCCTCGTTGCTCGTTTCCTAGTTCACCTGGCAGCGTTCCTCGTACCCGATGCAGGCCTTGCCGTTGCCCTGGTTGCATTGTTGCTGCAGACCCTTGCAACCCGACTTCTTTTCCGGCGCAATCTCGAAACCGTTCTTGTCGTGCTTCCAGCGGCACTTGCCGTTTTTCATTTCGTAATTCTTGTTGCAGTAGCAGTCCCCCTCGGGGCTGCGATAGGCATTGGCACCGCAATTCTGCACCAGCACGCACTGGCCGTTGCGCAGCTTGTAGTTCTGGCCGCATGCTAGCGGCTTCTTTTTCTCGACGACTTTCTTCAC
This sequence comes from uncultured Pseudomonadota bacterium, assembly GCA_963846845.1. Taxonomy (GTDB): domain Bacteria; phylum Pseudomonadota; class Alphaproteobacteria; order Rhizobiales; family Hyphomicrobiaceae; genus JAKAXS01. Next base: position 88,237 of record CAWJXQ010000015.1, on the reverse strand, counting down.
TTTGCGTGCGGGCGCATCATCATCTTCGTCGTCTGCGATCCGTTTTTTGGTTTTCGCCTTTTTCTCCGTACCGTCATCGGCGGCAAGGCGGATGAGCTCGATCTTCGTGGGCGCTGTATCCGGCATGAACACCTGCAGGCAATCTCCGGGGCCGGTCGCAATCATCCACGGGTGCGTGACGAACGTGTCGTAAGTCACCTCGTCGCCGGAGTTCAGGCCGCCATACTGCTGCAGTTCGCCGGTTGTGTTGATCCAAGAGATGGAACGGTACGCGCCCGATTTGTTGACGAACGTCACCTTGGTGGCGACGTCGGAGTTCAGCGAGCGGACACTCTTAAGCTCACTGCATGACAGCTCCCTGGCTGTGCCGGTTGCCGCCTGCGTCGTGACTGGCGCTGCAGCCGGTGCGTCGCTTCCGAGCTTCTTCACATAGGCGCGTGCCAGGTCGGCGCGGAAGCCCGATGGATAAGCCGTCAGGAAGGCATTCCAGGCATCAACGGTGCCAAGTTCCTTGGCGCTCTCGAACGCCTCCTTTTCAGCTGTGCTGTTCGCTGCTTGCGCGGACGGCGGAGTTTGCTGATCTTCAGCAAATGCTTGAGGGCAAGAACCGGAAATCGCGAGGATCAGCGCGAGTGTAAGAGACCGGAACTGCATTGGGGGACCGCCTGATCTGAAGATTGAAAACAATATCCGGCGACGCCGGAGCAATGCTCCGTTTAAGCATATCAATGACAGGGCGCGGAAAGCCAGGGCTTTAATAGGCTGTGATCGCAGCAATTCGCATTCGAGATCGCCCGATAGAGCCGAGCGGCTGCCGGGCCGCGCGCGCCGGCGGGCGAGGCGATGATGGGCCAATCAGCCGTCGAGAATGGGGTCAGACCCGTGGGTCTGACCCCGCAACTCACGCGCGCTTCATATCCGGCGGCACCGCCTCGTCCTTCAGGCTGGTGACGGCCTCGTCCAGCATCATCACTGTCTGGTCTTGGCTGCCTAGGCGGCGCATCGAAACCTTGCGTTCCTCCGCTTCGCGCTTGCCGACGACGAGCATGACCGGGATCTTGGTCAGGGAGTGCTCGCGGACCTTGTAGTTGATCTTCTCGTTGCGCAGGTCGACGTCGACGCGCAGGCCTGCCGCTTTCAGTGCCTCGACCACCTCCAGCGCGTACGCATCCGCGTCCGACACGATCGTGCACACCATCACCTGCAGCGGCGAAAGCCACAGCGGGAAATGGCCGGCGAAGTTCTCGATCAGAATGCCGGTGAAGCGTTCCAGCGAACCGAACATGGCGCGGTGGATCATCACCGGCGTCTTCTTGTTGGAATGCTCGTCGATGTAGAACGCGCCGAGCCGGCCCGCGAGGTTGAAGTCCACCTGGGTGGTGCCGCATTGCCAGTCGCGGCCGATGGCATCCTTCAGCACATACTCCAGCTTCGGCCCGTAAAACGCACCCTCGCCCGGATTGATTGCCGTCTTCACGCGGCCGTTGGAGCGCTTAGTTACTTCGTCGAGCACGTCGGACAAGGCCTTCTCGGCCTTGTCCCACAGGTCATCGGCGCCGACGCGCTTCTCCGGCCGGGTCGACAGCTTGATGAAGATGTCCTCGAAGCCGAAGTCGCCGTAGATCGACAACATCAGGTCGTTGATCTTCAGGCACTCGGCCATGATCTGGTCTTCGGTGCAGAAGATGTGCGCGTCGTCCTGGGTAAAGTGGCGCACGCGCATCATGCCGTGCAGCGCACCCGACGGCTCGTAGCGATGCACCTTGCCGAACTCGGCAATCTTGACCGGCAGCTGCTTGTAGCTGGTCAGCCCGTGCTTGAAGATCTGTACGTGGCCAGGGCAATTCATCGGCTTGCAGCAGAACACGCGTTCGTCGGGCAGCACGGTGGTGAACATGTTCTCACCGTAGTTCTCCCAGTGGCCCGACAGCTCCCAGAAGTGCTTTTCCATCATGTCGGGGGAATTCACCTCGACATAGCCGGCCTCGATCTGGCGGCGGCGCATATAATTGATGAGGTTCTGGAACAGCTGCCAGCCCTTCGGATGCCAGAACACGCTGCCCGGCGCCTCGTGCTGGAAGTGGAACAGGTCCATCACGCGGCCCACCTCGCGGTGGTCGCGCTTCTCCGCCTCCTCCAGCATGGTGAGGTACTTCTTCAGGTCCTCTTCGCTGGCCCAGGCGGTGCCGTAGATGCGCTGCAGCTGGGGCTTGGTGCTGTCGCCGCGCCAGTAGGCGCCGGCAAATTTCTGCAGCTTGAACGCCTTGCCGATGTGACCGGTTGCCGTCATGTGCGGGCCGCGGCACAAGTCGAACCACTCGCCCTGCTTGTAGATCTTCAGGTCCTCGCCCGCAGGGATGGCGTCGACGAGCTCGATCTTGAACTCCTCACCCTTGTCGCGGAACACCTGCTTGGCCTTTTCGCGATCCCAGAACTCCTTGGTAAAGGGCGCGTTCTTGGCGATGATCTCGTGCATGCGCTTTTCGATCTTTGCCAGATCATCGGGCACGAACGGCTCGGCCTTGTAGAAATCGTAAAAGAAGCCGTTGTCGATGACCGGGCCGATCGTCACCTGAGTGCCGGGCCACAGGCTCTGCACAGCTTCCGCCATCACGTGCGCGGCATCGTGCCGGATCAGCTCCAGCGCTTCTGCGTCGGTGCGCGAGACGAACTTGATCTCCGCATCGCTCTTGATCGGATCGTTGAGATCTGAAAGCACGCCACCCAGCACCATGGCAACGGTGCGTTTTGCGAGCGATGGCGAGATGGATTTGGCGACCTCAAGCCCGGTGGTGCCGTGGGCTACCTGGCGCTTGGCGCCGTCGGGCATGGTTAGGGTAACGTCAGACATCGTGACACTCCTTTCTCTCACTCACTGCATACCGCGCAGGTAAGAGGAAACCGGCCGCTTGCCGGGCCGTTCGGCTGGGCAGCTTTTGCCCGGCCGAGTGCGCCGTTGTCAAGACAAGCAAACAGAAACGGCCCCCGAAGGGTCCGCCTCACTAGATTGATTATGACGTCGTTAGGCCGCGCGCACCGTGTCGAGGAACTTTATGACTTCAACCCGCAGCTGCGTGCTGTCGCGCGAGAGCAATTTGGCCGATGACAGCAGTTCGTCCGACGAATGGCCGGTCGCGACAGCGCCTTCGCTGACGGTACCCATGCTCTCGGCAACCCGCGAGGTTCCGAGCGCTGCTTCCTGCACGTTGCGGGCAATCTCCTGGGTCGCCGCGCCCTGCTCTTCCACCGCGGCGGCAATGGCCGACGTGATGCCCGAGATGCGCCCGATGGTCGAGACGATCTGCTTGATCTCGCCAGCCAACTCCCGGGTGGCGCTCTGGATGGCACTGATCTGCGTGCCGATCTCTTCCGTCGCCTTTGCCGTCTGCGTAGCCAGCGCCTTGACCTCCTGCGCCACGACCGCAAAGCCCTTGCCCGCCTCGCCTGCCCGGGCCGCTTCAATCGTGGCGTTGAGCGCGAGAAGGTTGGTCTGTTCGGCAACGCTGGCAATCAGCTTCAAGACGTCACCGATGCGCTCAGCCGATGCCGACAGCTGTGCCATGCAGTGATCGGTCCTTTCCACCTGCGCCCTGGCCTCGCTCGCCACCGAGGCCGAGTCGTGGACCTGCCGCGAGATCTCGCGGATCGATGCCGCCAGCTCCTCGGAGGCGGAAGCGACGGAATGCACGTTCGTCGATGCGCGAGCCGACGTGCCCTGCACCTCGCTGGCGAGTTCGCGCGTCGCTGCCGCCGTGCCCGACAAGGTCGACGCAGAGTGTTCAAGTTTGGAAGAGGCCGACGACAGGGTTTCAACGACACCGCCAATGGCAGTTTCGAAGGTTTGCGTCAGCTGCATCAGCTCCTTGCGGCGCAGGTCTTTCGCGCGGGCTTCGGACGTGCTCTGCTCGGTACGCAATCGTCCAGCCTCCACCGCGTTCGTCTGAAACACGCGCAGGGTTTGCGCCATTTCGCCGATTTCGTCGTCGCGATCGAGGCCAACGATTTCTGCTTTTTGATCGCCATTGGCCAGGGCCATCATCGCCTGCCGCAGGCTTTGCAGCGGGGCGATCATGCCGCGCAGCATGAACCACATGAGCGCAGACGTGACGAGCACGCCCATCAAAAGTGCAGCCGTCGAAACGTAAGTGCCGACTGAGGCGAAAGCGGCCGACGTCTCTCCGATTGTCTTGGCGGATTCCTGAATGCGGTCGCCAACCTGCTCCAATGCCGTTTCCAGCGCCTCGAAGCGTTGCGAAAAGCCCGGCATCGCGGCAAGGGCTTCAGACCGGTTGCTGAAAGACAGACCGACGATCTTCTGCGCGGCGGCGATGTAGTCGGCGAGGGGCTGCTTCACCCCGTCGAGGGCCGACCGTACGTCGTCCGGGAGGGCGAGGGCCTTGTTCTCCGAAATGACCCGGGTGATGGTTGCAACCATATTCGACAGGTCTTTTTCGACGTCTTCCTGCTTGGTTCCCAGTTCTTGCGCCGTCAGCGAACTCAGCACCACGCTGCGCAATCCATCGTGCACCATGTCGCCGATCGTGTGGTTGCGCAAAGCGACCGAGATCGTGTTCGTTTCCTGCAGATCAGAAATCAGGCGATCTTTGACGTATATGGAATTCAAACCTATGCCGGTCGTGACGCCGATTGCCGTAAGGCAGCCAAGCACAATCTTGGCCTTGAGTGTCTTCAACATCGGCTCGATAACCTTCGCGATAGAACGAGCCGCTGTAACGGCGCTATTATGTCAATATGCCGTCATAAGATCATCTATTGCCTAATTTTTATTGAACCTCGACTTGCAGCACGAATTGCTGGCCGGAACCTGCGGGGATGAATGATCAAGTCGAATGATGCCAACCAGCTGCCGGCCCAATTTGGTTTGCTGCCGCTGGCAGACCTGACGGCGTTATCTGGCATCGAGGTGTTGCGTGGTATGCTTGCCGGCCGCTATCCAATGCCGCCTATCCAGGAAGCATCCGCCTTTACTCTGGTGCTGATCGACCCGGGCCGGGCAGTTTTCACGGGCATGCCGCAGCAACGCTTCTACAATCCGATCAGCACAGTGCATGCCGGCTGGACGTCGACGGTCCTGGATAGCGCAATGGCCTGCGCCGTGTGGTCTACGCTGGAAGCCGGGCTATTCTTCACGACGATGGAGTTCAAGATTTCTCTGGTCCGGCCGATCACAGTCGAAACGGGTCCGATACGCGCCGAATCCGCCTTGCTGAGCCGCGGCAAACGCGCCGCCACCGCCGAAGCCCGCATGACCGACGGGTCGGGCAAGCTTCTGGCCCACGCCACGACGACGTGCATCATCTACCCGCACACAGGTCGCCAGAGCGCCGGATAGAAGGCGATACCGGCCAATACAATCATCAAGTTGCGAGCGCTACGCGGCGCGCCGGAACGACCCCGGACGCTTGTCGTTACTCCTCACGCCTCAAGCGGAGACAAAGAGATGGATAAGCGCAAACTCACCGAAAAAGAAGAAGCCGACGTCCGGTCTGACACTCGCAGCGGCGACAAGACCGCCCAACCGCTCGACACCGATGACAACGATGAGGAATTTGCCGACGCGGTTGGTGACAGTGAAGACGAACGCGCGGATGAGAACCAAGCGCCGGCCACTTGGCAAAAGGGCGAGGAATGATGTCAGCACGGTTACGCGCCTTGCTGCCACATCTGTCCGCGAGGCAAAATCGCCTCGTGAGGCTTAGTCCGTGAGCCGGCGCGATCCCGTTGCGTTCTGTTTACCAGACACAAGCTCGGGCGCCTCTAGACTTGCGGGCAAAACCACTGAAAAGGGCAAATGGTGGAGAGGGCTGGATTCGAACCAGCGTAGGCGAAGCCAACGGATTTACAGTCCGTCCCCTTTAGCCACTCGGGCACCTCTCCGAGGATCCGCGCGAACGCGGACCTGAAATAAAAGCGCCCCGTGCTGCCTTAGGCCGGGGCAAGCGAACTTATGGTGAGCCCCCCCTTCAATGTCAAACGGAAAAGCGCCACAGTGCGGCCGCTTCAGACGCCCCAAGCTAAGGATTCGGATCAGCTCATGGCCGCCCCGCGACCGCCACGCCCTCATCGCCAAGAAAGAGAGCGAAATCGTGAGCTTAAAAGGCAGGCCGAAGCTTCGTCCGGCGATGAGGACGGACCAATCCGGCTATTTGGCGTGCACGCCGTCGAAGCCGCCCTACGCAACCCGAAGCGGCAGGTGTTGCGCCTCGTCGTCACGGAAAACGGCGAGCTGCGCCTGCGCGACGTGCTGGCCGTCCGCGAGATTGAGCGAGAGCGCGCCACTCCGCGTGATCTCGACCGCATCCTGGGTGCCGATACCGTGCATCAGGGCATGATGCTTGAGGTCGAGCCGCTGCCCGAACCGGACTTCGACGACCTTGCGGAAGCTGCCGCTGGTGGCGGCCCGCTGATTGCGCTGGATCAGGTCACCGATCCGCACAACGTTGGTGCCGTGCTTCGGTCCGCTGCGGTTTTCGGAGCCAGCGGGCTCATCATGACCCGGCGTCACAGCCCGCCACTCAACGGCACGCTTGCGAAGTCAGCCTCGGGGGCGCTCGAACTGGTGCCGATCCATCTGGCGCAAAATCTGGCGCGAGCGCTGGAGGCACTCAAGGAGCGTGGACTGACACTGCTTGGGCTCGACGGCGATGCGCCAAGCGCGATTGAAGCGGAAGGCTTCACTGCGCCGACGGTGCTTGTTCTGGGTGCCGAAGGTAAGGGCTTGCGGCAGCTCACCCGCGATGTTTGTCACCGGCTCGTGAAGATTTCTGCCAGCGGTCCTCTTGCAAGCCTGAACGTGTCGAACGCGGCCGCTGTGGCACTCCACCTCGCGGCCATGCGCAAGGCGAAATAACAGAAAGGGCGCCAGATCCGATCTGGCGCCCTGATACTCCGGCGAATGGTGGGGCGCTACGAGCTAGTCGCAAACCTGATTACGCCAGCAGGTATAGCGGCCACGACGGCAGACTTCATCGCCATACTCGTTCTCGTAGCAGCCACCGCCGCGATATCCGCACTCTTCCGGGCCGGGATAGCAGCGATCTTCATAGTCATAACGGTCATGGGCACGCGCATCGGCGGCTGCGCCGAGAATGCCAAGGCCAATAATGCCGGCAGCGACACCAGCAGCTACACCGCGGCCGCGGCTGCCAGCCTCGGCGTCGGAGACGGAAACAGCCGTCAAACCCAGAACCAATGTCAACGCGAGTAGCGCGCTCATTACCGCTTTCATCGGTGCCATCTATTCCCTCCCGGATACGGGTTGCAACCCGCCTGAATCATCCAATGCGCCTCGGACGCAGAGCGCCAGCGCATCAGTATCTGCTAGCTCATGAATATGGCGTGAACGGGAAGATATTCCAGCCGCTTAGCGGCAAAAAGCGGGCATCGCAGCCCGCTCCGAAATCACCAATGCCCGATGTGGTGGCGGTTGCCATCACGTTCGTGAAATTCTCGGTGGTGATAGCCATCCAGCGGGTGACCCCATACTGGGTTGTACTGCGGATAATAGAAGCGCTGGCGGGCGACCCGCTTGCGCCACCGCATGTCCTTGGCCGTACGCCACTGTCCCGAGTTGTAGTAAGGATAGTAGCCGCGGTGACCCGGCCGATAGAAGTAGGGATCATGGATGCCGTCGCCGCGGTCCCAGCCAAAGGCCTGCGCGCTATGGGGCATCGCAAGACCCGCTAGGAGCGCTGCGACTGCAAAACACAATAAGGCGAACCGGCGCATACCTGCCTCCGCAATTTATCGATGAAACCTAAGCGATTCGGCTTGGTTTTACAGACCGCCGTTGAACATTTGCTTAAGCCCGTTGCCCGGAAGCCTCTCACGCGGTTGAACTATACCCTCTTTGCATCGACGATCACTTGCCATACACATGCGCCGACGCGCCGGGCCATGCTGCCTGGCGGGCCAGCCGGCTTAGCTCAGCGGTAGAGCAGCGGTTTTGTAAACCGAAGGTCGGGAGTTCAATCCTCTCAGCCGGCACCAAGCCCCTTCGCGGCGCACGCTTTCCTGGTCAATCGTCTCGCGCTCCATCACTTGACTTATTTTGGGACAATTGCGGGCTCGCGTTGTTTCATTTTGGTATTGGGCAGTTTCTCGTTTTGAATCAATTCGTCGCTTTATATCGGTTTCGCGCTCCTTGGAGCCGAGCAAATGCGGGCTTTCTCTCTATCACCTGAAACTGGCCCCGAGATTGCATTTTCATCGACGTTCTCCTTTCCGCGAAAAGCGAAAGCCACGAGGTAAGGTTAACTAAGGGTTTATTCCCGGTCCCAAAGTTTGTGTGTGAAACATAAACGATCGGATCGAAACGGTATTCGAACCGGAATGCGACCCGAACAACCTTAACTGATGCCTCTAAGATGGAGTTTAGACATGGGTTCGATCCTCGCCGTTTACTGTCCGCCCGGTTCCTGAGTTCGATGGCCCCGCAGGCATTGCCGCCGCCGCGCTGCTGATCTCGGTTGCCGCCGTCCTTTACGATAAGATTAAGAAGTAAGGATAGTCTCTCGAAACCGGACTAACGGGGTCGAGCATGCTTCTATCATCGTCTACTTGCAGAAGCCGGCCCGTCCCACATTCGACGGGCCGGTTTTTTTATTGAAGCATGGAGACGCAAATGCCCCCTTCGATGACGTCGTCCGTCGATGTTCCGTCAGGACTGCAGCCAAGCGCCGGAGTGCAAGGCGCGATCGTCCGCGTCCTACTGATCGCGGGCATCGGGTTGCTCGAAGCGATTGCGATTTCATTCTTCTACGATACGCCCAGAAGCGAAGTTCCTCCCAGCACCATCATCGGCTTTGTTTGGCAGTTCGCCGCGGTTTCGGTTCAAGCCGCCATCCTGGCAATCGGTGCTTTTGCCATTCTTAATTGGCATCAGCGTTTTGACCTTTTGAATAAGTGGCAAGCCAGCCTTCAGGATCACAAGTTCGGAGCTTGGCTGGCGACCAACATTTGCGTTCTTGTAGCCACGGTAGCCGCAAGTATCGCCATTTCGGCCAGCATGGAGGTCTACACCCGCTGGTTATGGCCCTATTTCGCATTGCTTGCCCTGCTGGGCGCAACGCTCATGCTGACTGCGGCGCCGCTCACGTTCTGGCGCCAGATGCTGGCGGCGACTTGGATGTCGCTGATCCTGGGGATCGTTGCGGCCGTCCTGGTGCTGGCTTTCAGCGCGCTGTCGACGGCGGGTTGGGCGCCGCTCGCAGGGGCCACTCTGCACGTTACGCATGCCATGCTCTCCCTGTATGAGAGCGATGTCTTGATGGACATTGCCACCAAGCGGCTTGCCGTCGGCAACTTCATGGTCGAGATCTCGCCTGCCTGCTCGGGCTATGAGGGCATCGGCCTCGTCACCGCAGTGCTGAGCCTTTATCTCTACGTTTTCCGGCGCGAGTTGCGTTTTCCTCAAGCCATGTTCCTGCTTCCTATCGGCATCGCTGCGATCTGGCTGTTGAACGCCGTCCGCATCGCGGCGCTGGTCAGTTTCGGCGCCCACTTTTCCCCGCAGGTTGCTGTCGGCGGCTTCCATTCGCAAGCCGGATGGATCGCGTTTCTGATCGTCAGCGTCGGTGTCATGATACTCGGCCAGCAGGTCGGGTTCTTTCGCAAGGACACGATTTCAGCCGGCCCTGCCACCCGCGTGTTGCATGAAACCGCCGATAGCGAAAGTGACGCTCTGGCGTGGCTGGCGCCGTTCATGGCGCTGATGACGGCCAGCATCATCGCTTCGGCATTTGCCCCGAACGACCAGTGGCTCTACGGCCTGCGCGTCATCTTCGTTGGCGCCGCGCTGTGGATGTTCCGCTCCTTCTACGCAACGATCGCCCAGCGCGTCGCGCCACTGTCGCTCGCTGCCGGCATCGCCGTCGGTGTGGCCTGGATCGCGACCGATCCGGACCCGGCAGCCGGCGCCGAACTCGGCAATTGGATTCTCGCACTTCCGATGTGGGCCGCAGCACTTTGGCTGGCGATCCGCGCCGCTGGCACCGTCATTTTCGTGCCCATCGCTGAAGAGATGGCGTTCCGTGGTTTTCTGCACCGGGCCATCGCATCGCAGCGCATTGCCAACGCGACGCCGCTGGTTATGACTGTCGCCGCCTTCGTCGTGACGTCGCTGTTGTTTGGAGCCATTCACCAGCGATGGCTCGCCGGAATGCTGGCGGGTGCCGTCTACGCGCTGGTCATGTATCGCACCGGCCGGATGTCTGACCCTATCGGCGCGCACATGGCCTCGAACGCCGTGATCATCGCCTGGGCAATCACCCAACAGCAGTGGAGCCTCATCTAGCGCGAGCGGCGGGTCCATTGCGCCCGCTTTCGCGAAGATGAATGCGGCGATCGCGCGGATGCATTGGCGGGCAGCCCTGCTATAAGGCCCGCAACGCAACTTTGGGCGATCCATGCCGCAACCTGATCTTCCTGCCGGCGCTCCGCCGATTCTGCAAAATGCCGGTGCACTGCTTTCCCGCTACGACGCCGTTTTCTGCGACGTATGGGGCGTGGTCCATAACGGGCTTACGGCCTACATTGATGCCTGCGATGCCTTGCGGGCCTTTCGCAAGGCTGGCGGCACTGTCGTGCTGCTGACCAATGCGCCCGTTCCCGAGCACCGCGTCGAAACGATGTTGAACTTGCGTCACGTGCCGCGAGACGCATGGGACGCGATCGTTTCGTCCGGCGCAATCGCGCTTGAGCATATGAACGAGCAGCGCTTCACCTCCGTTTACGGCATCGGCCCGCGTGACCGGGACGCGGCGTTTTTCGACAAGGCGGCCGCCAAGCTTGTACCCTTGGGCGAGGCGCAAGCCATCGTTGCAACCGGCCTTGATGATGACAGAAGCGAGGTGGCCGAGGATTACCGGCCGTTACTCGAAGACGCGCTGCAGCGCCGCCTGCCATTCGTCTGCGCCAACCCCGACCTCGTCGTCGACGTTGGTGGCACATTGTATTTGTGTGCCGGGGCGATTGCCGATGTCTACCAGCACATGGGCGGCGAGGTGTTCTGGGCCGGAAAGCCGCATTCCTCTGCCTACCTCACGGCACTTGCTGCGGCGGAGCGTGTTCGCGGTAGTGCCGTCCCCCACGGCCGGGTTTTGGTGATCGGCGATGCGTTGCGCACGGATCTGGAAGGTGCCCGGCGTTTTGGGCTCGATGCCTTGTTCATAGCTGGTGGAATCCATCGCGATGACGTCGTGGTTGACGGCCGTCTCGATCCGGAAAGATTGGACGCGCTGTTTTCCGCACCCGATGCTCCGGGCGCACTCGGCGCCATGACACAGCTGAAGTGGTGACGGCATGGATCTGGTCCACATCTACATCCGCGTCATCCGCATGCTTGGTGCAGAGAAATGGCTCGCGTTGTCGGTCGCCGCTGCCGGAACTCTCATCAGCGTCGTGCAGTTGGCCGAGCCAATCCTGTTTGGCCGCGTCGTAGACGCGCTCTCGCGTGGCGAAGCGGCATTTTCCACGACTGTAACCTGGGCAGCGCTCGGTCTCTTCTCGGTCGCCGCCAGTGTCGTCGTCTCGATTACCGCAGACCGGATGGCACACCGCCGCCACCTGGTGGCGCTTGGCGAGGCGTTCGAGCGCGCGATAACGCTGCCTGCGGGCTATCATGCCGACCGCGGCTCGGGCGCGGTCGTTCGAACCGTGTTGCAGGGAACCGACGCGCTGTTCTGGTTGTGGCTTGCCGGCTTGCGGGAGCAGCTGACGGCCGTCGTCGGCATCATCCTGCTGGTGCCGACGGCGATCAGCATGGATGTGCGGATGGCCGGCATTCTGGCGCTGCTCGCGGTTGCCTACGTCGGTCTCAACTCGCTGGTGATGCGCAAGACATCGGCGGGCCAGGCGGCGATCGAAAGCTACAATTCCAAGCTCTACGGCCGTGTCGGCGACGTGCTCGGCAATGTCACGGTGGTGCAGAGTTTCGCGCGGCTGAAGGCCGAGAGCGAGGCGATGCGCGATCTGATGGGCCAGCTCATCACCGCGCAATATCCTGTGTTGACGTGGTGGGGGATCCTCAACGTCTTGCAGCGGGCGGCCGCCACGACCGCGCTTGTTGCCGTCTTCCTGCTCGGCTCCATGCTGGTGCGCCGCGGCGAAATGACTGTCGGCGAAATCGTTTCGTTCGTGGCCTTCGCCAACCTGCTTATCGGCAAGCTGGACCAGATTTCGTCGTTCGTCACGTCTGTCTTCCGTCAAGGCCCGGTCCTTCGGTCGTACTTTGCGCTGATCGACGAACAGAACGCGATTGCCGAACCGCCAGGAGCCAAACCGCTCGCCGACGTTAAAGGCGACGTGCGCTTCGAGAACGTCTCTTTCACGTTTCCTGCCTCGCAGCAGGGCGTGTTTGATCTCGACATCGCCGCCGCGCCCGGCAAGACGGTGGCGCTGGTGGGGCCCACCGGCTCCGGCAAAACAACGACGCTGTCGCTGCTGCAGCGCCTGCGCGCCCCCGACAAGGGCCGCATCCTCATCGACGGCGAGGATATTTCCGGCGTCACCCTGCAATCGCTGCGCACCTCCATTGCGGTCGTGTTTCAGGATGCGGGCCTCTTCAACCGTTCCATACGTGACAACATTGCCATTGGCCGGCCCGGTGCGTCCGATGCGGAAATCCAGCGCGCCGCCGAACTCGCCGAGGCCCACGAATTTATAATGCGCAAGCCCGAGGGTTATAACTTCGTGATCGGAGAGCGGGGGAACTCGCTTTCTGGCGGCGAACGCCAGAGGCTTGCCGTGGCGCGCGCGATTCTCAAGGACGCGCCGATCCTGATCCTCGACGAGGCGACGAGTGCACTCGACGCGGAGACCGAGGCGCGGATCAAGCGGGCGCTCGACAAGCTGCGCCAAGGCCGCACCACCTTCATCATCGCGCACCGGTTGTCGACAGTTGCCAACGCCGACACGATCTACGTGCTGAAGGATGGGCGCATCATCCAGCAGGGGCGCTTCAAGGAACTGGCGAAGGGTACGGGTCTGTTCGCGCGCATGGTGGCCGAAGGTGGTTTTACGGTGCCGAAAGAGGCTGAAGAGGAAGCCGCGAGCACAGCGGCGGAGAGCGGTTCCGACAATACCTCTGAAGCTCCTGCGCCGGTCAAAAGCAATGTTTAAGTCTTGGCCATTTTAGGCCACGGGCGCCGAGCGGTGATAAGAAGCCGCCGGCAATAGATTGCCAGCGGCCATGTGAAATCGTTCCTGTGCGTGCGGCGCGTGACCGCCTGCTCAACTCAGCGCCAACGGCAGACCGAACGGCACACGCGGCGCTTCTTGTAGCCCCAACCCTTCGTCACGCAGGTGCGACGGCAAACGCGGCGGCGCGCGACGTCGTGCAAGTTTACGGTTCCGTTCGAATTGGCGATTGGCGAAATGCCCGTGGGGCTCATTGGGCCGGCGGCCTGTGCCGGCATTCCGGCGCCAAGTGCAAACAGTGCGGCCGACAAAATCAGCGCTTTCTTCATCTGCAGTCTCCTTGCGACTTGATTGCGATCCGCGTCCCGAGTGCGAACCGGTGATCCAGAGGGATCTTTGGCAAGGTTGCGTTGTGACAAGAACGTGCGAAGAACACTCGCCCCGTACGCAGCTCCCCCGGCCGATGCCACAACGCGCCCGCACAGCTCGTGTTCCGCAAAGGCGGCTTTCGACCGGAATTTGTGTCTCCCATTCCCAAGAGGCGGCACTTTGTGCCTCATGCTCACAAGAAGCGGCACTTTGTGGCTCCCGTTCACAAGAAGCGGCACTTTGTGGCTCCTGTTCACAAGAAGCGGCACTTTGTGCCTCCTGTTCACAAGAAGCGGCACTTTGTGCCTTCTGTGCGCCAAGGATAGCGGCTATGGGCGTACGCGTAGGGTGACCGTGACGCGCGGTCAGGCAACGAGGGCCTCGAATAGCGACTATGATTTGGTTGAGAAAAACGCTGCTCGCTTTCGTTGCCGGCTTGCTGTGCCTGCCAGGATCTGCTTCGGCCCAACAATCGCCGAAAAAGCAGGATGCCGGATCGGCGGCGGCCGCGGGTAACATTGCCGACTTTTTCAGCAAGATGGGCGATCAGATTTTCGAAGACTGCATCTACGAACTCTCTGCCGAACAGCTGGAGGTGCAGCACGCGCTGATCGGCGCCTACATCCAGCAAGGTGCCAGCAGCGCGCTGGCGCGCAAGCTCGCCGTGAAACAGATCCGCCCGCCGAAGCTTTCCGCCGAGTGCGAAAAGGTGCGCGGCATGCAGCAGAAGTCCGCTGCCAAGCAACCGCCGACTGACGCATTGCCGTGGGATCCCAAGCCCGCGCCGGCACCTGCCGCCGTGCCGGGTCCGCCATCTGCCCCGCCCAAGAAACCAGCGGTCGAGATGGCCGCGAAGGCGCCCGAACCCACCGCGCCGTCCGCTGGTCCTCCGCCCGGCGCATCGGGTGCGCCGCTGGCTCCGGGCGCCGTCCTCACCCAAAAGCAGGTGCTGCCGCAGTGGGACTGCGCGCCGGGCGTCGACTATGTGACGATCACCCACAAGGGTTATCCGCGCAAACTGACGGGCGGGGAAATCTGCAATCCGTTCGAAGACGTCGTGCGCGAACTTCCGGCCACCGCGACCGGCTTCCGCCTCGGCTACACGATCCGCACCGGCCGCGTCTTCGTCATTTCCGACGACCCCAAGATCGGCGGCAAGACGATCGCCTGGGCCATCTCCGGGCGCGAGGCCTGCCGCAACAATCCAGATCCCGACTGCTTTGCCGCGCGCGCCATCGGCCCGCTGCCGCCGGGCGAATACACCTTCGCCTCCGACAAGGGGCAACGCGTCAGCTGGGGACCGAAGACGAAGCGGGCGGTGGCCGGCATCTACCTCACCAAGCTGTGGAACAAGGACCGCTTCAGCGCGGCGCAGACCAACGCCATCCTGGCGCGCGGCAACATCGCCATCCACGTGCGCCTGAAGGGCGAGATGTCGGAGGCCTGCCTCGGCCTGGAGCCGAAGGGCTGGGCCTACGTCGCCTCGCTGATCAAGGACCAGCGCGCCACGGGCGTGAACGTCTACATCGAGGAGCCCTATCCGCAGATCGCCGAGAACCCGCCGGTGGTGGTGGCCTCGACGTTCTCGCTGACGTCTCTGTTTAAGTAGGGGCTGTTCAAGTAGGGCGGGCTCAAGGAACACCTGTTGCGCCTTTGCGCTTCGCTTTGGGCGGCGCGACACGCGTCGCTTCCAGCGCGTCGACTTCATCTGCCACCACACACCGGCCCTGGCGGCGGCAGCGGCGCGTGCAACCATTTTGCCGCGTGCAGTGAAGGCGCATCAGGCGCGCCGCGATCTCGTTGCGGATCCGTTCGGCGTCCAGGGGCGCTGCTGGTGCTGCATCGCGCCGATCGCCTTGGCGCGCGGTCTGCTTGTCTCCGGTCTGGCTTGTATCGGCGGTCATCACATCTCCTTGCGGACCTGCGCCCGCGATACATTCCTTGCGGACATGCGTCCGCATTACTTTCCTTGCGGACATGCGTCCGCGGGCCCGGCGGACGACCCGCGGGTGTGAGAAAACGAACGGGTGCGCGAGCGCCGGAACGCTGCATGCAAGTTGATTTCGAGCAGCCTTCGGGCGCCCGCGCGACGGCGATTTTGGGAACGGCCCGCGTTTCTCCCGCGTCTTCGGTGCCGATGGCCTTGTTCAGGTTGCCGGCGTAGCGGGGTTAGCCTTGAGGCGGCCGCACGAGGCCATGCCGTTACCGGCACCCCCGCACGACGAGCGAGCTCGGACCTCCCGCACCTTCTGCCTCGTCAAGGCTTCCAGTCCGGGCGCCGTACCCTCTCCACGCGTCTGACGGATCGATCACGCCCCGTTCACGGAAAGGATGCGTGGAGAATACGGGAGGTGATGGGGGTGGGGATAAGATGTGCGGGCCCTACCTCAACCCCTCCCTGATTCTTGCCGTCGCCAGTTCCATGTCCGCCACGGCTTGGCTCAGTCGCGATGAGGCGGTGGGGCCGAAGTAGTTTTCCCTCCAGTTGGCGGCGTGGAGGGCGGTGGCGGTGAAGTCCTCGGCGAGGCTGATCATAGTCGTGGGCAGATCTTCGGACGGCTCGCTGATCGCTGCGGGAATGACGGTCTCGTGGGGCTTCATATGAAAGGGACCTGCTGAAAAATTCATCGGTGAGTCCGCTATCCTTCAGATGTACGGTGTGAGGGTAAATCCGTACGAAAGTCGTGAGCCTCTAACGGACGTGGCGTTGCGGTGCCGGCTACGGGACGCGGATTTGTAGATGGGGGTTCGACTTCGGCGAGAGTTCGGTGAGCGCCGGCGTGGCGCAAGAGCCTGCCCCTCACCCTAACCCTCTCCCCGTAAGGACGGGGAGAGGGATGGGCGCGCCGCGTGTTTGGGGTCCGGCTCGGATTGATGGCGGGATTTGGCGCGAACGATTTGGCTTAGCCGGGCTTGGCTTCGATGGCGTGGCGGATCGGTGCGAGGGGGGCGGTGTCGTCGAAGGTGGCGCCGGTGGCGGCGGGGATGACGCCGAGGTCGCGCCAGAGGGCGGCGAGGTCGGGGGTGACGGGTGTCGTGCGCCAGGCGGCGTACATTTCGGTGAGGACGGTTTGGCCCGTGGCAGCGTCGGCGGTGGCGAAGATCTTGGCCATCGGCCAGTCTTGCTCGTGGTTGCCGCCGGCGGCCAGGATGGCGCGGAGCGCCTGCTGCAGGCCTATGCGGTTGCCTGTGCGGCGGCGGATCTCGATGTCGGCCATGAGCGCGAACAGCGCGCCGCCCCAGTAGCGGCGGCCCCACGTCGGTGTCTGGTCGATGCCGCGGTCGCCGGCGCGGGGCAGGCCCTGGGGCATGTCGTTAGAAAAGTCCGTCCAGATCTTGCGCGCCGTGAGGTCGCCTGCCTGCACGCGGGCGATCGATTCCACGTAGACGGCTAGGCCTTCGGCCAGCCAGAGGTGCGTGTCGTCGACGTCGGGCAATGCCAGATGCACCATCTCGTGCACCGCCTTCCAGTCCTGCGTGAGGTCAGCCGCGGTGCTGTCGCGGCCGAGCATGAGGCGGATGGCGGCGCCGCGGTAACCGAAGGCCTGGCCACCGGTGACGCCGCGGCCGTCTACGGGCACGATCAGAACGCGCGCGGCGGATACGGGGAAGCGGCCGTAGTAGAGCGTGACGGCGTGCGCGGATTTCTGCAGCCAGGCAAGGATGTCTGAGCGCGGCAGCGCGGTGGCTCCAGGTGCGAAGCCGACGTTGAGGACGCCGCCTTCGACCTTGATCGGCGTGGTTTCAAGTTCATCGAACGCGGCGTAGGGCATGCGCTCGCCCATGAACTGCGACGGCGCGGCGAATGAAAGCGTCAGCGGCGCGAGGAGCGCGAGCACAAGCAGTCCAGCGAGGATGTATCGAGGCTTGAACGGTGGCATGCCGCATCAGGCGCGCGAAGTGCGGCGGCCGCGGGGCTGCCCACATGAAATGCCGGTAACGTCAACGCCGCGCCGGCGGGCGTTTCAGCTTATTTGCACTCGACCGTCAGCGTCAGGTCGGCCATGGGGAAGAACTTCTTGCAGCCGGTTTCCTTGCTGCCCTTGGTCGGCGTGACGTTGACCGCTTCGCTGGACGCGGGCACTGCGGACGTCGTGGTGGGCTCGGAGACAACCTCCGTGGTCGATGGCGAAACATCGGCGGTGTCGATTGTCTTGCTGGAGGACTTGGTCTTTTCCTGGGGCAGGTCCGGGATTTGCCGGAGGTGTTGATCCCCGGTGGCGTAGCGGCAGGCTCTACGGTTCCGGTCGATGCCGGAGAGATCTTGTCGACCGGCTCCGTCGTCTTGATCAGCGTGTTGTAAACCGAGTGCGATGGCGTAGCCGCCGGTTCGCTCGACGAGCCGGTCGCAACAGACTCCTTGCCCGTCGAGGCTTTTTCGGAGGCGGCTTCGCGCGACTTTTCGCGGCGCGCTTCAGCAGCGGCAGCCTTGCGCGACCTGGCCGCCTTCCGGTCGTCGGCGTAATCTTTTGCGGGCTTGGCCTTGCGGGCCTTCACCACGGCGTCGACGCGGGCGCGCTTTTGTTTTTGCGGCTTGGAGTCCGTCGAGGAATTGCCAAGCACTTCGGGCTTGTACTCGCAGGACAAGCACGCCACTGCGGGGGGCGCTGCCAATGTCGCGGCGGCGATGGCAACGCCGGCGGTGGCGAGAAGGGTGCGGATCACTGAGTGGTCTCCCGAATCGGCAACGTCGCAAATATCGTGCGGGTTGGCATGGGCGGTTTGGAAACGTTTTATCACGCCGCGGTGGGGCGCAAAAGCACTGTTTTCCCAACGAAAAAGGGCGGCTGCGGCGCTTTTCGGCCAGGGCCGGCGATACGTCAGATGTCGTGGCGCATGCGGCGGCGCTTGGTTTCCAGGTACCGCTCGTTATGGGGACCGGGCTCGATCACCAGCGGAATCCGCTCGGCGACCTGGATGCCGGCTGCTTCCAGCGCGGTCACCTTTTCCGGGTTGTTGGTCATCAGGCGGATGCGTTTGAAGCCCAGGTCGTCGAGGATGCAGGCGGCCATGGAATAGTCGCGGGCGTCGATGGGGGCGCCGATGTGCAGATTGGCGTCGACCGTGTCGAGGCCCTGATCCTGAAGGGCGTAGGTCTGTATCTTTTTGAACAGACCGATGCCGCGACCCTCGTGATACGGCAGGTAAATCAGCACGCCGTTCGGCACTTCGAGGATGCGAGCCAATGCTTCCTGGAGTTGTGCATAGCAATCGCAGCGTAGCGAGTGGAAGATGTCGCCGGTGACGCAGCCGGAATGAACGCGCACGGTTGCCATGGCGTCGGCATTGGCGCCGGTGCCGCGATGGATCAGGGCCATGCCTTGAAGTGCCGGGCCTTGAAGTGCCGGGCCTTGAAGTGCCGGGCCTGCGGACGCCTGGTTGGCCGGATCCTCACCCTGATAGGCGCGGGCTTCGAGCGTGACCTCGCGGCCGCCGAACTCGATGGGCAGCAGCGTCTGCGCCGACCAGTCGATGTCGAGCGTTACGGCCTTCAGGGCAGTCTTGTCGGCCGGCATGGCGCGGGGGTGTCTCCGAACAGTCACTGGGGCGCATATGCTGCCTATTGGCGGCGGAGTAAAGGGCCGTGGCGGCATGCCTGCATGCTAGCAGAGCGCGTGCGGCGCGACATCGGGCCGCTCAAGGCAAAAGCAAGGTTAAGACGCTGCCCTTCTGCGCTGCGCCATGCCAGAATACCGGTTGAATCCAAATCCAGACGATCGAGACCTGATGCGGCTATTTCTCGCTCTCTTCCTCGTTTTCTCAATGCTTGCCTGCTCCGCCCGCGCAGAGGCCGTTGCGCCCGACCCCAGCATCGAAGCGAAAGTCGAGCGTCTGCTGAAGCAGATGACGCTGGAGGAGAAAATCGGGCAGCTGAATTTTCCCAGTCAGCAGTTCCCGTCCGACGAGCAGCAGCAGATGGTGCGCGCCGGAAAAATCGGCAGCATGCTCAACGTCGTCAATCCGCGCGATATCGCCCGGTTCGCGCACGCCGCCGCCGAAAGCCGGCTGAAAATCCCGCTGCTGTTTGCCATCGACAGCATCTACGCCTTCCGTATCACGTTTCCCCCGCCCATCGCGTGGGCAGCGACGTGGGACCCTGCGCAAGCAGAACGGGCGGCCTACTGGATCGCCCGCGACACCACCACCGTCGGCGTCAACTGGACGTTCGCGCCGATGGTGGACATCTCGCGCGATCCCCGCTGGGGCCGCGTGATCGAAGGGGCCGGAGAAGATCCATATCTGGGCGCTGCGTTCTCGGCTGCGCGCGTGAAGGGCTACCGTCGCGGCGGACTGGCAACGTCGGTGAAGCACTACGTCGGCTACGGCGCGCCGGAGGGCGGCCGCGACTACAACGGGACGCAGCTTTCCGTGTCGGAGCTGCACGATCGCTACCTGCCACCATTCATTGCAGCGATCGAGGCAGGCACCGAGACGGTGATGGCGTCGTTCAACACGATCAACGGCGTGCCGGTGACGATGCAGAGGGCGCTGATCCGCGATCTTTTGAAGACGAAACTGAAGTTCGACGGCATCGTCACGTCCGATTTCGTGGCGATCGGCGAACTGGTGAACCACGGCGTCGCGCCGGACCGGCAGGTGGCGGCGCGATATGCCCTGCTGGCCGGCATCGATCTCGACATGGAGAGCAACGCCTACACACGCTTCCTGCAGACCGAAGTGGATGCCGGGCGCGTGCCGCTGGATTACATCGACGATGGCGTGCGGCGTGTTCTGCGCGTGAAATACCGCATGGGCCTGTTCGACAAGGACGTGCGGTCTTACGACCGGCTGCCGGCGAAGCTGGATCTTGCGGACACGCGGAAGGCTGCGCGCGAGGTGGCGCGCGACAGCTTCGTGCTGGTGAAGAACCACGGGCACTATTTGCCGATCGCGCCAGCGACCAAACGCATCGCGCTGATCGGGGCGGCTGCCGATCACACCGATCACGATCATTCCTGGTATGGGCCGGCGGGCTACACCAAGCCCGAGGCGCAGAGCTATCTGGCGGCATTGCGCGAACGTGTTGGCAAAGACCAGACGTTGACTTATGCGCCCGCGTTCGCCGATCCGTGCGGGCAACACTTCGCCGATAAGGACGAAGCGGTGCGCATTGCCAGCGAGGCTGAACTGGTCGTCCTCATCGTATCGGAAGACTGCAAGCAAGTGGGCGAGGGCGTGTCGCGGACCAGGCTCGATCTCTCCGGCGTGCAGCAGGAAATGCTGGAGGCGCTTGTCGCCACCGGCAGGCCGATCGTTCTGGTGGTCGAGACCGGGCGGCCGCTGACCCTGACGTACGCGCAGACGTACGCGCAATCGATCCTGATCGCGTGGCATCCAGGCACCGAGGGGCGCACGGCGCTCGCGGAAATGCTGTTTGGCGAGCACGCGCCGTCCGGGCGGTTGCCGATGACCTTTCCGCGCGCGGTTGGGCAAATTCCGTTTGCCTACGACAGCCTGCCGACGAGCCGGCCCTACACGGGCGACCGCTACACGACTGGCTACATCGACGAAGAGTTCACGCCGCTTTATCCGTTCGGCTGGGGCCTGACCTACACATCATTCACCTACGATGCGATCAAGGTCTCGTCACCGGAATTGACTAGCGATGGCTCGGTGACGGTGGATGTGACGGTGACGAACATCGGCGATCGCGAAGGCCGCGAGGTCGTTCAGCTCTACACCCGGCAACTGGTCGCCAGCCGGTCGCGGCCGATGCGGCAACTGAAGGGGTTTCAGAAGGTGTCCATCGCGCCCCGCCAATCGAAGACGATTCGCTTCACCTTGAAGGCGGCCGACCTTGGCTATCACGATGACGACGGCCGGCTGATCGTCGAGCCGGGCCCGTTCAAGGTGTTTGCCGGCGGCAGTGCGAACGCGGACCTGGAAGCAGCGTTCGAGCTGGTTGCTGGCAAGTCGCCGGCGCCCTGATTGCCTTAAAGCGGGGCTCGAATTTCAGCAAGAAGCTTATGCCTGTGTTTGCCGTGGCTTTGGCTTTCGCCATACCCGGTTGCGACATCGTCCTGTCGGCTTTCGCCGCCTGCGGCGTCCAGCACGCTCAGCTGCAGCATCGCGAAGCCGTTGGACCGTAATCGCGGCCGTTGCGTTTACAGCCTCAATCAGGGACACTCCCGTTGAGGCAATCATGAACCACGACAGCTATAGCGATGACTACATCAAGGACGTGCTAACCGAGGCACGAATTATCGCCGTCGTTGGTGCGTCACCGAACGCGGGGCGCGCGAGCTTTGGCGTGATGAACCTGCTGATTGCCAAGGGACACAAGGTGATCCCCATCAATCCGGGACACGCGGGCAGCGAGATTTTGGGCCAGACGGTCTACGCTTCACTGGCTGCGGTGCCCGGCCCCGTCGACATGGTCGATATCTTTCGCAAGACGGCAGACGCAATCGGCGTGGTCCGCGAGGCGATCGCCCAGCGGGAACGGCTCGGCCTGAAATCGGTCTGGACGCAACTCGACATTCGCGACGATGCCGTGGCGGCCGAGGCGGAAGCCGCCGGCCTCAAGGTTGTGATGGATCGCTGCCCTGCGATCGAATATCGCCGGTTGGGCCTTTGATTTATGCAGTTACGGCGCCGTTCTGACGTTCACCCGCAGCAAGCCTGTGCGAACATGCTGCGGGTTACGTTGCAAGCGGCTGCGCGCTAGATCTCGCCCTTGAGACCGCGCTCGAAGTATTTGTGGATCACCTTCTCCTGGTTCTCCAGCAGCCAGTCGATCGACGGCTCATTGTTCATGGCCTTCTGGATCGCCAGCGCGGTGCCCTTGCGGTGAATGTCGAACAACTGCCGGTGATCGAGGTTTTCGACGTTGACGATCGTCGGCGCCAGCCACACCGAGCAGATGATGCCGAGGTCGTTGGCCTTCGCCTTCGGGATCACGCCGGAACGCACCGAATCCAGAACGCCCATGGCCGTTGCATATTGAACGGTGCCCATCAGGATGTTGGTGTACTTTTCGCTGTCGACGGTGACCTTGCTGACGCAGATCGTGGGAGGGCGCACCATCACGTCGGTGTTCAGCAGCGCCAACACGCGCGTGTGGCCAACCACCTGGTCGCCGAGCAACTTGGCGAACGCGGAGCCGAACGGCCCATCCAGTTCGCCGATGATGACTTCCGGCTCTGCCGCCGTGCCTGGCGGGCCGCCTGCCACAAGGGCCTCGCCTACGCGCATGATGATGCGATCGCTCATTGCCGTCTCCGTTTCTGATTGAGATGGCAGCCTATCGCATTGAAACGGGCACGGCGCAATTACTGGGAGCGCCGCAAAATTGCTTACGAGGCAGCAGACGCACAAAGGTTAGCGCCCCGGAAATTGATCCGGGGCGCTAATCAAGAGACCAAGCCGGTCATCGCCGGATTGAATGAGGCAACTATTCGCCGCGCGTCGTCGTGCGCTCGCAAGCCGCGCGCCACTGCTCTTTGGACATGTGCGTGGTGGCATCCCAGACGGACATGCAGTCGTTCATCGACGCACCATAGGCGGCGCGGTCGGAGCCGCGAAGGTCGGTGCTTTGTGTGCCGCTGCCGCTTGTGCCGCTGCCGCTTGAGCCGGTGCTGCCACCGGTCGCTGCGCCGCCATTGCGCGTGCCGCCGCCGCTTGCCGTGCCACCTGTTACGCCGGTGGGGTCGGTGATCGCCGGCTGGCTTGTGGAATTGTTATTCGTGGCGTTGTCACGCAGCGAGTTGTTATCGGTCGTCGACGGCGAACCGAACTGATCGGAATTCTGCGGATTGCCGCCCGGCTGCGTCGCCGTGGTCCCCGCCGTCCCGGTCGTGCCGGTGCCTGTCGCGGCGCCCTGCGCGCCTG
This sequence comes from uncultured Pseudomonadota bacterium, assembly GCA_963846845.1. Lineage (GTDB taxonomy): Bacteria > Pseudomonadota > Alphaproteobacteria > Rhizobiales > Hyphomicrobiaceae > JAKAXS01. Next base: position 64,879 of record CAWJXQ010000015.1, on the reverse strand, counting down.
CCGGACCGGCGGCCGTGCCGGTTGCGGCACCTGTGCCAGTGCCGGTGCTGCCGTTGCGTAGCTGGCTGTTGTCGAGGGACGGAACCGGACGCGTTCCGGTTGCCGACGTGCCGGATGTTCCAGCGGTGCCGGTTACAGGATTGATGGCACGGCCGGGGCTGGTTGACCCCGCGCTTGGTGAGCCGACTGATGAGGCGCCCGAGGACCGGCTGGCTCCTGACGCTGCCGAACCTGTCGAACTCGAACCGCCTGAGCTTGCGCCGCCGCCTGCCGAGCCGCCGCTCGTTTGCGCCAATGCCGGAGCTGCCGCCATCGCCAATGCGAGGCCGGCAACGCCGAAATGCTTCGATAGAGCCCGCATGGAGCTTCCTCCGCTAATTTCCGATTTCCTTTCGAACGCCAATGCATAGCGAAGGTTCCCGCGGAGACATTGAAGTCTCAGCACGTGATCGGGGGCCAGATAGTTGAATTTTCAGCGGTTTACCATTCTGCGCGGGAGCGTCAGAAGTAATTGTAGCCGCGTTCGCCGTGGGACATGACGTCGAGGCCTTCGCGTTCGTCGTAAACGGGAACACGCAGGCCGATCGTCCAGTCGATCAGCTTGTAGATGATCGCCGAACCAAGGCCCGACCACAGCAGCGTGATGCCGACAGCCTTGGCCTGAGCCAGCATCTGGCTGCCCATGTCGTAGCCGATGGCGATCTGGCCAGGCTGGGAGATGTAGTCGGCGACACCGGTGCCGCCGAAATCCGGATTGACCAGCAGGCCGGTGCCAAGCGCGCCGACGATGCCGGCAACGCAATGCACGCCAAAGACGTCGAGGCTGTCGTCGTAACCCAGCGCGGCCTTGATGCTGGTGCAAAACGTGTAGCAGAAAATGCTGGTGACGAAGCCGAGCACCAGTGCGCCGCCGGGCGCGGCAAAGCCGGACGCCGGCGTGACCGCGACAAGGCCAGCGATGGCGCCGGACGTGGCGCCGAGAATGGACGGCCTGCGGCCGCTGACGGTTTCGATGACCATCCAGCCGAGGGCTGCGGCAGCGGTTGCGGCGAACGTATTGCCCATGGCGAGCGCAGCGGTGCCGTTGGCCTCGAGGTTCGAGCCGCAATTGAAGCCGAACCAGCCGACCCACAGGAGGCACGCGCCAACGACGCTAAGTGTGAGCGAGTGCGGCGGCATGGGATCGCGGCCATAGCCGGTGCGCGGCCGAAGTATGATGGCGCCGACGAGACCGGCGATGCCGGCGTTGACGTGCACCACCGTGCCGCCGGCGAAATCTATCGCGCCCATCTGGTAGATCCAGCCGGCGTCGGCGATGAGCCGGTCAAGGTCAGCCTGCGCGGCGATCTTGGCGTCGCCGGTTGCGGCCGCGATGGCTGCAGCAGCGTTGGACAAGGCGTCCGGGCCGGGCCAGTACCAGACCATGTGCGCGATCGGGCAATAGACGAACGTCAGCCACAGGGCCATGAAGGTCATGACGGCGGAGAACTTGATGCGTTCGGCGAACGAGCCGACGATGAGTGCCGGCGTGATGGCCGCGAACGTCATCTGGAAGAAGATGTAGGCATACTCGGGCACGGTGACGCCGTGCGAGAACGTGGCTGCTTCCGAGGCGGGATTGACGCCGCTGAGGAACAGACGCGTGAAGCCGCCGAACCAGCGGCTGTGCTCGCCGCCCGACGTGAAGGCGACGCTGTAGCCGTAGGCGATCCACAAGACGCACACGAGGCAGACGGTGGCGAAGACGTGCATCACGACGGACAGCACGTTCTTGGTGCGCACAAGCCCGGCGTAGAAAAGCGCCAGGCCTGGGATGGTCATCAACAGCACCAGCACGGTGGAAATGATCAGGAAGGCGGTGTCGCCCTTTTCGGGAGCGGCCCATGCGGGCGTGGCGACGGCTGCCAGAACTGCACAGACGCTGACGGCGCGCGCACATACACTCGCAGCGCGATCACAGGCCTCGCCGCGCGATCACAGGCGCTCGCGGCGCGAATTGGGAGCCCTTGAGGCTGCCCTTGCGTCATCCAACCCTCGATTGCCATCGCCCCGTCGCCATTCCCCGCGCGACATGCCGCTTGAACCGGAACGGTTGCAGCAATCGTGCCGGATCGCGGCAGAGGCTGTTTTATTGAGATTCTAGTGACGTTCGGCCCGCGCCTGCTCGGAAATGCCGAAACGCTAGCCAGCAATTGCCGAGCAATGCGGCAACGGGCGCAGGCGGAGGGATATCGGTACGGGGTTAGCGCTTCTCGACCGGCACCTTGCGCGGGGCATGTGCAAGCAAGTCGCGGAGCATCTTGACGACACGCAGGGCCATCTGCTTGCCGCCGCACTGGATCGAGATGCGGGCGCCCTCAAACAGCAGGAACACTTCGTCCGCCGTCATTTCCGGTTTCTTGTAGTGCGCCGCCCGGAAGAGTTTCACGAGCTGGTCACGCTTGCGTGCTTTGTAGGCCTCGATGACCGCGCGCGCCGGGTGGTGCGGTTGAAGCTCCACTGCGGCGTTGGCCAGAGCGCAACCGCGCTCAAACCGGTTCGTCACCACGTCTTCGACGTGGTTGACCCAGGCGATGAGGCGCTTTTCCGGATCATTCGGGCTGGCTTCGTTGATGCGATCCCAGACGGCATCGCCCTCGGCGGCGAGCTGGGTACAGTGGGCAACGATGAGCTCGTCCTTCGACTTGAAGTGACGATAAAGCGTCATCTTGTTGGTGAGAGCAGCCTCGGCGATCGCCTCCACGCCGACCGGGTGAATGCCCTGCTGATAAAAAAGCTCGCGCGATGCGATGAGAATTCTCTCACGCGGAGGCAGGTCCGCCAGGATTGCTGGGTCCAGCGGGTTGGCTGCGTCAATCAGACTTTTTGCGGTTGCGAGCTTTGCGGTCATTGCCACTTGACAGATGATGTTACCGATCGGTACCAATAGCGGGTGTTACCGGTCAGTAACGTGTAACACGTCCTATCGACGTTGTCACTGCCCTCGTCTCGCAACGCAACGAACCAAATCACTCTCTCGCGAGTTTGGGCTCGCTAGTTGGGCCAGGATCGGCGGGCCACCGCCCCTTAAGGCCCCCTTAAGCCCGCCAAGCGAGATCCGCCAAATACCTGTACTCAGCGCCGGAGGCACTATGCTGTCGCTCGTTCGTCTACTCCTATCATCCGCCGCGATCTTCGCCGTTGCCGTTTCCCTGCAAGGATGCGGGGCCGACGAAAAAGCGAAGGCCGCCGAGGCTCCTCCTGCGCCGCAAGTCACCGTTTCCAAGCCGACGAAGAAGTTCGTTTCCGACAACGACGAGTATGTCGGACGTTTTGTCGCGATGGATTACGTGGAGGTGCGGGCCCGCGTTTCCGGCTATCTCGATCAGATCCGCTTCACCGACGGCCAGCTAGTGAAGAAGGGCGATGCGCTGTTTACGATCGACCGCCGTCCGTTCGAGGCGACGCTCGACCAGAGCAAGGCCGCTATCGAGCAGGCGGAGGCGAACCTGGCGTTCGCCGATGCGGACCTCGCGCGCGGTGAGTCGCTGCAAAAGGGCACCGTGATCAGCCAGCAGACGCTGGATCAACGGACGCAGGCAAAGCGCGTCGCGCAAGCCAACGTCACGGCGCAGAAAGCGGCAACACGCTCGGCCGATCTCGACCTGCAGTTCACCGAGCTGACGGCGCCCGTTTCCGGCCGCATCGGCGATCGCCGGGTGTCGCCAGGCAACCTCGTGACAGGCAACACGACGTTGCTTGCAACGATCGCTTCGGTCGATCCGATCCGATTCGAGTTCACGATGGATGAAGCCTCATACCTGCGCTACACGCGCGCTGCTGCTACCGTGGCCGCGGCTGATAGTGCTAACCGTGGTCTCGCGCTGCCGGTTAAGCTGAAGCTGATCGACGAGAAGGACTTTGCGCACGAAGGCAAGATCGACTTCGTCGACAACGCGATTGACCAGGCGTCGGGGACGATCCGCGGCCGCGCCGAGTTCGCCAATCCGGATGGCCGGCTGACGCCGGGCATGTTCGGCCGTATTCAGCTAGCCGTTTCGGCGCCTGCCGAGGCGCTGTTGGTGCCGGACAACGCAGTCGCCACCGAGCAGGTGCGCAAGTTCGTCTACACGATCGGCGCCGACAACGTCGCGACGCCGAAGTACGTGACGCTGGGTCAGTTGGTGGGTGGGCTGCGCGTCATCACGGCTGGTCTGGATGCCAACGACAGCGTGATCATCAATGGCCTGATGCGCGTGCGCCCCGGCGCCAAGGTCTCGCCGCAGCAGGCCTCCGAAGCCAAGACAGCCGACAACACTGGGCATGATGCAGGCGTGCCCGCAGGCGTGAAAGCCAATTAGAACACTCTAATAATCAGAAGGGGCGGCTTATGCGCCTGTCACATTTCTTTATCGATCGTCCCATTTTCGCGAGCGTGATCTCGATCGTATTCGTGATCCTGGGGGCGGTTTCTCTCGGCCGGCTGCCCATTGCCCAGTATCCGGAAATCGCCCCGCCAGTGATCAACATCACCGGGCAGTATCCCGGTGCGAGCTCGGAAGTCGTGGCCAATACCGTGGTTGCGCCGCTGGAACAGCAGATCAACGGCGTGGAGCGCATGCTCTACATTTCGTCCAACTCGACGGGCGATGGCCGTTTCTCGATTTCGGTGACGTTCGACCTCGGTACCAATCTCGATACGGCGCAGGTGCAGGTGCAGAACCGCGTCGCCACGGCGACGCCTCGCCTGCCCGCCGACGTGCGCAACATCGGCGTGACGGTGGCAAAGGCGTCGCCCGACCTCATGATGGTCGTGCACATGCTGTCGCCCGACCAGTCGCGCGATACGCTCTTCATCTCGAACTATGCCAACGTCAACGTCGTGGACGTCTTGAGCCGCATCGAAGGCGTCGGCTCGATCACGGTGTTCGGCGGGCGCGATTATTCCATGCGCGTCTGGCTCGATCCTGACCGCATGCAGTCGCTGGCGCTAACGACAAACGACGTCGTGGGCGCTCTGCAACGGCAGAACGTACAGGTGGCCGCGGGCGTGCTGAACCAGCCGCCGATCAACCAACCCGGTGCATTCCAGATCGCCGTGCAGACGCAGGGGCGTCTGGCTGACCCCGAAGAATTCGGCAACATCGTCGTCAAGCAAAGCAGCACGGCCGTCGTGCGCGTGAAGGACGTGGCGCGCGTGGAACTCGCGGCGCTCGACTATGGCGTCAACTCGTATCTCGACAAGAATCCGGCCGTCGGCCTCGGCATCTTTCAGTTGCCCGGGTCCAACGCCATCGAGACCGCCAAAAAGATCAAGGCGACGATGGAGCAGGTCTCCAAGGATTTTCCGGCGGGGATCAAGTACGACATCATCTATAACCCGACGGACTTCGTGCAGCAGTCGGTCGACGCCGTGGTGCACACGATCCTAGAGGCTGTCGTGCTCGTCGTGCTGGTTGTCATCCTGTTCCTGCAGACGTGGCGAGCGGCGATCATTCCAATCGTGGCGATTCCCGTGTCACTGATCGGAACGTTCTTCCTCATGGCGGCGTTCGGCTTTTCGCTGAACAACCTGTCGCTATTCGGGCTGGTGCTGGCCATCGGCATCGTCGTCGACGACGCGATCGTGGTGGTGGAGAACGTCGAGCGAAACATGGCCGAGGGCATGAGCCCTCGAGACGCGTCTTACAAGACAATGGACGAGGTCGGCACGGCGCTGATCGCCATCGCGCTGGTGTTGACGGCCGTGTTCGTGCCGTCGGCATTCATCACCGGCATTTCCGGCCAGTTCTACCGCCAGTTCGCGCTGACGATCGCCGGTGCTACCGTCATCTCGCTGATCGTGTCGCTGACGCTCTCGCCGGCACTCTGTGCGATGCTGCTGAAGCCGCACGACAAGCATGGCAAGCCCAGCTTGATCATGCGGCCGGTGCACGCCTTCTTCCGCCTGTTCAACTGGAGCTTCGACAAGCTGTCGAGCGGCTACGCTTGGACCGTGAGCAAGACGGTGCGGATGGGCATCATCATGCTCATCCTCTACGCGGGCATCATCGGCTTCGGCTTGAACGAATTCCGCAAGACGCCTGTCGGGTTCATTCCGCAGCTCGACGCGGGCTACCTGATCACCGTGACGCAGCTGCCGCCTGCGGCCTCGCTGGCGCGTACGGACGAGGTGAACCGCCGCGCTGTCGACCTGGCACTTACGGTGCCGGGTGTGGCGCATGCCGTGAACCTCGTCGGCTTCTCGGGTGCTACGCGTACCAACACGTCGAATGCGGGTGCCGTGTTCGTGGTGCTGAAGCCGTTCGACGAGCGCGCCAAGGATCCGAACATGTCGGCCACCGCCATCCAAGGCGCGTTGCTGCAAAAATTCGCGACGATCCAGGACGCGATGGTGCTCGTGGTCGCGCCTCCGCCCGTGCGCGGCATCGGCAGCGCCGGCGGTTTCCGCATGATGATCCAGGATCGCGGCGGCAACGGCCCGGCAGCGCTGCAGGGTGCCGTCGGCGCAATGATGGCCAAGGCGAATGCGACGCCGGGCCTGAAGCAGGTGTTCTCGCTGTTTGAGAATTCCACGCCTCAGCTCTACCTCGACATCGATCGCGTCAAGGCGCAGATGTTGGGGGTCAACGTTGCCGATGTCTTCACCGCGCTGCAAACGTATCTCGGCTCAGCCTACGTCAACGACTTCAATTTGCTGGGGCGCACGTACCGCGTCACGGCGCAGGCGGATGCTGCTTACCGGCTGAACAACAAGGACGTGCTGAAGATCCGGGTGCGCAACTCGACCGGCGATACCGTGCCGCTTGGTTCGTTCACGACCGTCAGCGACATTTCTGGTCCCTCGCGCGTGCCGCGTTACAATCTCTATCCGGCCGCCGAACTCGACGGCTCGGCCGCTCCCGGCTTTTCGCAGGGCCAGGCGATCGAGACGATGCAGAAACTTGCAGCAGAGGTTCTGCCGCAAGGGTTCAGCTACGAATGGACCGAGCTGGCCTATCAGCAGCAGCGTGCGGGCAACGCCGCCGTGTTCGCCTTCGCGCTCGGCGTCGCGTTCGTATTCCTCGTGCTTGCCGCGCAGTTCGAGAGCTTGACGCTGCCTCTTGCGATCATCCTGATCGTCCCGATGTCGCTGATTGCATCGATCACCGGCGTCATCATGCGAGGGCAGGACAACAACATCCTGACGCAGGTGGGCTTCATCGTGCTCATAGGCCTGGCAGCGAAAAACGCGATCCTCATCGTGGAGTTCGCCGAACAGCTGGAGTCGGCGGGACGAAGCCGCTGGGATGCGGCGACGGAAGCGGCGCGTCTCAGAATGCGGCCAATCTTGATGACGTCGCTGGCCTTCATCCTCGGCGTGGTGCCGCTGGTATGGGCCGTCGGCGCGGGCGCGGAGTTGCGCCAGGCGCTCGGCACGGCGGTGTTCGGCGGCATGATCGGCGTCACCTTCTTCGGCCTGATCTTCACGCCGGTGTTCTACGTCCTTTGCCGCTGGCTGGCAGAGAAGTTCACCCGCAAGAAGAAGCCTGCCGATCAAGGCCCGCCGGCGCTGGCCGCTCCGGCTGAATAAGAGCCAAGCAATCAAAATGAAAAAGCCCGCGACCTCACGGTCGCGGGCTTTTGTTTCCGGCGGCTGCAGCGACGTTAGGACTTTGCTGCGTACGTGAAGTCGGGCTGGGCCTTCAGGCTTTCGCGGGTGCCTTCGACAACGATCTTCAGAAGATTGTTATCGCCCTTCTCGGCCTTCAGGGCGCTGAAGGGCATGGCGACTTTCTTTTCGCCGATCCCCAGGAAGCCGCCTACTCCGATCACGACGGTGGATACCGAGCCACTCGACGAGATGATCAGATCCTCGATCTCGCCGATATTTTCATTCTGGGTGTTGTAGACGCTAGCGCCGACGAGCTTGCTCGTGGCGATGTCGCCAGGACTTTCGGTCAAATGCGGCTGTTCCTTTGCAGCGTCCTTGATGGCCTCGGAGGCCGTATCGGTCGTTGCCGGGCTCATGCTGGGTGCGGATTCGGCGGGCGGCGCGGCCGCGGTGCTGCCTGGCGGCGGCATCGGGGTGGTGGCCGCCGGCTTGGCAGTCGCTGCCGGGCCGGGCTCTGTTACGGCAGGAATCTTGGTCTTTTCGGTGGTGGGGGGCGCCGGAGACTGGGCGAAAGCGCCGCTCGATAAAGCGGCGACGGTTGCTGCCGCCAAGACAGGTCTGAAGCGTTTCATGTTCCACGTCCTCTGCTGTGCTCGTGACATCCGGCCCAGACGGACCAGTCAGACAACGAAGCAGACGACGCAGTGTTCCAGCAATGTGCTGCATCACTGCCGCGTTGAAGCCGGTACGACAGTAAAGCGACAGCTTAACGATAAGTTGCGTCTCGGGAATTGCGCGGCACACGCCCCGTGCAAAAATTGGTATTGTGTCTGACCTTTCAGCTGTGGTTCGCCCCCCTCTCGCATCAAGTCGTGGATATGAGATTTCAACGCTCCTCCGTGTTCGCCGATGTCGTGCTCGTTGACCTTGTTCCCCACGGGGACGAGCGAGGGTTCTTTGCCCGGACGTTTTGCGAACGCGAGTTCGCGGACAACGGATTGGCTCATAGGATTTCCCCAACACAGCCTCTCGTTCTCGCGGCTGAAGGGGACGGTGCGCGGCATGCACTATCGATTGGCGCCGCATGAGGAGACCAAGCTCATCCGCTGTCTGCGTGGGGCGCTTTACGATGTCCTCGTGGACGTTCGTCCAGGATCGCCAACGTTCGGACGGTGGGAGGCCTATGAGCTGACGGCGGTGAACCGCACGCAGCTTTACATTCCGGCGGGGTTTGCGCACGGCTTCCAGACGCTGTGCGATGATGTCGAGGTGTCTTACCTCATCAGCGCGTTTCACGGCGCGGACGGCAATACCGGTTTCCGGCCGGATGACCCCGCCGTTGGGATCGCGTGGCCGCTTGAAATGACGACCGTGTCGCAAAAGGATCGCGAGTGGCCGGATTTTGGGGCCAGCGCCGGGGCTTGATTAGGCGACGCTGCACTCGCCTGCGTCGACCGGAGGCTTATTGTACTGGCGGTAAACGACGTCGGACGGCCGGCCGACGAGAAACTTCTCCACGCCGCCGTCGAGAGCCTGGGCGTAGACCGCCAGCGCGCCATCGACCGCCTCGATCGCGCGATCGATGTCTTCGCTGGTATGCGTGTAGCTGAGCACCAGCGACGGCATGAGAATTCCGCGCGCGATCGTCTCCTGAAGAAACAGCGTGCGAAACGCCTGCGACGGGCGGCCGCTGGCGTCGCGCGTGCCATAGAGCAGGCAGCAGGGCTTGCCGGAGATCTGCACGGCATCATCCAGGCCGTGACGCGTGATGACCTGCTCCAGCCCTGCCTTCAGGCGCGTGCCCTGCTCGAACAGATGTTCGATCACGGGTTCGCGCCGGTAGATGCGCATCGTCGCCATGGCGGCTGCGAGCGCATGCGTCTCGGCGCCATGCGTGGTGGAGAGCAGGAACACGCGGCGCTTGTCGGTGTGATCGAGCCCGCCGAGGCGCATGAACTCGCGCTTGCCGGCAAGGGCCGAGACCGAGAAACCGTTGCCCAGGGCCTTGCCCCACGTCGAAAGGTCCGGCGTGACGCCGTAGTAGCGTTGACCGCCGCCAAGGTCCCAGCGAAATCCGGTGATCATTTCGTCGAAGATGAGCAGCGCGCCGTTCTCGCGGCAAATCTCCTGAAGCTTTTCCAGGAAGCCGTCCTTCGGCTCTTCGGTGCGGGCCGGCTCCAGGATGACGGCCGCGATCCGCCCGAGGTTTGCGGCGAACATGGCGTTGACGCTGGTGATGTCGTTGTAGCGGAATGTGAGGGTGAGTTCGGTGGTGGCATCGGGAATGCCCGCGCCCATGGCCGTGGTGCCGATGAACCAGTCGTCGACCGAGAAGAACGGGTGATCGCCGCAGCAGGCGATCAGGTCGCGCCCAGTGTAGGCGCGGGCCAGCCGCACCGCGCCGGAGGTGGCATCGGAGCCGTCCTTGCAGAACTTCACCATGTCGGCGGTCTGGATGAGATCCAGGAACTGCTCGGCGCAGGCCGGCTCGATGACGGAGGGGCGCGTGAAGTTGCAGCCGCGGGCCAGTTCCTCCTTCGCCGCCTCGCACACCTCGGCGTAGGCGTGACCCAGCCCGACGCTGCGGTTGCCCATGCCGAACTCGATGTACTCGTTGCCGTCCGCATCCCAGACGCGGCAACCGGCGCCGCGCGCGATGAACCCGGGCGCCAGGACGGGATACTGGTCATCGCCCTTGGCGTACGTATGGGATCCGCCGGGGATCAGGTGATGGGCGCGGCGCCGCAGTTCGTCGGAACGCGAAAAGCGTGTGATTGAGCGTGCCATCGTCGTTCACCCTGTCGTCGTCAGGTTGCGATCTTGTCTTGCGGGCCGGCGGTACGCACCAGTCCGATATCTTCGAGTTGCGCGGCGGCGCCGCAAACGGCTTCGAACGGCAAGTTTTGCCCGCGTGGCGATGTCGAAAAGCGATTGCGTGCCGTCCGATTGATTGAGCACCCACAGCAGCGCCATGCGTGACTGCTCGGCGTTGGAACCGCCGATTGCGGCATAGGCATTGCGCTTGCCCAGTTGCGGTTCGCACTTGGGCGAGAGGTTGAGCAGCACGCGGTCGCGCTCCAGGATGCCGATCGCCGATTGCAGGATCTCGTAGGAGTTCTGCAGGGCGGCCGGCGTGATGAAGTCGAGGTTGTCGGCGGACGTGTGATACTCGGGAAATGTGCCGAACGGACTGCGCTGCAGGAGGCCGACCGGCAGATTGAAACCGGGGGAACCGTATTGCCGCTCGTCGTAGCCGTATGGCGAGAAGTCGATGATGTTGCCGTCGAACGCGGGCTGGCGCAGCACGTGTTCGAGCACGCGGTCGATCATTGCATCGCCGCGCCGGCTGCGCTTGTAGGTTGGCCGGCCCGGATCGCCGACGCCGGCGACCACCAGGCCGTGCTTGATGCGGTGGACGTGGGCCTCGTTGCGCGAGAGCCAGGCGATGGCGCCGATCGTGCCGGGGGCGAAGAGGAAGCGATAGCTGAGGCGCGTGCTGCGGCCTTTCAGGCTGGCTGCCAGCCGGGCCAGGACGGCGAGCCCCGAGCAGTTGTCGTTTGCCAGCGAGGGGTGACACGCGTGTGCCGACAGGAGGACTTCGTCGCTGCTGTCGCCCTGGTGCAGGTATTCGCCGTAGACGAGGTTTCCGTCGCGCAGCTCCGAGTCGATGACGACGTCATACGTGCCGTCCGGCAGGCTCTGCGCCTGGGTGTGGGAAGACAGAAACCCCAGTCGTCGCGGTAGTAGGATGTGCGATAGGGAATGAGATCCGGCTGATCGGGCAGCGTATGCAGGTGCGGCCGCAGTTCGGCCAGCGACATGCGGCGGTTCACCGGCGTGCTGTAGCCGAGCACGTGCAGGTTGGAGCGCTTGAAATCGACGACGCGCTCGCCCTGGCTGTTCTTGATGTAGGCATCGCGGATATTCCATTCACGTGGAATTTCCCAGTCGAACGCATCCGTGCCGGTGGCAATCTCGGTCAAGGCTCAGTGGGACGGCTTGCGAGATCATGCCGAGCGTCTGGCGCACGCCCTCGCCGGTGAGGCTGCGGCAGATCGGATAGAGGCGTGACGCGAACGCGTGAAGTTCTTCGCCGGCAGACGCCGGGAGCGGCGGTGCCGTGAGCCCCAAGTCGCGTCCGGCATGAATGTTCATGTGCCGCCTGCCGTCATCTTTCGCATCGTCTCCTATTCGGCAGCGTCGGCGAGGGGGCGGGCATGCGGCATCTGCGGCGGCATCCGGTTTCGCTGGGCGAAGTAGCCCTGCGCGATGTGTTTCTTGAGCGTGTGGATGCGACGGAATTTCGGACCCTCGAACTCCGCCTCGTCGACGCCGACGCGCTGGAACGCCTCGTAAAGCTGTTCGGCGCCCTTCTGGGCGTTCCACTGCGGCTGGAACTCTGGCAGCAGCTTCTGGATCTTGGCGAAGCTCACGCGATACGAGCGTAGATCGGGTTCGCCGCCGGGCGCGTAGTTGATGGCGCAGCCGGGCACGGTCTTCTCGACGATGCCGGCAATTTCGCTGACGCGGAAATTGTCGCCTTCCGTGCCGACGTTGAACGCCTCGTTGTGTATGCGCTCGCGCGGCGCAAGGGCGGCGGCGATGAACGCACGCGTGATATCTTCAATATGGACGATGGGGCGCCAGGGCGTGCCGTCGCTCTTGATCAGGACTTGGCCGGTGGCGACGGCCCAGGCCGTGAGGTTGTTGAGCACGATGTCGAACCGCATGCGCGGGGACACACCGTAGGCCGTGGCATTGCGCATATAGACCGGCGAGAACGTGCTGTCGGCCAGCGCCGAGAGGCTCCATTCCAGCATGGCCTTCGTGCGCGCATACGGCGTGATGGGGTTGAGCGGCGCGGTTTCCGTGACGGCTTCGCTGCCGGATGCGCCGTAGAGGCTGCAAGACGACGAGAAGATGAAGCGCGATACGCCGGCTTGCTTCGCCATGATGGCGAGGCGGAGCGAGGCGTGGTGATTGATCTCGTAAGTGAGGGTCGGGTCGAGGTCTCCGAGCGGGTCGTTCGAAAGGGCCGCCAGATGAAAGATGGCGTCGAAGCCTTCGAGGTCGGCCGGCGTCAGGTCGGCGATGTCGCGGCGGATGTGGGGCGCAACACGCTGCGGCGGTTCGAAGATGCAGTCCTCGAACAGGTCGGCGTCGACGCCGGTTACGTCGAAACCTTGTGCGACCAGCATCGGCACCATGACCGAGCCGATATATCCAGTGTCACCAGTGACGAGTACTTTCACGCATTACCCTCTTTTGTCGCATTGCCTGCAGCGTTCAAGCCAGTTCGGCCGGATCGACGATTGTCGCCTCCGGGATCGGGACGATGAACTTGCCGCCCCAGGCGGAGATGTGGCGCATCTGTTGAATGATTTCGGTCTTCAGGTTCCATGGCAGGATCAGCACGTAGTCGGGCTTCACCTCGTCGATCGCTTCGACGGGCAACACCGGGATGCGCGTGCCGGGCGTGAACATGCCGTGCTTGTGTGGATTGCGATCGACCGTGAAATCGAGAAAGTCGGTGCCGATGCCGCAGTAGTTGAGCAGCGTGTTGCCCTTGCCTGGCGCGCCATAGCCGGCGATCCGCTTGCCTGCGCGCTTCAGATCGATCAGCAGAGCCAGCAAATCACGCTTCGTCGCCTGCACGGCAAGCCGGAAGTCTTCGTAGATCGCGGAATCGCCCAAGCCAAACAGTTGCTCGCGTTCCAAGAGTTCCGCGACGCTGGAGTTGACGGGATTGAGCTTCCTGGCCTCGTGGCCTGCGTAGACACGCAGAGAGCCGCCGTGTGTGGTCAGTTCCTCGACGTCGAAGACTTCAAGTCCGTGGCGCTGCAGGAGATGGCGCGCCGACAGCAGCGAAAAGTACGAGTAGTGCTCGTGATAGATTGTATCGAACTGGCGCTCAGCGATGAGGCGCTGCAGATGCGGGAACTCCAGGGTGACAACACCCTCCGGCTTCAGCAACCGTTTCATGCCCGCCGCGAAATCGTTGGCATCGGGCACGTGGGCGAAGACGTTGTTGCCGGCTATGAGATCGGCGCTCTGGCCGGAGCTGGCCAGCTCATTTGCCAGGCGCTCACCGAAAAAGTCGACGACGACGGGAATGCCTTTCGCGCGCGCGGCCGCCGCAACGTTCGCCGCCGGCTCGACGCCGAGGACGGGAATGCCGAGCGGCAGGAAATGCTGTAGCAGATAGCCGTCGTTCGATGCGATCTCGACGACCTGGCTCTGCGGCCCAAGGTTGAAGCGCTGCGCGACGGTCTCGCAGTAGGCCTTGGCATGAGCGACCCACGAGGATGAGTAGGACGAGAAGTAAGGATACTCTTCGCTGAAAATCTCATCGGCAGCGACGTAGTTCCTGAGTTGCACGAGACGGCACGCGGAGCAGACACGCACATGGAGCGGGTAATGCTTCTCAGGCTCGTCGAGCGCATCGGCTTTCAGGAAGCTTTGGACGAGGGGGATCATCCCCAAATCAATGAACGTTTCCTGCAACGGAGCGCTACAGCTCCGGCAGCACGCCTGCGAAGCGTTCGAGAGCGGAATGTGCGGTTGCGATTGCGAATTCCTGCTGAGGTCGTTCATGGCCACCTGACGATATTGATCTCAGGCAATCTGGCGCTAATCCCAGGGTGCGAGAAGTTCTACAAACGGGGGCCTTGCCGCCCAAAGTTGGTAGGCTGATCAGGCGCGGCTGCCGCAGGTCAGCGTGCCCGGCCAATCACGGGATGGGGCCTGACAGATTCAGCCGGAGCTTGCGGCAGTAAAACGCTTCTGCAAAGCCGCCCGGCGCATTGCATTCCACGCCGCGAAGGCGCGCCAGCGCGGCAAACGTATCGGGCGTAAACCACTGCCGGTCCAGCTGGCTGGTAAACGATTGCGTCAGGACGGCAATTTTCTGATCAAGCTGCTCACGCGTCAAGGAAACGAAGACGTTGGGAGACGCTAGCTCGCCGTCGTACTGGACGACCTCATACTCAAAGATCAGGTGATCACGGAACGTGTTCCAGGTCAGGGAATTCACCATGCAGTGGTCCTGGTGCGCGTCCTTGCGGTGCGCGAAGATCACGTCCGGCCGGTATCGCGCTTTCACGTCTTCGAAGTATGGCTTGATATCCGCGCCCACGAACGGGAAGTAGCCATCCTTGAATTGCTTGATCTCGACCGCCTGATTTGCTGCATCTGCGAGAAGCAGTTTCGCCGCAGTCCGGGACTCGGCTGCGCGGGGCTCATTTGAGCTCAAAGTGACGAACACGAATTGCGTGCGCGGCAATTGCTTCGTCAGTTGCTGGATCGTGCCACCGCAGCCGATCTCGATGTCGTCGCAGTGCGCGCCAAAAAACACGATGCATCTGGGCTCTACGCCGTTCGCCAACGCGATTTCGAGCATGCTTCGTCACGTCCCCTTCGTCGCCTCGACGGCAATCCCTAGCACGCGCCGGGAAAGAAAACCGTCTGCCTGCAGTACGTCTATCGAGACCAGCTACCGCATTCGGAGGTGCCGAGCAGCAGCCGTTGGATATCTTGCGTGCGCTGCACATCGTGGCGTCAACTGGCGGTCAGGCTGGTAAATTAATGTGCGTTTGGCCAGGGCAACATGAGCGTCGATGTCATCATAACGAACTACCAGTACGCCCGCTTTCTAAAGCAAAGCGCGGCCAGCGTTCTCGGCCAGCAAGTGCCGGACCTTCGCCTCCTCATTATCGATAACGCCTCCACCGACGGTAGCCAGGGCGTGGCGCGAGAGATCGCGGCGGCCGACCCGCGCGTCTCCCTCATCCTGAACGAGGAAAACCAGGGCTACCACCACTCGTTCAACCGGGCGATCGACTGGGCGAGCGCTGACTACATGGTCATTCTCGATGCCGACGACCTGCTGTCCGAAGGCGCGCTCGCTGCCGGCACGGCGTTCCTCGACAAGCATCCTGGCGCCTCGATGCTGTATGGCGTGGAAGGCCGGCTGGCGGACGGCTACCTGGATCCTGGCCGGGGTAGTCCCCTGCTGCCTCGATGGATCGTGACATCAGGGGCCGACTACATCCGCCAAACGTGCGCCGACAGCTTCTGCGATATCGGTGCGCCCGCCGTGATCCGGCGGACTTCGGCGCAAAAGGCCGCCGGCCACTTCCGCAAGAGCCTCGAGCGCACGTGCGATTTCGAGATGTACTTACGATTTGCGCTCCAAGGGGACATCGCGCGCACGACGGAAGTGCTCGGCATCCGGCGGATGCATCCGGCCCAGTTGTCGACGCAGTACCTCAGTTCGCCCGCGGCCGATCTCAAAGAGCACGAACTGGCGTTTGCATCGTTCTTCGAACACGAGGGCGCCGCAGTGCCGCGCGCGCGCGAACTCGAGGCGCTGTCGCGTAAAAAGATCGGCGAATACGCCTACTGGTGCGCCGTTTGGCAGACCGTCTTCCGCAGGCCGGGCGCGCGGGAAACATTTGCCATGGCCGTTACCAACCGGGGCGGCTCGGTCGCGCCCCCGCTGTCCTTCCTCTTCAAGCGCCGGTGGCTGCGAAGCCTGTGGCGCATCGTTTTGCGGAAGATCTTCAAGCCCGTTCCGCTGAAACGGCCAAGCGATAGTCGCGGCCGGGCAGCTCCCTCTATCCTGGCAGGTGCATCGTGAAAGTCGTTCTGTTTTGTGGCGGCATAGGCTCGCGCATCCGCGAATACACCGAGAGCGTGCCCAAGCCGATGATCCCATTGGGCAACCGGCCGCTGCTGTGGCATGTGATGCAGTACTATCGCCAGTTCGGACACAACGACTTCGTGCTTTGCCTTGGCTACAAGGCCAACATCATCAAGGATTTCTTTCTTAGTCACCAGCCGGAGAACTATTCGGACTGCGTGGTGACGCCCGGCCGCGGGGTTGAGTTGCTCGGCACGCCCCAGGATGACTGGAGCGTCACGATGATCGACACGGGCATCTGGCGCAACGTGGGCGAAAGGCTCTGGGCGGTGCGCGAGCACGTCCAGAATGAAGAGATCTTCCTGGCGAACTACAGCGATGGGCTGTCCGACGTCGATCTGACCGGGATGATCGAGATCTTCCGCAAGTCCGACAAGGTGGCCTGCTTCCTGGCGATCCGGCCGCCGCTGACGTGCCATTTCGCGTCAATTGCGAACGATGGCCGCGTCACCGACATATCGCCGGCCGAAGACATGGATCTGCGGATCAATGGCGGCTACTTCATCTTCAGGAAGGAAATCTTCGACTACATGCGCAACGGCGAGGAACTGGTGGTGAACCCGTTCCGCCGGTTGATGCAGAAGAACCTGCTGATGGCGCACAAGTACGACGGCTTCTGGCGCTGCATGGATACGCTGCGCGACCGGCAGGTGCTGGAAGACATGATCGAGCAAGGCGAAACGCCGTGGCTGTTCGAGGACGCGTCTTCAAAGCGCCCGGTGGTCCAGCAGGTTGCCGCCGAGTAGGACACGGCCGCCGTTGCCCCTGCGCACATAACCGACCCGGCGCACGATCATCGCGCCGGGTGCCAGACGGCGAGGCAGACGGCTTGGCTTCAATCGCGCGGACGCGCCATGTGCTGGGTCAGCAACGCGACCTGCGTCCGGTTCTTGGCCTGCAGCTTCTTCATGATGTTGCGAACGTGAACCTTCACCGTGCTCTCACACATGTTGAGTTCGTAGGCGATGACCTTGTTGGCCTTGCCGCGCCGTATGGCCTCGATGACGGCCGTCTGTTTGGCGGTGAACATCATGGCGGTGTTCGAGCGCGCAGCGGGCGCGCGGTCGTTGGCGCCTTCGCCGACCGGATCGAGCAAGCTGTCTGCGGGCGCGAACGTGCCGCCCGCCTGGATCAGGTTCAGCGCTTCGATCGTCGCCCGCAGAGGCAGGCTGGTGGGAATGTAGCCGCGGATACCCTTGCCCATGAGCTGCCTGCACGCGGCTTGAAGACTCGTGATCGCCGACGACCACGATGATCGTTCCAGGCTCCTTTTCGGCGAGCAGCGTTTCAAGCTGCTGCTCGGCCTGGTCGGGCGCGATACCGGAGATGCAAAGGATCAACAGTGCCGCCCGGCGGTCGCTTGTCTCCAGAAAGGAGTTTGCGCCGGAGTACGCCACGATGGGATTTTTGATCGAACTCGACGACGGCGCGCGTGAAGCAGTCACGGTACAGCGGGCAGCCATGGATGATGACGACCGGATCGCCTTCTAGAGCGCGCTTGGCGGTTACAGCGGCCCCGTTTGCTGCACTGCCAGATGAGCTTCGGTAAACGACGTTATCCAGCTCAGTATGGGAATAACTGCTTATAAGATCCATGCGCAATGACCCTCAACGCAACATACGACATTTATTAGCACTTTATTAACTTACCGGGGCGGACTGGGACAGTTCACCATTCGGATGCCGCGACTTTTCGCCATGAATCTTGGCTGAATACATGCGTTTGCTCGCGCAGCTCTTGTAGTGACTCCGCCATTGCATCAGCGAGTGTTGTTATCATGTAATATTCGCTGATTTGCTTTGGCATTGTCAGCAGCTAACGCCGGCTAATCTGTTCGGTGATTCACCGTCGCGCGGATAGACCTCACACAGACTTTGCTGCACTGCAAAATTCTTGGCACGCCATTCCTGGTCAGTGGGTCAAGGGTTGTGGCGTACCTCTTTCGGGGGCTAGGGGCAGGCGATCGCCCGTTGCGCCGCTGGTGTTGCCCTGGCACTGGACGACGCTGGCCGCGTTGCCCGTTTCAACCCGGATCGGCGCACCCGCCACCCGCTGAATTGAGTTCGACGCGATGGAGACATCGGCCACGTTGCCGAGCAGTCGGATACCGTCGTACGCACTGCCGAGGATCGCGTTATTGATCACACGTACGCGCTCGACGCCCAGCGCACGATCGCCACTGTCGGAATTGAGCTCGATAGAGGCGTGCCCCGTGCGCGCGCGGCCCGGCAAGGGCTCGACGCTCTGTTGGATGTCTTCAACGGTGTTGCCCTCGATCAGCACGTCGCTGGCGCCGGGCGTATCGTAGGAGCCCTCGCGCGCGACAATGATGCCGGCCGCCATGGCGATGCCGGTGATATGGTTTCGCTGGATCTGCGTTTGCGTCGAGCCGATGACAGAGATGCCGCGGCCCCAGCGGACGTGTTCGACGCGATTATCCTCGATGCGCATGCCCGAGACGGCGCCGCGCCCGCGGTAGGATACGACGGCGATGCCGTCGTCGCCGGAATTGCGCACGAAATTATGAGCGACAAGGCTGCGCGCCGTTCCATCGGTGGAATGAATTCCGTCCGACATGGTATCCCACACGCGGTTACAGGCGATCGTCGCGTCGCGGGCGCCGGCCAGCAAAATTCCAGCGCTTTTGCTCTTGGACAGCGCGATGCCGACGACGGTGTTTCCTTTGCCCGAGACAACGAGACCGCTCTCTTCGTCGCTCTGGCCGCGCGGACCGGGGTCGATGGAGGTGATCGCCAAACGTTTTCGATCGTGCTTCCGTCGCCGGACAGCAATATGGCGCTGCGCTCGGGTGTTGCCGCCAGCAGCGTTGCATCGTCGCCGGTGAGGACCATGTTGCGCTTGCCCACGACGATGACGTCGTCGTGCCGGTAGGAGCCCGCCGGGAAATAGACCGTGCCGCCGTCGCCCGCAGCGGCGATCGCCCGGTGGATCGCCCCCGTATCATCCGCAACACCGTTACCGGCAGCGCCGAAATCGCGCACGTCCACGCGCTTGCCGGCCGTTTGGACAGCATACGGGCAGGCTGCAGACGGCGGAGCTTCGATCGGGTTCTGGGGGAGACGTGAGCGCGGTGAAAGGGTCTGGCGCGGCGGAGAAGGCGGGCGCAGTGGAAATGGCTGGGAACAGCAAGAGGGCTGCCGCGATCGATCGGGTAGTTTTTTGCATGAGTTCTCCTGCCGGCTCGGTCGATGGGTCGCGGGGCCAGCCTAGCCTGCCGGCCTCTGGCGCCAACGTCGGGAATAGGAGGGTCGCGGCGGCCGTTCACCTCCGAAAGGAGTACCCTGCCCCCGTCAGATTGCCGTCTGAGCCCGGCCCGGTTTTGCGCCGAAGCTGGCGCCATTGCGCAGTTGCACAAGGCTCATCATGCAATTTCGAGATCCACCGCCGGCAAGAACCGGCAAGCCCATGAAAATCCTCCATGTTGCGGAGACCATGAAGGGCGGCGTCGGCACGGTTCTGAAGTCCCTGCTCGACTATCAAACGGCGGCCTTCGGCGCCGGGAATGTCGTCGCAGTGGTGCCCGATGAGCATGTTGACCACCTGGCCGGCATCGAGCCCGGCAGCCTGCATCTGTTTGCCCGCAACGGGCGCAATCCGAAGTCTCTCATCGATCTCAGCCGCACGCTTCGCCGCGCCGTGGTAACGCACCGTCCGGACGTGGTGCATCTTCACAGCTCGCTTGCCGGGGCGGTCGGCCGGACGCTGCTTGCGCCGCGGCTGTCTCGTCCCGCCGTCGTGTACACGCCGCACGCCTTCCCCTTCATGATGGCGAGTGAGGGTTGGAAACGGCGGACGTATCGTGGCTTGGAAGCGGGCCTTTCGCACTTTGCCGATGCCATCGTGTGCGTCAGCGATTTCGAATTGCAGGCGGGGCTTGCCGCGGGACTGAAGCCGGACCGGCTGCGGCGGATCTATAACGGCGTGAATACGGTCGCCGGCGCCGGCCTGCGTTCGCGCCCAGCAGCGGGCGAGCGGCCGGTGCAGCTGCTATTCGTGGGACGATTGGATCGCCAGAAGGGCTTCGACGTCCTGCTGGAGGCGATGAGCAAACTTCCAGCCGACCGCTTTCATCTCACCGTCGTGGGGGCCGGCGTGAAGCAGTCCACCCACGAAGCCGCCGCCTCCAACATCGACTACGCCGGCTGGGTTGCACCTTCGGACGTCGGCGGCTTCTACGATCGTGCCGACGTGGTCGTCGTGCCGAGCCGCTGGGAAGGTTTCGCGATGGTGCCACTGGAGGCGTTGAGCCGGGGTGCCGCCGTCGTCGCGACGCGCTGCTGTTCGATGCCGGAACTGATCGCGCACAACGACACCGGGATGCTGTTCGACGTCGACGATGCCGCGACGCTGGCGCAGCTGCTGCGCGACACGCCGATCGCGCGCTGGCATGCGATGGCCCAGGCGGGCCGCCGCCGGGTGGAAACGGAATTTTCCAACGAGCTGATGCAGGACAAGACTGTGGAGTTGTATCAGTCTCTGCTGCCCGCGCGCTCAACAGCTGATGCACAGCGACAGCCGCTCGTCATCCAGGCGGCTGAGTAACGGCAACGCCTTTGCGTACGAGGAGGATGAGCCGTGCGCGAGCTAACGTCGCGCCG
Organism: uncultured Pseudomonadota bacterium; assembly: GCA_963846845.1. Taxonomy (GTDB): domain Bacteria; phylum Pseudomonadota; class Alphaproteobacteria; order Rhizobiales; family Hyphomicrobiaceae; genus JAKAXS01. The sequence goes on along the minus strand of CAWJXQ010000015.1, from coordinate 43,985 downwards.
CCTGCCTGCCTGCTATCGCTCAAGCTTTGTTGCCGTCCAAGTAAAGATGCCGCTCAAGCGTTATGACAGGGCGTGGGCTTGGCCAGTTGCGAGGTTGCCACCGATGGCACCGGCAACGCGCGGTCAGACTTCGCCATCAGTTCAAGATAACGTTCGGCCGAGGCCCGCCAGCTGTAGAGCTTGGCCCGCTCCCGGCCTTTGGCCATGAGGGCTTGGCGCAGGCTCGCATCGTCCCGCAAGCGCAGGAACTGTTGCAGCCACTGCGCGGCGTCACGCGGGGAGGCATAAAGGGCGGCATCTCCGCAGATTTCGGGAAGACATGAACTGTCGGACACGACGACCGGGCAGCCCAGCGCCATCGCCTCGACGGGAGGCAGGCCGAAGCCTTCCACAAACGAGGGAAACGCCAAGCACAGGCTGTCCTGAAGGAGGGCGGCAAGCTCGGAGTCGCTGAGGCGGCCGAGGCAGAGGATATTGCTCGCGGTCTCAATCTCGCCACTGGCGGCAAAGACGCGCAGGTCGGTGGCGCCGGCGACGGCCAGGCGCAAGCCCGACTTGGCCAGTTCATCGGCCATGCCCACGAGCAGTCCGACGTTCTTGTTGGGAGAGCCGGTGCCGAACACAACGATCGTGTTGCCATCGGCTGCTGCGCGTGTCTTCTCGGAATGCTGGGGGTTCCAGCGCAGAGCGTGCTCATGGCCGTTGAACACGACGAACGTCTTGGCGGGGCCGGAAACCGAATAGTCGTTCAGCAGCTTGGCCGAGTAGTGGGAAACGGTGGTGATCGCCTCCGCGGTCCGGCCCAGCGCGGGGATCAAAACGCGGTAGGCCGCCTTGAAGCCCTTCGAAAAGCTCTCCGGAATGAGGCGGGTATTCAGATCGTGAATGCACACGCACTGCTTGCCGACAGCGAGGGGCCCGGTGCTGCATAGGCTGATGAGCCCGCCACCGGAGACGGCCATGGGCAGCTGTATCTGCTCCCAGAGGTGGCCATTCAGACCGCCATAGCGGCGAACCGCGATGGATTTGAGCTTGGGAACGTCCTTCACGGACTCGGGGGCGACGACACGCAGATCGAGGTTGCGGGTCAGCGGATGGCCGCTCGTCACCAGTTCGTCGAGCGCAGACAGGATTTCGCGGCCGTAGCGCTGAACGCCCGTGACGGGCTGGCCCAGAAAACGGCCGTTGATGTGCCAAACTCTTTTCATTCGAACATCCAAATCGCTAGGGCCCCGCCACGTGTTCGGGAATGATGCCCAAGTTCAGCGCCATTTACCTCCTTACCCAGCTGGCAAATGGGCGCGCCACCTACGACTTTCGGGGGCGCGGCGAACCTGTCCGGGCATACTTTTTCGGGACACGGACGAGAGGCGGTCCGCGGGTAGTCTGCCCGTAAGCGTCATTTTATAAGGGTGAGATCAATGCGCCAAACCCATGAAGGCCGATCTGGCCGCCCGACAATCTTTGGACTTGCCAAGGTCGCGTTTGCCGTGTTGGCCGTGACCATTCTGTTCGACCCCAGTCTCGTCAGCGCCAACAGCCAGCCTGGGGCCAGAAGCCCGCAAACCAACGCCTACCGCCTCGGCCCACAGGACAAGGTGCGCATCAAGGTGTTTGCCTGGCGGCCTTCCATCGACGAAGTGTACGAGTGGAAGGCGCTCAATGACGTCTACTCGGTGGGCGCGACAGGCGATATCTCGTTGCCACTGATCGGCGACGTGGCGGTCGGCGGATTGAGCCTTCCGGAAGTATCTGCCGCCATCAGCGGCCAGATGAAGTCGGGCCTCGGGCTCGTCGAGGCCCCGCAGGCTTCGGTCGAGATCGTCGAGTTCCGGCCATTCTACATCACGGGCACGGTACAGAAGCCCGGCGAATATGCGTTCCGTCCTGGCCTGACGATCATCAAGGCGATTTCGCTGGCCGGCGGCATGCTGCGGCTGAACGAACTGGATTCGCTGCGTCTGGATCGCGAGACGATCTCGACCGCAGGCGAACGCAGCGTCAACGTGGCCGAGCTGAATGCGCTGATCGCGCGCCGTGCCCGGCTGGAAGCTGAAAGCAACGGGGCGTCCCTCGTGGCCCGCCCGGCCGAGTTCGGCGACGCCGCAACGCCTCAGGAATCCCACGAACTTTTGATCGGCGAACAGCAGATCTTCGATGCGCGCCTGGTTTCCTACAACATGAAGCAGGAACAATTCGCGCGGAACAAGGAGATGCTGCAGCACCAGTTGCAGGACATTTCCACCCACATGTCACGTGTCAACAAGCAGGTTCAGATTTCGAACGACGACCTCAAGCGCTTCGATGAGATGCTGTCGCGCAAGCTGACGACGAATACGCGCCGCGCCGAAATCGCACGCGTGGTCATGCAGGTCGAGGACGATCGCGTGCGCTTGAAGGCAACCGAGACGGGTGTGCAGCGCGACCTCATCAAGGCCGACATGGAACTGCAGGACCTGCGGGACAATCGCATCGGGCAGGCAATTGTCGAAATGCGTGCCGCACAGGCCCGCATCGATGGCTTGGCGCGCCGGGTGCGGACTGCGGACCGCATCGTCGCCGATGCCAGCGCGCTTCGCCTCGCTTCATTCGAAGAAGGCGGCGAAGAAAAGGCCGCCATGAAGTTCACGATCATCCGCGGCACCGAGGAATTCGATGCGTCGGAAACGACCGTGCTTCAGCCTGGCGATACAGTGAAGGTGGCCAACGCCAACCGCGGCACGGCCCCCGCGCGCCGCAACGAAAGCGTGAAGGACGAGGAGAAGGCGACGAAGCCCGGCGTTGGCGCCACGATCCTGACCCAGGACTATGCAAATCCGCTGCGGTAAAGACTGCCGTAAAAAGGGTGACTAGCGGTCAACATGACGAAGAGCGTAATCCGACTTTACTGGTGGACTTATCCGTCCCGCATCGCGCTCTTCGTCATGCTGCCGATTTTCCTTGCCTGCGCCGCACTCGGCGAGGCGGATTACGCCGTCTACAAGCACAGCCACAAGTTCCTAACCGGCGACGCCGTCTATCTCGGCGTGGCTGCCATCATCGGATTTGCCCTCTTCTCGTTCCTGTTCGAGCCGCGGCGCGCGCTGCCTGAGATCGCCCAGCGCATCCCGGCAGCTGCATTGGACCGCGCCATCGCCGTCATCGGCACGCTGGTGGTCTTTGCCTACGTGATGTTTCTATCGCCCCTGCTCATCAAGCCGCAGCTGATCCTGGAGCACATGCAGGGATCGTCCACGGCGATGTATACCCTGCGCGAGACGCTGAACCGCGTGCCCGGCGTCACCTCATTCATGTCGCTGCAGTCGCTACTGGCCGTTCTCATCATCTGCTATACGCACCTTACGGGACAGGCACGGCCGCGCCTGCTGCGATGGCTGCTGGTGGCGGTCGCGGTCTGCTGCGTCCTGCGGTCCTGGTTGTGGTCCGAACGGCTGGCGACCATCGAGCTGTTCCTGCCGATCATGCTGCTGATGTTTGCGAGAATTTCGCCGGCCTGGTCGGAACGCCCGTTGCGCCCGTTCGCATTTGCGCCCATCGGCGGTTTCGTCGCGCTGCTCGGCGTCTTCACCCTTGGCGAGTATTTCCGGTCCTGGCAGTTCTACCAGCACGTCTTTCCGGGCACCTTCGCCGAGTTCATCGCCGTTCGCTTCGCGGGCTACTACGCGACAGCACTGAACAACGGCGCCGCGCTGATCACGCTCGTCGACCCATTCAACAGCCCGGTGACGACGGGCGACTGGCTGGCTAAGTTCCCGTTGTTCGATTTGCAGTCGGCGGCATCGGCCAACTTCGAGTCCATGCAGTTTCTCGAGGCCTACCTCAATCCCGAACTCAACAACATGAGCGGCATCTTCCTGCCGATCGCCGACTTCGGACCTGTCGTGGGCGTTCTGGCTTGGTGCGGCCTTGGCGCGCTGAGCGGATGGCTGCTGCGATCGGCGGCGTCGGGCCGCGTTGCCGGGCTGATCTTCTATCCAGTCTGGTTTACCGGCGTGATCGAGATGCTGCGCGTGTTCTACTGGGGCGAGACGCGGTTCTTCCCGGTGGTTTTAGGGGGCTTGGCACTGACGTGGTACCTGAAGCGCCAGAGCGAGCAGCGGTTCAGCCCGGATCTAGCGAGCGCTGCGCGGGCCTGATGCGGCCCGAGCGATAGCTGCGGGGTGGGCGACCGAGCTTTTCAATGTCGCGCTTGTTTCGGAAAACCGCTTCACACTTTGTCCCGGAAGCACTCTGCGGGTGCCTTCAACCGTCTGCCCGCACGTCTGCCAGACGGTCGCTAACTTCCGGGCCTGGGCCCCGGGCCGTCGCCTCCGTCCACAGCGTGTGGCGCGTCAGCCAGAGTGCGAAGAACCACATCAGCACTGCAGAGATCGAGGCCGCGCACAGCATGGCCAGCGGAACGTCGTGGCTGCCGAAGACTATCACCAGCGCCAGAGGGATCGCGGCCGAGATCAAGCTGACGACCGCGCTGCGGGAGAGGGCGCCGCCGAGGTCTGCCCAGGTGAATGCGATGTGCCGCCGCAGAAAGATCAGCGACGTGAACAACAGGATGGGGTTGGTGATCCAATAGCTCCAGGCCAGGGCCATGACGCCGAGCATGGCGCCCACGGTGCTGATGGCCGCACTGAGGGGAAACGCGATCAGACTGCGCTTGACGAGGTCCTTAAGGCCGCCGGCTGCCACCAGCATCGAGGCGTCGAGCTTGCCCATGAAGACGAACATGGCTGCCACGGCCATGATCTGGAAGATGGGCGCAGCAGGCAGCCAGGCGTCGCCGTAGAGGAGCCGGATCAGAGGATCTGCCAGGATGGCCGCAACCAGGATTGCCGGCCAGTAGATGCCGGTCACGCAGTCGATCGTGCGCAGGAAGGTGTCCTTCATGGACGCCGACTGCCGTCCCTGTTTCACCAGGGCGGGCAACATCAAATTCTCGACCCCGCTCAGCAACAGCTTGGCCGGCAGCTGGGACAGCATCAACGCGCGATGGTAGTAGGCGACGGCATCGAGCGACAGAAAGTGGCCCAGCACGAGGTAGGGCATGCTGTCGAAGAGCTGGCGAAGCAGGGAACTGGTGCCGTTGTATCCGCCGAAGGCGAAGACGTCGCGCCAGGCTGTCAGGGTCGGCCGGAAAAACCAGAACCTGGGCCGCAAGATCAGCCCCATGACGGCGCTGGCCGTCGTACCCGCCAGGATGCCGATGGCGAAACTGATGAAACCGTAGCCGAGCCACGCCAAACCGAGCGTCGTCACGAGGCTGAAGAGCGTCCCCACGACGCTGACGGCGGCTGCCTGTGCAAATTCCAGTTCGCTGCGCAGGACGGCGAGAACCGGCATCGCGAACGCCTCGATCATGAGCGCGACGGCGAGGATCCGCAGATAAACGGTGACGCGATCGTCGGCGTAGAGCCAGCCTGCGAGAGGCGCTATCAGCGCCAGGCCGAGCAACAGCAACGCGTTGGCAAAGATGATTGCCGATAGAGCGCCCTGCAGGTCCGCCTGGGACCGGTCCGAGTGCTTGATCAGATACGTCGACGTTGCATACTCGCGCAGCGCCGTAATCAGGCCGACGGCTGCGGCGCCCAGCACGGCCACGCCAATTTCATTGGGCGGCATGAGACGGGAGGTTACGACGGCAATGACAAAATTTGCGCCGAGGAGAAACTGCTGATCGCCAGTCGCGAAGAAGACCGCTTTGCGGAGCCCGTTCATTCTTCACCCAAGTTACGGAGAAACGGCATTGTTTCCGGCTATGGCTTGAGATGGGAGGCACCTAAACGAGGTATCAGGGCTGTGTGACAGCGCATTGGGATGCGGCCCTGGCAGCCGGCCGCCGGGCCGGTCGCGGCAATGCCGATGAACTGTTGCCTTTCCCTCGATCGCCGACCTCGATATGCGGCCTCGATCAGTGGCCTCGATCATTGGCGCGGTGACGAAATGCCGCTAACTCTGCGATATTGCAGGGCTAGTTCCGCTACTTGCCGCCAGAGCGCGATATGCGACGTCCATTTGCCTAACCGTGAAGCGATTGCAGCTCCGATCGCGACGGCAGCTGCACGTAATTGCGGCAACCCTTCAACAACGGCGCATACCACTTATTCCTTGGGTGGTCTTGCGTGGTTGCTTTCGCATTACCTATAAACAAAATGCGCTATACATTTTCCTATCACTGCGCGAACGCACCGCAATTTTGGGTTCGTTCCCTCCTCAAAAGGAGCGCTAATGACTGAAGTTCGGGATCCGGACGACGCTTTGCGGCGGTGCATTGTGCTCATTGAGAAAAGAGCGCTGTTTCGCGACTGCCTCATGCAATGCCTCGGTACGGCGACCGATTGCGACCTTGCTGCCGTCGCCAGCGTATCTGCCTGGCGCGACGTTGCCGACAAAATCACACCCGCGATGTTCGTACTCTCAGTGCCGGACAGCAGCTGGCACGACCAAGACACCAACGACTTGGACCAGTTGATCCAGCTGAACCTCGGCGTGCCCATCATCGTTCTGACCGCATCAGTCGATCCAGCGAACGTGGTCAAGGCGCTGAAAAGCGGTGCTAAGGGCTATATTCCGGCCAATATGCCGCTCGACATCGCGCTGGCGGCGATCCGCTTCGTCAGCGCCGGCGGCACCTTCGTGCCCGCGGCGGTCATGCTGGAAGACAACAGCGCGCGCGACCAAGTGGCCGTGCCCAGCTCGTCGTCCACCATGTTCACGGAGCGGCAGGCGGCGGTAATGGAAGGTTTGCGCAAGGGCAAGGCGAACAAGATGATCGCCTATGAATTGAACATGTGCGAGAGCACGGTGAAAGTGCACGTGCGCAAAATCATGCGGAAGCTGAAAGCGACGAACCGCACCGAGGTCGCCTACCTCGCTAACGAGCTATTCAATAGATAGCTGACCGGTGTTCCGCCACAGCGGCCCGCTCTTTGCCTCTCTCTCTCGGCCCCTCTTACTAATTTTGGCCGTCTTGGGCACTCGCTGGTGGAGCTGTACCCTCAGTTGCTTGATCATTCGGGTTGACCGGGCCGGCGATAACGGCCGCGGGGTGGAGAGATAGGGTATGGGTGAAGACCGCCAGCCGGAGACGAAGGCCGACACCAGGGATCTGTACTATTTCGATTTTCGCAGCATCCTTGCCTTCGTCTCGGGCAATCTTACCAACATAGCCCTCGGCGCCGCCGCCGGCGCTGCATTAGGATTGACCTACCTCCTTTTGACCAATCCTTCGCACACCGCGCAGGCGCAGTTGCTCATCGACCCCGGCTTGACGCGCGTTCTACGCGAGCAGGCGTTGGAACAGCCGATGGCAATGGATAGTCAGCAGGTGGAGACCGAGATCGCGATCTTGCGGTCGGAGGAAATCTCGCAGAGCGTCGTTACCGCCTTGGGTTTGGTAAATGAGCCCGAGTTCGCCGTGACCCTGATGAGCGATTACCTTCCCGACAGCATGGTATCGGGCAGCACGCGTGCCGCTGCGGACTCGGAGCGTGCAAAACGGATCCTGGCGAACTTCCAGAAGAGCCTTACCATCCGGCGGATCGGCGTTTCGTACGCAATCGACATTCTGTATTCCGCCAAGGACCCGGAACTTGCCGCGCGCATCGCCAACGGTGTCGCCAACGCCTACATGAAGTTTCAGATCGATACGCGAACCAAGGCCGCTGAGGTGGGAAGCGAGTGGCTCAAGGGCCGTCTGGCGGATCTGCGGCAGGACATGAACGAGGCCGCGCGCAAACTGCAGGAACACCGCGTCAGCCAGGATTACAGCATCTCGAAGACGGGTGCGATGCGCAATCCGGATAGTGCTGCTCCTGCGTCACCCCGCTCCACGCTTGAAGAATTAGAGTCGGCGGCAAAAACCAACCGCCAAGTGTACGACAGCTTCATGCAGACCTATGTCGCAACGGTGCAGCGGCAGTCCTTCCCGCTCTCGAACGCCAAGATCATCACGACGGCCTCAGGATCAATGGTGCAAAGCCGGTCGCTCTTCATGGTCCTGGCGATGTGGACACTCATTGGCGCCGCCCTCGCGGCGGCCGTGTCCTGGTTCAAGCCGGCGGCATCCTTCGATGATCTGAAGGACGGTGTTTCACGCTTTGTGTCGGCGGGTCGTAGCGGCGCAGTTTCACGTTCCTAGGCCATCCCGGCCGCAACGCGAGCGCAGCGATGTCCCCCATGTGTTCCCGGCAGACTGAAACGAGCGGTGTTGCGCTTGCGGCGGATGGTGCCGCAGATCCCGGTGAAAGGCCGTCGAGGCAATCGGAAATGGCCTCCAACCTGGGGCGGCAGATCGTTCGGGCACTCAAGCACCGCAAAGATGCGACGATACTTGTCGAGGCGCGCGGCGTCACCATTCTGCGCTTGGCACCCGACGGCCCCGACCTCACCGCCTGCATGCTCGACGATCGCTACGTGTTGTCGATCGGTGGCTGGAACGACGAGTTTCCCTCGCTGCAGCACATGCTCGAATATATTGAAGACGCCCTGGATGGAGCCTTGCGCATCCGGCGCGACTATCTCAACGGCAAGGTATGGCGCATTAGTCTCGAGCGCCGCGAGACAGACGGGTCGTGGTCAGTCGACAATTCGATCGAGTTCCCGCGCCTCGGCTTTCGTCGCAAAGTCGAGACGACCTACCTACAAAATCCTGTTCGTCATTGAGTTCGATCTGGCGCGAGCCGCGCATAGCGCGATGCGGAGCTCTGTTCCGCCTGCCGGGCTGCGTCATGCGGCATGACGACTAAGCGAGGCGAAAAACCGCAGGGTCCCAAGGTGGTAGCGATGCAGACCTCGCATCGATACCTACTTTGCCTGACTTGATGCAGTGCACCCTCGGTTCGATAGTTTCGATGTTCCCACTTCTCATCAGGAACTAGATATGGCTGGACATTTGACCGACGTAATTTCCGGGCCGCACCGCGCCGATACGACGGCGGCACTGCACCCCCTGTCTCCGTATATTTATGATCCTCGCCCCGTTGGCGGCGTCGAGAAACGCATTTTCGATATTGCGCTGGCCACACTTACGGCACTTCTGCTGCTGCCGCTGATCGTCATGATCTGCTGCATCATGCGATACAGCTACGGCGGTCGCATTCTCTACGCCCACCAGCGTGTGGGCTATGGGGGGCGGATGTTCCCCTGCTTCAAATTCCGCACGATGGTTGAAGACTCCGAGGCGGTGTTGCAGCGGTACCTGGCGGACAACCCCGCGGCCGCCATCGAATGGGAGGCAACGCAAAAGCTTCGCAACGATCCGCGCATCACGCCGATTGGACATTTCCTGCGGCGCTCCAGCCTGGATGAGCTGCCCCAGCTGATCAACGTCGTGCGCGGCGATATGAGCTGCGTCGGCCCCCGGCCCATCGTACCGAGCGAATTGGCAAAGTATGGCTCGTCGAAGGACGACTATCTCTCGACCCGCCCTGGCCTGACCGGCCTCTGGCAGGTGAGCGGCCGGACCAACTTGAACTACCAGCGCCGCGTCGCGCTTGATCGCTACTATGTGCGCAACTGGTCGCTGGGATTGGATCTTGGGATCCTGGCGCGCACCATTCCTGCCGTGACCCGCGGCGGCGAAACGGCCTGATTTCCGTCCGGGTTAAGTCTACGGGCCCTTACGGTGCCCCTGGACGGCTGCGGCAACGAGGTAGCCGATCTGCATGCATATGATCGCGGGCAGCGCGCGCTGAAACGCAGTCGTCAGCGGCACATCGTGGAACACGACAAATGCCGCTGCGGCCAAAATGATTGTGAACGTCGCGGCGGCGAGTGCCGGTACTTTGAAAAACGCGCCGAGCATCACCCCGCCGGCCAGGCCGCAAACGTAATAGACAAAATCCATGCCCCGGTCCCTTCGTGACGCAATCGCGCAGCGGCCAAACGGTCGCCGATCCGGAAGTGTTAGTGACGCCAGGCTACGTCGTATGGCACGCAGTCATTAAGAATTCCGGCACGCGTGGTCTCCAACCCAACACGCGAGAACTGGATGGCGCTGGCGAGCGCTGCGCTGCAGCGCACACTTCAGCATGCAGCAATCGCATTCGCGTCGTCATCTACTTTTGAAGGATGTCGCTACGGCTTCCGGCTTAGCAAGGGAGACCATTTTGATCTGAACGGTGCGGTTTTGAACGTCGCAGGTGATCGCGATCCTCTCCTATAGTTCCATTATTACTGCCAATGCCGCGCTATCGCGCGCTGCAATTTCAGCCGGAGGCGCAAATGCCTGTAGCAGAGAATGCCGACGAAATCGGTTCATTTAGCGATATTTTTTCTTGGCCCATCGTCGGCCTCCACGTCGGATTGACGCCAGACGGCAAGCTCCTGACGTTCGGCACAGACCAGAATGGCGTGCAGTCGGGCCTGCACATTTACGACATTTGGGATCCGGTCACCAATAGCCACACGACGCTATCGCACACGACGAACTCGGATATTTTCTGCGCCGTTGCCATGATCGTACCGGAGACGGGCGAGATTCTTATCGCAGGTGGTGACGCGCGACCCGTCGGCAATTTCAACTCGGGCATCGCCGACGTCAACGTCTTCGACTACACCGACCTCAGCCTGGAGCACTCGGCTACCGGACCGATGGCGTTTTCGCGTTGGTATGCCAGCGCCGTCACGACAGCATCGGGCCAGATCGTCCTGATCGGCGGCAGAGACGACAGCCCGCCGGACGACATCCACTACAGCCCCTATGCCGAGATCTACACGCCGGGGTACGGCTTCCGCACGCTGACGGGCGCCTACATCGATACGTTCAACATCACCTCGCTTTATCCGCGCTCGTGGCTGACGTCCAACGGCGATATCTGGACGTCGTCGGACGGCACTGGACTTGTCTATGCCATCAACACCGAGGGCAGCGGCAGCGTGGAGCAGGTTGGCGCGATGCCGACCGCCATCTCGTGGGACAAGCCAGCCATCATGTTCGCACCCGACAAGGTGCTGCTCGTCGGCAACGACGGCTCTGCCTGGGTGATGGATCTCAGCGGCGAGGCCCCCACCTACGAGCGCACGGAAGACGTCGGCGCCAATCGGATCTGGGCGAACCTGACGGTTCTTCCCGACGGCCGCGTGATGATCAGCGGCGGCAGCGGGGTGTATAATGAGCTCGTCGATGTCGCCACGACCGTAAAGATCTGGGATCCGGACACCGGCCTTTGGAGTGTCGAGGCGGATGCCGGGGTCGCACGGCTCTATCACTCCACCGCCATTCTGCTGCCGGACGGAACAGTGATGACGCTGGGCGGCGGCTCGCCCGGCCCCCTGCTCAACCTCAATGGCGAGGTTTTCTCGCCCGACTATCTGTTTGACGATGGTGGCGTTGCCGCTCCGCGTCCCGTCATCACGGCGGCGCCGGATGCGGTGGATGTCGGCGACGAATTCTCGATCAGCGTTGCGGGGCCTGCGGCCATCGAAACGCTGGCATTGATGAAGTTCGGCTCGGTGACGCATTCGATCGACGTGTCGTCGCAACGGATCGAGCTGCCGTTCACGGTCGCCGCCGACGGCACGCTGACGGTCGACCTGCCCGATAACGCCAATGTGCTGACGCCTGGATACTGGATGCTGTTTGCGCTGACGGCAGACGGCACACCTTCCGTGGCCGCGACGATCTTCGTCAATTCCGAGATTCCGTATTATCAGCCTGCCACCCTGCCGCTCGACAACGGCGTGGCGTTCGAGACCAACGGCACGGCCGCCTACGATGGCTTCGACGACAGCTTCGTGCTGACGCCGGACGCCGGCATGAAGGCCGGCAGCGTGATTTCGGAAAAGCAGCTGGATATCAGCAAGGCTTTCGACATCTCGTTCGAAATCAACGTCGGCGCCAACGACGCCGGCGCTGACGGGCTGACCTTCGTGCTGCACAACGACCCGCGCGGGGCGGATGCCATCGGCGCGATCGGCGGCGGCCTTGGCGCGGAGGGTATCGCCAACGGGCTCGCCATCGAGTTCGATACATTCCAGAGCCAGGACGATCCCACGGACATCGCCAACGACCACAGCAACTTCATCAACACGGCGACGGGGCAAGTTCTGTCGCCGGTGACCGACCTCGGCAATATCGAAGACGGCGCCTGGCATACGGTGCGCGTGGCCTGGGACGGTGACACGTTGACGTACTGGGTGGACGGCGAGGAAGCCGGTGCGCTGACCGCGGATCTGGCGAATACCTACTTCGGCGGGTCGCAGCTTGCGTACTTCGGGTTCACGGCCAGCACCGGCGGGCTGACGGAACAGCACAAGGTGCGCATCCTGTCTCTCGACGGGACGCTGAGCGACGGCACCGTGCTGGATGCCGACCGCAGCGAGCTGCCGCGTTCGCCCGACTTCGTCATCAATGGCGACGCGGCGTACGATGCCGCGCACGGGAAATACGTGCTGATGCCGGCGGAAGAACTGCAGCACGGCAGCGTGATGACCGCGGACCGCATCGACCTTTCGCAGTCATTCTCGGTGGCGTTCCAGCTCAACCTGGGTGCCAACGACAATGGCGCCGACGGCATGGCCTTCGTGCTGCACAACGACCCGCTGGGAAGTGCGGCTCTGGGCGGCATGGGTGGCGCGATGGGTGCGTTGAACATTCAGAACGGCCTGGCGATCCAGTTCGATACGTTCCAGAACCAGGGCGACGCCAATGATATCGCCAACGACCACACGAGCTTCATCGACACCACGACGGAGCTGATCAAGTCGCCCGTGGTGGACCTCGGCAACATCGAGGACGGTGCCTGGCATACGGTGAAGATCTATTGGAACGGGGAAGCGCTCTCCTACACGTTCGACGGCGTCTTGATGGCAACGTTGAGCGCTGCGGAAGTGACCGCGTCGCTCGGTGGCTCCAATTTTGCCTATCTCGGGCTGACGGCCGGCAGCGGCGGGCTGTTCGAGGAAGCCCAGGTCAAGATCGAGAAACTGGACGCGACGGCGGAAGACGGCACCCTGCTGCACATCATGGGGCCGAACGCTACGCCTGTCACGGCCGACGATGCGTACACCGTGGCTGCAAATGGCACACTGGTGATCTCGGCCGCAAACGGTGTTCTTGCCAACGACCATGATCCCGACGGCGATTTCATTTCGATCTGCGAGGAACCGCGCGAAGCTCATCACGAACCGATGCTGGCGCCGCGTAACGGCGTGGTGACGATGGCCGAGGACGGCAGCTTCGTCTACACGCCCAATGCGGGGTTCGTCGGCGTGGACTCGTTCCTCTATTGCATCGAGGATCGCTGGGCCTGCTGCGAAGGCAAGGTGACGGTGAATGTGACGGGCGGCGACCTGACGGCTGCGCAATTCATCACGACCGGCAACGCATCCGTGGGCGTGGGTGATCACTTGTATACGGTGATGCCTGACGCCGAATCCCAGCGCGGCGCGGTGATGTCGGCGGAGCGCATATCGCTGGCGGCCGCGTTCAACATCGCCTTCGCCATCAACGTCGGCGCGAACGACGCCGGCGCTGACGGAATGTCGTTCGTCCTGCACAATGATCCGCTCGGTAGTGCAGCCATCGGCGGGCTTGGAGGCGCGATGGGTGCGCTCAACATCCAGAACGGCTTGGCGATCCAGTTCGACACGTACCAGAACCAGGGCGATCCCAACGACATCGCCAACGATCACACGAGTTTCATTACCACCGGCAGCGAGACCGTCGTGTCGCCCGTCCAGGACCTCGGCAACATCGAGGACGGCGAGTGGCACATGGTGAACGTGACCTGGGACGGCCAGACGCTCAGCTATACCTTCGACGGCGTGCTTGCCGGAACGCTGACCGGCGATCTGGCGGCCGAGTATTTCGGCGGCTCGGAGAACATCTACTTCGGCTTTACCGGCGCCAGCGGGGGATTAAGCGAATTGTCCCAGGTGCAGATCCTCGGGCTGGAGGCCACCTCGGAAACCGGCGTGGCCCTGGGCCTGGAAGGTTCGACCGGGGCCGGGATGCCGACATTGGTTGGCACGGAAGGCAACAACGTGATGGCCGGCACGCTGGCCAGCGAAGCGCTCTTCGGGCTGGGCGGCGCCGATACGATCAGCGGCGGCGCCGGCGAGGACATCATCTCCGGCGGCACGGGCAACGATCTGCTGACCGGAGGTGCGGGCAGCGACACGTTCGTCTTCAAGCCTGGCTTCGGCTACGACCAGATCATGGACTTCGGCAACGGCGTCGCCGGCAACATCGACCTCATCGACTTCACCGGCTTCGGCCTCACCAGCGCGACGCAGGTGATCATCCAGTCTCACGGAGATGGGGCAGACTCGGTGTTCGACTTCGGCAACGGCGATGTGCTGGTGGTGCACAACACGGCGGCCGGCGGCGTCACCAACCTGACGGCAAACGATTTCATCGTGTAGGGCTGCGGCACCCGGGAGACGCCGCATGGCGGATGGCAACAGAAGTTCAGTCTTGCCGACCGTGATGCGACGGATGCGCGGCACGTTTCTGGCGATCGCGTTCTTTTCGGGCGTGCTCAACCTGCTGGCGTTGACCGGCTCGTTCTACATGCTGCAGGTCTACGATCGCGTCCTGCCGTCCAAAAGCGTGGCGACGCTGATCGGTCTGTCGGTACTCATGGCCGCACTTTATGCGGGCTATGGACTGCTCGACTTCTTCCGGATGCGGGCCATGGCGCGCATCGGCGTCAAGTTCGACCAGGCGTTGCGGCGCAATGTCTTCGAGGCCGTCCGCGCGCGATCGCTGAACGGCCCGACCAGCGCCGACGGCATGCAGCCGCTGCGCGACGTGGACCAGGTTCGCTCGTTCCTGTCGGGCATGGGGCCGACGGCTCTGTTCGATATTCCCTGGATACCGGTCTTCATCGCTTTCGTGACGTTGCTGCATCCGTGGCTGGGCCTGCTCGCGGCGGGTGGCGCGGTTGTCATCATCGGCCTGACGATCGTTGCCGAAACGCGAACGCGGGCGCCTACGCTGGCCGCCGCCGTCAGTGGATCGCAACGCTCCGCACTTTGTACCGCCACGCGACGCAATGCCGATGCGATCCAGGCCATGGGAATGGGCACACGGCTCGGCGATCGCTTTTCCGCGTTGTCGGCACGGCACCTGTCGGACCAGTTGAAAGCCAGCGATGCGACGAGCGGCACCGGCACGGCGTCTCGCGTTTTGCGGATGCTGCTGCAGTCCGCGGTGCTGGGGCTCGGCGCATATCTCGTCGTCGTCGACCAGATGTCGGGAGGGGCCATCATCGCCGCCTCGATCATGACGTCGCGCGCGCTGGCTCCGGTCGAGGTGGCTATCACGCATTGGCGCTCGTTCGTTGCGGCACGCCAGGGCCATGCCCGGCTCAAGGCGCTGTTTGCGCAACTGGACGCCAAGGCCCAGCCAGCCGTCG
Source organism: uncultured Pseudomonadota bacterium (assembly GCA_963846845.1). Lineage (GTDB taxonomy): Bacteria > Pseudomonadota > Alphaproteobacteria > Rhizobiales > Hyphomicrobiaceae > JAKAXS01. The sequence goes on along the minus strand of CAWJXQ010000015.1, from coordinate 28,632 downwards.
ACCTCAATGCTCCGGTGCGCGGGCTGACGGTGAACAACCTGACCGTGAACGCGCCGTCGGAAACGCAGCCCATCTTGCGGGGCGTATCGTTCAGTCTCAATGCGGGTGAAGCCCTAGGCGTCATCGGTCCGACCGGGTCCGGCAAATCGACGCTGGCCCGCGCCATCGTCGGCGTATGGCCGCCGTCTCACCCCGACAGCAGCGTGCGGCTGGATGGCGCCAAGCTCGACCAGTGGCGCAGCGAAGACCTGGGCCGCCACATCGGCTACCTGCCGCAGGACATCGAGCTGATGGATGGCACGGTTGCCGACAACATCTCGCGGTTCGATCCGGCGGCCAACAGCCCGGACATCATCGCCGCGGCGGAACAAGCCGGTGTGCATGACATGATCACCGGCCTCAAGGACGGTTATGCGACCCGCGTCGGCGATGACGGCGCCAAGCTGTCCGGCGGGCAGCGCCAACGCATTGCGCTCGCCCGCGCGCTTTACGGCAACCCGTTCCTGGTCGTGCTGGACGAACCGAATTCCAACCTGGACTCGCATGGCGAGCATGCGCTGACGCAGGCCATCGTCAACATCAAGGCGCGCCGCGGCATCGTCATCGTCATCGCGCACCGGCCATCCGCCGTGGCAGCCGTCGATACGCTGATGGCTTTGCACAACGGCCAGATCCAGGCGTTCGGCCCGAAAGACGAGGTCGTGCGCAGCGTGACGGCCATTGCCAGAGACGCGGCAGCGGCCAGCGCGGGCGAGGCCAAGCCCAGCGTCGTGAGCAAGTTCCCGGAGGATCGTCTCCAGCGCCGGCGGCATCGGCAGCGCATCGGCCGTTCAAGATCCTGAAACAGACGGCTTGATCAAGGACATCACATGCTCTTCGCGCGCCTGGATATCCCTGACACCTTGTCCTTCGCCGCGACGGAGATGGAAGAGCCTGACAGCAGCGTTCGCAAGTATCTGTTGAGCGGGCTGGCCACCGTCGTCGTACTCATCGTTGGCATCGGCGGCTGGGCGGCGACGACCCGCCTTGGCGGAGCCGTGCTTGCGCCAGGCACGGTCGTCGTGGAGTTGAGCGTCAAGAAGGTGCAGCATCCGACAGGCGGTATCATCGGCGAGATCCGCGTCAAGGAAGGCGACCGGATCGAGGCCAACGATATCCTGGTGCGGCTGGACGAAACGGCGACGCGCGCCAACCTGCAGATGATCACCAACCTGCTCGATGAACTGATCGTGCGCCAGACGCGCCTGGAAACGGAGCGCGATGACGGCACCGGCTTCTCCATGCCCGAAGATCTGGCGCCGCGGCGGTCCGATCCGCGTGTGCAGTCGATCTTCGCGACAGAGGAAGTGATCTTCGCGGCGCGGCGCAACACGTGCGAAAGCCAGAAGTCGCAGTACAAGGAGCAGATCGAGCAGCTGCGCAACCAGATCACCGGCATGCAGGATCAGACTGCGGCGAAGGAGAAGGAAATCGCTTTCATCGAGACGGAGCTGGATGACCTGATCGGCCTGGAGAAGAAGCAGCTGGTGCCGAAGACGCGGCTCGTCAGCCTGCGGCGCGAGGAGGTTAGGTTGCGCGGCGAACACGGCCAGCTCGTCGCGTCGGCAGCGCAAGCGCGCGGCAAGATTGCCGAGACCGAGTTGCAGAGCCTAGGGCATCTGCAGGATCGCAAATCGGAAGTGGTCAAGGAACTGCGCGAGGTGCAGTCGAAGCGCGCAGAGCTGACCGAGCGCAAGATTACGGCTGATGACCAGCTGCGGCGCGTGGACCTTCGCGCGCCACAGAGTGGTATCGTGCATCAGCTATCGGTGCACACGGTCGGCGGCGTGATCGAAGCGGGCGAGCAGATCATGACCATCGTGCCGCAAGGCGAGCAACTCGTCGTCGAGGCCAAGGTCGCGCCGCGCGACATCGACCAGGTTCGCGTGGACCACACCGTCAACGTCCGCTTTCCAGCATTCGACATGCGCACCACCCCGGAGTTCGAGGGCCGCGTCTCGCGTATCTCTGCCGACTTGACGCGCGACGATGCCAACGCGCCGTCTTACTATGTTGCCCGCATCGTCATGAACCAGGAAAAGCTGCGCAGCACGCAGGGCCTGAAACTCGTTCCCGGCATGCCCGCCGAAGTGCAGATTGCAACCGCGGACCGCACCGCCATGTCCTACCTGATGAAACCGATCGAGGATCAAGTCGCCCGCGCCTTCAAGGAGCGGTAAGGCTGGCGGGGACTTCGGAAGCCCGACGCGTCTGCACAGCTCGGTCACTCCGAAGTCCGCTACCCGATTGAGCCCGCTCTGAGCACTGTAATCCACGTGCCACATTCCAAAATTAGCGCTGGCGCTACTAAATCGATTAATCTTTGTGCAAGCGTTTGAGTGTTTCCTACTGGCGAACTGGGAGATGTTCGATGCGAAGGTACTGGGCGGTCAGACGTCAAATCTGCAACTTGGTCAAAGACGCCGTCGAACTCGGCCCGTTTGCCGTAGATCCCAAGGAATCGGACGTGCTCTGCGAAGCAGTCGCTCGAAAGATTACAGGTTGCGGCGACGCAATTGCTGTCCTCAATGAAATCTTCGCCGCGCGCGGCATCCATCTCGTTGAAGGACCCGACGGTCAGTGGGGATGGAACGGCATTCGCGTTCGCTCCGACGTCGTCGGCGCATATCTCAACTGTAACGGTTAAGTGCTGTTGCGCAAAGCGGCGGTCTCAGCGGTTAGTGCGCGCGGACGTATCCGTCGACGACATCATCGACCAGAAACGTGCGTCCAAGCGTTTCCCGAACGGTCCCAGAATCGACTGAGCCCTACTTAGGTTTGTAGCGTGTCGCAGCGGCTGTGAAAGCAGCGCTATTGATTGCGCCGGCGCGAGGTCATCCCTACAGGCACAACCAGGCGTACATGCACAATCAGGCCTACAGGCACAACCAGGCGCCCAGGCAGGCCTTGGGTGCTGAAACTTTGCACGCCATCTGCGAGGCGTGACACGTCGTTGTCGCCGCGCCGTCTTCGCACTTCAGGTGGACCGTGCCCTTACCTTCCCGGCCCTGCCCATAGATGATGTTTTTAAGGCCATTCTTGGCAAAGAGCTCGGCAATAGCGTGGGTCGGAGCTTCCCCAACTGTTCCCACTTTAACGCAGTCGGCTCGAGCCGCCGTCGCAAGTGCGCAGACGACCGCCGTGGCGGCCAAGCCGAGTTTCAAGGAACGCATGTGCCCCTCCGAAGAATTATCGATCCAAGCCTGAGAATTAGTTGAACGCGTGGCGCTCGACAACAGCCTGGGCCTGCAGAAAGCTGGGTTTCCCGCAAGGACCCGGAAAGCGTGCCGCAATTGCCACGCATCCGGCGATCGGCACGATCCAGTTCCGCTGTTGACGAACAGCATGCCGCTGCCACGGCTGTAGCGACAGGCGATCATTGCGGCGAGTTAGGTCCGATGCTGGTCAGACTTAGCGTCTTGGCGATTAGCGCCTGCGGCCGGCGTTGCGGGTGGCGGCGGTGCTGACGAAGCTTGTGGCCGTCGGTGAGAGTGGAAAGCCGCGGCGCCACGCAATGGCGACTTCGACCGGGGGCAATGGCTCGGCAACCATCCGGGCTTCCACCTTATCGCCGTCGAGCGACCACGGCCGATAGGTGAGATCCGGCATGACGGCGACATGACCTCCGGTCGCAACCAGCCCGCGCACAGCCTCTACCGACGTGGTTCGCAAGGCGATCTGCGGCCGAATGCCCAGTTCGCGCCAAGCTGTTTCCACGGTCTGGGCCACGTGATCGACGGTGAGCAACACGTGAGGGGAATCCGCCAAGTCCTTCAGGCTGACACGCACCTTGCGCGTTTCGCGATGCCCCAGCGGCAGCCACACGCGATAGGCGGAAACCTGAACAAGCTCGGTATGCAGAGCCGGTGCATTGAGATTGAGCGGCACGACCATGACTGCAACGTCGAGTTCTCCGCCAACGAGCAGATGCTCGAGCTGCTGCCCGCTCTCTTCGACGGTATCGACGACCGTCTCGGGAAATGCGCCGCCGAAGCTCGTCACCAGGTCGGACAGCACATACCCGGCCACGAGCGGCGTCACGCCGAGCGCGAGCCTGCCGCCGCCTTCTCCGATCTCCCCGCGGATGGCCCGCCGCGCGTCCTGGACGTCGGTGAGGATCTTGCGCGCGTGACGCAGAAACTGGTGGCCCTTGAGTGTCAGCTCCACACCGCGTGAGTGCCGCTCGAACAATTTGAACCCGAGGTCGGCTTCCAGCTCCTGGATCTTTTCGGTGATGGCCGACTGCGAAATGGAGATGGCATGCGCGGTTGCCGAAACGGACCCGTGCTCAGCCACGGCTACGAAATATCTGATCTGGCGCAAGGAAAGCGACATCGGCCGGACATCACCTCCGCTGCAGGACCTAACGAGAACCGGCTGGCAGCCCGGCTGGGCAGCACGCCGTTGAGCGAAACTTAGTCATCGGTTTTTCCGATGTCTCAATTCTGTTCTTTGTTCTGGTCGGCCTTTGGGGTTGCGGCGCAAACTTCCGCCGCGCCCGCCTCCGGCGCCTGAGTATACATAGAGGAGCCCTTCAATGCTCGAAAGATACGTTTTTGCGATCGTCGGCGTTGCCTCCCTGGCCGTACCCGCCGCCCTTGCCGAGGGCCCCCTGTCTTCTATCGGAAAAGGCGAGGGGCAGGTCGATATCGTCGCCTGGCCCGGCTATATCGAGCGCGGGGAGACCGATAAAAAGTACGATTGGGTCACTGCCTTCGAGAGCAAAACCGGCTGCAAGGTCAACGTGAAGGCGGCCGGAACCTCGGATGAAATGGTAGCCCTGATGAACGAGGGCGGATTCGACCTCGTCACGGCGTCCGGCGACGCCAGCCTCCGCCTTGTAGCGGGCAAGCGCGTGCAGGAGATCAACACCAAGCTGGTCCCCAGTTGGAGCAAGGTCGACAAGCGGCTGCAGGATGCGCCCTGGCACACGGTCGATGGCAAACACTATGGCGTGCCCTACCAATGGGGGCCAAACGTCCTGATGTACAATTCCGACGTCTTCAAGGAGGCGCCCAAGAGCTGGTCGGTCGTCTTCGAAGAGACGAACCTGCCGGACGGCAAGTCCAACAAAGGTCGCGTGCAAGCCTACGACGGCGCCATCTATATTGCCGACGCCGCCCTTTACCTCATGTCCCACAAGCCCGAACTCGGCATCAAGGACCCCTACGAACTCAACGAGGATCAGTACAAGGCTGCCCTTGGGTTACTGCGGCAGCAGAAGCTGCTGGTGCAGCGCTATTGGCATGACGCCACCGTGCAGACCGACGACTTCAAGAACGAGGGCGTGGTGGCATCAGGCTCCTGGCCGTTCCAGGTGAACCTGCTGCAGGGTGAAAAGAAGCCGATCGCCTCCACCGTGCCGGCTGAGGGCGCCACCGGCTGGGCGGACTCGACCATGCTGCACGCCGACGCCGCCCACCCCAACTGCGCCTACATGTGGCTGGAGCACTCAATCAGTCCGAAGGTGCAAGGCGATCTGGCGTCCTGGTTCGGGTCGGTCCCGTCGGTGCCCGACGCCTGCAAGGGTAACGAGCTGCTCGGCGAAGGCGGCTGCGAGACCAACGGCATGGGGAACTTCGAGAAGATCAAGTTCTGGCGCACCCCGGTCTCGAAATGCTCGCAAGGCACCTGCGTACCCTATTATCGCTGGGTGACCGACTACATCGCCGTCATCGGCGGCCGTTAGCCGTCTTGCGCGGGCGGACCTGCACGGATGCAGCCGCCCGCAATCGCCTGCCCCGCTAGATGACTGCCGCACCAGATGACTCCCGCACTAGATGACTGCCCCGAAAGATGACGAGGAGACGGCGCTGCCATGCCCGCCAGCGTGTCCGCATCCCCATCCGCCGTAGCGTTTCGCGACGTTGCGCGCCACTTCGGCAACGTGCGCGCCGTGGATGGCGTCGATCTCGACATCGCGCCGGGCGAATTCTTCGCCATGCTGGGCCCGTCCGGCTCCGGCAAGACCACGTGCCTGCGCCTCATCGCCGGCTTCGAGCAACCGACAGCGGGCCACATCGAAATCTTCGGCGATGCGATGGACGGTGTCCCCGCCTATCGCCGCCCGGTCAACACGGTCTTCCAGGACTACGCGCTGTTCCCGCACATGAGCGTGCTGCAGAACGTCTGCTATGGCATGATGATCCGCAAGGTCGACCGCCCCGAACGCGAGAAGCAAGGCCGCGCCGCGCTGGCGATGGTCAAGCTGGCCGGCATGGAGGCGCGCAAGCCGGGCGAGTTGTCCGGCGGCCAGCGCCAGCGCGTGGCGTTGGCGCGCGCGCTGGTGGTGCGCCCCAAAGTGCTGCTGCTCGACGAGCCTTTGGGCGCGCTCGATTTGAAGCTGCGCGAGGAAATGCAGGTCGAGTTGAAGACGCTGCAGCGCTCGCTCGGCCTGTCGTTCGTGTTCGTGACGCACGACCAGGGCGAGGCGCTGTCCATGGCCGATCGGGTCGCCGTGTTCAACGATGGCCGCATCGTGCAGGTCGGATCGCCCGAAGATATTTATGAGCGGCCGCGGACCCGCTTCGTCGCTGACTTCGTCGGCGGGTCGAATGTCATCGAGCCAGCATTGGCCGGCAACTGGGTGGGCATCGCAAAGATGGCGAGCTTGCGCGCCGAAAAGATTATGTTGCTCGTCAACGGCGCAGCGCCGGCCGACGAAGCCGTCGTCGCGGACGGAACGGTGACGCAGACGCTATACCAGGGTGCAGTGAAGCGCATCGAAATTGCAACTGCCGATGGCGGCCGTCTCGTCGCCTCGGTTCCGGCCAGCCTCAGCGCGACACCGGCGCCCGGCAGCGCGGTCCGAGTTGCCTTCCCGCGCTCCGCCCTCCACTTCATGGAGGAGCCATGACCGTGCAGGCACTTCCAGCGAAGCAAGCGCCGGGCGGCATCCTCGGCGGCATCTCCGACATGCTCGTCACGCGCCACAGGCTGCTGCTTGCGCTTTTGCTGCTGCCGCCAATGCTGTGGCTTGGCATCGTCTACCTCGGGTCGCTCTTCGCGCTGTTGGCGCAGAGCTTCTTTTCCATCGACGAGTTTTCCGGCACGATTGTGCGCGAGCCGACCCTGCGCACCTATGGCGAACTCGCCCAGCCAGCCAACCTCGATATCATCCTGCGCACCGTCGCTATCGCGACCGTCGTGACCGTACTCGCTGCGATCATCGCTTTTCCGATCGCCTATTACGCAGCCCGCTACGCGCGCGGACGTACCAAGGCGCTCTTCTACCTCGCGGTGATGATGCCGTTGTGGTCCAGCTATCTCGTCAAGATTTACGCGTGGAAACTGCTGCTCGCCAAGGAAGGCGCTGTCGGCTGGACGATGAGCGCGATAGGCGCGACGCCGCTGCTCGATGCGGTGCTGGGCCTGCCCACGATCGGCGGGCCGTCGCTATCGGTCAGCTACATCGGCATGGTGCTGGTGTTTCTCTACTTGTGGATACCCTTCATGGTGCTGCCGGTGCAGGCAGCCCTCGAGCGCGTTCCCAAGACGCTTATCGAAGCCTCCGGCGACCTCGGCGCGTCTCCGGGCCAGACGTTTCGCAACGTTATTCTGCCGCTTGCCTTTCCCGGCGTCGTTGCCGGTTCGATTTTCACGTTCTCGCTGACCTTAGGCGACTACATCGTTCCGCAAATCGTGGGCCCGTCGTCGTTGATCCTCGGCCAGGTCGTCTACGCGCAACAGGGCCTGGCCGGAAACATTCCACTTGCCGCGGCCTTCTCCGTCGTGCCGATCGTGATCATGGGCATCTTCCTCACGATTGCCAAGCGAACTGGGGCGTTCGATGCGATCTGACCAGCAAGGCGCACCGCTTGGCTTGAAGATCGCGGCAGGCGCCGGGCTCTTGTTCCTGCACATCCCGCTCGCCTTCATCATCCTGTATGCGTTCACCACGGAAGAGCGCAGCTATCAGTTTCCGCCGCCCGGCTACACGACCAAGTGGTTCGCCGCTGCCTGGGAGCGCCAGGATATCTGGAAGGCGATCGGCCTGTCGCTGAAGGTGGCGACGTTGTCGACAGCGATGGCGCTGGTGCTCGGCACGCTTGCCGCCGCCGCGCTCGCGCGCACGAAGTTCTTTGGCCGCGAGGCGATTTCGCTCTTGCTTATTCTGCCGATCGCACTTCCGGGCATCATCACCGGGATCTCGCTGCGCGCGGCGTTCAATCTGGCCGATATCCCTTTCTCGTTCTGGACGATCGTGCTCGGTCACGCCACGTTCTGCATCGTCGTCGTCTACAACAACGCCGTCGCACGTTTCCGGCGTCTGTCGCCGTCGCTGATCGAAGCCTCGATGGATCTTGGCGCGGACGGCTTTCAGACGTTCCGCCATGTCATCATGCCGTCCATCGGCACCGCGTTGCTGGCGGGCGGCATGCTCGCCTTCGCGTTGTCATTCGACGAGGTAATCGTCACGACGTTTACGGCTGGCCAGCAACAAACGCTGCCCATCTGGATGCTCAACGAGCTTGTCCGGCCGCGCCAGCGGCCTGTCACCAATGTCGTCGCGGTGCTCGTCATCGCCGTGACAATGATACCCATCCTCGCGGCTTACTACTTGACGCGCGAGGGCGAAGAAACCGCCGGTTCAGGAAAATAAGAGGCCAGCAATGCACACCGAGATGCTCATCGGCTCGAACTTCGTCGCAGGTACAGAAACGGCGGAGACAGTGCTCAATCCGAAGACCGAGGAGACCATTGTTCAGCTGCCGGAGGCGTCTCCGGATCAGGTGCACTGGGCCGTCGACAGCGCCTCGCGCGCCTTCACGACGTGGTCGCGCATGACGCCCGGCGAGCGCTCGGCGCTCATTCTGAAGCTCGCCGACCGCATCGAAGCGGAATCGGAAGACTTCGCGACACTCGAGGCCCTGAACTGCGGCAAGCCGCGCAACGCCGTGCTGCGCGACGAGATGCCGGCTGTCGTCGACTGCTTCCGCTTTTTCGCCGGTGCAATCCGCAATCAGCATGGCACGGTCGCTGGTGAATATTTGGCCGGGCACACCTCGATGATCCGCCGCGATCCAATCGGCGTCGTCGCATCCATCGCACCGTGGAACTACCCGCTGATGATGGCCGCGTGGAAGATCGCCCCGGCCATCGCGGCCGGCAACACCGTTGTCATCAAGCCATCCGAACAGACGCCGCTGACGGCGCTGAAGCTGGCTCGCATCATCGCTGACGTCCTGCCGGAAGGCGTCGTCAACGTCGTGGTCGGGCGCGGGGCCAGCGTCGGCCAAGCGTTGATCGATCACCCCAACGTCGCCATGATCTCGCTTACCGGGGATATCGCCACCGGACGCAAGGTTCTCGCAGCCGCGACGTCTTCAATCAAGCGTACGCACCTGGAGTTGGGCGGCAAGGCGCCTGTCGTTGGTCTTCGACGATGCCGACATCGATGCCGTCGTCGAAGGCGTCAAGCTGTTCGGTTACTACAATGCCGGCCAGGATTGCACCGCGGCCTGCCGCATCTACGCCAGCCACAAGATCTACGATAATCTCGTCGCGGACCTGTCCTCGGCCGTGTCGACCCTGAAGTACGCGCTACCCAACGACGACGACAACGACATCGGCCCCCTGATCTCTAGCAGGCAGCGAGCGCGTGTCGCCTCGTTCGTCGAGCGCGCCATCGAAAACAAGCACATCGAGGTGACCGCGGGCGGCAAGCTCGGCGCGGGCAAGGGCTTCTTCTATGAGCCGACCGTCGTTGCCGGCGCCAAGCAGACCGACGAAATCGTGCAGCGCGAGGTGTTCGGCCCCGTCGTATCGGTGACACCGTTTTCGGATGTGGACGAAGCAGTCACCTGGGCCAACGATTCCCTTTACGGTCTCGCCTCCTCAGTCTGGACGCGCGATGTCAGCAAGGCGCTATCGACGGCCGCCCGGTTGCAATACGGCTGCACGTGGGTGAACTGCCATTTCATGCTGGTCAACGAAATGCCGCACGGCGGCCTCAAGCAATCCGGCTACGGCAAGGACCTGAGCGGCTACGCCCTGGAAGACTACACCGTCGTGCGCCATGTCATGGTCAAGCACGGGTAAGGGGTGCATCTCCGGGAGCTGAAATCGACGCGCCAAAGAATGAATACACGGGGATGGCGACCGCTCGTTAGCGCTTGCGGGCGCCAACAGGGGCGCCGAACTTGCGCGGGTGACTAAACGAAAACACATGCAGGCAATTTGGATCGTTGGTCCCTAACAGGCCGGCGAGAGCAACAGGCTCATCATCAGATGAAAACTCAGAAATTGATGAGGCCGCCTGCACTCCAGAGGTCGAGGGTTTCTAGATTGCTCAGGGCCGGGGCTCCGGTGGTGTCGGCGTCGTAGTGCTGGTACTTGACGTAGACCGTCATGGCGGCAGCATCGATCTCCTGCGCCACGCCGCCACCGTACCGCGTCAGCTCGCTCGACGTGACGCCGTTGGCGAGTGCGCCGGGGCCAAGTTGATCGTGATATTCCGCGTAGTCGCCGTAGACGATCGTCGCGCCCAGCGGCGCCCATTTTTTCCTGATGCCGGACTTCACATACCAGTGCTGACCGTCCTTCGCCGAACCAATGGGTAAGCCGGCGTTGAAGACGGTGCGGTCGCCGTTGTCTTCATGCCCGTAGGCAGCATGCACGAAGAGACCGCTGACGAGGTGTTGTACATAACCACCCGCCTGGAAGAACGCGGAATGCTTGTCGGTCATCACGGCGGCGCCGGTGGTGTGCTCGTCCGTCATCTCAGAGTAGCCGACGCCGAGCAAAATTTTGAGGCCTGCGAGTTCGCCAGCATAGCGGCCAGCCACTTCCCAGAAGTCGTCCTCGCCCCAGCTCGCAGAACCGGAGAAGCCGCCGAACACCGGTGTGTCGTAACGCACTCCGTTCATTACGACGCCGTTGCAATCGCCGCCGAGCGGAAAGTTCTGCGAATAGCAGAATGCCAACTGGCCCCACGTCACCGGCGGGATGAGATCTCCGTCGCTGCGCAGGACAAATTGAGGAAAGCCCGCGAGGAAGGTATAGTTGTCGATGACCTGCGTGCCGGATTGGTCGGTAAACATCGCAACGCTTTTCGCTGCGTGCGCCAGCTTGCCAGCGCTGACCTTGCCATAGGTCTTGCTCTCCAGGTGCCAGAACGTCATTTGGACGTTGAGCCCCTGGTCGAAATTGTCGTGGGCCTGGTCCATTGCGGAAGCGCCGGAACGGCCGAATGGGTTATCGGTCAGGTTCTGCAGCCGCATAGTGTAGCCGGCTGTCCAGCCAGGAGCGATGACCGCTTGGCCGTTGAGCTTTACGTGCGTGGCCTGCGTCGGCCCCATGCCGTGCACATAAACGTTCGTTTCTTCACCGTCATCCCAAAGTGTCACCTCCTGAGCAACATATCCGGAGATCGTCAGCGAAACTTTGCGATTGCCCTTGCGTGCGGTCGTCGCTTCGAGCTCGGCAATCCGCTCTTCGAGATCGGCACAACAATTACCACCAAGGTCAGCTGACTTTGCCGTCGATGACGATGCTCCCAGCGCTGCGGCAACGATTGCCGGCAGTACCGCCCAGCGGAGTTCCGAAATAGTCATGCAAATCCCCTTAATGGTCGAATCCGTGAACGATGATCTGCTCGTAGTCTTTCCCGCCCGACGGCACCGGCGAGATCATGATGCCGTCGTAGTTGGCCCGCGGCTCCGCGTTGAAGATCGTGACCTGGTAGCGGCCAGGTGCCTTCTCGCAGAGGCGCTACAGCATGCGCCGGGCGTTATGCCATCTCGCTCATATCGATGGCTTCGCTCAGTCTGCCGCTACCGAGGCGCGGGACTCAGATCTCGCGGCTGGCCGCGGGCCATCGCGCTTTGCCAGATGGACACATGCATCCAGATCTGAAGTTCCTTGTGCTTGCAGTCCCGTCATCTTTGCTCCCCATCCGCGGCGTGCCGCGATCCCGACTGAAAACAAAAAAGCTGCCGGCCAAGGCACCCGCGCCGCCGGAACATTCCCGGAGCGACGGTGACTTGATCGGCAGCTTTGCCTTCGCGCCCATCGTTGGACGCTTCGAGACCTAAATACAGCAGGATTTGTGCCAAAGGCTGAAATTCGGAAATAGCGTTATAAATCCGATCGCTACGGCGAAGCACCGGAATCGGATTCACCTTAGACAAGACCAAAGTCTCAGCAGTTGTTGGGTTGCTCCGCACAATTTCCATGCATCGATTGGCACTTTTGATTGTCGCAAGCGAGAACGCTGCGAGGCCACCTGTTCAAGTAAGCTCGCCGTAACGCAGGACGGCCCCGTGACGCTCCGCGCCACGGCAAGTTGGAAGGGCGACTGCAGCAATGGACAGGCAAACCAGCCCTCCGGCAGTTGGTGAATTCATTCAGCGGCGGCCATTGCAGACAGCGAGGCCACAAGGTCGCTGAAGCGTGCACCCTGAACCACGATATGATCGCGCGCGAGTTGGCTGCCCAGGTCTCCGTTGAAGGACAACAGGGCGTCCGCAATCGCCTGATGCTCGGCGAGCGAAGTTGCCATGCGCTGGCGCACGCGCAGTTGAAGCCGTCGATAAGGCTTAAGCCGGCGGTGCAGCTGCCGGCATTGCTCGATCAGGAAGGCATGATGGCTCGCGTCGTATAGAGCGTAATGAAACACCTCGTTGGCGTAGTAGTACGCGTCCACGTCACCCGACTTGGCCGCCACCTTGCAGGACTTCAGTGCGGCCAGAATCGTCTTTTTATCGTCATCGGTATGACGTCGCGATGCCAGGCGAACGGCCATCGCCTCGAGCTCCGCCATGACGTCGAACATCTCAACCAGGGTGCTTGCGGGCAACTCCACGACGGTGGCGCCGCGACGAGGCTGGATCTGGATCAATCCGGCTGCCGCTAACTGCTGCAAGGCCTCGCGGATCGGCGTCCGTGACACGCCAAAGCGCTCGGCCAGCATGGTCTCGTCCAATCGGGTGCCTGGCTTGATGCTGCCCGTCAGAATTTCTTCTTCGAGCGTATCCCGCAACCCGGCGCTGGCATTCGACGATAAAACCATATTCAGGGTACACCGCTTGTTGTAGGTTATCTTCCGATAACGCCATTTCTTGTATACAAGACTGTTGACTTAGCATACATACGAAGGTAGTTAGTGTACATCAACCTCGGGGCCGCTACAAGCCGAGGGTAGCCCACAAGGGCAGCCGGCAACGTCCGGCGAGGAAATGCTTCCCGAGGAGAAACCCCATGCCGATGTCACGCCGGCACGTGCTAGCAGGGCTCGTCGCAGCACCTGCTGTACTGTCCTTTTCCAGCCGACTGCTCGCCGCGTCCACCGCGACGACGCTGAAGATTTCCCACCAGTTTCCCGGTGGTTCGATCGACAAGGGAGACTTCCGCGACCGCCTGTGCCGGATCTTTGCCCGCGACGTGGAGCAGCGGACCAACGGTGCGCTGCGCTTCGAGGTCTATGCCGGCGCGTCCCTCATGAAGACCAACGCGCAGTTTTCCGCCCTGCGAAAAGGAGCGCTGGACCTTACGCTTTATCCGCTCGCTTACGCGGGCGGTGAAGTCCGGGCCTGCAACGTCGGGCTGATGCCGTGCCTCGTCACCAGTTACGAGCAGGGCGCGCGCTGGAAAACTGCGCCGATCGGCAGGGCGTTGTCCGACGCGCTCGAGGCTAAGGGCGTCAAGATCATTTCCTGGATCTGGCAAGCCGGCGGTATCGCCTCACGGGCGCAGCCAATCCAGGTGCCGGCGCAAGCCAAGGGACTGCGCATCCGCGGCGGCAGCCGCGATATGGACCTGATGTTTGCGGCCGCCGGTGCCAAAGTTTCGATGATGCCGTCGAACGAGATCTATATCGGCATGCAAACCGGGTCGTTGGACGCGGCGGTTACATCCTCAACCAGCCTCGTCTCATTCCGCCTGGCCGAACTCGCGTCGGGCTTCACCGCGGCACGGCAGGGCTCGTTCTGGTTCATGTTCGAGCCGCTCCTGATGTCGAAGTCAATCTTCGACATCCTGCCGAAAGATCAGCAGCAAGCCATCCTCGACGTTGGGGCTGCCATGGAGCCGTGGGGCACCGAGGAGGCGCGCAAGGACGACGCACGCGCCGCCAAGGCCTACGGCGAGAAGGCTAAGGTCGTGGATCTTTCCGCCGACGATCTCAGCAAGTGGCGGGCAGTGGCCGAGACCAGTGCGTGGGCGAACTACGCAAGCCAATCAACAGAAACGGCCGCTCTGCTGGCCCTGGCGAAAGAGGTGGCGTGATGGCCAGCATTCATCAAGACGCGATTCTTGCCGCTGACGTCATACCGGTCCAAACCGCATCGGGTATCCCGGGCGCCGTACAGGCCATAAGCGGCGTGCTGTTCAAGATCTCAGCGGTTGCTCTTGTGGCCGCGGCAGCCGTCCTGACGTTCGGCGTCATTGTCGGCCATGTCTCCGACAGCACATTGCTGTGGCAGGACGAGGTGAGCATCTTCCTGGTCGCCGGCGCCATGTTCCTGTCGGCTGCTGCCGTGCAGGGCCGGCGCGGGCATATCGGCATCGACCTGCTGTCGCACTATCTGTCTCCTGGCGCCGATGCGGTGAGGCGGCAGATCGTCGACGCGCTGGTGCTGTTTTTCTGCATTTTCTTTGCGTGGAAATCCGGAGAGCTGCTGCACGAGGCCTTTATCGAACAACACACGTCGCACTCGGCCTGGGGGCCGCCGATGTGGATCCCCTACCTGCTGCTGACAATCGGCATGGTCGTCCTGGCCCTGCAGGTTGCCGTACAGGTCGGCGAGAAATCGCTCGCGACGCTGGCGATCGTGGGTTGCGGGGTCATCGCGTTCCTGCTGTGGCATCGCCCGCTGCTGCCGTTCGTGACCGGCGTGCCGCAATGGGTGATCTCGATTTCTTATTGTGTCGTCACGCTTCTGGTCATGCTGAGCGGCATGCCGATCGCCTTCTCACTCGGCATCGTCGCGCTGATCTTCATGCTGCTGTTCATGCCCGGCGCGTCGACGGAAACGCTCGCTCAGAATTACTATGAAGAGCTAGCGAACATCATCATCCTTGCCATTCCGCTCTTTATCCTCAAGGGCGCCGCCATCGGCCGATCGGACGCCGGCAAGGATCTCTACACCGCGCTTCACGCCTGGCTGCACCGCATTCCCGGTGGCTTGGGCGTGGCCAATACCGTGGCCTGCGGCCTGTTCGCAGCAATGGCCGGCTCGTCGCCTGCCACGTGTTCCGCCATCGGCTCGGCCGGCATTCCGGAAATGCGTGCACGCGGTTATTCCGGTGGCTTTGCCGCGGGCATCATCGCCGCCGGCGGCACGCTCGGTATCCTGCTGCCGCCCTCGGTGACGATGCTTCTCTACGCCGTGGCCGCTCAGGTCTCGCTGGGCAAGCTGTTCCTTGCCGGCATCGGGCCGGGGCTCCTGCTGATCACGATGTTTGCCATCTACTCCGTCTTCCGTTTCCGCAAGGAGAAGACGATGGCGGTGGCGGCAGAGCAGCAGACCGGCGTGCGCTCGGCCATCCTTGCCGAGGAGCACTATACGCTTGGTGAGAAATTGCGGATGGTCGGCTGGGTTCTGCCGTTCGTCAGCATCCTCGCCGGCGTCATGATCGCGCTTTACGCAGGCTGGGCCTCACCCTCTGAAACCGCCGGTGTCGGCGCCATTCTCGCGCTGCTTGTCATCGGCGGAATGTATGGCATCTGGCGGCCCAAGAAGCTCATGCCGATCCTTTCGGGTACGCTGCAAGAGTCGACGATGCTGCTGATGATCATCGGCATGTCGCTGCTGTACGCCTACGTCATGAGCTATCTCCACATCAGCCAGGCAACGGCTGCCTGGATCATCGGCCTCGGCCTGTCGAAGTGGGTGCTGCTGGCAACCATCCTTCTCTTCGTCATCATGCTGGGCTTCTTCCTGCCGCCGGTATCGATCATTCTGATGACGGCACCGATCATCCTGCCACCGTTGAAGGCAGCCGGGTTCGACCTGATCTGGTTCGGCGTCGTCATGACGATCGTGATGGAGATGGGCCTGATCCATCCTCCTGTCGGTCTCAACCTGTTCGTCATCAAGAACATCGCGCCGGATATTCCTCTCATGGACATCATAAAGGGCACCCTGCCGTTCCTTCTGATGATGCTCATCGCGGTGATCCTGATCTGCCTGATCCCCGGGATTGCGACGTGGATGCCGGCCTACTTCATCGGCTAACGCCAACGATGCTGCGGAGATGCCTCATCTCCGCAGCGCCACCAGCCCAACCAGAAGGCATCGCACGATGGTCAGGACGTATTTTCAGGATCTGTTCGGCTCAATTGCTGGTCGCGGACGTGGCTTGATCGGCCGGGATGTCATTGCCAAGCTGCCGGTTCGCGGCGATCTGTCGGCGATGGCGAAAGCCCTGCTTTCGAGCCGTGGCGAGGCTTCCGGGGTCGCCCTTGCTAGCAACATGCTGGATGCCTACGCCGCAGCCAGCCCCGACGTGCGCAGCGCCTTCCTGCGTGAATTGGCCGTGGACTATGGACCGGACAAGACGCGCCTGGACAAAGCGGTGCGAGGCTACATCGAAAGCCACACCACTGAAGCGGTGACGGAACTGACGGCCGCATCCGAACCGCGCCGGCAGGAGGTGATCCGCCGTCTCAACCGGGCACCGGGCGGAACGGCCGCGCTGATTCATATGCGCGAGGACGTTCTCGACCGGCTTGCCGCGGAGCCCGAACTGGAGCCGCTCGATGACGATTTCCAGCACTTGCTTTCGTCGTGGTTCAACCGCGGATTTCTCGTGCTGCGCAAGATCGATTGGACCACGCCGGCCAACATCCTTGCCAAGATCACGGAGTACGAGGCGGTTCACACAATCAAGAGCTGGGACGATCTGCGCAACCGGCTCGAACCGCCGGACCGCCGCTGCTACGCGTTCTTCCACCCGCAGCTCGATGACGACCCGCTGATCTTCGTCGAAGTCGCGCTGACGCGGGAGATACCCGATGCGATCGGTCCCTTGCTCGACCTCACGCGAGCACCGTTGCGCGCTTCGCAAGCGACGACAGCAGCATTCTATTCCATCTCCAACTGCCAACGCGGACTGGCCGGCATCTCGTTTGGAAACTTTCTGATCAAGCAGGTCGTGGAAGAACTCAAGCGCGAGCTTTCGCAGCTGACCACGTTCGTCACGCTTTCACCGGTTCCAGGCTTCGCGCGCTGGTTGGCGCAGCAGCAGTCCGGTGCCGCCACCACCATAGTGCCGGCCGACGATCTGGCAGCCTTGCGGCGCCTTGGCGATGCGGGCTGGAGCGACAACGCGGATCACCGCGACGAGGTGGAGGGCCCGCTGCTGGCGACAGCAGCGGCATACTTCATGCGGGCAAAGTCGCGCAGCAAGCCTGTCGATCCCGTCGCCCGGTTTCATCTCGGCAACGGTGCCCGCCTCGAGCGCATCAACGTCCTGGGCGATCGTTCCGCCAAGGGCCTCAGCCAATCGCATGGCCTGATGGTGAACTACCTCTACGACCTCGCCGCGATCGAACAAAATCACGAGGCCTATGCCGAGAACAGCGACGTCGTCGTTTCCAGCGCCGTCCGGCGCCTGCTCCGCTCCACCGCGCCGTCGCGCGATCTCGTCGTTCAACAAAACCGCAGCACATGAGGGTTCAGCCCATGACCGGCAATCTGTTCTCCATCATCCGCAATGGCATCGCTGACACCGCAGCGCCGTTCATTGTCTCTCCGGATGGCCAGACCTTGACGTATGGCCAGGCCTTCGCGCAAGCCGGGCGGCTGGCTAATCTGCTGGTGGCCGCCGGCGTCAATCCTGGCGATCGCGTCGCCGTCCAGGTCGAGAAATCGCCGCAAGCCATCATGCTGTATCTGGCCTGCCTGCGGGCCGGCGCGGTCTATCTGCCTCTCAATACGGCCTACACGCTCAACGAGTTGGCGTATTTCCTGGGCGATGCGCAGCCGGCCCTCGTCGTGGGCGATCCCGCTCGCCTGGATGATTTGGCAGCGCTTGCCGCGAAGCTTGGCATCGCCAACGTCCATACGCTGGACGCCGACGGCAAAGGTTCACTGACGCAGGCCGCGCAGAGCCATTCCGAAACTTTCACGGACGTGGCACGCAGCAGCGATGACCTGGCCGCGTTCCTTTACACCTCGGGCACCACCGGCCGATCAAAAGGCGCGATGCTGACCCATGGCAATCTTGGTTCGAACGCTTCGGTCCTGAAAGACTATTGGCACTTCACCAAGGACGACGTGTTGCTGCACGCACTGCCGATCTTCCATACGCACGGGCTGTTCGTCGCCACCAACGTGACGCTGCTCGCAGGATCGTCGATGATCTTCCTGCCGAAGTTCGATCCCAATGAGGTGTTCCGCCTGATGCCGCAGGCAACGACGCTGATGGGTGTGCCGACGTTCTACATCCGGCTGTTGCAAGATGCCCGGCTCGGCAAGGAATCGACGGCGCACATGCGCTTGTTCGTAGCCGGGTCTGCGCCGCTTCTGGCCGACACGCACCGCGAATGGGAGCAGCGGACGGGACACCGCATCCTGGAACGCTACGGCATGACCGAGACCAACATGATCACGTCAAATCCCTATGATGGCGCCCGCGTCGCCGGCGCAGTCGGGCTGCCGTTGCCGGGCGTTTCGGTGCGGGTGCGCGATGCCGAGTCGGGCGCGCCGATTCCCGCCGGCGATGTCGGCATGATCCAGGTCAAGGGTCCGAACGTGTTCAAGGGCTACTGGCAGATGCCGGAAAAGACCAAGGCCGAGTTCACGTCCGACGGCTACTTCATCACGGGCGACTTGGGCAAGATCGACTCCGGCGGCTACGTGTCGATCGTCGGTCGCGGTAAAGATCTCGTGATCTCCGGGGGCTACAACGTCTATCCGAAGGAAGTTGAAAGTGAAATCGATGCGCTCGACGGTGTCTTCGAGAGCGCCGTCATCGGCCTCCCGCATACCGACTTTGGCGAAGGCGTCACCGCCGTCATCGTCCGGGCGGGCGCAGCAACCCTCGACGAGAAGTCGGTCCTGAAACAGCTCGACGGGAAGTTGGCAAAGTACAAGCTTCCCAAGCGGGTGCTGTTCGTCGACGCGCTGCCGCGCAACACGATGGGCAAGGTCCTGAAGAACGAACTGCGCGAGACCTATAAGGATCTCTTCGCGCTCAAACGCGCCGGGTGACGGCGCCTGCATGCGGGCGCAGCCGTGTTTAGCCTGCCTTGTCGCGAACTGAGCTAAGTATTTGGTCGGGGCGACCGTAAAGTCGAAGGCAGGCTTGATGGTGCCCGGTGACGGTCCTTGGCTCGTCCGCTTTGCCGGGGATCGGGCATCGGCCACGCAAAAGAACGAAACCACCCCAAGAATGTCCGCGGCATCCAAAGTTGTACGAACTCCACCGATGGCTTAGCGCACGAACCGCCAGAACACGCTCGGCAACACCCCTTCCGAGTGGAAGGATGGGTTGCGCACATCCGGCGGGCGGGTGCCCCGCTGCATCAACGCCGACATGTCGTTGAGCAGCTCTTTCTTATCGGCATATTCGCTGTGGTTCAGCGAGAAGATCGCCGTGCTGAGGTCGCTCACGTCGAGGCTGTCCAGGCCATTGACGAGCACCGGCCGGCCGCGCGTAACGTCGCCGGCCCGCGGCATGTCGCGCCGCAGCTTCTTCGAGGCGATCAGCGCGCGGTCGGTCGATGAGGCATAGAGCGTGAAGCTCTTGCTTGTGTTCATGGCACTGCCGACAATGGTCTGGAACTCCCTTGTGTCGACATCCGGCGCTGCGAGAATGACACTGTCGATCTTCGCCGCGCCAGCTGGAGCGCCGCGGCCAATCTCGTCCAGGGCGACAAGCAGCGGATAGTTGCCCATGCTGTGCGCAATCAAATGCACGTGTTTGGGTGCCAGCTTCTCCGTGACGAGGCCGATGAAGGTCTTGAGATGCGCCACAGCCAGTCGCGAGCTGTCGAGATCGTATATGTAATCTTCCGTCTCGCCGGCCGAGGGCCAGCTGAAGAGCATCGCCGTGCCGAAGCCACGATCGCCCGTGCCTAGGTCGAACGAGATCTGTGCGGCGCGATACGCCGCAAACTCGAACGAAGTGTTGAAGCCATGAATGAAGATGAAAACGTGTTCGCCGGACTCGCCGGCCTCCGTCATCTTCCGGCGCACGTCCTCGACGTAAGCGTCCGCCGACGCGAAAAGATGCATCGAGGGACCCAGCAACACGAAATGCCGCGTTGGGTCTTCATTCCACGGGTTACTAAGACTGAAAATGTCTTTCCAGGACGGCCGCGGGATCTCACCCGTCTTGCGATAGGCGCGCGGTACCGTGACGACAACGCGGCCAAGCGTCAATTCATCACCGCGCTCTTGCGAGAACGCGACGCTGTCGGCACTTGGTGTCTTGGCCCGGTTCGTACCAAAGAAGATGTTAATGGGTGTGCACGTCGCGCGTTTGATGCAGTCTTGGTCACCGGCAGCCGGCGCATCACCCATCCGCTCCAGCGGCCCGGGCGTTGGCGGCCGATTGTCCGGACGATAGTAACGGCGTTGCCAATAACGTCTCGGCGAACTCTTTTCGCTAGCCGCGCGTTCGGGCTGCCGTCCACCTTCGATATCGGCAAGGACTTCGATCGTCACGGGCTTTGCGGTGTCGGCGATATCGTACTCGAAATTGATCCGTGCGGCGCCCCCACTGCTTTCGGCGAACACGATTTGTCGCGTGCGCTCGCCTCGCTGCAGATTGATGTCGCGCGCCTCATCCCAGGACCTGCCGTCGTGCTGCAAGAGGGTTACCCGCCGGATGACGACGCTGCCGCTCTTGGCGACGACGCGTAACAGCTTCACTCGCCCCACACCGTCGACGAGATCGAGAGATTCGTAACGCAGATTGGGTTGCAGCTCGATTGTGCCTAGGGAGGTCGTCGCGTCCGCGGCGCGAGCCCATGACACCGGAAACGAGAGCAGCAGAGCGACAACAGCAAAGAGCGACCGCATGCTCACTCCTCAGGCCTGACGCCGATTAAACAGGGTGGTTCGACTACGCTTGTCTTTGCGCGTGATCGCCTCGCTGATCGAGCGGATCGAGATGCCTTCATTGGCGAGGTTTTTCCCCGCTACTCCGCGCAACTTCGGCAGCCCGCCTTCAAACTGACTGAACCCCATATGATGCAAGCCAACGACCCCCCAGGTCTTTGTCTCGAACACGGGGCTGCCGGAATTTCCCGGCTCCGTTGGCGCGCGATAGTGCAGATAGACCGGCTTCTCGTCTTGCGCGCGCTGAGGCCCAATGTCGACAAGCACGCCGTTCGCCCCCGAGAGCGAGCCGACCAGCGACAACGACAGTGGGCCGCCAAGCGGATGACCGATGACGCTGACGCGCGTGCCCGCTCGCGTCGCCGCGTTCTCGACTTCAAGTGGCACGCTCTTATCGGCCAACGGCAGCGGCGTCAGTTGCGACTTGCTGTCGGTGATGCGCACGATTGTGGTGTCGTATTCGGAAACCGGCGATTGGAAGATGACATGCGGATCGAACTGCAGCGGCGCGCCGCCGGCAGCTTCAAGAACAAGCCGCGTCTCCTTCGGATCGAGCGACCGTGGTTCGGCACCCGGCTGCCGCGGGTCGCTCATCACGTGCGCGTTCGTCACCAGCACGAGGCCGTTACCCCAGCTCTCGCACAGGTCGCCACCACGCATCAGGAACCCGGTGCCCATCGTGCGACCATTCGAGTTCGCAGACCGCGGCAATGGCAGCTGCACGCGCCACCACGCGCTGGAGATCACCCAGCTTCACGTACTCGCCACCGGGCACCATCGTTTCCATGTTCGCGCTGCGATCTTTGAATTCCCGCGACGTTGCCAGATCGCCGAGTTCTTGCAGCCCGTCGCCCGGAAGCGAGAATTTGCCTTCGGGCTTGGCAATCTGCGCCGCCTTCAGGATGGAGAGGATGGCGCCGGTCCATCCGTCGCCCGCCGCCAGCCGCCAAACTTCCTCGAGTTGCCGGACCGCACTCGCCAGCGCAAAGGCATCCGTGCCGCGATGGCGGACGAACGCTGCGTAATGCCGGCTGGCGCGAGGCGGATCGCCAACGGCTATTGCGGCCTCACCCAGTGTTGCGAGCAGCCAATGTTCACGCGTCGACGCCGCCTGCGGCTCGAGCGCTTCAAGCAGGCGACGCGCGATTTCCTCCGCATCGTGCCCAGCGGGGTTGCGGATCTGATCGTGCCCGTCGCGCTGCGCCAACGACAGCAGAGCGACGATGTTGATCCCCTGCCAATAGTTGATTGCTGGTGTATCGGCGTTGAACACAGCCGCGTAGCTGTCGAGGGCTTGCTGCAGGTAGGGTCGGAACGACGCTCGCACAGAATAGGGAACCGCCGCGCGGCTGACGTGATCGACATAGATCTGTTTGGCGGCGCGGCCCATCAGCCCTTTCGCCTCGTCTCGGGCTTCTTTCGACGCTGACGCGAGTTTCGGAATCGTGGCCAGCATCTCGATGCCCGCGTGCGCCTGTCCTGAGTCGATAAGGGCCTGTCCGTACTGACACCTAATCGCTGCGTCATCTTCCAGCCGCACCAGCGCCCGGTCGGCCGTCTTCGCCAGAAGATCGAAAGCGCGAGCCATCTTGAGGCTGGAAAGAACGCTCTTCACCGCAGCGCTTTCGATCGGCATCGAAGGGTCGGCCAGCAATCCATAGAGCGAATTCCAAGTCGCGCGCAGCGCCGGCAAGTCTACCGGCCGCGCCGCCGCCGTCTCGCGGATCTGTTCGACGAGCCTGTAGGGATCAAGTCCTTTCGCACTCCAGGGGCCGCGCCTTCGCTGAGTGCCTCGATCAAGCGATACGACGCGCCGTTGTGAAGCGGCTTGCCCTCGTCCGCCATCGCCGTTCGCAGGTGGCCAAGGTAGTGCTGTACGCCCACCCAGTCGCCGGACCTCGACGCTTTTGCAATACTGTCAATCAACTCTTCCGTCGTCATCATCGCCTCGTCATCAATATTGGCCGGAAGGAAATCCGTTCGTCACGCGGCCGTCGTCAAATTTGTCGAGGGAGCCGGCTCTTTGGTCACGTGGCGCCGTTGTAAATCGCGCGCCCAGAGGCTGCATGCTTGGTTCAGTGTCGGCGCGATCGAGCGGTGCGCTTCGTCGAACGTTGGTTTAAGCACACGCTCGACGAGGATTTGCGCGGCGATGCGATTGATCGGCGGAATGAGAAACAGATAACTGCCAAGCAGCGACGCCAACACGTCCACAAGCTTGCCGGGGCCCCAATTGGCCGCCTCGCCGAGCGCTTGTTGGAGCACCTGCCGCTGTTCGCTGTCTGCCGCTGCGTCACCGCACAGCAGCGCCTGAACCGAAATCTCCACACGGGCGAAGGCTCGCTTGCCGAAGTCTATGAGGTCAGCGAGACTTTCCGGTGTCGCCGTCTCGTATTGCGGCAGATATGCAGCCCCTAGCGCTTCCGGCTGACCCTCTGCCGCCCTGACACGCCGGCCGAGCTCCAGATAGAGGCTCTCCAGCGTCGGCATGGACGACACCAACTCGATTGACCGCGCGTCCCTCAGCGACGAAATCACCATCGGCTGCGGCGCAAACACCTCTAGCCCCAGTGCTGCATCCATCGCCGGCGCGTACACGCCGTCGGCCCAACCGAGCTTGCTTTTCTGCTGATCGGCAAGCGCCTTTTTTGTCCTGGCATCGAGCAGGTTGCTCTCTGGCAAGCCGAGCGCGCGCTGCAGCACACCGACGCTGGCGCCGCGTGACCCATGACGAAGCCGCGCGAGACTGCGCTGCACGGTTGCAAAGTCCGTATCACGTCCCGTGTCGCGAAGTCTTGCGGCAATCGCAGCGTCGAGGCCGGTAAGAAGCACGTACGAGTATGTCTTGCCATTATCAGTGCCTGGCGCAGCGAGCCCGAGTGCGGTGCGAAACATCGCAAACTCCCCGGTGTACGTCTTGCTTGCGGCATTGTAACTGCCGCGAATGACTTGGCAGCCGAGCGAGGAAAACTTCGCCGCACTCGTTTCGCCGAATGCTGGATGGATGTTGTCGAACGGCCAGTTCGACGGATCGGCCTTGTGGTCCCACTCATCAAGAACATCAAAGGCAAGGTTGTTGCGATTGCGCAGAACGGCAAACGCTTCGTTCTCGCGCAGGCAGCCCGGCCTCCCCCGGTGCGGGCCAACGACATACGAATAGCAGCCCGTTGGCAGAAGATTGCACGGTGTGCCGCTTGCCTTCGCGAAATTATAGAGCGCGTCGCGCTTTACGACTGTGGATGCTGCAAAGCCCGAGAGCCGCCCCGTCTCCAAATTGTACACGCCTATGACGCAACGAAAGTCAGCGTGGTCAGGCCGCGCTTCCTTCAAACGTAAGGCTGCGCGATCGACCTGACGAAACTTGTCGTCGGGGCTCGATGCGGAGAAATCCAGCAGCGCGCCGCGCAAGCCGAATAAGATGCGCTGCCGCGTCCGTTCTGGTGCGAATTGGTTGGCGCGGATGAGAAGTTCGAGCTCCTTCGCCGTTAACTCAAACGAGCAGTCCTTCAGGTTGCGATCGTTTGCATCGACGTGGCGATACTCGGGACTGTCGTCGTCGTTGGTCGGCCATGACACCGACAGCCACCCCGGTTGGGCGCCCTCCAACAGCCAGTCGTTGCGCTCCAGCACAGGCGCATCTTCTGTCACGTCGGGCGGCGCATTTGCCCAATCGCCTTCGTACTGGAACGTGCTTTCGAGCGATGTGCCAGGGTGGGCGCCGTTTGCGTCAGCTGCCGACGGTCCGTTCATCGATGCCACGACGGCGCGATCGGCCTGGATCAGTCCTTGCTCGAACAACAGCGCCTCGGCATCACGCCGCTTCCACAGTCCCGACAACTCCGGACCCCACAGGCGTTTCATCGCGCGGATCTCGTGCGGTACGGCTTGGAAGCGATGCGCTGCGATCGCCTCGCGGATGTTGCGCATTTCCGTACGACGCGAGCCGCTCATAGACGGCCCGCGATTGTAGACGAGCGAGAACAACGCGCTGAACGCGTCCGGATGCAGGTCCTGAGCACCCGGGAACGCCGCCAACGTCTGCCTGGCAAAGCTCGGCACCGTCGTATCGCGGTAAACGGAAACGGCGGCATCGAACGGTAAGACGATGTCCTTGACGTCCGCCAAGCGATCTTTCGCAGCCCGCCCTTTTAATCCAACTGTGCTCAGCAGCCTTTGCAGATCGCTCGCCAGAACGTGCGCGCGCCAAGAGTTGGTGACTTGCGCTTCCGTATTGTAGCCGAGGTCGTAACCGACGCCGATGGTGATGCCGAACTCGCCTGCCGGCCAGCATGGGCTTTTAAATTTGCGCTCGTAGCCTTTCTGGCCAGCGACTTCGAATTCCAAAACGAGCTGATGACCATTCTGCGAAACGAGCGCTTGCAGGTCCGCATCGGACAGAGCGCTTAGCTCGGGTGGCAAGCTGACCTCTAAACTTTCCGGTCCGCCGTTAGTGGTCTCGAACCGTTCGCGCGAACCATAATTCTGTTCGACTTCATCGTCGGAGGGAGCTAACTCGTAAAGGCGACGCAAGAAATACTCGTCTGTCATAACCGCCTCAAAATACAAACGCGACTGACTACGAAAGATCTCGATCAACGATCCTGAGCATATTGAGGCGCTTTTCTTTTATCCAGCCCCATCGAACAATGACAAAAGTTTCGTCGATGCAGACACAGATTGGCTACAGTCGGGGGCTCGGCTTGAAACGCGCAACAGCCAGCGATGCGATGCGATGCGAGCATGACTGACACCGTCACACGCGCCGCCAAGGAAAGCCTCGGTTCGGCTGGCACGTCGGAATGGTTGCTCGATCCGCAGGCGCACGCCTCGCATTTCACGCCGGCTGCCGAACCGCTACGTCACGTCCTCGGCAATGCTGAAATCGCCGCTATCGTCACTGAATACCGTGCCGCGGATCAGGCCGCCATTGAGGCGCAAGCTGCCTACCGAAGATGGAGCAAGGCCGGGTCGCTTGTGTCGTTTTCTATCAATCTTCTTCGGAGCCTCCGCCCTTCTCAAGGTGGCCCACGGAGTGAACTTCGCGCATCTCGTCAGCATTGGCGTCGGCCTGCAGTACGCTCTCATTTGCGCCGCCCTCGTCTGCAGCGCTTATCTGAGCCGCAGGCAACCTCTGGCGCGCTGGATGCGCGAGCGTGCAAGGGCAGAAAACCTAAGGCTAAAGCTCTTCAACGCCGTCGTTGAAGGGGAAGCTGCCGGCCTCTACCGGCGCCTTGCCGCTGCTGCCCCTGAAGCTCGAGTATTTTCGCCGCTATCAGCTCGACGTGCAGCGCGACTACTACCGCCGCCGCGGGCTCCAACACGCGCGCGCCGCCGGCCAGACGATGCGCTGGCAGGTGGCCACGCTCGCCCTCACTGGCATCGCCATCATCCCGGCCGCACTTGGTTTTCTTGATGCCTGGTCCGGCGGCACGCTGCCCGCGGCACTCAAGCCGGTCAGCGATTTCGCCTTCCAAGATGCCGGAAAGATCATGTTGTTAGCGGCCGGGATCGTGTCCTCGGCTCTGGGCGACCTGCTCGCGGCGCAATCATTGTCGAAGTCTCGATCAGCGTAACGCCACGCGCTATTCCTCCAACGCGAACAACCTCGATTACCTCGCCGCAACTGACTTGCCGGTAGCGCAGGCCGCCGCCGTATCGGGCGACGAACTGCAAGTGCGCGCCTTCGTCGATGCCGTCCAAGGCTGTGTCTCCTCGGAACACCGGGAATGGCTGCACGTGCGCGACCTGGCGAAGGCACTCAGCATGGAGCGTTCGGCGAAGTTCAAACGGAACATTTGGAGCGACGGACAGCGAGAGTAACCGTATTGATGTGGATGAGACGGCGCTCATCCAGGCCGCGCTTCAGCGTATTGCGCGATATCGCGTACGTGCGCGGTGTCCAGCCCCGCCGGAACCACTCGACCGCATAGGCCGTTCCACCAGTTCCGCGCGCCGGTCGTCCGTCCCACAGAGCGACAAGAATATCGGCATTGCGCGCAACGTACGCCGTCGCCCACGCATATTGATGGTTGCGCTCCTCGGTATAGCGGCGCCATGCCGTACCAGACGACAGGATTGGCGCCTCAACAACGCGCCCGGCAGATTTTAGCAAGCCCTTCAGAATACGCAGAGATTGCGCGTCTGCTAAATCATTCTTGAATTCTTGCGCAGGCATTGGAAGAACCGCAACAAGCGTTGCATCCAGCAGCTCCATTGCCGACGTCACTACCAGCCGGTCTGCACCCTCCGCGAGTGAAGCGACCATGCGAAAACGCGCGCCGGGATAGGCCTCCTTGATCCGCAAAAGCTCTCCGCGGACGCACGCCTCTGTTTTCGCGTTCGGCAAAAATCGGTGTCCGGAAACTCCTACCAGAATTCGCGGCATGGTTTGCACCGTCTGGCCAATAAGTTGATGACGATGTTTCACACGAAAAGGGTACTTAGGCCAATCTTCCGCCCGTTTGAGTGCCACGCTTTTTTACGCGCATCTCATCCAAACGAATGACGCCAGACTGCCCTGGCGATGCAAAAGATTATCGTTAAGAACTTTTTTATAGTGGGGTTTTCCAATGGTCGATGCAAAGCGTTTCCGGTTGCTCGGCACTCGCGGTCTGATTGTGGCCGTTGCCTTCGCGCCCGCTTTCGTAAGCACTACTGCTTACGCTCAATCGCAATTGGGTCGCGCGCTCAGCGAGACAGCGCAGCCCTCTCAAGTCGTGCTTGTTGGCGGTGGATATGGCTACAAGACGAAAACAAATTGGGGCGCTGTGGGTGCCGCGGGCGTGGCTGGATTTGTAATTGGCAATGCCTTGGCCCAGCGCAGAGATCAGGAACGGTCCCCTAGTAGAATCAGTACTCATCCAAACCAAAACAAAAGAAAAAGCCGGAACCGCAACAAGCCAGAATTCGCTGTGCGGGCGGTGAGATCGAGGATGGCGAATAGTCTGCCCGGACGGTGCAGAGCGCAAAACGCTCGGCAAGCGCTCGTTCTCATGTGAAATTCAGAACGCCGATTATGCGCCTGATGAGATCGTCGTAACGCTAGATACGTCGTCGTCGAAGATAGCTTGAACAGGAAGTCGCTAAGGATCTGAAACTTGATGTCAGTGATCGCTACGTCAACTCGCTGCTGGGCGAGCGCATCGTCAAGTTCAAGATCAAGGACGGTCGCAGCGTCGAGAGCGTGCTGTCGAAGGTGCGTTCCGATGGCCGCGTGAATGAAGCTCAGCTGAACTACTATTACCGTCAACAGGCCGGTGGCGACACGGCCAGCGAGGGCCAACGGCCGCAATACGCGTTATCGAAGATCAACTTGAACGACGCACAGGCCCTCTCCGGGGACGCGGCGTGCTGATCGCGTTGATCAACGGTTGCGTCAACTCGCGCAACTCGGCGTTGCAGTCGACGCTGACAGGACTACGTGATGCGACGGACGATAAAGACAGCAATCCGATTCTCACGCGACGGCTATCGCCGGCATCATGAACGCGAACGGCGATATCCGTGGCATTGCGCCCGAAGCGCGGATCCTTTCGATCCGCGCCATTAAGAAATCGAACGGCCTGGCCGATACGCATACGAT
>CAWJXQ010000014.1:0-119191 GCA_963846845.1 uncultured Pseudomonadota bacterium | reverse complement strand
GACACCGGCTGGCGAGCGAAGGATCGTCGGGCTCGTCTGAAGCTTAAGGTGTCCGTTGCCGTCGCGGGCCAGGATTGATGCCGTCGTTTTCGCAACTGGCGATGAACCAACGCTCCTTGCGGGCCCACTCACGGTCGGCGATGGCCCCAAGCCGCGCGAGTTCAGCGAAGTACTCGGCGCCGACCACACTGTTCATGTTGCTCGATACAAATCGGCTGGTGGCATGGTGCGCTTTCGCGTAGCGGTCCGACGCCGTGTGCTCAAGCAGGGGAAGCAATTTCTTCATCGGAGTCATGGGACCTCAGTGATGGCGGCCATTCCTCTAACGTAGGCGTCGAAGGGGCCTGTAACTATGGGGCAGCCATGTTTAGCGCCACCCGTTGCGACGCTAAGGCGTACGAAGCTATTGTTTTGGATAGTGTCGCTCTCGGGCGCACACCTTATTGGCGAAGAAACGCGCGATCATGTCCCGGTTCTCCTGGAAATCCTGAATGGCTAAATCTGGGAGAACGGTGAAAGAACGTTGGTAGTCATCAAGTTCAATGGGAGCGTGATCACCCTTGGGTTCAAGCCGGACGCAGCGGTCAGGGCCCAGCAGCAGCTTTACTTGCGCCGTTGCATTGTCGGTGGTGAGGAACATGGCAGCGTCAATGACGTGACGCCAGGCGAGCCATCCGCCGAGAACCTCTTCTGCGCGCAGCACAAAAGGAGCGTTTCCTGTGCCGATGCTGAGCACTTCGATCTGATTGAGCGTGAGATCGTAATCCGTCATGGCATCCACCAGCGCGATCATCGCCGGGTTGTTTGCCCAAACGCCGCCATCAATGAAGATCTTCCCGCTCTCAAAGTGCTCAAGGCCTTTTAGATAAGTGGGAGCCGCTGAGGTCGCGCGGGCCACCTGCCACATGGGTGTTGCGTGATCGTTGCGAAAATCCTTGTGATGATCCGTTTTGAAGACGGCGATCTCCGTCTTGGGCATCATGAAGGCCGGGATGACGAGGCGCGGTGCAAACTCCCCCAGCAGCCTGTCTTGAAAGCGATCCTTCAATGCGCGCTCTAGCGCTTCATGATCGAGCGTGGTGGTTTTCGAGGACCGAAGGAAACGGGACCATCGTTCGAATTTGTGCTCCGGCAGGGGCGGGAATATTTTGCGGCCATCATTCGTATAGAGGGCCACGATGTCGTCCATCGGGATACCAAGGCCTAAGCCGAGGGCGATGATCCCGCCGGTGGAAGTGCCGGCGATCATATCGAAGTAGCGTTCGATGCCGCTGCCTTGACCGAAGGCCTCTTCGCAATGGCGCAAAAGCTCTGCGGTATAAATTCCCCTTATCCCGCCGCCATCCAAAGACAAAATCTTGAACGGCTTGTCCGCGGGCCAAGGTTGCCTCTCGCGCCGGGTCTGTAAGCTATTGGCGCGGCGGTCAGTGAACACTGGCGAGCAGCTCCTTTACGGTGCGCGCTTCTGCGGCATTCATATGAGCGACGCTCTCAGGGCCGACCGAAGGCGCAAGCCACTCGCCGGTCAGATGCCAAAGCTCGTAATAGGCGAGCCATTCAGACGCCCAGCGGACCGTCGTGTCTGCGATGAGGTTTGCGCGGCTCCACTCTCCCCCATCGGGGTCAAAGAGACAAAGGCCCGATTGCTCCGGCTTCTCCTTGTAAAACATGAGATGAGGGATCTGTTCAAACGTGCCGCCTGGACGAGGCGAAATCGGCGGATCTTCAATGACAACGTAAGGCCGGTCCATGGCGCCCGGCTTCCAAAGAATGGAGACCGTGTAGAGCTGAGCCTTTGGCCGGAGCGGTCCAAACCAATAGAGCGTTCCGTTCGCCATCTTCTCGCCGGCAAAATCCGGCCAGTCGCGGCTCATGGCTCTAAGTTGCGCATCGGGAGAACGCCGCTTTGGACTATTGCTCGTCATCCTCGCCGTCCATGATGAGGGGGTGGAAGCTATGACGCGGCACCTCGCGATAGCTGGAGGAAGACGTAACGATGGCTGGCGACACGATGGCACCCGATCTGGGGGCGATCAGGACAGGTTTTGACCCATCCCTCCGGTCGTGCCGCTTCATCAAGACCGCGCGTTGCTCCTTGCCGATCCGCTCGCCGAAGAGCTCATCAATCGCCTCAGCTATCTCACTCAGCGACGCGGTCGCCATTTTCTCGAGCTTGGCGGCGAAGTGCTCAAGCGCATCGGCGAATACACTCATGTCCTTCTGGCCCGCAAGGCCGACCCCCGGCCAACGGTCATTGATGCAATCTTGCTCGTAAGAGGGGTTCTTCTCATCCGGCCGGGTGCCGTTGGCCAAGTGCCCACGGAGAATCTTTGCGGTGCTGTCGGTGAGCCAGAAGAGCTGAGCAGACAGGCCCTCCTGTACGTAGCCAACATCGCCTGCACGCTTGGTCAGATAGATGGACGGGGGCTGGCGCAGCGCTAAGTCCTCGTAGCGAAGGTTCACGTAACGCTTGAGCAGTTTGAGCGCGATGGCTTCTTGCGCATCCATCGCGTTTGGGATCATGGGCGGCAGGTCAAGTTGCTCCGTCTCAGCAACGAGCACGCGCTCGATCTCATCCAAGAGTTGAAGCCGGTTCTTGGACGTCTCGCCTCGATGGCGGCGAACAGAACTCGGCAAAGGCTTCCTGGTGCGCCCCAACGCGAGAGCGGAACCAGGCGGTAAAGCCCCACGGATTTGAGGGAACCCGGGACGCTTCTCCCTCATCGGGCGAATGGAAGATATCGCCGGCGCGCGCCGCCAGGATGCGCTCGCGCCGATCGAGGATCGTGACGTCCATATGCATAAAGGGAAACTGGATCTGAACGCAGCGCGTGCAGCGAACGATGCCGGTAGCGCCGGGGAAACCCTGCAGCGCCTCCTCCAAAAGGTCGAGCGCGGCAGAATCGCTCCACTTATCCGGCACATCAATCTCAACGATGGCATCAACGTCAAAGCGATCGTCGTCTGTGCCGCTGACGATCGTCGTGCTGGTGGCGATGGAGCCCTGCGCATAAATCATGCTCTGGCCATCAACCAGGTACGGAGCCATCGGTCCACGGGGACGCTCAAGATGCGTCTTGAGCCGCTGGTACCGGTTCTCAGCGACCGAGCGGTCGCGCGGGCTGATTTCAATGAGGGTCGCGACGTCGAGGAGCACCTCATCCAGCGCTGCGGTCGTACGAAACGGATCATGCTTTGACATCGCAAAGCTCCTTAGCCCTTGGGCGGGTACGGGTCTTTCCCGTAGGTGTTCCGCTCTCTGATTTGACCATTGCGGCCGTGGACGAACAGCTCACTGCCGGTGTTGATCGCGATCTGCTTGGCAGCGCTAATAGCTTGTGCCTGAGTCTCGTGAACGGACGAAGCCCGGCCGTTCCCTTCGCCTTTCACAGCCCAGCCTTCGGCGTGAGGTGTAACGTGTTGATTTTTCTCAGTCATATGCCGATCCTTACGAGTATGGGTTCTACTTAGTTGGAATCGCCGTATAGCTACTCCGAACTTTTATGCCGAACTTGAGTTTCAGTGTCAAGGGTTGTACAATATAGCTAGTCCGAACTTTTTTTGTCGGGAGAAGAAGGCGTGGGGAGTTAGGATGAAATTTGGTCAACGGATCAAAGAGTTGAGGACGGCGCAGAAGCTGACGTTAGAGCAGCTGGCGAAGGACACAGGCTCCTCGAAAAGCTACATCTGGGAGCTAGAAAATAAAGATCCGCCGCGCCCCTCCGCCGAAAAGTTGGCTGACATAGCGAAGGCCCTAGGCGTTACGACCGATTATCTGATTGGCAGCGACGAGCAGACGCTCACGCAAGCAGAAGATAAGGCGTTCTTCCGTCAGTACAGCGGCCTGCCTGAACCGACCCGCCGCAAGATTCGCGAGATGGCCAAAATCCTTGGGAAGCCTGACGCGGAATGAAGACGGACGATAGACCCAGACCGATGAAGGAAGCCGGCCGCATCACGCTGATGCTGGATGCCGTACTCGGCAAGGATCGTTTCGATCGGGGGCCTGTCGATATGGAACAGCTCGCCCTGGAATATTCAACGCAGACCAATCCCGAAGAGCCAATCGATCGCGTCGTCGGAGACGATATCGAAGGATGTATGGGCGCGTTGGTTCCAAGCGAGGTCCAGCCCCGCAAGTGGGCTATCCTCTATCACGAGGACCAATCGCCGGGGCGCAGAAACTTCACCATCGGACACGAGTTCGGACATTACATCTTGCACCGCAGCCTCATAGGCGAGGATGGTATCTACTGCGACGCCGAGAGCGTTCTGCGCCGCAATGGCGAAGGCATCGAAAAGGAAGCGGATCTCTTCGCGGCGAGCTTGCTCATGCCGCTTCATGATTTCAGGGCGCAGCTTTCGGCAAAGACGCGCGCCGACTTCGAAGTACTCGCCAAACTTGCCAAGCGCTATGGAGTGTCTCTGACCTCAGCGATTTTGCGCTGGCTGGAATACACAGAGACGCGCGCAATGGTGATCGTGTCCAATGAGGGGTTCGCGCACTGGGCCAAGCCCAGCGAGCCGGCCTTAAAATCTGGTTTATTCATTCGCACGAAGAACGAAGTGTTTGAGCTTCCTGCAAAGGCCATCGCAGCCAGACGCGACTTTACCGAAGAAGGGAAAGCTGGCATTCAGCAGGATAGGGATGTCTGGCTCAACCAGCCTGCGATAGAGATGTGCTTCCGCTCAGAGCGCTACGATCAGGAGATTACTCTCCTGCATTTCGGAGCCGCAGAACGCTGGTTCGAAGCTGAGCCGCAGGAGGAAGACACCTACGATGCGTTTGTGCGGCGCAGCCTTCCGACCTCTCGGGATTGAGGGCATGCTCGCATCATCACAAGCAGAAAAGGATCTCATTGAAGAGTACTTCCTCTGGCAGTCGCCGGAAGCATCGGTCAGCTTTCTTCAGAAGGTCTATTCTGAAACCGTGGTCGGGCATAAGCATGATGTCTGGGACGTCCATGCAAGCGACGGTCGTTGGTGGGTCATAACCAACCCGATCAACCTGTATTCGCAAACGCAGTTCCCAAACCTTGACTATGCCGTCTCCTTCCATCTCGGCCTGTGCCTACGCACGGTCAAGACGGACGAGCAGAGACACTCATTTGACCACATCACGCTATTTTCAGCGCTGCTCAACGAACTGCAGGGGCTGCCTGACTCGCTGGGGCAGGCGAAGGCTCTACCGGATTATCAGGGCATCGGAGTGCGGTGTAGGGAGCTGCTTCTTTCGTTCATTGATGCGGCGCAAAACGTTATTAAGTGGCCGGTTGATGACCCGCCACAACGAGCCAATTTCCGGGCTTGGACCGATGTTATTTTTGATACCTTGTTAGGCGGAGCCACCCATCAGGCAAGACGCCGGCTGTTAAAGTCACAATGCAACGAGGCCTGGACCTTCTCGAACTGGCTCACGCATGCCAAGAGTGCCACTTGGCACGACGCGGAAGCGGCCCAGGCTGCGGTGGATCATGCAATTGGGTTTGGTGTGTCGCTCCTGCTGCGAACGATCCGATCGGTGCCTGAGCAGTGTCCCGGATGTGGATCACCAAACCTATCGCCCGAGGATGGTTGGCCAGAGGCGGCCCCAGATACGACATGGGAGCGGCCTGTTTGTACAGACTGCGGCTGGACCGGCCTGCCCGTGCGCATCGATCCGAGTGCCCCTCCAAGGCAGCTCATCATCAGAGAGGGCGGGGAGAATACGGGTGAGTGCATCATCCCTGATGTACCGCTTACAAAGTTAAAGCGGCCGTGAGGACCGAAGAAGTAGTAACCCAATGGGTACGATGAAGAAGCTGATCATACCTAAAAAACTGACTGAGGAATTTCATACGGTTGATGTGACCTGCTGTGGCCACAAGTCGCAAAGCATCCTGTTGCCAAAATCGACTCCAGTTTACGTCTCGCGCCGTTCAGAAGCATAGCCAGGGTCCCAAGCAGGCCGCTGGCGTTCCGCCCTTGCAGGCCATCTGCGAAGAGTGGCACTCAACCATCGCTGAGCCTGAATTGCAGCTGGTTTTCACTGGCCCTTTGGCGATGAGACCTCGCCCCGCGATCGTGTTCTTAAGAGCGTTTGTCGAGAACAACACGGCGGCATCGTGCGTGAAGTTATTGCCGACGGCTGCGACCCTCGTACAATCGCCGGCCTGTGCCGTCACCGAAAATGCGCAAACCGTAACCGCGGCTACCAAGCCTAACTTGAAAATCTGCATGCGCCCCCCCCCAATCAAACTCAAAGCCACTCTGACGCTAGTCGACTGTTTGGCAGTTGCCAAGTGACGGACTATCGACGGTGCAGATAACGGCACGGCGACGATGTCCACTAATGGGATGAATTAGACGGCCAGGCCGTCAGAGTTTCCAGAGTGCTCGAATGAATATACCGGCCATGACCGTCACGGTCACCGCGGTCCAGGGGACGCTGCGCGCCACGCGTTCAGCAGAAGCGCTTTCGGCATTTGGCTCAGGGAGATCGGCGTACGGTGTGGCAGCCGTCATCTGACCGTGTGCATTTTTATGTCGGCCAAACTGACCGTTGCTTGATTGTGGGCGTCCGGCGAACTGCCCGCGCCTTCGCGCATTGGCCGCAAAATCAACCTCCAAAACTGTGGCGGTCAAGCGGGCCGGCGAGTTGCTCATTTTGGCTTCACGCCGCAGCGACGAGCGTTAACTCGACCGGCTCATCGCAACACGTGTTGCACGCCATGACGCGGGGGGCAGCGTCACCTTGTTCGCAGTCGCACCAGTCCGACGGCGCCCAACATCCTGTGCAGATTTTGCCGCTACCAGCGCAGTCAGAGCACTCAGATTGACGATGCATGCCGCCCTCCATTTGCCAGGAAAAGGTAGGCGATTCGTCGAGACGCTAAATTTCATCGTGAACGCTGCTGGTGTAGTTTTATAGCGCTCTCAGCTGTTGGGGGGCGCGTTGATCGCCAATTGCGCGGCGAACGCCCGCTTGTAAGTGGGCCGCGCTTCGCCGCGAGCGACATAGGCGGCCAAGTTCGGGTATTCGTCCAGTATCCCTGACGATCTCAACCGGAGCAGTACAGAGACCATCAAAAGATCACCCGCGCTGAAAACACCGTCGAGCCAGTCGGCATTGTCCAGACGAGCGGCAAGTCTGTTCAGCGGGGCGCGAACTCGATCCGTTACCAGCGGCAGGCGCGCACTGCTCCACGACTTGTCCGCCTCGAATATTTTGGCGGTTGTGAACTCGAGGATCGGCGGCTCTACGGTGTTGAGCGCGGCGAACATCCAAGTGATTGCGCGGGCGCGGGCCTCGCGATCCTTCGGTAATAGGCCAACATGCTGTTCGGCGATGTGAAAGACGATTGCGCCCGTCTCGAACAAGACAAGATCGCCTTCCTCGTAGGTTGGGATCTGACCAAAGGGGTGGAGCGCCAGATACGCGGGTTGCTTCATCTCGGCGAAGGACACGAGCCGAACCTCGTAGGGCAGGCCCGCCTCTTCGAGCGCCCAGCGAACGCGCGTATCGCGCGCTAATCCCTTGCCGCCATCGGGCGATCGTTCAAAGGCAGTGATAGTGATGGCCATCTTTAGGCTCCGATTGGTTGCTCGACTAAGCGACGAACGGGCGGGCGCGAAATCGACCTAGCCGAACGTTCTGCAGCTCTCACCTCAGGAGTAGAGTCAGTTGGCACAACCAAGGGATCCACGAGTAGCGCATGACACCAGACTTGATGGCTGCACGACTGGCGCAGATCGAGACTGAGCTGAAAGGCCTGACTGCCGAGCTCGGCGATAGCGAAGGGGGCCTTAGCGAAATCGCAGATCCGATCGACCGTCTGGCGATCGCGAACAAGATTGAGGAACTGGAGAAGGAGCGCGAAGCCCTTACTCAGCTGCTCACCGACACGCCAGGTTCGACGCTCGGCTAAGGAATTCTAGTACAAAACTCGACGGCCCTCGGTACAAAACCGTCTCGGCATCGCGTAGTATAACTCATTGAATTTACTGG
Organism: uncultured Pseudomonadota bacterium; assembly: GCA_963846845.1. Lineage (GTDB taxonomy): Bacteria > Pseudomonadota > Alphaproteobacteria > Rhizobiales > Hyphomicrobiaceae > JAKAXS01. The sequence goes on along the minus strand of CAWJXQ010000014.1, from coordinate 111,204 downwards.
CACTCGTCGTGGCGGAGGGAGTGGGATTCGAACCCACGGTAGGCTTGCACCTACGCCGGTTTTCAAGACCGGTGCCTTAAACCACTCGGCCACCCCTCCCGGATGTGCCCGAGAACGGGCTGTATGACCGCAACCTCCGCACCGTTCAAGACCTTAATTTCTGTTCCAGTCTGACGCGTAAGGCGTAAGAGTTTGCCGGTTCCTGCAATTGCAGCGCGAAGAATAACGGACTACATTATTAGGCATGCGCAACGAATTAGGACGCGCACAAACAAAAATGTGTGCCCAAACATGAATAAAGCAAATCGATTTGAAACCCGTCCACTTTATTTGCAAGTTAGAGACATGTTGCTCGGCCGGATAACCACCGGAAATTGGAAACCAGGCACGCTTATCCCAAATGAAATCGACCTTGCACGTGAATTTGGATTGAGCGTCGGCACGGTACGCAAAGCGCTAGACCAGCTTCAGGCCGAGCACCTGCTGACCCGCCGCCAGGGCCGCGGAACGTTTGTGAACGACCTTGCAAGCACCGAGCACGCCTCACGATTCGCCAATCTTTACGGCGGCGACGGCACCCGCATGCATCTCCAGAGCAAGCTGGTGGCCGTGTCCGCGCATGCCGCAGACGATGCCGCACGCCGGGTTCTCGGGTTGGCTCAAGGCGCTAGCGTAATACACCTCGTTCGCCTGAAATCACGCAAAGGCGCACCGTACGTGTATGAAAAGTCCACACTACCGGCGGTGTTATTCGCTGGCTTGCCCGATGACGAGGACATTCCGGACGAGATTTCGGCACTCGCCCAGAAATACGGCCAGATCGCGGGCAGCGCAGAAGAGACGATATCAATTTCCAAGGCCGATAAAGATGAAGCTGAAAAGTTATCCGTGCCGGAGAGCAGTTCGCTCTTACGGCTCGAGCGCAAGGTCTATGCGGTCGAAGGCGCAATCCTGGAATGGCGGCGGGCTGTCTGCAACCTGCAGGACGGATACTACAAGTGTCTCGTCGCTTGACCTGGGCTTCCCGCTGCTCGGTCCTTCCAGGCACGGAGGCCCGGAGCTTACCGTGAACGCAAGTCGATCGGCTTCCCCAAATCAGCCGGCGATCACCCTGTTGATCGTCGACGATGAACACCAAGCGTTGAAGTATTTCGCGCGCCTGTTCAGCTCGGATTTCGAAGTGATCACCTGCGCAAGCGCCCAAGAGGCGGAAGCGATATTCGAAGCGCGCCACGGCAACATCTCGGTCATCGTCAGCGATCATCAGATGCCGACGACGACCGGCGTAACGCTTTTGGCTCGCGTCAAGGAGCGTTGGCCGCAAACCGTTCGGCTGCTCACGACAGCCTACGCCGATACCGAAAGCCTCGCGGCCTCAATCAACGAAGCCTCCGTTCACCGCTACATTGCGAAACCCTGGGACCTGGACCACCTTCGTGACGTCCTGAAAGATGCTTCGCAGACCTATTCCCGCAACGCTAACTCCATGCCTCCTGCGGGCGCAGGCGCCTCCCAGCTACCGCCACTCGTCGGCGCTGTCGCGCATGAGCTGGCGACGCCCCTGCTCAGCATCGAAATGACATCCAGATCGATGCTGCATGCGGTTCGCGACCAACTCGCATTGACGCCGGCCGAAACGCAGCCGGACATGGCCATGACGCTCGACCGGTTCGCCAGGGCCGCGCAGCGCATCGGCGAAGATGCAGCGCGCGCCCGCCGCCTGGCCCGCTCGCTCGCCGAATTGGCCCGCGATTCCACGGCGCGCTCTGCATTCATGCGCATCAACATCGCACAGTGCGTTCAGCGCGCCGTCGAAAGCTTCCCCTACCAGAATGACGAACGAAGCACCGTCTCGATGTCTCTTGCCGATGATTTCAGCTTTGTCGGCACCGAGGTTCTAATGACCGCAGTCGTGACCAACGTCCTAAGCAACGCCTTGGACGCGACACGCAAGCACACCGATCCGCATGTTTGGATCGAGCTGAAGCGCGGCGAAGCCTACAATAGCGTCTACGTGCGCGACAGCGGATCCGGCGTACCGCAACATATCGAGGGCACCGAGTTCAAGCCGTTCGTCACCGGCAAGGACGACGGCACGGGACTTGGCCTGTCGATCTGCGACTGGATCGTCCGCTCGTTTGGCGGCGGCATTGCGCTGCGATCGTTGAAACCACCAGCGGTGACAGAACTTGAGATCCGCCTGCCGCACCCCTCCCCTCAGCCGGCTAGCGCCAGCTAGAGCGGCTCCCGCTGAGCGGGCCAATTTCATGCCGGCCAATTCATGCTTACGGCCAGTCTTCAAAATGCTGGAAAAGTTTCTGCAGCCAGTCGGCGCGCACTTCAGGCACCTGTGCCTTGCCGGATTCGTTCGGCAAGCCAACTACTGCGATTAGCCCGCGCCCCTCGCGCTTGACCCTTATGCTGCCACCGCATTCGCGTGCTGCGAGATACGATGCAAAAAACTGGCCCGGCTCTGCAGAAGCGGCGCCGGCCGCAGCACGGTAAAGCACAGTATCCGCGCCTCGCGTTACCTCGCTCGCGGTGACACGAAGCTCGGTCCCCGGTGTGCCATGCACCTGCCCGCCGGACAGCGCAACGTGAACATCGCCGCCCTCCGGAGCAGCCCCGATGAGCGCCGACAACGTTCCCGCGACGATGCCGCGCAACACGGGTGCGGGCACGTCGGTCGTAGCGGCAGCGGCATCATCCACCACAACCCGCACTTTCGCTGCGGCCGCCTGTGACGCGGTATCCGACACCGCCTCCTTCAGCACGGCGGCAAATGACGTTCCGGCCTTTGCGCTCGCAGCCGCCAGTTCGCCGGCGACGCGCGCCGCCTCCGCAGCAACAGCCCCCATGTGCTTGACCTCCGCCTGAGGCTGAGACCACAGGTCTAGCGCGCCGGCTTCATTGAGCGATGGCGAAGCAGTGAAGTTGGCCGCGCAATCGCGCACATAGTCGTCGACCGCCAGGCGCGCATGCCGCAATTTCGGAAGTGCCGCCGCAATGACCGCGAGATCGCGCGCACGATCCACCGCCATCATGCGCTGGCGGGCAATCAGCTTCTCGCCGATCAGAAGCTCGCGCTCGGTTTGCAGGCTGAATACGAGCAGGCCAGTCTTGATTTCCTGGCGCAACAGGTCGAAGTCCCACGGCTTTACGATGTAGCGAAAAATCTCGCCGCGGTTCACCGCCTCGATTGCATCGTCCAGCTCCGAATAGGCCGTCGTCAGCATGCGAACGATGCCGGGGTGTTTGCGCCTCACCGAATTCAACAGGCTGACGCCCGAACGGCCTGGCATGCGCTGGTCGGAGATGATGACGCCGATCTTGCCCGGATTGGCATCGACGATTGCCTCGGCCTCGTCGGCAGACGGCGCAGTGAGCACCGGGAAATCCTTGGCAAAGGCGCGCTCGAAATACTTCAAGGTTTGCCGCTCGTCGTCTACGAGCAGGATTGCCAGCTCAGCCGTGGGACGAGATTGCATCTACTGCGCCTTTCATTACCATTCTTGCTTCCAGCGGAAGGTCGAAGGAGAGCTCTGCCCACTCTCCCTCGTCACTTTGCGCCGTCAGGGTACCGCCGTGACTGTTGATGATGCTGTGGGAGATGCTGAGACCAAGCCCCGTGCCCGTTCCCACGTCGCCGGTGGTGTAGAACGGGTCGAAAATACGCGACAGCTTGTCTGCAGGAATTCCGCACCCGTTATCCCTGACGGCCACGACCAGACGGTCGCCGCGCACCTTGGCCGACACCCTGATCGCGCCGAGGCGTTCCAGCTTCTGGCGCCGTATGGCACGCGCGGAATTGAGGAGGAGGTTCACCAGCACCTGCACGATCTGCGATTCGTTACCGACAACCATATCCGCGTCCGGCAGGTCGGTCTTGATCTCAATTCCAGATCTTTCGCTGGCCGTAAAGCGCAGCGCATGCTGCACGGCAGTCGCGACATGGAATGGACGGCGCGCTTCAGCTTTGGTTGGTGCTGAGAACAACCGCAGATCCGATACAATGGTCTGTATCCGCCGGAATCCGTCGTGAATGTCGACCAGCATTTCCTTCAGGTCGGCATCCGCCTCCAGCGCCGGGTTCTGCATCACGAGCGAGAAAGCTGTGTTGGCGAAGTTGATCGGGTTGTTGATCTCGTGCAGCAGCCCGGCCGCCATCGTGCCGAGCGCGTTCAGCTTCTCGGAATGCAGCAGCTGCGATTCCGTCTCACGCAAGCGCCGCAGAACCTGTTCCAGATCGGTGTTGCGCGCCTTCAGGTCTTTCTCCAGCTTGCCCGCTTCGATCAGGTTGCGCAGCCGCGTCTTGATCTCGACGCTGGAGAAGGGCTTCGTCATGAAGTCGTCGGCGCCGTTGTCCAGCGCACTCAACTTTGCTTCATCGTCGGCGCGCGCCGTGAGCATGACGATCTTCATGCCTTCGATATTCTCGCGGCGCTTGAGAGTTGCGCACACCGCGAGCCCATCGATCTTCGGCAGCATGAGATCGAGAAGCACGACGTCCGGCTTCAGTTCGATCGCAGCAGCAAGACCCGAACTCGCCATCGCCGGCCTGGTATACGTTGTAGTCGCTGTCCAGCATTGCCTTGAGGTAGCGTTGCATCTCCGGCTCGTCGTCGACGACGAGCAGCGTCGGCCGCGAGTACCCAAGGTCGGCCGGCTCGGGCACGCCTGCGCGCTCCGTCGCAACCATTCCCCACGAAACCTCGCGCACGGCCTGGCGATGGAACGACGTGATCGCGTCAACCGGCTCGGTCGAAGGATCGATTGCTTCGCTGCCTTCCGGCGCCATCGGCAGCTCCACCGTGAACGTGGTGCCCTCACCCCTGGTGCTCGTGACGCTCACCTCTCCGCCCATGCGCTGCACGAGATCCTTGACGAGCGCCAAGCCGAGACCAAGACCCTGTTTTCGCCGCGCCGACGAACTGTCGGCCTGCTGGAAGCGCTCGAAGATGCGATTGAGGCTAGCGGCATCGATGCCGATACCGTTGTCCGCCACGGAAATATAGGCCCGGTCTTCCCGCACATCAGAGAAAACGCGTATCTGTCCGCCCTTCTCGGTGAACTTGATCGCGTTGCTCAACAGGTTGATGAAGACTCGCTCCAGCGCCGCGCCATCACCCTCCACCACCACTGGATGTTCAGGGAGTTCACTGATCAGTTGCAGCTCCTGCGTCTTGGCGAGATGCCCCACTTGCTCCACGAGCGAACTGACGAGACGGCGGGCATCTACCGGCAAACGTTCCAGCTTCACGTCGCCCTGCTCGAAGCGAATGAGATCGAGAAGGTCGTTCACGAGGCGCAACAGGCGCAATGCCGACTGCTCGATGATCCGCAATGGCTCGCGCAGAGCCGTCGAGCGCGCCTCGATGCGCCGCTGCAAATCCTGCACGGGGGCGAGTATCAACGTCAGCGGCGTCCTGAGTTCGTGGCTGACGTTGGCAAAGAACTCGGATTTGACGCGATCGAGCTCCGCCAGCTGCAGGTTGCGCTGTTCCAGTTCGCGCTTCAGCACGAACTCGGTAAAGCGCCGCCGCGTGCTGAAATAGACTGCGGTGACACCGATGGTACTCGCCAGCAGCATGAAAAAGACGTTGTTGATGAAGCGCGGCGTATCAAAATCCGTTGCCTGATGCAGCACGCACGCGAGCACGTAAACCACCAGCAACATCAGCAGAAAACAGGATCACGTCGCGCACGCTGAGTGGCAGCAGGATGCCTATCGCCAGCGGCGCGAGAACCAGGGACTCGTAATACGTCGAGCGTGTCCCATCGATCGCGTAGATCATGTACGCGACCATCAGACAGCCGGTGCCGAGCCAAAGGTTGATCAACAAAGTGGGATGTTGCTCGCCAAATTCTGTCCAGTGCAGCGCGATCACGCCGAGCACGCAGATGATGGCAATGATGCGATAGCCGGTCAGCTCAGCCACGAGTTGCGGATGCGACGTGACATCGACAATCACGCCTCCCGGAATCAGGAACAGCATCAGCCACGCACCGATTTTCGACTGGTCGAAGCGCAGCTTGCGCTCTTCGGTATCGAAGTCGCGTCGCACGTTTGGGTTCAACGTATCCGGCGCAGCGGTCATCGGCCTCACACAGAAATCTCGAGAAACACGTTGAGATGTGTGTCGTCGTCATAAACCCGCGTGGGAAAGTCTGTGGGCGAGATTGCACGCATGTCTTCGATACTGCGATGAATGATGTGCCAGTCCACCACGTGCTCCATGATCCAGCGCGTCGGATTGTCGGGATGCACGTTGGTGGCCATCACCATGCCACCGGGCACTGTCCATCGGCAGAACAGGGTCAGCAGCCGCTGGCAGATGCGATCGGACAGGTAGTCGAACAGGCCCGCGCAGTAGATGAAATCGAATTCCCTGATTTCGCCGTTCTCGCCGGCGATAGACTGCTTCAACAGCTCATGCACCGACCGCTGTATGAACGTGACGTCGACCTGGCGGTTCGCGTCGCGCATCGCCCCGGCAACTTTGTCTTTTGCGTACGCCAGGGTCTCTTCGTTGAAATCCAGCAACGTGAACTTCAACGCGTCCGCAGCGTCGCATTCGCGGATGAACCGTTGAATTTCGATCGATGGACCGCAGCCGACGTTCAACACCCTAAGCGTTGCGTTACGCGATTTCGCCTCGCGCGCGCGCTCTTGCAGGCGCTGCTGCAGGATCGTCAGCCGGTTGCGGTGCGCGCGCGCTAGCCCCGCATCGAGATAGAAGTCGTTGATCAACTGCGAATACGTCGTCGGCCCCTCGCGGTCTGCGCGGGCGATCATGTTCACCATTTCGTAGTCGCCCGCATAACCGAGCGGTTTCGTGTACGAGCGATGGAAAAACGGCGCACGCATCATTAGCGGCAGAAGATCACGCTGCGCGAAGCTGCAATGCGACTCCAGCTCGTCAGCCGTGACATTCTTGGCTTCGTATTCGAAACGTTGTTGCAACTCGATCATTTTCGGTAGCAGTGGAGATTTTAAATTCGCGAAGAATTCGGGGCTCAGTCCGGCATTGACGTCGATGCTTCCGTCTTCGTGCATTTCCAGCTGTGCCAACCAGAGATTGAGCTGTGAAAGGAACGATCTCAGTTCACCAACGGCAATCTGGTATCCTGGCCGGATTCTTTTGGTTTTTTCCCAATCTCCGACGAAGATACCCACAGCATTCGACACGTCTTCGCGGCCTTGCAGCACGAGGGACATGTCCTGCCACCCGTCAACAAGGGTAGCGGAGACGATGAGCATAAGCCCTGTATTAACAAGACTGCTTACGACGGCTTTGCCACGGTAAATCGGGTCTTCACCACGTCGAATAACGAGTTCCCTGAGAACTTCGCTCAACTGCACAATCGAATATGGATTGTAGACTTCAAAAACAACTGACGATCGGCTGACCCGTAAAAGAGTTCCTCGTGCCGGTATTCCCTGGGAGTTGCTGAATGTAATCAGATCACTGATTGAATTCGTGAATGCCGACATTCGCTACCCTGCTTAGAATCTGGCAGAAACGGCGTGGATCACTGACTTTCTTTGCCCGATTCACGAACGTTGCTGAGTTCCTTTAACTCAGCCTGAATGATTGGCCAACAAACTTTACCGCAAACAGATAGCGTAGTGCTAATCGATCACGTGGCGCTTGAAAAATGCAGCGGCAAATACCCCAGCAGCGCCGGGTGGTTCGACCGGAATAGAGTTCGGCAGACATGTTCCCATACTTCTATCCCACGACCGTTGCGATCATCGACGACGACCTGCGCTTCCTGGAAAGCTTCGATGAGCTGCTGCGGCGCGATTTCATCGTTCGCCGTTTCGCAAACCCGCAGCTCGGCCTCAATCATCTCGTGGGCGCAGACGCCGAACACCTCTCGCGCATCGCCCGACTGGGCGCGTATGCCACGTCGCATAATTCACCAGCTGATGAATTCGATCGTCTGCAAATCCTGCTGTCGTCCTACATCGGGCAATTGCGGGGCTATCCCAAGCGCTTCGAAACGGTGTCCGTCGCCATTGTCGACCTCAACATGCCGGGCGTCGACGGCCTCATGATCTGCCGCGCGCTACGGCGCCGTCCGGTCAGAACGATCCTGCTGACGGGCAACGCGAGTGAAAAGCTAGCGCTCGGCGCCTTCAACGAGGGGTTGATTGACCGCTTTGTCTCCAAGCACGAACCCGAACTGATGTCGATCATCGCAGCGCACGTCCGCGATCTGCAGAACGCCTACTTCCGGCGCATTACCACGACGATCAAGGACACACTGGCTCTGCAATGCCTGCGCTTCATGACCGATGGCGCTTTCCTGCGCTTCTTTGCGGATGCGTGCGCGGAACACAAGGTCGTCGAGTACTATATCAAGGCCGACCCGCCAGGCGTTGAACTGATCCGATCCGACGGACAAACGGTCGTTCTATTGGTTCTCGACGACCAAGAGGTCCAGCGGCGCATTACGGCGGCGCGAGACGCGGGAGCCCATCCCGAAATGCTCGAAAAGATGGATCGAGGAGAGATCGTCACGCACTTCCCCTCCGAGGGCGGCTACTACGCCCCGAACTTCTATGATCACTGGCCCCGCTATTCGTTCCCAGCCATGCCCGTGGTGGGCGCGAACCGATGGCTTACGGCACAATTGAAGCCGACCGACATCCGCCCGTTCGCCTTGCGCGATTTCGTTTCGTTCGATTCCTTTGTCCGCGACCGCGCAGACTAACAGCGAGCAGAACGATGCGGCCGCGCAGCGGCCTGCCATCGGCGGCCTCTAAGCGTCTGTGCTGGCTTCCACCGCCGGCACGTCCTGGCTCCAGAACAACGCCTGCCCGATCACCGCGCGCACCATGTCGGCGCGGAACGGCTTGGTAATGAGGAACGCCGGCTCACGCCGCAGCCCGGTCAGCAGGCGTTCGGGAAAAGCGGTAATGAAAATTGCCGGCACGTCCCGGCTCTTTAGGATTTCATCTACGGCTTCGATGCCGCTGGAATCGTCTGCCAGCTTGATGTCCGACAGAATGAGATTGGGCTTTGCGGATTTTGCTTTGGCAACGGCACTGGATCGCGTGCGCGAGATACCGACGACGTTGTGCCCCAGATCGGTGACGATGCTTTCCAGGTCGACTGCGATCAACGGCTCGTCCTCGATGATCAGCACGTTGACCGCCTGTTGCGCCGCGATCTGCCGCTGCGCAAGTTTGAGCGCGTTGTGCAGCTCCGCCTCCGGCATCTCCAGGATATGCGCCGCAGCAGCCGGAGAGAACCGCTCCATCGCGACCAGCAGATAGGCCTGGCGCGATCGTGGCGTCAGCCGTATCAACTGACGCTGCAATTGCTCGGGCTGGCGCTTGCGCACTTGTTCGGTCGAGCGCCAGTAATCGCCCACAGGGCCAGTCCAGATACGGGAGAGCAGCCGGTACAGGCTCTGCTTGTCCAGCCCCTCTTCGGCCTCGCAATACTCTGCATCTTCCAGGGTGAGCGATACCAGCGCATCGCCCAGATGCTGGCTGCCGGTCAACGTGCGCGCGTAGCGGCGCAGGTCCGGAAGAAATGATGTGACGTCGATCATGCCTGCCGCACCTCAGTGTCCTCGCCGGGTATCAGAGAGCCAACGGGCCATTCGCGGCGCCGGAATAAGAAACCGGAGACGATGCAGGTGCGGGGCTTCAGCCACCAAGGCGCTGCACAGCGCATGCTGCATCCGAAAGGGAAGTCCAACTAGATCGTTTGTCTAAAAACTGTCCTTATGATTACCCTAGCTAACCTGGGACGGACAACAAAGAGTTATGCCTATAGCCGGCTGATTTTTCTGAACGTTGACAGGCACCGCTACGCCAATAGAGTGCAGCGCAACTCTCACCCAACCCTAAATAAGGAAAACGTTGCCGATGGCCGCGATCCGTACGCCCGCGAAGTTTTTTACCCCTCTCGCCATCGGCGCCCCTGAGCCCTTTCGTGCTGTCCCGACGCGCCTGGAGCGCATGATCCACTTCGTGCCGCCCCACAACGAGAAGATCCGCGCCAAAATAAAGGACGTCGCCTCGCAAGTGGACGTTGTTTTGGGCAACCTTGAGGACGCCATTCCCGCCGACCAGAAGGAAGCGGCCCGCAAGGGCTTCATCTCGATGGCCCGCGACAACGACTTCGGCAGCACGGGCCTGTGGACCCGGATCAACTGCCTGAACTCGCCCTGGATGCTTGACGACGTCATCGACATCGTTCGCGAGGCCGGCAACAAGGTCGACGTGATCATGCTGCCGAAGGTCGAGGGTCCGTGGGATATCCACTACCTCGATCAGTTGCTGGCCCAGCTTGAAGCGCGCCACAGCGTGAAGCGGCCCATCATGATCCACGCCATCCTGGAAACGGCGGAGGGCGTCAACAACATTGAAGCCATCGCTTCGGCCAGTCCTCGCATGCACGGCATGAGCCTGGGCCCGGCAGACCTTGCCGCCTCACGCGGCATGAAGACCACGCGCGTGGGCGGCGGCCACCCCGACTACGGTGTGCTGGCGGACGGCAACAAGGACGGCGGCACACGCAGCTTCTACCAGCAGGACCTCTGGCATTACACCGTTGGCCGCATGGTGGACGCCTGCCTGGCTTACGGCCTGAAGCCATTCTACGGCCCCTTCGGAGATTTCTCGGACAGCGCTGCGTGCGAAGCGCAGTTCCGCAACGCATTCCTCCAGGGCTGCCTGGGCGCCTGGTCGCTGCACCCCTCGCAGATTGACATCGCCAAGCGTGTCTTCTCGCCAGACGTCGCCGAAGTGAAATTCGCCAAGCGTATCCTCGACGCGATGCCGGATGGCACGGGCGCTGTCATGATCGACGGCAAGATGCAGGACGACGCCACCTGGAAGCAGGCGAAGGTCATCGTCGACCTGGCGAAGCTCGTCGCCACCAAGGACACCGAACTCGGTGCCGCCTACGGGTTGTAGAGCTTGAATTGCGGCGTTGGCCTGGAACGGCTAGAGTGCTTCCGGACAAAGTGTGCTGCGGTTTTCCGATAAGAAGCACGACAATCCAAGAGTGCTTCCGGACAAAGCGTGAAGCCGTTTTCCGGAAAGAAGCACGGGAAAACAAGCAGCTAGAGACTTTCCGCGATTCATGGAAAAGCGGAAAGACTCTAACGTCGCCTTCGCCCTAACCACCTGAGGATCTAAATGGCCAAGAAGCTCGTCATCATCATGGCCAACACCGACCCGCGCAACGGGCAGGAACTCGGCGCACCGATCTTCCAGGCCTCGGTCGCGGCCGCGATGGAATATCAGGTCGAGGTGATCTGCACGGCCGCCGCCGGCTGCCTGATGAAAAAGGGCGTCGCGGAAAAACTCTCGATCAAGGACGGCGACACCAAGTCGATCTACGACTTCATCAAGGAAGCGCACGAAGCCGGCGTGAAGTTTTTCTGTTGCTCGCCCAATCTCGATCTGCACGACATGACGCCGGCCGATCTCATTCCCGAGTGCCAGGGCATCGTCGGCGGCGCCTTCCTGGTGGAAGAGATCATGGAAACCGATTGCCGCGTTCTCACCTACTGAACGCAACTACTTAGACGGCGTGAACAGCGCCGCAAGGCGCGAGCGCTGCACCTTGCCGTTGGACGTACGTGGTAAGGCGTCGACGATAACGACTTCGCGCGGACATTTGTATGCCGCAAGCCGTGTCGCCGCGAACGCCTTGATCGCCTCGCAATCGATCTCACAACCTGGACGCGGCACGACAAAAGCGGCAATGACGCTGACGCCTTCGCGGACGTTCAACTCCGCGCACGCAATCTCAGCGATCTCCGGATGCACGCCTAACGCCACCTCCACTTCCAGCGGCGAGACACGATAGCCAAGCGCTTTCATGATTTCGTTGGCGCGCCCCAGATGCGTGACATAGCCGTGAGCATCGATTGCGGCGAGGTCGCCACCACAGAACCAGTCACCGCGCATCACATCGGCCTCTTCGGCTGGGCGGTTCCAATAGCCGAGCATCAAGCCGGGATCCGAGCGGTGTACGGCCAGCAGTCCCTGCTCACCCTGGGGCAGCGGCTCGTTGCCTTCCGCCACCGGCAGCACGGCGATCCGCCGTCCCGGTTGCGGCTTGCCCGTCGTGCCGGGCTCTGCGCGGCACGGTGGGTGACGACGAAATGTACGTCGAGATCTCGCTCATGCCCAATGCCTCATAGAGTGGCGTACCGGTACGCATCTGCCAGTCGCCGAATAGATTAGTCGGCGGCGCTTCTCCCGCCGTAAGACCATGACGCAGCGATCCAAGGTCGAGCTGTCCAGGCGGCGCATACTTCAAGATCTGCCGGTAGACGCCCGGCACCGCGGCAAAGATCGTCGCTTCGGTTTCGCGAATAAGCGGCGGCCAGACCTCCGGTCCTTTTGTCGCCGGTGAAGACGATGGCGGTCGCACCATTCGCCCAGGGATCCGTCAGCCCCGTGCCCAGTGTAAACGTCCAGTTGAATGCGCCCGCGTGCAGCACACGATCGTCCGCACCGATGCCGTACCAGCCCTGATACATCGGCCTTCGCCCGAATGCCGATCTATGGGCATGCAGCACACCCTTCGGTCGCGCCGTCGTTCCGGATGTGTAGACCATGAACGCCGCATCGTTTGCCTGCGTGTCAGCGTATGACGCCTGTGGCCCGGATTGGATAAGCCCGGCGACGTCGGCCGCCGTCAGCACCAGCAGCCCGGCTGGACCATCGGTGCGTTCAATTTGATCGGCAAGGGCTACGGCTACGGCACCGCTGTCACTCAACATGAAGCCGGCTTCCGCTTCGGTGAGCTCGGTCGACGCCGGGATCGGCACAAAGCCACCTGCGATCGCACCGAAAAACAGGATCGCATACGCACTCGTGTTATCGAGCCTGATCAGAACACGATCGCCAGGGCGCAGCCCTTTTGCCGTCAGTCCGCCCGCGACGCGCAACACAGCGTCCTGCAATTCCCGATAGGTCCACGTTTCCGCTGCCCCTTCAGTCAGCGCGCGCAGCACCAGCAGAGCAGCCTTGTCCGGCGTGCGCCGCGCGCCCTCTGCAAGGCAGTACGCAGCCATGTTCATTCGTGGCGGAGGCGTCTCAGACATCGGCGTCATTGGGTCTTCTCGGGCTCGGTCCACCACGTATCGATGTTGTAGCCGCTGAGCGGGATCTTCTCCGGATGCCGCAAGGTTCGCCACGACGACACCCACTCGCTCGGCACGTGGAATAACGGAATAACGTAGTCGCCCGATATCAATACGCGATCCAGCGCCCGCACCGCCGAGGCGAAGCCATCGGGATCCTTCTCCGCAAGCAAAGCTGTGATCATGGCATCGACGGCCGGATTGTCGACACCGGCATAATTGCGCGAGCCCTGCGCCTTGGCGGCCGGCGATCCAAACCGGCCCCACTGTTCGTTGCCCGGCGACAGCGACTGCTGCCAGGTCTGCATGATGATGTCGAAGTCGAACGTGTTGATGCGGCCGATCAGCTGCGTGCTGTCGATCGCCCTCAGCACTGCACCAATTCCCAAAGACCTCAGCCCGGCGATATACGCCAGCATAAGCCGCTCGCTTCCGCCCTTGGTGACCAGGATCTCGAAGCCGAACTGCACTCCGGTATCCTTGCGAACCATTCTGTCGCCGCGCAATTCGTAGCCCGCTGCCTCAAACAGCTCCAGCGCACGCCGCGCATTCTCGCGGTTGAAACCGGCGCCGTCGCTGACCGGCATGCGAAATGTGCCGTCCATCACGTCCGGTTTCACCTTGTCCGAAAACGGAGCAAGCAACTCGCGCTCGCGGGCATCGGCCGGCCGGCCCGTCGAAGCCAGATAGCTGCGTTCGAAATAGCTCTGCGTCCGCTTGTACCGCCCGTCATAGAGCGTGCCGTTGATCCACTCGAAATCGAACAGCAGAATGAGGGCCTGGCGCACGCGCGGGTCGGCGAACTGGGGCGCGGCGCGAATTCATCACCAGCCCGTTCATGCCAGCCGGCAGGCCTGTGGGTAGTTCTTCGCGCACCACACGGCCATCGACGGCTGCCTTGAACGATCCTGTCTTGGCCCACATCGTGGGATCGTCGTCCACGCGCACATCGATCTGCCCCGTCTTGAAGGCTTCCAGCAGGATCGAGGCGTCGCGATAGTAGTCGTAGCGGATCTCGTCGAAGTTGAAGCGTCCCTGCGTCACCGGCAGATCGCGCCCCCAGTAGTTGGGATCGCGCTTGTAAGTGATCGATCGCCCGGGATCGACGCGTGACACCTGGTATGGGCCGGAGCCCAACAACGGCATCAACGTCGATTGATCGAAAGTCGCGGGATCGATCTTGTGCTTGGGCAGCACCGGCATCAGGCCCAGGATCAGCGGCAGCTCACGATCCTGGCCGTCCATGTTCATGCGCACGACGCGATCGGAAATGCGCTCAGTCGACAGCACCTTCTTGTAGTGCGCGCGATGAATGGTCGGCACGCCCTTGTCGCGCAGCAATTCGAACGAGAAAATCACGTCGTCGGCCGTGACGGGCGTCCCATCGGCAAATGCAGCCTTCGGGTTGAGATAAAACGTGATCGACGTCCGGTCCTCCGGCACCTCCACGCGCTCCGCCAGCAGGCCGTAAAGGGTGAAAGGCTCATCCAGTCCGCGCGCCATCAGGCTTTCGACACTGAATTCGCGCACGCCGGCGACCTTCTCTCCCTTGACGATCAGTGGGTTGACGCTGTCGAACGATCCCGGCATCCCCAGCCGCAACCGCCCACCCTTGGGCGCGTCCGGCCGCGCGTAGGGAAAGTTGGTGAACCCCTCCGCCAGCGCCGGCTGGCCGTGCATGGCGATTGCGTGCACCGGCTCTGCAGCGGCGGGCCCGCAGCCGATCAACAGCCCGGCCAGAAGCAGGCAGCCGCAGAAAGCTCGATGCATTTCGGCCCTTTAGGATTGCACCATGAGATCGCCGCAGACGGGCGGCCACCTATGTTCCTCAACGCGTGCCGTTTAGCACAGCCGATTGTGATTGGTGAGGCTGGGATCTGGGCCACGGGTGCGTTGCGCGTTTGCAACGATGCTTGGGAAGGCCTCTGTGGATCAAGCATTGACGGGCGATTCGGCCACGGGATTGCCGCAATCCAAGCCTTACTGCCCCCAGATCGGCGGCGCACTGCGACGCCAGGTACAGCGGCAATCGATTGCGCGCCGCATGAGGGGTACGAGCCGTCCATCGGCTCTCAGCAAGAGGTCGAATTCCCTATGGCTTACACGGGACTTAGCGAGATTTTCAGCGGCCGTGCATCGCCGGTGCGGTTCGCGGTGGCGGCGGCATTTGTGTCCGCTTGCCTCGCCGCTCCGGTGCTGGCACAGGACGCCAAGGACAAGGCCGCTCCGGCCGCCAAGCCGGCCGCTGCCAAGGCAGACGCCAAGGCCGCTCCTGCCAAGGACGGCAAGCAGGCAGCGGCCCCCGCCGCTCCGGCAGCCGGTCAGGGCGATCGCCCTGTCTGGGCAAAGATTTGCGAGAAGGTTCCTGTCGTCAAGAAAGACAAGGACGGCAAGGAGACCAAGGAAGAGAAGCAGGCGTGCAAGACCATGTACGAAAGCTTCGATCCTTCGACCGGCGGTCCGCTGGTCGCCATCTCGATCGAGGAAGGTGAAGGCATCGACAAGAAGGCGATGACCATCATCGTGCCGCCGGGCGTTGCCCTGCCGCCGGGCCTCAGCCTCGCTGTGTTCCAGAAGGACCAGTGGGAAAAGGTCGCCGCGCAGAACAAGGAGGGCAAAGCCGTGAAGCCGGAAGAGCTCGGCCTCAAGCCCTATAACTTCAAGTTCCTGCATTGCGCACCCACGGGCTGCGTCTCGCTGGCTGAAGCAACGACCGAACTTCTCAATTCGATGAAGACGGGCGTCGGCGTCATGATCCGCGTCGCTGACGTCAGCGGCCGTGTCGTCGACCTCGCCGTGCCGCTGAAGGGCTTCCCGGAAAGCTTCACCGGCGCTCCCGTCGACACGAAGGAGTTCCTGAAGGATCGCCAGGCCCGCCTGACGGCTCTTTCCCAGAAGCGCGCCGAAGCTGTCGATCGCTTCAAGAAGGAACGCGCAGAGATGCTGAAGAAGGATGCCGCTGGCACGACCACGGGATCCACCACGCCAGCCGCAGGCGCCAAGTCTGACGCCAAGCCGGCAGAGAAGAAGTAAGCAACTCGCTTAGACTGACACATCAAAGCCGCCGGAGCTCAGTCAGCTCCGGCGGCTTTTGTTTGTGCTGAGAGGAACACGGTGCAAGGCCCTTTCGCAAAAGGGGCTAGTTGCAAACTGGCAATACTTGGGGTGCCGCGTCTAGTGCGCCTGCACGAAGACCGCGTGGTAGCGGCCCTGATCGTCCTCGGCGAACAGCTCGCCGACCTGCGGATGCCGCAGCGGGCGCCCGCTCCGATCCGGCAGCAGGTTCTGCTCGGACACGTAGGCGATGTATTCCGTCTCATCGTTTTCAGCGAGCAAGTGATAGTAGGGCTGGTCCTTGCGCGGCCGGATGTCTTCCGGGATCGCCAGCCACCATTCCTCGGTATTCGCGAATACCGGGTCGATATCGTAAACGACGCCGCGGAACGGATAGATGCGATGACGCACGACTTCTCCGAGAGCGAACTTCGCTTTCGGCATTAGCCGTTTTCGCGACGCTTTCTTGCGTGCCGGAGTTTTGACCTTCTTTATCGCCATCGCCGCATCACAGTGGATGTCCGCCCGCCTGTCAATCAGAACGCGTCGCGTGATTAAATTTGCCGCAACGCGGTCCGCCAGCCCCGGTAGAGGCTATATGCGCTGCGGAAAGAAACGGCGATAGAGCGTTATCGTTGCAGGTAGGAACACAAGATCGCCGACCAGCGAGCAAAGCAGCGTCAGGGCGCAAACGCCGCCGAACAGACGCAGCGACGGCAGGTCCGAGAACATTGTGACACCGAGCCCCAGCGCCAGCACCGCCGTCGTCAGGATGATCGCGGGGCCCACCAGAACGCGGGCCCGGCGAATCGCGTGAACCGGGTCCTCGCCCGGCCTCTCCTCCAGCCCCAACCGGTTGAGGAAATGGATGAGACTGTCGATTCCCAGGCCGAAAATGACGACCAGCGCCACGACGGACGCAAAGTCGAGCCCCTGTCCCGCAAGCGCCAGTACTGAGCCGGCCGCAACCACGGGAAACAGCCCCGGCAGAAAGCTCAGCACCATCACGCCGAAAGACCGGAACGCCAATCCCAGCAGCAGCGAAACGAACACCACCTCAGCGAACAAGCTGGTCTTGAGCTGCCCGATCATCGCCGCCGAGTTGCGCGCGGCAATCGCAGGCAGCCCCGTCACCGCAATCTCAAAGTCCGGATTGGCCTTGCGCAACGGATCGAGCGCATGATCCAGCTTTTCGACCAGCGGCAGGATTTCGCTGGAGTCTACGTCCGGCAATCTGCCCGTGACGAGAACCGCATTCTCCTCCTTTGAGATGAACCGGCGCTGCAGGCTCTCCGGCAGGATCTTGACGTATTTCTTCACCGTCTCGATCGACGTGTCGCCAGCCTCCGCGAGCCAACGCCGCAAACTGTCGAGCGACCAGACGTTGCCGACGCCCGCTTCACTCTCCAGCGCCTGATGCGCCTTGGCGATGGCATCAAGCACCGTCGGATCATATAGCGAGCGCCCATCCTTCCACTTGATCATGATGTGCGCCGGGTTGCCGCCGGTCAGCTTCTTGTCGAGGCTCGCCGTGGCGCTCAGCGCCTGCTCGCGATCCGGCACCTGGTCGGCCAGCCGGTATCGCGGCGCCAGCGACAGGTAGAGCGACAGGCAGATGCCGAAGATTCCGAAGCCCAGCAGCGTGAAGAACACCGGATGCTTCACGACACGATCGACGACCGCGCCGACGAAGCGGCCAAGCGCATCCATCGCCCCGTCCGAAGGGGTCCGATCGAACGTCAGCGATGAAGCGTCGCGAATGAGGAAGTGCCCGATCACCGGCAGCGCGGCGATCACGACGAAGAACGACAGCAGCACCGAAATAGCACCCGCCATGCCGAACGTGTGGATGAGCCCACTGTCGGAAAACATCAGCGCGATAAACGACAACAGCGCCGTGCCGTGCGCGATGACGCAAGCCGGGCCGACAATCCTGACGCCAAATCGAAGGGCTTCCTCGCGGCTGTCGCCGTGCCGCATGCGGTCGCGGATCGCCGTCGTCATCTGCATCGAGTCTGCGAAGCCCATCACCATGATGAGTGGCGTCATGACGTTGAGGAACAAGTTGAGCTTGAAGCCGAGCCAGCCCAGCGCCCCAAGCGACCAGATCACCGCCAGCAGCGGCGGCACCACGGCCAGCATCATCAGCGAGAAGCGGCGATAGAAAATGTAGGCGACGATGGCGCCAAGCAGGAAGCCGGCACCGTTGTAGACCAGCCGGTCGCGCTCCACCGCGTTGCGGATCTCCAACTGCATCACCGGCGCCCCGGTGAGCTTGTAGACCAGCCCCGACTTCCCGAGTTCCTGGTCGAGCACACCCTTGACCGCGCCAATCACCGTCCTTGCCGATTGCTCCGCGACGATCTCGCGATTGAGCGAAATGACGACCAGCGCCAACTCCCCATCGTCCGACAGGAACTTGCCTTTGACGATTTCGTTGGCCCGCAGCGTGGAGATGATTTCGTCGTACGCAGCCCCGTCCGGCAGATCGTCCGGCACGATCGGCGGAACGTAGCCGCTTGCATCCGGCTTGCCGCGCGCAGACACCATCGACACCAGGCCGTCGACACCATCCGTCAGCTGCAGCTCCGTCGTCATATTGCGGAAGGCTTCGAGCTGCGGCTTCTTCAGCAGCTCCGGCCCCTCGACCACGGCCAGCACGTCGTACTCGCTCGACGGAAAACGCTTGTCGATCTCTTCGTACTGCCTGAACTCTTCCGTGTTGTTGCGGAACAGCTCCGACAAGCTGTCGTCCACCTTGAGACGCTCGATGCCGAGACCCGCCAGCCCCGTCAGCAGCGCAATGAGCAGACCGACGATCCAGGGATGCGCGAGCGCGACCAGGCCCACACGTTCCAGGCCGAACGAGACGAGATGCGTCGAGCGGCCAGACGAGTTCGCAGCGTCCATGTTCAATGGTCCTCCCCTTGGCTGTCCAGTTTCCCCCGGCAGCCAGGAATCATCTTGTATCGCGCCGATGGTCGCATTCGTACCCAGCGCCGCGCAAGCTAGCCTTTTTGTTTGTTCGCAACGCTTTAAGCCCGCAGAGTCAATCTGGCATAAACGCTGATTGTGACCGTGAGGCGGGGAGCCGATGCCCGATAAAATTCTGGATGCCAAAGGCCTGAACTGTCCCTTGCCGATCCTGAAGGCCAAGAAGGCCCTGCAGGATGTGCCCTGCCGGTGGCACGCTGGAGGTGTGGGCCACAGATCCAGGCTCGGTCGCCGATTTCACAGCCTTTTGCCGCGCGACCGGCCACCACTTGCGTCGAGCAGGACGGCGCTGACGGGGTCTACCGCTTCTTGATCGAGCGAGTTTAACGACGATGGAAACGCGGCGCTTGGCGGCTTGACAGCTGCCCGCGGCGCCTCCCATAAGGGCGCCTCACGCGCTTCGAAGAGCAGCGCGGGCGGTTAGCTCAGCGGTAGAGCACACGCTTCACACGCGTGGGGTCATAGGTTCAATCCCTATACCGCCCACCAGCCTTCGCTCTGCGAGCTTCGGCTCGGCAAGCCGGAGGCTTGACGCAGACGTGCTCGCAGCGCGAAGGCTGTCGCGCCGAAGTTGCGCAGCAACGTAGGCGGACTATGCTGTCCGCATGAAATATGTCTACATTCTTCAGAGCTCGCAGACGTCGATAGATTCTATGTCGGGCTGACCGACGACGTCGCGAGGCTGATCAAGCACAACAAGGGCGACGTTTCGCACACGTCCAAGTTCGGTCCTTGGAAGATCAAGACCTTTATGCGTTCGCCGACGAGCAAAAAGCGCATATGTTCGAACGCTACTTGAGCAGGCGTTTGCCAAGAAGCGGCTGTAAGCTCTGCGAGCTTCGGCTCGGCAAGCCGGAGGCTTGACGCAGACGTGCTCGCAGCGCGAAGGCTGTCGCGCCGAAGTTGCGCAGCAACGCAGGCGGACCCGGCGCTCGCCAAAGCGTGGCCTCAGGCGACCTTCAGCACCAACGGCGCGAGCTTCACTTTTTCCACATCGCGGCGCAGTTGCTCCAGCTCGTATTCGACGCTGGCGAGCATGGCTTCCGTGGTGGCTTGTCCAATGCGCATATGGTCGACCCCGCCATTCAAACGCGCGAACCAGCCGACGATGCGCTCGAATTCTTCATCGAGTGGCATCGTGATCTCCTGACCAAGTCCGATCAGCGATAACGTGAGTCGCAGCGCCAATTAGGGCACACTTGGCACCTTAGCTGTGGACGGCGCGCGCGCCCGTGCCAGATCCAAACGCTGGGCAATTGCCCGATTATCCGGCCAACCACGCACATCATTGTCGAGGGGCCACTCTACTCGGACGTCTGTGAACGGCGCCCGCGTTGGCGCTCGCGCCACGCAAGGTGATGCGTATAGGATACGCCTGACACAACGCATTGGGAGGCACATGGCGGCGCCGGGTCTTGATCTTGGGATTTATCGTGACGTGATGGTCGTCCTCACCACGGCGGCAGTCATCGTTCCCCTTGTCCAGCGCCTGAAAGTCAGCCCCATCCTCGGCTTCCTGCTGGCGGGCATCGCTCTCGGCCCGAAAGGACTAGGCGCACTCCCGGCCTTCGACTGGGTCACCATCAACGACGAAAAGAGCCTGGCGGCGCTCGCCGAACTCGGCGTCGTCTTTCTCATGTTCCTGATCGGCCTGGAGCTCTCGCTGAAACGCCTTGTCACGATGCGCCGTCAGGTCTTCGCCCTCGGCGGCCTGCAGATCGCCATCTCGGGCGCCGTGATCGGCCTCGCGGCCTGGCTGCTGGGCAGCACGGCCGAAGCTGCGACGATCATTGGCTTCAGCCTTGCCTTGTCCTCGACCGCGATCGTCGTCGAAGTCCTTTCGCGCCAGAACCGGTTCCGTACCGCGACTGGCAGGGCAAGCTTCGCCGTGCTTCTTGCGCAAGATTTGGCCGTCGTCCCCTTGCTGCTGCTCGTCACCATTCTTGGACCGGGCCAGCAGGACTCGATCCTCACCGGCCTGCTGCTCGCCTTTGCCCAGGCCGGCCTGGCCATCGCCGCGATCGTCGTTGTGGGATCGGCACTGCTGCGTCCGCTCTTTCGCCTCGTGGCATCGAGCGACAACAAAGAACTGTTCGTTGCCGCCACCCTGTTCGTCGCCGTCGGCAGCGGCCTGCTGACGGCCGTCGCCGGCCTATCCATGGCCTTGGGGGCATTCGTGGCCGGGCTGCTGTCTGGCAGAGACGGAATTCCGCCGCGCCATTGAGGCGACGATCGACCCCTTCAAGGGGCTGCTGCTCGGCGTCTTCTTCTTCACCGTCGGCATGAGCCTCGATATCGCCGCACTGCTCGCAAACCCGCTGCCGGTCATCGGCGCGACGGTGGCATTGATCGCGGCCAAGGTGCTGATTGCCGGCGGCCTGTTGCGCTTTTTCGGCGCTCCCATTCGCGTCGCGTTCCAAGGTGCGATGCTGCTTGGCCCCGGTGGCGAATTCGCGTTCATCGTTATCGGCCTCGCCGTGATCTACCAAATTCTGTCGGGCGAAGCCGGCGCCTTCGTCCAGGCAGTCACGTCCTTATCGATGGCGCTGATCCCCCTGCTCGACTACGTGGCCCGCCGCGCCACCAACAAGTGGCTGCCCCAGCAGCTCGCAACCGACCCCGCGTTGTCTGAATTGCCCGAGGACGCCAGGGTGCGCGCGATCGTCATCGGCTACGGCCGTGTCGGCAGTCTCGTGTCAGAAATGCTGGACCGTCATAACGTGAAGCATCTCGTGATCGAGCGCGCGCCCGATATCGTGTCCCAGGCGCGCCGCAACGGACGACCGGTGTATTTCGGCGATGCCAAGAACGTCGGCTTTCTCAATCGCTGCGGCTTCCAGGAGACCTCGGCCGTCATCATCACCATCCACGTCAATGCCGAGATCGACGACATCGTGCGTGTGGTGCGCAGCGAGCGCGAGAAGGTGGTGATCGTCTCGCGTGCACGTGACGCTGAGCACGCCCGCCACCTCTACGACCTCGGCGTCACCGACGTGGTGCCCGAAACGATCGAGGCGAGCCTGCAACTGACCGAGGCAGCCCTCGTCGGCCTCGGCGTGCCGACAGGCCTGGTGATCGCCTCGGTGCACGAACGGCGCGACGAGTTCCGCGAAGAACTCCAGGTTGCGGCCAAGCGTGCCGGCCGCGACACCACCCGCGGCCTGCGCGCCAAGACCGTGAAGAAGGGCTGATCACTCCTCCGGCCCGTCTAAGCATATGCTGCGCCCGCGTACCCGCGCTGTACGGACACGCGAGGCCGTTGATTGCGCGCGCCGGTGCCCGCGCTGGTACGGCGAGGACGGCGCGGCACGTACGGCCCTTCGGGACGCACCATGAGAGCGATGCGAAGCAGGCCGTTGGCGGCGGCCCGGCGAATGTGAAAACTGGCGAAACGTTCCATGCGCTCTGAAATCATCCTCCATGCGACGACGGTTGCAGCGGAGACGGCGAAGTCGTGCCAGCTGAGATACGGAAACCAGACCACCAGATCGATCAGGCTCGGATCGAACACGAAGCGTTCGAAAAGTTCCTTGGCTCCATTCAGCATGACGCATCCCTCAGTCGTCCGAGGTCCGGGATGTTTGATGCTGCCCCCGCAGCGCCGGCCTCAGGGCAATGGTTGACGAACCGTTGCCGTGCGCACCGCATGATCCGAAAAGATCGCTCGTCTGGAATGCTTTGCCGGAACGCGCGCAGTCTTGAACGCAGCGTACGCAGCAGCGCCTCCGCTTTCGAGCGCCAGCCGTTATCCAATGAAATATTGGACCGCAACAATGCTGCAATTTCAATGCTATGAGACAGCTCAGTTAATATAGAATGGAATGCAATGGTAAGCATGGAATGGAATGCACATTGCCGGAATGCATCGGCAATGTCAGAATGAAATGTATCGAATGGAGCGACTGGCATGCAGTGCGAGCGCATTTCAAGTCTATGCGTCGAGGATGCGAAAATGGGCGCCGGTGGCGATGACGACCTGGCACACATCTCGCGGATCTTCGCGGAGGACGTGCTGAAGGCGATGGTGGATCGCGTGGGCTCTTCGCCCGCCGCCATCAAGCAGCTGGCCGCCGAGATCCGCGCCAAGCTCGACGCGCTGGAAACGCTGGCGGATGCTTTCCCCGGATCGGGCGCGCGGCCCGCCTCGAAGATCGGCACGGCCGACAGCTATGCCGCGCTCGGTCCCGTGGGCGACGATCCCGAGAGCGAAGACTTCGACGACATCGGCCGCAATCAGCGGTCCAGGCTGCGCGAACTCGTGCTGCTGGAAGTCATGGCCAAGGACCACCGCGCCTACGCGCTGCAGCAGCTCATGACGGCGCTGTCGGCCAAGGGCTTCAGTGATTCAAATGGAGCGGTTGTCTCGCAGCTGCATCGCCTGAAGCGCGTCGGCGTCGTCGAGCAGCCGGGAAACGGCATGTACGTCATCACCGACGCCGGCCTCGGCCACCTGCGCCGCCTCCGCTCCAGCTTCGGCGGTTTGCTGGGCTGACGCAGCCTCGAATTTTTCTCTGCTTGGAAGAAACCGCGGTGTATGGGGTCAGACCCATGGGTCTGACCCCTAAACGCAACGCTAGCTGTCAGACCCCCAACGATCGCGCAAGCTGAGAGCAGGCTCAGCGCCCCATCTCTTCCTTCACCTTGGCGGCCAGCTGCGGCATCGAGAAGGGCTTCGGCAGGAAGGCGAACTGCTCGTCCTTGTCGAGGCTGGTCTCGAAGGCCTCGTTGGGATAGCCCGAGACGAAGATGATCTTCAGCGACGGGTTCGTCTTGCGCAGTTCCTTCAGCAGCGTCGGGCCGTCCATCTCGGGCATGACGACGTCGGACACGACGAGGTCGACACCGCCCTTGCTCGCAGCCAGCACTTCCAGCGCTTCGACGCCGGTTGATGCTTCCAGAACCTCGTAGCCGAGACGCGTCAGAGCGCGCACAGCGAAAGAGCGGACGAAGTCTTCGTCTTCGACGAGCAGCACGCGCCCGGAGCCAGTGAGATCCTTCGGCGTCTCCTTCTTGACGATGCCCTTGTTGGGCAGCAGGTCGTCGTCGTTGTCGGGCGAGAAGCGCGGCAGGTAGACACGGAAGGTCGTGCCGGCGCCCTCTTCACTGTCCACGAAGATATAGCCGCCCGACTGCTTGACGATGCCGTACACCGTGGCAAGGCCCAGGCCGGTGCCCTTGCCGACGCCCTTGGTGGTGAAGAACGGCTCGAAGATCTTGGCCCGCACTTCCGCGCTCATGCCCGTGCCGGTATCCTGCACCTCGATCAGAATGTACTCGGCCTCCAGCAGGCTCTCCTGGCCGGGGCGCTGGCTTTCGCGCTGGCTGTCGCGCTCGGTGACGTTGCGCGTCTGGATGGTGACGATGCCGCCCTCCGGCATCGCGTCCTTGGCGTTGACGGTGAGATTGATCAGCACCTGGTCGATCTGTGTCTTGTCAGCCTTGATGTACCAGAGGTCGCGGGCGGGCGGCGTCTTGAGGTCGATCTTCTCGCCGAGCGTGCGGCGCAGCAGGTTCGACATGTCCGACAGCACTTCGCCCATGTGCAGCGGTTCGCTCTGGAACGTCTGGCGGCGCGAGAAGGCCAGCAGCTTGGCCACGAGCCCGGCGGCGCGTACCGCACTCGAGCGGATGTTGTTGATGTCCTTGTAGGCCGCATCCGTCGGGCGATGCGTCTGCAGCAGCAGGTCCGAGAAGCCGATGATCGCCGTCAGCACGTTGTTGAAGTCATGCGCGATGCCGCCGGCCAGGTTGCCGACAGCTTCCATCTTGGAGCTCTGCGCGAACTTGGCTTCGAGCGCCTTTTCCTCCGTGGCGTCGATGACATACAGGATGGCAGCTTCGCGCGCGCCTTCACGCGCGTTGAGCGGGCTGACGTAGACGCGGACGGTCGCCTTCTTGTCGTCGCCGATGGTGAGTTCGACCGGCGAACTGGCGCGGCCCAGAAGCGCATCCCGGATCGCGGCGTCGAATTCGGCCTTCGGCTCGGCCTCGGCGGTACGGCCGAGAATGTCGGTAACGAGCCCCGAAATGCCGTTGCCGCCTTCGCTGACGATGCGGGCAAACGCGGCGTTGGCGTTGGCGATGCGGCCGTCGGCGGCAATCGTGGCGATGCCGAATGGTGCGGACTGGAAGAAACGGGCGGCGCGCTGGTCTGTCGAAACGCCGCTAAGGCCCACGGCGCCGTCCTTGTCTCGGCTGGACGCAGCGATCAGCATGCCGTCGTGCGTCTTGCGGGCAACGAAGCGCATCGGCAGCACGCGGCCATCGTCGCACGTTACGTCGAGATCGATGTTTGCGGCCGTGCCGTTGGTGCGGCGCAGTGCGCCTTGCAGCAACGCGTTGCCGCCGATGGTGATGATGTCGACGAGGTTCATGTCGGCGTTGCGCTTGCCGCCGCGCGGAATGCCGAGCCAGTTGGCGAACGTCGCGTTGATGTAGCGCACGCTGCCATCGTTGTGCGTGGCGATGAGGCCAACAGGCGCCGTGTCCGTGAACGCAAGCGCATTCTCCAACGCGAGCACGCGATCCTGATCGAGCAAGCGCTCGTCCGTGATGTCGGTCAGCGTCCACAGCACCATCGGCGCAGCCGTAACGGAACGCGATGGCGAAGCGAACGGACGGCACGTGACGCGGATCTGGCGTTTCTCACCGACGCGGCCGGGCGGAATGTGATCCATCTCTTCGAGCCCAGCTTCGCCGCGCGCGGCAGCGCGCTGCAGGCGGAACAGAGCCTCACCGGCCTTCGCGTCGCCGGCAAAGATCGTTTCGAAGTCGGCAAGCCGTCCCGGCTCGCTGCTGGGTGCCATCGCTTGCAGGCGTGCGTTGGCGTAGGCGATCGTGCCGTCCTGGGCGGTAACCAGCAGGCCCACGTTCACGTCGGCGCAGACGGCGTTGACGAGGTCCGCCATGCCGCCGCGGTCGGCGAAGCGGATGTAGCCGAGCGCCAGGGCTGCTGCGAAGAAAACGCCCAGCATCGCCAGCGCGGCCAGGACAGTGAGGAGGAACGGCTCGGCGCCACCGCTCGCGAAAAGCGACAGAATCGCTACGCTCGCCGCACCCATGACGCCCGCGATGGGCCAGATGCCCACGTTGTCAGGGAGTGCCACGAAACCATGCCTTTCGGCAGCCGCTATGGCGCCGGGATTGCCTGCCTCGCCCTCGCTCATGAATGGAAACGCTATCTGATTCTGAGGAGTGACGGCTTCAGACGACTGCATATTTGGCTACTCTGACAACGCAAACGCCACACGTGACACCAGGAAGGCTCACACGCGCAGCCAGGGCCTTTTATTAATGCCGGGAAGGCATCGGGCACTCAGCTGCGCGTCCACAAGAGATCGACCATTAAAGTTAAATTGGGATGAATTCCGCGCTATAGCTCCCAGGTTTGTTGGGCCGTAGCGGGCAGGCTCATTGCCAGAGAGGAGCGCGGGCGCGGCCCGTGTTGCGCAAGCATGTTTGATGCGGTTTACTATTTGGGCCTGGTTTTGCTGCTCGCCCTGGCAGTTTTCGGACTGCTGTTCGTTGCGAAAAAACAACTGGGTGGCGGCGGCGGCTCATCTTCTTTCAACTTGTTCGGGCCAAAGCCTTACCGTCGCATTGGCGTGGTCGATCACGTCAGCGTGGACGGCAAACGCCGCCTAATTCTCTTGCGGCGCGACGATGTGGAGCACCTGATTATGACGGGGGGCCCTGTTGATGTGGTGATCGAAACCGGCATCGTGCCGCAATCGGCCCCTAACCCCATTCACGACGACGACGTGCTGGCTGAACTGACTGATGAGCCTTACGCGCGTCACACCCCCACGTTGAGCGGCGCCGAACGCTAACCCCAGACTGCTGCGTGAGACTGCTGCGTGAGACTGCTGCGGCCCACCTTTCCGGAACTCAGGGCCGACACCCAAGGACTGCCATGAAGACCAATCGATCGTTGATATCGCTGCTGCTTCTAACGCTGGTCTGCGCAGGTTCGCCGGCGGCAGCGCAGGCGCCTGCAAGGCCCGCGGCAGAGAGCCAGCCCCCGGCTGCCGCAGCCCAGGACAGCGCGACCAAAAACAGCGCGGCCAAGGATGCCGCAACCCAGCAGCCACCCGCAGCGGCTGCTCAGCCGCCCGCAACACCGGTTCCTGCTCCGCCGCCCGCCGTGCAACTGCCCGAAGAACTGCAGCGCCCGATTTCATCGCTGCAAACGCGGATGGAGCAGTTGGAGCAGCAGGTCAGCCGCGAAAATCTCAGCGACGATCAGCTGTTGAGCCTGCGCGAAGAGGTCGACAACGCCAATCGCGAAGCCCAGCGCATCGCCGACAGCATCCGGCCCAAGTTGAGTGAAGTGCAGTCCCAGATCGACAAGCTGGGCAAGCCGCCGGAGCAGGGCCAGCCGCCCGAAGCTCAGGAAGTCGCCACCGAGCGCGCGCGCTTGGACGCGCTGAAGTCCAGCTTCGACGGCGGCATCAAGACGACGGACGTGGTTGGCGTGCGCGCCGGCAACATCACCCAACGCATCCAGGAACTGCGGCAGGCGCTGTTCACCAAGCAGTTGCTGCGCCGCTCGCAATCCCCATTGATGCCGACGATCTGGCGCCAGGTCGCCGACGAACTGCCAGGAATGTCCCGCGACATCGGCCGCATCACGCAGTCCTGGTGGAGCGCGGCAAGCGGCCAGCCCCTCATGCTGGCGGCGCTGATCGCGGCCGTTGCCAGCCTCTACGTACTGCTGAAAACGTGCGTCGTGTTTCTCATCCGCATGGCTCTGCCCGATGGTGGCGAACGCCCCGGATATTTCCAGCGCGCAGGCGCGGCGGGTTGGGCAGCCCCGGCGCTCGCCTTGCCATCGGCAGCAGCAGCGCTTCTACTTGTCTTCGGCCTCTACAGCCTGCAGTTGCTGCCTTATCAGATTGAGCGGCTCACCGAGACAGCCCTGCCTGCGTTCTTGATCTTTATCGCAGTGTCGGCACTCGCTCGCGCCGTCATGGCGCCCAGGCGCGCCCGCTGGCGCCTGGTCGATCTTGCAGACAAGCCCGCCAGCAAGATTGCCACGACGGTCAGCTGGATCGCGGGTGTCTATTCACTGGATCTCGTTCTCAAAGAACTGATCCGCGTCCTCTACCTGCCGTTGCAGGTTTCGATCGCCGTAGCGTCGATCGGCAGCCTCGCCATCGCCCTCCTGCTGATCCGCCTCGTGCGCACCGACTTTACGCCGGCAGCGCAGCTCGTAACGGGCGAAGGCAGCCAACCGGCACCACAGCCATCCACCGACGCAGCGCCTCCCGCCGCACAGCCAGCAACCGACATGTCAGCGGACACTGAGGCGGCGCACCCAAGCCGCCTGGCGTTCCTGCGCCCGTTGCTATTGAAGCTACCGCTGCTCGCCGTTGCCCTTGGCATCATGGCCGCATCGCTTTCGGGCTACATCGCGCTAGGCCGCTTCATGGCCGGGCAGATGGTGGTAACTGGCAGCGTCGTCGTTCTCGTGCTGCTGTTGCATCTGGCCATTCGTGCCGTCATCGGCGAACCAGGCCACGAGGCCGAACGCTTCCGCACCGTGTTCGACGAGCGTCTTGGGCTGGACGACCGTCACCGCCACGTGCTCGGCCGCGGCGCCAGCCTGTTGCTCAACGTCGCCCTGGCGCTCGTCGCCCTTCCGCTCGTGCTGTTGACGTGGGGGTTCACCCAGGCGGACGCACTCGAGTGGGTGCGCAACGTCGTATTCGGCTTCCGCATCGGCTCGTTCCAGATTTCGCTGGCGCAGATCCTGATCGCCATCGGCCTCTTCATGGGGCTGCTGATCGCCACGCGGCTCGTCCAACGTTGGTTGGCCGCGCGCATGGCCCGGCCGCCACGCGTCGTGGAACAGGGCATCGCCGATTCCGTCCACACGTTCGTAGGCTACCTCGGCATCGGCTTCGCCGCGCTGACCGCGCTGTCGTATGCCGGTCTCGACATCACCAATTTCGCCATCGTTGCCGGCGCACTGTCGGTCGGCGTGGGTCTCGGTCTGCAGTCGATCGTCAACAACTTCGTGTCGGGCCTGATCATCCTGGTGGAACGGCCGATCAAGGTCGGCGACCTCGTGAACATCAAAGGCCAGGAAGGCCATGTGCGCCGCATCTCGGTGCGGTCCACTGAGATCGAAACCGGCGATCGCGCCAGCCTCATCGTGCCCAACTCGGAGTTCATCAGCAGCACGGTGACCAACTGGACTCACCGCAACCCCTTGGCACGCGTGCTGGTAAAGGTCGGCGTGTCGTACAAGTCCGACCCCGAACAGGTGCGCTCCATTTTGCAGACCGTCGCGCGCGAGTGCCCGCTGGTCATGCAGATCCCCGCGCCCGGCGTCGGCTTCGATAATTTCGGCCCCAACGCCCTCGAGTTCTCGCTGAGCGGCGTCGTGCCGGAAATCTCGCGCGCCGGTGCAGCCCAGACAGACCTGCGCATCCGCATTCTCAAGGCCTTCCGCGAGCACGGCATCGAGATCGCTCATGCACAGCACGACGTGCACCTGCGCGACCTGGACGGCGTCAAATCCGTACTGACGGCAATGATGCAGGAGCGCGCGCGCCGGGCAGAAGAAGACGCCAAGCCTGATGCGCAAACAGTGCCGTTCGCCCGCAAGACATGAGCCGCAACCTGACGAGACTGTTGTCCCGGCTCGGCGATTACAGCCCGATGACGAACGAGGCAAGCCAGACGTGGGCCGGATTGGTGCGGCGGAGCACGCCCGCAGCCCGGGCACTGAACATCTTGGCGAGGCCTAGCGTCTGCCGGTGCCACGCCTTGATGGGAATGGCCGGATAGCCAGCAACGGCCGTGTTTTTCGGGACATCGCGGATCACACCGCATTTGGCTGAAATTTGTGCCCCATCGCCGATCGACAAGTGATCTGCGACCCCAGCCTGGCCTCCGATCACGACGCCGTCACCGACGACCGTGCTGCCGGCGATGCCGACCTGACCGCAAAGAACGCAGTTGCGGCCAATCTTCACGTTGTGGGCGATGTGAACCTGATTATCGAGAACCGAACCCGCGCCGATGCGTGTTTCGGTATTGGCGCCGCGGTCAATTGTACAGTTGGCGCCAAGCTTGACATCGTTCTCGATGATCACGACGCCAATCTGGAGCATTCGCAACAGACCTGAGGCACCCTGCACGAAGCCGAAGCCCTCAGACCCGATCGTAACACCACTCGCCACCTCGACGCGATCGCCCAGGATGGAATGACTAATGCTGCAATTCGAGCCGATCTTGACGCCGTCGCCAATCTGGACGCCCTGTCGCAGGACGGTATTGTAGCCCACAACGCAGCCTTGCCCGACTTCGACACCAGCTTCCAGAACCGCGCCGGCGTCGATCTGGGACCCCTCACCAACTATTGCCGATGGATGGACGACAGCAGAGCTGGCGACACCGCCGGCGGGTGCGTACTGCGGGTAGAACAGATAGCCAGCCTGAGCAAAGGCCAGCCTCGGATTCTTGACGAGCAGAACTCTGTGCTGATCGGAAAGATGGTGGCTTAGCGCACCGCTTGTGAGGATGGCGCCCGCCTGGCTGCCTGCCAACTGGTTGAGGTATCGGATGTCCGTGAAGACACTCAACTCGTCAGGCCGGGCATCTTCCAGCGTCGCAATATCTTGCAGGACGAACGGCGAATTGCCCGGACTCACGGGTTCGGCGCCGACTGAAGCGGCAACCTCCGCAAGCTCAAACGGACCCGCCCTCCGATAGAAGCGTGTATCAGCCATGGTACACCGTAACTATTAGAATTTGGCGGAACTTAGCAGGTCAGCATGTGGCCCGTCTTGGATAATGCAAGGGGCGTGCGCTTACGGGTTGCATAGAGCTGCGGCAGAATGACCAAACTCAAGATTTCGCAGCAGCTGCAGCCTGTCTTGCGAATTCGAGCGGCAGCGCCGTCGTGTACTTCATCTGCTCCATGGCAAACGATGATGACACCTTCGTGATTTCGATCCGCGTGATCAGCTTTTTATAGAATGCGTCGAACGCGGCGATGTCGGGCACGACGACGCGCAGCAGGTAGTCCACCTCGCCAGCCATGCGATAGAATTCCACGACTTCGGGAAACTCCGAAACCGCTTTGTGAAATTTCTCCAGCCACGCCAGATTATGCTGGTCGGTCTTGATGGACACGAAAACCGCCACGCCGGCATTCACTCGCTCCGGATCGAGCACCGCGACCCGGCGCCGGATAACACCGGCCTCCTCCAATTTCTGGATGCGGCGCCAGCACGGCGTGGTCGAAAGGCCGACCTCCTTGCCGATGTCCGCCACCGGCCGCGTGCAGTCCTCCTGCAGAATTCGCAGAATCTTAACGTCCATCTCGTCCAGCATGGGTCGCTCTTGGGAAATCTGTTTCGCAATACGGCAGATTGGGCGATAATCGTTTTGCTGAAAGCTCCAGTCAAGCGCCGTATTGGTATTTTTTTCTACTTTTCCGCCTTAGCGCCATTGCGATCCGTGTCCGGAATACGAGATAATAGGGACAATTCACCCACCGAAAGACGTCCTCTCTCATGAGCAAAATCATCCAGATCACGCCAAGCTTCGCGGTCGCGGGGCAGTTGGAACCGGAAGACTTCGCGCACGCGGCGGCTTTGGGTTTCCGCACCATCGTCAACAATCGCCCGGATGGCGAAGAGCGCGGCCAGCTAAGCGCCGCCGAGGGCCGTCAGGCCGCCGAAGAGAACGGCCTTGCCTACGTTCACATCCCCGCCACGAAGCACGACATTTTCACTGACACGGTCGTCGGCCAAATGGCCGATGCGGTGTCCGCGCAAAATGGCCCAATCCTGGCGCACTGCAAATCGGGTCAACGGTCGGCAATTGCGTGGGCTGCTGCGGCAGCCCGTGGCCAGCCTGTCACCGAAGTCCTGGCAACCCTGGAAGACGCAGGCTTGGATTATGGCTTCCTGCGCGACGAACTCGACAAACAGGCAGACCGCCCCAACTGGTCCAACGATGCGACTGCCAAACGCAGCAGCAGCGACACTGCGATCTCCTCTGATGCGGCAGCCCACGCGGCCTAAAACCCAGAGTTTTCACATCAGCGGACGGGACCGAGCAGGCTCCGTACGTCTCTGCGTAGTTCCGGCAACAGTTCAACTTCGAACCAGGGGTTCTTCTTCAGCCAGGCATTGTTGCGCCACGACGGATGCGGCATCGGAAAGCACCGTGGCTTAGCCTCGCGTGCCGCCACCGTGCGCCAGTCGCCCACCGTCTCCGTCAAGCTGCCTTTCGTTCCAATGTGCCAACGCTGCGCGTACAGCCCCACCAGCAGAATGAGTTCGAGGCGCGGCATGAGCGCCATCAGCCGCGCACGCCACAGCGCCGCGCATTCAGGCCGTGGCGGCAAGTCACCGCCCGCCGCGTCCAGGCCGGGAAAGCAGAAGCCCATCGGAATGATCGCGACACGGCTCGCGTCGTAGAACTCGTCGGCCGTAACGCCCATCCAATCGCGCAAGCGATCGCCTGAGGGATCGGTGAAGGGCCGGCCGGAAGCATGGACACGCGTGCCCGGCGCCTGCCCCGCAATGGCAAGACGCGCCGTGCGGCTGACGCGCAGCACCGGCCGCGGCTCATGCGGCAACGGCCGGCCATTGGGATGATCGATGCAAACGCGGCAGCTGCGGATTTCGCCAACCAGCCGGTCTAGCGCCGACGCCATCGAAGCCTCATCAGATGTTCAAGGTCATCCCGTCCCACGCAGCCATCACGCGGCGATCCTTGATCGTGCCTGTGTTGGCTAGCATCTCGTCTCCCATATGGGTGATCATGATCTGCCGTGCAGTGAGCCGCGGTAAATTTTTCTCGATCGTCCGCCAGTCCATGTGGTGGCGCGCCTGCCGTTCGAAGCCGTAGCATTCGGCAATGAACAGATCGGCATTTTCAGCAGCCGGGATAAGGCTTTCCACCCACTCCGTATCGCCCGAGAAGGCTAAGATCTTGCCCTCCACCTCGAACCGCAAAGCATACGGCGGCGCCCCTGAAGGGTGCAGCACTTCGAACGCTGTCACGCGAACTCCGCCGATGTCGAGCGGCGTGCGCTCGGCCAGTTCGCGGAACGTCAGCTCAAACCGCCGCGGGTTGGTGGTAGAGCCCGGATATAGCGCCTCGGCAGCCGCGGTAAAACGCGCTTCGATGCCTGCCGGCCCAACCACCGTCAACGGCGCAGTACGGCCCGCGACATGATTGGCGTGGATGAGCCACCAAATCAGCCCGCCGAAATGGTCGGCATGCAGGTGGGTAACGAAAATTGTCGACACGCGATTGGGATCGAGCCCGAACTTGTTGAAGCCGATGAGCGCTGTAGCCCCGCAATCGATCAAAAATTCAGTTCCCCACGCGGCCACGTGAAAGCAGGTCTGTAGGCGCCCCCCGGATCCAAAGGCGTCGCTGCAGCCGACGACCGTCAATTTCATAGCGGTCCTTTCTTGATTTTCTTGCGCCCCGAATATTCAATTTGCCGGTGCCGCGCCGGCATTGTTCCCCATGTAACAGAGCCAGCGGCGGGGGCTGTTCCCTGAGTAACAGGCGTCAGTCCCGGCCGCGACCATGCTGCCGTCGCCAATCTCGCGGCCGCTCGAATTGGCCCGACCAAAGCCCCCGCTTTGCGGCCCGGGCAGCCGCCTCTTCACGCTCGTAGTTTCCGTACGCCAGGGCCATGCCGGACGCCACCATTTCGCGGTTGAGCTCGCGCCCCTCGCGCTGAACAAATGCCCAGCAGCCGGCCGTGCTGGTCGCGCTCTGCGGCGCGGCAGGTCACCGGCCGTCCGCCGATCAGCCGGGCCAAAGTCCGCCGCGACTCCTCGCCGCACGGCCAACTTTCCCCTCCCCGCGTGCATGCCTGCCGCCCCTCCGGGGCGTCAATTCCGACCAGTCGAACCTCGTCACTGCCGAGGTGGAAGCTATCGCCGTCGACGAGCCGGGGTAGACCGGAAACCCCGTCCGCAGGGACGTCTGCGCTGCCCCCTGGGCGCTGTGTCCGCTGCTGCAGCCACTGCAGCCCGGCCAGCGCCAGGATGAGAACCAGCGTCGCTAACCATCGGTTGTGCCGAAGCGTGTTTTGCAAGTGTCGTAGCTGCATGTCGTTCCAATTTATTAACGTCTTATTTCCTATCGATAACGTTGAATTAGACAATTCACTTCACAATCCGGAGCACACACAGTGCTGCCGCTCAATGCTGCGTTTGTACTAACTGGCATGTTTCGCGACGGATAAACGGCCGAAGATGACGGAATTCGACAAATCGTCCGGCTTGAAACAGCGGCAGGCACGCGATGCCCGTCTGCGCGCGTCACAAAAAATGAAAGCAGCCCGGCTGAAGTTGACGCGCGGCACCGCCAACCCCGAACTCGACTACGAGATGCTGGCGATGTTCGTGCGCAACGAGCGCAGCGCCGCCCCGACGATCTGGGCGCTGGCCATTATCTTCTCGCTCGCATCCATGTTCTGGGCATCGAAAGCCGAGGCCACCATTTGGCTGATCATGGTGATCGTCTCCAAAGTTGGCCTGCTCGAGGTCTGCCGCCAGTTCAACATGCTCGAGCCAGACGAGGTCGATGTTCGCCTCTGGCGCCGCAGGTTCATATTTGCCGAACTCATCAGCGGTCTCACCTGGGCAGGCTTCGCGCTGATCGGCGTGTACAATCCCGTACAGACCGAAGCCGTGTTCGCCTCGCACGTGTTCCTGTTCGCCACGCTGATGGTCGTGCTCGCCATCCGCATGACGTTCGCCAGCCCCGTTCTGACCGTACTCTATGTCGGCACGATACCGATGACGATCGCCGTCGTCGCGCGCCTCATCATGGTCGGAGACCCCTTCTCCCTTGCGCTGGCCGCAATGGCATTGGGCGTTCATGCCTACTTCCTCTCGCTGGCCAAGGGTCTGAATTCCACCGCGCTGGCGATGATGGAATTCCGTGCGCAAAAAGATCTGCTGATCTCGGAGCTGGAAGAAGAGAAGCTGATGTCGGACGAGGCACGCCGCCGCGCCGAGTCGGCAAACAAGGCCAAATCGCGCTTCCTGGCCACCATGAGCCACGAACTGCGCACCCCGCTCAATGCCATCATGGGCTTCTCCGAAGTCATGCGTGACGAAGTCCTGGGCTCGCTGGAGAACCCGCTCTATCGCGAGTACTCCAAGAACATCCACGACAGCGGCCAGCACCTGCTGAACCTGATCAACGAGATACTGGATCTGTCGCGCATCGAGGCCGGCAAGTACGACCTGAGCGAAGAACCGCTGCGCATCTGCGATGTCGTGGACGACTGCTACCGGCTGCTGAAGCTGCGCGTGCAGGCCAAGGGCCTCGAGGTCGTGGAAAGCTACGAGACGAACCTGCCGCAGGTCTGGGCGGATCAGCGCGCCATGCGCCAGATCTGCCTCAACTTGATGTCGAACGCGCTGAAGTTCACCCCGCGTGGCGGCCGCATCATTCTCACAGCAGCCAGCCTGCCCGGCGGCGGCCAGCTGTTTTCGGTTCGCGACAACGGACCCGGAATTCCCGCCGACGAAATTCCCAAGGTGCTGCAGGCATTCGGACAGGGCTCGCTTGCTCATGAGACGGCAGAAGGCGGCACCGGCCTCGGCCTGCCGATCGTGAAGAACCTGATCGAGTTGCATGGCGGCAACCTCGAACTCAAGTCGGAACTGCGCAAAGGCACCGAGGCCATCGTTACGTTGCCGTCAACACGTGTGTTGCTGGCCGTCCCGCCGCTGCAGCCGCTCGGCCAGGAGCGGCATCGCCAGCCCGAAGCGGAACCGAAGCCGGCCCGCAGCCATCAGCCCAAGCCCCCCCAGCGCATCTCAGCCTGACCGCCAAGCGTTGCTGGGCCCGCCCTGTATCCGCCGCATCGGCTCGTATAGACTGCGCCTCATACACACGGCGATAACGGAGAAGCCGGAATGCTGGGTTGGCTGGCCGCAGTCTTGATTGCTCTCGTGGGCATCTTCTTTTTCCTGAATTCCGGCAGCAGCATGGACGGCGGACGCATGTTGTACGCCATCGGCCTTGGCGCCCTGTGCCTGGTCTATGTCGTATCCCTGTCGGGCGACTACCGTGGCCGCAGCCTGCAGGGTGTGCGCCATGCCGCCACTTGGGGATTGATCTTCTTCGGCCTGCTTGCGGCCTACAGCTACCGCGGCGAACTCCAGACCGTCGTCTATCGCGTTGCCGGCGAAGTGCTGCCGCCTGGCCATGTGCTCACGGTCGATACCGGCACGACGGGCGAAAAGGCGGTGCGCATCCGGGGCGATGGCGGCGGGCACTTTTCCGCGCAAGGCCGCGTCAACGGCAGCGACGTTCAGCTGTTGGTCGACACCGGCGCCTCGACTGTAGTGCTGAAAGCCGCCGACGCCGAACGTGCCGGCATCGACCTGGCGGGGCTATCCTTCACCGTTCCTGTTCAGACGGCCAACGGCACCGCTTACGCCGCCCCCGTCCGCCTGCGCGATATCGCCATCGGACCCATCGTATTCGACAGCGTCGAAGCGCTCGTCGCCAAGCCGGGAAGTCTTAACGAGAGCTTGCTTGGTATGAGTTTCTTAAAACGTCTGAAGTCATATGAAGTCGTTGGAGACTTCATGACGCTAAGGGGCTGACGCTCGGCCACGCCCTGCGAGCGGCAGTGGCAGGTGTTGTCCGGTGGACCTCAGTTCAGGCATCAAGTCGTTATTGACGCAGATCGTGTCTTGGGCAGCCGTGGCCGGCCTGGCACTGATCGTCTTTCTCAACTACGAAACCTTGAAGTCGGTGACGCATCGGTGACAGCGTTGCAGATGTAGCGGTCCTGACGCCGCAGCCACGCGAAGAGCCGGCCGTGCGCTCAGACGGCACAGTCGAGTTGAAGGCCACCAGCAATGGTCACTTCCAGGCACGCGCCGATATCAACGGCCGCGGACTGCCTGTCATGGTGGACACCGGCGCATCGCTCGTCGTGTTGACCTACGAAGACGCCCAGGCCGCCGGCATCTACGTCAAGCCGTCCGACTTCACGCAACCCGTCTCCACCGCAAACGGCACCAGCCGGGTCGCCCCCGTCACCCTGGACCGCATCAGCATCGGCGATATCACGGTGCGCAACGTGCGTGCGGCGGTCGCCGACCGGGGCCTTTTGAAACAAACCCTGCTCGGCATGAGTTTCCTCAACAAGTTGCAGCGCGTAGACATGCGCGATGGGATGATGGTCCTGAAGGACTGATCCTCCGATTGGTGGCCCTGCCCCGCGAAAATGCGCCATTGCATTGACATGTTCGCTGCCATAAAGGCGGAACCACGGGCCACTTGTTCCGTTGCGTTCCCGCCTGATCTCACGCCCAGCGCTCTTCCCTACAAAGGAATTACCTGATGCTCCCCAAGCCGCGCGCGGACTTGAAGCCCAACACCGCCGATTTCGAACGTATTCCGCTGGTCAAGCCCACCGGTTTCCGCGAATACGACGCGCGGTGGCTGTTCCCCGAAGAGATCAACCTGATGGGTCTCAACGCCGTTGGCCTGGGCATGGCGCAGCTGTTCGAAGACCGCGGCGTCAAGAAGCGCATCGTCGTCGGCCATGATTATCGCTGGTACTCCGGCTCGGTGAAGCAGGCTCTGATCACCGGCTTGCTGGCGGGCGGCATGGAAGTCCACGACATCGGCCTGGCACTTTCGCCGATGGCCTATTTTGCCCAGTTTGCACTCGACATCGAGGGCGTGGCGATGGTGACGGCCAGCCACAACGACAACGGCTGGACCGGTATCAAGATGGGCATGGCGCGCCCGCTGACGTTCGGCCCCGACGAGATGACGGCGCTGAAGCAAATCGTGCTGTCCGGCTCCGCCAAGATGAAGTCCGGCGGCAGCTATCACTTCGTGGAGAATTTCGGCGACAAGTACATCGCCGCGCTGACCGACCGGCCCAAGCTCAAGCGCAAGCTCAAGGTCATAGCCGCTTGCGGCAACGGCACGGCCGGCGCATTTGCACCGCAGGTGCTCGAAGCGATCGGTTGCGAAGTCGTGCCGCTGGATGCCGAGCTTGACCACTCGTTCCCGCGCTACAATCCAAATCCGGAAGACATGAAGATGCTGCACGCCATGGCGGCAGCGGTCGTAGAGCATAACGCCGACGTCGGCTTCGGTTTCGACGGCGACGGCGACCGCTGCGGTGTCGTCGACAACGAAGGTCACGAGATCTTCGCCGACACGGTCGGCGTGATGCTGGCGCGCGATATTTCGGCGCTGCACCCCAACGCAACGTTCATTGCCGACGTGAAATCGACGGGCCTGTTCGTCACCGATCCCGTGCTTCAGGCCAATGGCGCAAAGACGCTCTACTGGAAGACGGGCCACTCCTACATGAAGCGCTACACGTTCGAACAGAAGGCGCTGGTGGGCTTCGAAAAGAGTGGGCACTTCTTCTTCCAGCCGCCGCTCGGCCGCGGCTACGACGATGGTCTCGTCGCCGCTCTCGCCGTTTGCGACATGCTGGAACGCGCACCCGACAAGTCGATGGCCGACCTGAAGCGCGCGCTGCCCAAGACGTATCAATCTCCGACGATGTCGCCCCACTGCGCCGATGAAGCCAAGTATGGCATCGTCGACAAAATCGTTGCCCAGTTCCAGGAAGCTGAGAAGTCAGGCCAGCAAATCGCCGGCCAGAAGATCCGCGATCTCGTAACGGTCAACGGCGTTCGCGTCACGCTGGCCGATGGCACGTGGGGCCTCGTACGCGCCTCATCCAACAAGCCGGAGCTTGTGATCGTGGTTGAAAGCCCGGTCTCCGAAGCCAACAAGATTGCGATTTTCCGCGATATCGAAGCCCGGTTGGCGAAATTTTCCGAGGTCGGTGAGTACAACCAGAAAATCTAAGTTTGCGCAGGAAAAACAAGCGAAAGCGCTAGTTGGTAAAATTTTCTAACCAGCGGCTTGTGCTACCTGCCGGGATCAGCTTATGAGGGGAGCAGATCTTCTTCCCGAGGCAACACCGCCAACGGCAAATCCCGAGTGTTCCGATGCCCAGGTTCTGCGCCAACCTGTCGTTGATGTTTACCGAGCTGCCGTTCCTCGACCGGTTCGAGGCGGCAGCGAACGCCGGCTTTCGCGGCGTCGAATATCTGTTCCCTTTTGAGTTCGACGCTGCCGATATCACTGCGCGCTTGAAGGCGCATGGACTGACACAGGTCCTGTTCAACATGCCGCCCGGAGATTGGGCAGCCGGGGAGCGTGGCCTCGCAGCGCTGCCGGATCGCATCGACGAATTCCGGGCAGGAGTCGAAACATCCGTCGACTATGCCGGCAAACTGGGTTGCAGCAACGTTCACTGCATGGCCGGCATTGCACCGGCCGGCGAAACCGTCGAACGGCTTCGCGAAACCTACATCGAAAACTTGCGTCTTGCCGCCAAGGCCCTCGCCAGCATCAATGCAAAAGTTCTGATCGAGCCCATCAATACGCGCGACATTCCCGGCTACGTTCTGACGCGCACGCAGCAGGCGCTCGACATCATCGCGGCAGTCGGCGAACCCAATGTTGGCCTGCAGTACGACTGCTACCATATGCAGATCATGGAGGGCGATCTGTGCCCGACGATCGAGCGGCATCTCGAGTGCATTGCGCATGTTCAGGTAGCCGATACGCCGGGGCGCAATGAACCTGGTACTGGCGAGATCAACTATCCGTTCGTTTTCACCCACCTGGATCGCATCGGATACAGCGGCTGGGTCGGCTGCGAATACCGGCCGAGGACAACGACGGCCGGCGGATTGGGGTGGATCTCAAACTACGTATCCTGAATTTGCATGAGAAGCGCTGGACTACGAAACTCTCGCAAGTTCATTTGAACTTATGTCTCGATTCAGTTGCGGCACAGTCAAACGTCTGCACTATGCATACTGATCTGCACTGCCAAACGTTTCGACGAACGGCACGACGACACATCGAAACGCAGCTACGAGCACTGCGCCAAGGATCGCCAATGCAGGACGACAACCAAGACGTCTCGATACAAGCCCAGGAATGGAACGACGCGATCTCGTCCGTCATCGCCTTCGAGGGGACGGAGGCAGCGGATCGCATCCTGACGCAGGTGGTCGACACGGCACGGCGCAACGGCGCCAAGGTACCCTTCGCGGCCAACACCGCCTACATCAATACCATCCCTCCCGACCAGGAACCCAAGCACCCGGGCACGCGCGCGATCGAGCACCGCATCCGCTCCGTCATCCGCTGGAACGCGATGGCGATCGTGCTGAAAGCCAACAAGCATTCGTCCGAACTCGGCGGCCATCTGGCGAGCTTCCAATCTGCAGCGACGCTGTACGACACCGGCTTCATGCACTTCTGGCACGCGCCCAATGAAACGCACGGTGGCGACCTCGTGCTCGTCCAGGGCCACTCATCGCCCGGCATCTATGCGCGCGCATTTCTGGAAGGCCGCCTGACCGAAGACCAGCTGCTGAATTTCCGCCAGGAAGTCGGCGGCAAGGGCATTCCGTCCTATCCGCACCCCTGGTTGATGCCGGACTTCTGGCAGTTCCCCACCGTCTCCATGGGCCTCGGCCCGCTGATGGCGATCTACCAGGCACGCTTCCTGAAATATCTCCACGCCCGCGGGCTGGCCGACACCGAGCAGCGCAAGGTCTGGGTGTTCTGCGGCGACGGCGAGATGGACGAGCCCGAAAGCCTCGGCGCCATCTCGCTGGCCGGCCGCGAAAAGCTCGACAACCTGATCTTCGTCATCAACTGCAACCTGCAGCGGCTCGACGG
The DNA here is from genome assembly GCA_963846845.1 of uncultured Pseudomonadota bacterium. Taxonomy (GTDB): domain Bacteria; phylum Pseudomonadota; class Alphaproteobacteria; order Rhizobiales; family Hyphomicrobiaceae; genus JAKAXS01. Next base: position 70,275 of record CAWJXQ010000014.1, on the reverse strand, counting down.
CCCGGTGCGCGGCAACGGCAAGATCATCCAGGAGCTGGAGGGAGACTTCCGCGGCTCGGGCTGGAACGTCATCAAGGTCGTATGGGGCTCGCAGTGGGACGAGCTGCTGGCGCGCGACACCTCCGGCAAGCTGCGCCAGCTCATGGAAGAGTGCGTCGACGGCGAATACCAGAACTTCAAGTCGAAGAACGGCGCCTACATCCGCGAGAACTTCTTCGGCCGCTATCCCGAGACGGCGGCCCTCATTGCCGATTGGCCCGATGAGAAGATCTGGAAGCTGACGCGCGGCGGCCATGATCCGCAGAAAGTCTACGCCGCCTACAAGGCCGCGAGCGACCACAAGGGCCAGCCGAGCCTCATCCTCGCCAAGACCGTCAAGGGCTACGGCATGGGCACGGCCGGCGAAGGCCAGATGATCAGCCACCAGGCCAAGAAGATGCCGCTGGAGCCGCTGAAGCAGTTCCGCGACCGCTTCCAGGTGCCGCTGGCAGACGACAAGCTCGAAGAGCTGCCGTTCCTCACCTTCCCCGAAGGCAGCGAGGAGATGAGCTACCTGCGCGCGCGCCGGAAAGATCTCGGTGGCTACCTTCCGCAACGGCGCGAAAAGTCGTCTGAAACGCTTGCCGTACCGCCGCTCAGCGCCTTCGAAGGCCAGCTGAAGTCGAGCGAGGATCGCGAGATCTCGACCACCATGGCCTTCGTGCGCATCCTCAACACGCTGCTGCGCGACAAGGACATCGGCAAGCGCGTGGTGCCGATCGTGCCCGACGAAAGCCGCACCTTCGGCATGGAAGGCATGTTCCGCCAGTTCGGCATCTTCAGCCAGGTGGGCCAGCTCTATAAGCCGCAGGATGCCGACCAGCTGATGTTCTACAAGGAGGATCGCAACGGGCAGATCCTGCAGGAAGGCATCAACGAGCCCGGCGCCATGGCGTCGTGGATCGCAGCGGGCACCAGCTATTCCACGTCGAACTGCCCGATGATCCCGTTCTACATCTACTATTCGATGTTCGGCTTCCAGCGCGTCGGCGACCTCGCCTGGGCCGCAGGCGACATGCGCGCGCGCGGCTTCCTGCTCGGCGGCACGTCCGGCCGCACCACGCTCAACGGCGAGGGCCTGCAGCACGAGGACGGCCACAGCCACATCATCTCGCAAACCATTCCCAACTGCATCAGCTACGACCCGACCTATTCGTACGAGCTGGCCGTCATCATCCAGAACGGCATGAAGCGCATGCTGACCGACCAGGAAGACGTGTTCTATTACCTCACGCTCCTGAACGAAAACTATCAGCACCCCGCAATGCCCGAAGGTGCCGAAGAGGGCATCATCAAGGGCATGCACCTCATCCGCGCGGCCGACCCCAAGGCGAAAGGCCGCCGCGTGCAGTTGATGGGTTGCGGCGCCATCCTGCGCGAGGTGATTGCCGGTGCCGACCTGCTGGAGAAGGACTTCGGCATCACCGCCGACATCTGGAGCGTGACGAGTTTCACCGAGCTGAAGCGCGAGGCGCACGATTGCGAGCGCTGGAACATGCTGCACCCCGGCGAACCCGAGCGCGTGCCCTACGTCACGCAGCAGCTCTCCGGGCGCGGCGACGATCCGGTGATCGCCTCCACCGACTACATGAAGTTGTTCGCCGACCAGATCCGCCCGTTCGTGCCGGCAAAATATCGCGTACTCGGCACCGACGGCTTCGGCCGCTCCGACTATCGCAAGGCGCTGCGCTCGTTCTTCGAGGTGGACCGCCACTTCGTCGCCGTCGCCGCCCTCAAGGCGCTCGCCGACGAGAACAAGCTACCCTCGACGAAGGTTGCCGAGGCCATCAAGAAGTACGGGATCGATCCCGAGAAAAACAACCCCACGCGCACATAGGGTGCCCTTGCCGGAGGACGTATGTCGCTCATCGACGTGAAGGTGCCGGACATCGGCGACTTCAAGAACATTCCCGTCATCGAGATCGCCGTGAAACCCGGCGACGAGGTGAAAGCCGACGATCCGCTCATCACGCTGGAGAGCGACAAGGCCACGCTCGACGTGCCGGCGCCGCAGGCCGGCAAGATCGCCGAGATCCTCGTCAAGATCGGCGACAAGGTCAGCATGGGTTCCGCCATCGTCAAAATGGAAGACGGCGGCGCAGCCAAAAAGCAGGAAGCAGCACCCGGCAAGCCGGACCAGAAACCCGCCGCGAAATCCGACGCGGCTCCCGCGATGGCGGTCGAGAGCAAACAGGCGGCGGGTGAGCAGCAGCCTTCCATGGCCGGCCGCAGCGGCCTGCCCCCGCCGGTCGATTTCGGCAATGCACATGCCAGCCCATCCGTGCGCCGCATCGCGCGCGAACTCGGTGTCGACCTGACCCAGGTCAAGGGCAGCGGCGACAAGGGCCGCATCACCACCGATGACGTCAAGCGCGCATTGGGCGGCGGCGGCGCGGCGTCCGGCTCGGGCATTCCCGAAATCCCGGCGCAGGACTTCTCCAAGTTTGGGCCGATCGAGGAAAAGAAGCTTTCGCGCCTACAGAAACTCTCGGGTCCGCACCTGCAACGCGCCTGGCTCAATGTGCCTCACGTCACGCACACCGACGAGGCCGACGTCACGGAACTCGAAGCCTACCGCAAGCAGCTCGACGCTGCTGGCAAGGAGAAGGGCTACCGCGTCACGATGCTGGCTTTTCTGCTGAAGGCCAGCGTCTCGGCCCTGAAGGATGCACCGGAGTTCAATTCGTCACTGGCGCCATCGAAGGACGCGCTGATCCTCAAGAAGTATTACAACATCGGCGTTGCGGTCGACACGCCGGACGGCCTCGTCGTGCCCGTGATCAAGGACGTCGACCGCAAAGGCATCATCGAACTGAGCCAGGAACTGGGCTCGGTCTCCGCCCGCATGCGCGACGGCAAGATCCAGCCCGCAGACATCTCCGGCGGGACGTTCTCGATCTCCAGTCTCGGCGGCATCGGCGGCACCAACTTCACGCCGATCGTCAACGCGCCGGAGGTCGCCATCCTCGGCGTCGTCCGCTCGGCAATGAAACCCGTCTGGGACGGCAAGGCCTTCCAGCCGCGCCTGATGCTGCCGCTGTGCCTGTCCTACGACCACCGCGTCATCGACGGCGCCTCGGCCGCGCGCTTCACCAAGCGCCTCGCGGACATCTTGTCCGACGTGCGCGAACTCGTGCTGTGAATGATTGTGTCGCGCCAGGCTGTGACATGACGCCGTTCCCCATCCTCAACGTCATGCCCGCGCAGGCGGGCACCCACGACACGCATCTGATGCACCACGGAGGCTTCGTGCGGCAGTTCTGCGGGTTTGCTCCATTCAGACGTCTCAACTTCTCCAACGTGTCGTGGGTCCCCGCCTCCGCGGGGATGACGGGAGGAGAAGCCGTGGGCTGTCTGATGGAATTCGCGAAGCGTTCTCGATCCAATCGGCGCGACGAGGAACACGACCATGAGCAATGAAATCCGCGTCCCGGACATCGGCGACTTCAAGAATATTCCCGTCATCGAAGTGCACGTGAAGCCGGGCTCGCAGGTGAAGGCGGAAGATCCGCTGATCACGCTGGAGAGCGACAAGGCCACGCTCGACGTGCCCGCGCCTCAGGCCGGCACGATCAAGGAGCTGAAAGTCAAGCTCGGCGACAAGGTGAGCCAAGGCTCGGTCATCGCGGTGTTCGAAGGTGACGCTGCAGGCGGCGGCACCCGCGCCGCGCCAAGGCCGGCGCACCGGCGGCAACCAGCGGCGCTCCCGCAACAACCGCACCTGCTGCCGCCAAGCATGCAGGCTCCGCCGACATCGAATGCCAGGTGCTGGTTATCGGCGCAGGCCCCGGCGGCTATTCCGCAGCGTTCCGCGCCGCCGACCTCGGCATGAAGACCGTGCTCGTCGAGCGCTGGCCGGTTCTCGGCGGCGTCTGCCTCAACGTCGGCTGCATCCCGTCGAAGGCCCTGCTCCACACCGCCGCCATCATCGACGAAGCCGCGGCTCTTGCGGCGCACGGCATCAGCTTCGGCACGCCGAAGGTCGACCTCGCCAAACTGCGCGCGCACAAGGACAAGGTCGTCGGCAAGCTCACGACCGGCCTCACTGGCATGGCCAAGCAGCGCAAGGTGACCGTGGTGCAGGGCACCGGCCGCTTCCTCGATCCCAATCATGTCGAAGTCGAGAATGCCGGCAAGAGGCAAGTAGTGCGCTTCGAAAAGGCGATCATCGCCGCGGGCTCGGAAGCCGTGAAACTGCCCTTCGTCCCCGACGATCCGCGCATCGTCGATTCAACGGGCGCGCTCGAGCTGCGCGAGATCCCCAAGAAGATGCTCGTCATCGGCGGCGGCATCATCGGCCTGGAGATGGCCACAGTCTATTCCACGCTCGGCACCCGCCTCGAAGTCGTCGAGATGCTCGACGGCCTGATGCCGGGCGCCGACCGCGACCTCGTCAAGGTCTGGGAGAAGAAGAACGCCCCACGCTTCGACGCCATCATGCTGAAGACAAAGACCGTCGCCGTCGAAGCCAAGAAGGACGGCATCTACGTGCGCTTCGAAGGCGAGAAGGCCCCGAAGGACGCTGTGCGCTATGACATGGTGCTGGTCGCCGTCGGCCGCTCACCCAACGGCAAACTCATCGCAGCCGATAAGGCCGGCGTGTCCGTCAGCGACCGCGGGTTCATCCCTGCCGACAAGCAGATGCGCACCAACGTGCTCGCACATCTTCGCCATCGGCGATATCGTCGGCCAGCCCATGCTGGCGCACAAGGCCGTGCACGAAGGCCCACGTCGCCGCAGAGAATGCCGCCGGGCAAAACATCCTACTTCGACGCGCGCCAGATCCCCTCGGTCGCCTACACCGACCCGGAAATCGCCTGGGCGGGCGTCACCGAAGATCAAGCCAAGGCGCAGGGCCTGAAGTTTGAAAAGGCGGTGTTCCCGTGGGCCGCCTCAGGCCGCGCCATCGCCAACGGCCGCGACGAAGGCTTCACCAAGCTACTGTTCGACGCCGAGACGCATCGCGTCATCGGCGGCGGCATCGTCGGCACGCACGCGGGAGACCTGATCAGCGAGGTGTGCCTGGCGATCGAGATGGGCGCCGACGCCGTCGACATCGGCAAGACCATCCACCCCCATCCCACCCTCTCGGAATTGATCGGCATGACCGCCGAAGTCTTCGAAGGCGTCTGCACCGACCTGCCGCCGCAGAAAAAGAAGGCGTGAAGCGTCCGGCTCGGCGAGCTGACCCGTTCGCCCAGCCACGCAGACCTCAGGCGATCAGGTTCCGGGCCTTGGCATCTGCCAGCATCTCGGCCAGCACGCCGAATGCAAAGGTTGCCTTGCTCTTGGCGTTGGGAATAGACCCCACGGGCGCATGCAGGCGCGCGAGGGCCTCCTCGCCAATTCCGAGCGCGCGCAAGGCATCGAGCCGCGCGCGATGTACGGCATGATTGCCCAGCACGCCGAGATAGAAGCACGGCGTCTCAAGCAGTTTGCGCAGGATCCGTGGCTCGGCCTCGTGGTCGTGGAACACGACGACCGCAGCGCTGGCATGGTCGAGGCTCGATATCGCCGCAGAAAGATCGTCGTCACTGCTACTGGCGGCCTGATTGCCTGCGGCAAGCTGGCTGCGCGTCACCTCGTCGGTCGACCAGATGGTGAGATCGAGACCGGTAGCGTGCGCCAGCGTGGCAATTCCGGTCAGCGCCGGGCCATTCCCAATCAGCGCCAGCCGGATCGGCGGCGCATAGACGCGATCGAAGACTTGTCCCTCGCGCCGGCTGGGCGGAACTGAACCGGCGATCTCCACTACCTCACTAGCCCCGCTGTCGAGATCCGTTCGCAGCGCGAACGTCTGGCGTCCGGCCCTGTGAGCCAACATCCCGGCGACGTGTTCGTCACCCAGCACCTGATCGAAATAAAGGTCCATCCCGCTGCCGCACGGTAAACGGATGTCGAAGTACGGCGACCCCTTGCCGTAGCGCACGAGCCGGTTTGCCCCAGCAGAGATTGCCGCCTGTGCCTCCAGTGCCACCGCCTGTTCCAGGCAGCCCCCGGACAGATAACCTGCATAGCTGCCGTCTTCCGCAACGGCCATCTGTGCGCCGGGCTGCCGGGGCGATCCACCTTCTACGCTGACCAACGTCACGAGCGCCGTGCGAAGTCCTCGCCGCCGCCACGCCTGCAACATCGGCAGCACGTCATCTTCATCGAGAAGATTGACGCCGGGAATGATGCGCTGAAATTCGATGGTCATGGCTCGGCGTGCTCCGTCACGCTCAGCATATGGGATGCTTCAATCGGCCAGCAAGTCGTTGCGGCCAACGCGCATCAGCGACACTTCCAGCCGTTTGCTGTCGCGCTGGATGTCTTTCACTTGGCCGAACGTATAAGAAATGTGCCGTGCCGCCGCCGCCTCTGCGGCCTCTGCGTCACCCGCGATGACCGCATCGGCGATCGCAGCGTGCTGTTCCAGCAGTTTCTCACGAACGCCGGATCGCTCATACAGCGTCTTGCGATTGTAGAAGATATTGTTGCGAAGCAGATCGCCCAGCGCCCGCATCACGTGCAGCATCACCACGTTGTGGCCGGCTTCGTAGATCGCCATGTGGAAGTCCACGTCGGCCTGCGCCTCGGTCGCGGGATTGTTATCCTTTTGCACAGCGCGCATCAGCGCTATGTGCTCGCGCAGCGCATCCTTGTCGACGCTCGTTGCGTTGAGCGCTGCAATCCGCGCAGCCTGCGACTTAACACCCTCGCGAAACTCGAAATAATCTGCCGAAGCGCGCGGATTGTCGGTCAGCAGGCTGGCTAGCGGCTGCATCATCGGCGTGAGAAAATCGGCCACGTACGTGCCGTTGCGGGTGACGCGCAGCAAACCGCGCGCCGTCAGCTTCTCGATAGCGTCACGCAAAGACGGTCGCGAGACGTCGAAACGTTGCGACAGCTCCCGCTCGCCCGCCAGTTTTTCACCAGGCCGCAGCGCGCCCTCCAGGATGAGCTTCTCCAGGTGGCCGACGATGGCGTCACAAACCTTTTGCGTGCGGATCATTGCCGTCATGCATTTCAGATCCAAAAAGCTCAATTCACGCCGAGCAGGCAATTGACGTTACTGGTATACTTTACTAACCAGTGATGACAAGTGGTCAGAAATCCGAACTATGCCCTCGTTCGACGAGAGCACACCTAGGGCACACCACCGCTTCAAAAGAAAGCGGAGCAACAGGGAAATGCTATGTGGTCTCAGGTATATGATCCCTTCGGAAGCATGGTGCTGTCAACGCTTGTGGCAGCCATTCCGGTGGTTGTCCTGCTTGGCGCCATCGGCCTATTCGAGATCCGGGCCCACGTTGCGGCGGCATTGGGCCTAGTCGCTGCTCTGGTCGTTGCAATTTTCGGCGTCGGAATGCCGGCGCCAATGGCCTTGGCCGCCGCGGGTTATGGCGCAGCATTCGGTCTGCTGCCGATCGGCTGGATCATCCTCAACGTCATCTTTCTTTACCAGCTGACCAACGAAAAAGGCGTCTTCGACGTCCTCCAGCGCAGCATCAGCACGATCAGCAACGACCGGCGGCTGCAGCTGCTCTTCATCGCATTTTCCCTCGGCGCGTTTTTCGAGGGCGCGGCCGGATTCGGAACGCCGGTTGCGGTGACAGCCGCCATTCTGATGGGGCTGGGCTTCAGGCCGCTGCAGGCGTCCGGCCTATCGCTGATCGCCAACACCGCCCCCGTCGCCTTCGGCGGCCTGGGAACGCCCCTCATCGCGCTGCAGGCCGTCACCGGGCTCGACCTGCTGGAACTTTCGGCAATGGTCGGCCGCCAGCTGCCGTTCTTCGCAGTCCTTGTTCCCTTCTGGCTGATCTGGGCGTTCGTCGGCTTCCGAAAGATGGCCGAGGTCTGGCCGCCAATTCTCGTAGCGGGCGTTTCTTTCGCCATCCCGCAATATCTGGTCTCGAACTTCCACGGGCCCTGGCTGGTCGACGTCGTGGCAGCCATCGTGTCGATGGCGTGCCTCGCCGCATTCCTGAAGGTCTGGCAACCAGCCGAGCCAATGACCGTCGTGCCCGGCGGCGAGCCGGTCAGCACAGCAGCGGTGGCGACCGATACGCCCTCTGCCGTGCGCCGCGCCTGGATGCCCTGGGTCATCCTTAGTGTTTTCGTGTTTGCCTGGGGCACGCCCCAACTGCGCGCCGCGATCGACGGCGTGTGGTCTGCCGAGTACAAGGTGGCTGGCCTGCACGAGCAGGTGCAAAAAGTACCGCCGGTCGTCGCCGCTCCCGTGCCGGAGAAGGCCGTGTTGAAGCTCAACATCCTCTCGGCGACGGGGACAGGCATCTTCGTCTCCGCCATCGTCGCGGGACTGCTGCTGGGCTACTCACCTGCGGGCTTGGCCAAGGTGTACGGCCGCACGCTGCATACCGTCCGATACTCGCTGCTGACCATCTCCTGCATGATGGCGATTGGCTTCGTCACGAAATACTCCGGCACCGACGCGACCATGGGCCTGGCCATGGCCAACACCGGCTGGACGTATCCGTTCTTCGGTACGTTGATAGGCTGGCTGGGTGTGGCGTTGACGGGGTCGGACACCTCGTCGAATGTTTTGTTCGGCGGGCTGCAAAAAGTCACGGCCGAACAGCTCGGTCTCAATCCCGTGCTCATGGCGGCGGCCAACAGCTCCGGCGGCGTCATGGGCAAGATGATCGACGCGCAGTCGATCGTCGTCGCCTCGACGGCCACCAAATGGTACGGCCACGAAGGCTCGATCCTGCGGTTCGTGTTCTTCCACAGCGTAGCGCTTGCCGTCCTGGTCGGCATGTTCGTCATGGGACAGGCTTATCTCTGGCCGCTGACCTTGTTGGCTCCATGAGGCAGATCGCAGCATGACCGTGCAAACCACCAATGCGGATAAGGCCGGGGCACGCAACGCCCCCGCCAATCCGCGCGTGGCATTGTTCGTGACGTGCCTGGTCGATCTCATCCGCCCCAACATCGGCTTTGCGGCGGTAAAGTTGCTAGAGGACGCCGGGTGCCGGGTCGAAGCGCCCCGCGCACAGGTCTGCTGCGGACAGCCGGCCTACAACAGCGGCGACTTCGCCTCCGCCCGGCGCATCGCCAAACAGGTCATCACGGCTTTCGCAGGCTTCGACTATGTCGTCGGCCCATCAGGCTCGTGCATGGCCACCATTCGCAAAGACTATCCGGCGCTCTTCGAAGACGACGCACCTTGGCGCGAAAAGGCAATCGAGTTGGCGGGGCGCTCTTTCGAGCTGATATCGTTCCTGACCGACGTGCTGCATGTCGTCCCGGCCACGTCCGCAATGAACGCGACCGCCACCTATCACGACAGCTGCTCGGGCCTGCGCTCGCTCGGCATCAAGCAGCAGCCCCGCGACCTCCTCGACAAAGTCGCGGGCCTCAAAGTCGTCGAGATGCAGGACAGCGACGTCTGCTGCGGCTTCGGCGGTACGTTCTGCGTCAAGTACCCCGATATCTCCGTGAAGATGGTGACCGACAAGGCCGCCAACGTCGAAGCCACGGGCGCCAGTGTTCTGCTCGGCGGCGATCTCGGCTGCCTGCTCAACATGGCCGGCCGCCTGAAGCGCCTTGGCAAGACCACCCGCGTCTATCACACCGCCGAAGTCCTGGCCGGCATGGCCAACGGACCGGCGATCGGCGAAGCGGAGGATCGCCGATGACGGCGCACCCTCTGAACTTCGACCGGCGCGTCGCTGCAGGCCTGGGTGACCAAGGCCTGCAGAAATCGCTGACGGCATTGAAGGGAAGCTTCGTCGCCGCGCGCGGACGAGCCGTGCTTGCGCTGCCGGAGTTCGAGGCGCTGCGCGACGACGGCAAGGCCATCAAAGACCACACGCTGGCAAACCTCGATGCCTACCTGGAAACATACGAAGCCGCTGTCTTAAAGCGCGGCGGGCAGGTGCACTGGGCACGCGATGCAGCCGAAGCCCGCGATATCGTCCGCGCCATTTGCAAGCAGGCCGGCGCGCGCACCGTCACCAAGGGCAAGTCGATGGTCTCGGAAGAGATCGAGCTCAATGCCGCTCTTGAAGCGGACGGGATGGAGGTCGTCGAGACTGACGCCGGCGAATACATCCTGCAACTCGGCCGCGAGATGCCGAGCCACATCGTCATGCCGACGGTGCACAAGACGACGGAGCAGATTGCCGACCTGTTCCAGAAGCACCACGCAGTCCATGGTTTTCCGGACCGGACGCTGGATGCCGCCGAGCTGATCGGCCAGGTGCGCAGCGTCCTGCGCGAGAAATACTTCAAGGCCGACGTCGGCATCACCGGCGCCAACTTCCTGGTGGCGGAAACCGGCTCGAACATCATCGTCACCAACGAAGGTAACGGCGACCTCACCTCGACATTGGCGCGCGTGCACATCGTCACGACCGGCATCGAGAAGGTCGTGCCGACACTGGAAGATCTCAGCGTGATGTTGCGCCTGCTGGCGCGCAGTGCGCTTGGCAGCGAAATCACCAGCTACACCACGCTGTCGACCGGCCCCCGGCGGCCCGGCGATCTCGACGGGCCGGAGGCCTATCACGTCGTTCTCATCGACAACGGCCGCACCAACATGCTGTCGGGCCATTTCCGCGAGATGCTCCGCTGCATCCGCTGCGGCGCGTGCATGAACCACTGTCCCGTGTACATGTCCGTTGGCGGCCATGCCTACGGCTCGGTCTATCCAGGGCCCATGGGCGCCGTCCTGACGCCGATGATCTCCGGCCACGAAGCCGCCGGCGAACTCCCGCACGCATGCACCCTGAACGGCCGGTGCCAGAGCGTCTGTCCCGTCAAGATCCCACTGCCGGATCTGCTGCGCCGGCTGCGTCACGAACAATGGGAGCAAAAGCTGGTCTCCGGTACGGTGCGGTTCGGCATTTCGGCATGGGCCTGGGTCGCCCAGCGCCCGCGCCTCTACCGCACCACGACGAGTATCGCGATGCGCATGCTGGCTTGGCTTGGGCGCGGCAAGGGCGCTTTCCGTTGGCTGCCACTGGCATCCGGCTGGACAGACGGCCGCGACATGCCCGCACCCCAGGGCCCGACGTTCAGCGAACTCTGGGCGCGGAGGCAGCAGCGATGATCCCCTCCTCACGTGACATCGTGCTGGACCGTATCCGCAACGCCCTCGGCCCCGATCGCGCAGCCCGTGCCCTCGTGGCGATGCAGCGCCGCAACGACATCCAGGCCTGGACCCGCCCTGCCTTTTCCGGTGACGACACCGAACGCTTCATCGCCAAGGCAGAGGCAAGTTTTTGCACGGTGGAACGCCTCGCCTCCATGAACGGCGTTTGCGATGCGGTCGAGAGACTGCTCGCCGGCCGCGGACCTGATCGCGACTTGAGCATTGCACCGTCTCTGCAGGGCGTGCCGTGGCCGGGAACGTGGAAGGTCAACTTCGGTGCCGGACGCCTGGTCGAAAAGGTCAGCATCACCGATGCGCTGGCGGGCATCGCCGAAACCGGCAGCCTGGTTTTCTGCTCTGAAGCCAAAAGGCCCGCGAGCCTGAACTTCCTGCCGGAGCTGCACATCGCCGTGCTGCGCCGTGGCGATATCGTGCACCATCTGGAAGACATCTGGCCAAAGGTCCGCGCCTTGCCCGTATGGCCGCGCGCGGTGAACATCGTATCTGCGCCATCGCGCACGGCCGATGTTGCACAGATCGTCGTTCGCCCCGCACACGGACCGAAGGCCCTTCACATCTTGCTGGTGGAGGACAGGCCATGACGCACTGCCACCTCCGCAATGCAGCTATGGCGCCATGGCTTGAAATTCCGCCTTTTTGTCTTTGCGAACATCCGCCGGTTGTCGCAAACTTGGCCGCAATGGTCTTGGCCGCGGATCGGCGCGCGGCACGCACCCCCGGTGCCACTAAATTTATTTCAAAAAATTCGGTTGCGTTCACGGAGCGCTCACGACGTCGAACAGACGCGGGGCGTGGAAGTCGGGATCTAGAAGTCCGCGGCGGCCCAAAGCCGCCGCTTAGTCGGGAGACGAACCATGCCTACCTTCACCATCAACGGCGAAAGCCGGCAGTTTGACGGCGATGGCGACATGCCATTGCTCTGGTATCTGCGCGACGAACTCGGCCTGACCGGCACCAAGTTCGGCTGCGGCGCCGGTGTCTGCGGCGCCTGCACGGCCCACATCGACGGCGAGGCCGTCCGCTCGTGCGTAACGCCGGTATCGGCCGCCGAGGGCAAGAAAGTTACGACCATCGAGGGCCTGCATCCGCAAGGCGATCACGCCGTGCAGAAGGCCTGGCGCGAACTGTCCGTGCCGCAATGCGGCTTCTGCCAGGCCGGCCAGATCATGCAGGCAGCTTCCCTGCTGACCAAGAATCCTTCGCCCAGCGACGACGAAATCACGGCGGAAATGTCCGGCAACATCTGCCGCTGCGGTTGTTACGAACGAATTCACAGCGCAGTGCGTCTTGCCGCGGGAGGCGTATGATCATGTTGCATTACCTGGAAAAAGACCTGAAGTCGGGCACGCCCGCATCACGCACCGTGCTTGAGAACGTCAGCCGCCGCGGCTTCCTCGGCGGTGCTCTCACGGTCTCTGGTTTCGTGATGGCGATCAATGTGGCGCCTGCCGGCGCGCGCGAAGCGCTGAAGTCGTACCCCACCGGCGGCGCCGGCATGCCGCATGGCGTCATCGCCGACCCCAAAATCTTCATCGCCATCAGCGACAAGGGCGACGTCACCATCGTGACGCATCGCTCCGAGATGGGCACCGGCATTCGCACCAGCCTGCCGCTGGTCGTGGCCGACGAGATGGAAGCCGACTGGACGCGCGTCAAGATCGATCAGGCCCCTGGCGACGAGCCGAAGTACGGCAACCAGGATACCGACGGTTCGCGCTCCATGCGTCACTTCATCCAGCCGATGCGCCAGTGCGGCGCAGCCATGCGCCAGATGCTCGAAGCTGCAGCCGCTGCGAAGTGGAACTGCGACATCGGCCAGTGCAAGGCGCAGCTGCACGAAGTCGTAAACACCGAGTCCGGCGAGAAGCTCGGCTACGGCGAACTGGCGCAAGCCGCGATGTCGCTGCCGGTGCCGGCGCTCGAAACCCTGAAGTTCAAGAGCCAGGACGAGTTCCGCTACATGCGGAAGGGTGAAGCCAAGATCTACGACTTGCACGACATCACGACGGGCAAGGCCATCTACGGCGCCGACATCCGCCTTCCCGGCATGAAGTATGCCGTGATGACGCGTCCCCCTGTCGTCGGCGGCAAGATCAAGTCGGTCAATTCCGAGGCGGCGAAGAAAGTCCCCGGCGTCGAAGGCGTGTTCGAGTTCGCCGGTCCGGAAGCCCCGCCCTACAAGTTCGCACCGGTCGGCGGCGTCGCAGTCGTCGCCAACTCGACCTACGCGGCATTGAAGGGCCGCGAAGCCCTCGAAGTCGAGTGGGATCACGGAGCCAACGCCGTCTACGATACCGAGACCTACACCAAGGCGATGTACGAGACGGCGAAGAAGCCTGGCAAAGTGATCCGCAACCAGGGCGACGTCGACAAAGCCTTCGCCGAGGCCAAGGACACGTTCGTGGGCGAGTATCACCAGGCCCACATGGCTCAGGCGCCGATGGAAACGTTGGTGGCCGTTGCCCGCATCGTCGATGGCAAGGTCGAAGTATGGGCACCTGTGCAAAGCCCGTTCGGCGCCCGCAAGGACATTGCCGAAGCGTTGAAGATCCCGATCGAGAACGTCACCGTCCACGTGACGCTGCTTGGCGGCGGCTTCGGCCGCAAGTCCAAGTGGGACTGGATCATGGAAGCCGTGCACATCTCCGAAAAGATCGGTGGTGCGCCGGTGAAGCTGCAATGGACGCGCGAAGACGACATCCAGCACAGCTTCTACCACACGACGTCCGTCGAACGCATCGAGATGGCGATCGATGCCAAGGGCAAGGTGACGGGTTGGCGTCACCGCTCGGTAGCGCCGTCGATCGTATCGACGTTCGCGCCCGACAGCGGATACCAGTTCAACATCGAGTACGGCATGGGCTTTGCTGACATGCCGTTCGAGATCGCGAACGTCCGCTGCGAGAACGGCGAGGCCAAGGCTCATGCCCGCATCGGCTGGTTCCGCTCCGTATCAAACCTGCCGCGCGCGTTCGCCGTCCAGTCTGCCGTCACCGAACTGGCGCACAAACTGGGACGCGATCCCAAGGACATGTTGCTGGAACTGCTCGGCTCCGATCGCATCATCGATCCGAAGGCCTCCGGCTTCCCGGAAGACTTCTGGAACTATGGCGAGCCGTATCCGGAGTTCCCCATCAACGTCGCCCGGCTGAAGGGTGTCGTCAATCTGGTGGCAGACAAAGCCGGCTGGGGCAAGAAGCTGCCGGCCGGCGAAGGTCTCGGCATCGCCGTGCATCGCGCGTTCGCCAGCTACGTCGCGATGGTCGTGCACGTAAAGATCGACAAGGACGGCACGATCCGCGTTCCGGAAGTGACGGCGGCAGTCGATTGCGGCTTCTACGTCAACCCGGAGCGTATTCGCTCGCAGATGGAAGGCGCAGCCGTCATGGGCATGTCCGCTGCGGCCTATAGCGCGATCACGTTCAAGGACGGCGCTGTCGAGCAGTCGAACTACGGCGACTTCCAGGTGGCCACGATGGCCAACTTCCCCAAGAAGGTGAACGTCCACATCGTCGAGCCGAAGGAAGGCCATCACGCCGGCGGCATCGGCGAGCCGGGCGTTCCCCCGTTCGCGCCTGCTTTCGCCAACGCCATCTTCGCCGCCAGCGGCCAGCGTCTGCGCAGCATGCCGACGGGCGACAAGGTCAAGGTCTGAGCCGGGAGGCCCCGGCCAGCCAAGAACGCAAAAGGCCCGCGATGGAAACATCGCGGGCCTCTTCAATTGCAGCACCTGCGGCGGAGTAAGCCTCAGCCTTCGGCCGTCTTCGCGCCTTCACCCGCCGTGCCGTACATCGTCTGCATCGGTTCGTCGTCGAGGATGCATTCGTCGTACTTGCCATACCCGTTGAAGTCGCCGGAGATGGCGCGCCCATAAGCGCCCACGTTGCCGATCTCGATATAGTCGCCTTCACGAATGGCGGACGGCAGCAGGAACGGCCCCTTCATGCGATCGATGGAATCGCACGTCGGTCCCCACAGCTCGAACGGAGCGAGCTGTTCGCCCGCCTGAAGCTCGCGCGAGACGAGCTGCGCGGGATAGATCCAGTTCAGGTGCGCGGCATCAAACAGCACGCCATAGCCGCCATCGTTGATGTAGAGGCCGTTGTCGCGGCGGGCATCGACGCGCACGATGACGCTTTCCGCCTCGGCCACCAGCGCCCGGCCCGGCTCGCACATCAACCGCACGTCGTTGCGCACCGGCAGCTCTTCCACGCCTTCCTTGATGACGTCGATGAACGCCGACAGCGGTGCCGGCGTATTGTCGGGATAGATCGACGGAAAGCCCCCACCGACGTCGATGCGATCAACCACCACGCCAGCGCGCACGATGAGGTTGTGCACCTCTTTCAACGCATGCGCGTACGCGTCGGGCGTCACCGTCTGAGACCCGACGTGAAATGTAATTCCGAGCTCGCTGGCCGCCTGGCGCACCTTGACGAGCAGTTCCGCCGCCTTCTCGCCCGCAATACCGAATTTCCGCTCCAGCGGAATCCGGCTGTTGATCGCCGGCACGGCAACACGCACGAACAACACCAGGTCGCGGGCGTGCCCATTGGCCCCGCTCGTCTCCTCCATGATCTTGCGCAGCTCATCCTCGCTATCGAGCGAGAAGCTCTTGATGTTGTACTCGTGATAGGCGCGGCGGATGGACGAGCGCGATTTCACCGGATGCATGAAGTGCAGGTGTGCGCCGGGAATGGTGTGGGCGTCCTCCAACTCCGGCACGGAGGCCACGTCGAAATGGCGGATGCCTGCTCCGTAGAGCGCACCGACCATGAATACGGAGCTGTTCGCCTTGTAGGCGTACGCGACGTCGCCTGGAAAATTCTCCAGGAACCAGCGGGCAGCGCGAGCGGCAGAGTGCGGACGCGAGGCCAGAACCGGACGATCCGGCTTCAGCTTGGCGACCAGCTCGGTAGCGGAAGCGAACTTTTCCATGACTTGCGATCCCCACTCTTGACGAATGGGGCCTCCACCAGAAGGGCTGAACCCAAAAGGCGCTCTAAATCAGCAGAGATCGCCGCGCGAGCGAAGCATTTAGGGCTAAGGGCCGGGCGTGTAAAGGGCTAGGAATCAAAGGCACACGCAGCGTTAACGTAGAGCGGATTTGTGACAAAGAAAGTGGGGCAGTGGGCAGCGGGCAATGGGCAGTGGAATAGAAAGCCCACTCACCACCGACGACTTCCCACTTATCTGCCCTGCCCCCGCCCCTGTAATTGCCCCCTGTCCCTGCCCCTCCCACTGCCCGTTGCCCACTGCCCCCTTCACTCCTTCGCCGCTTTTTGATCACTTAACCGGCGCACAACACGGCCCACTCAGATCGAGGTTCAAAATGACGCTTTCTCTTCGTTGTCTTCACGTCGCAGCCGCGATCCTTGCTCTGACGTTCGGCGCGGCGATCACCCAGGCGCAGGCTCAGACCCCACCGGACGGCACCATGCAAAAGAACATCACTGTCTCGGCCACCGGCACGGTGGACGCCACGCCGGATCTTGCGCGCATCCAGACCGGCGTCATCACCGAAGCCGAAACCGCGGCCCAGGCGCTCTCGGGCAACTCGCAGGCGATGGCCAAGCTCATCGGCGGCCTGAAGGAAAGCGCCATCGAACCCAAGGACATTCAAACATCCTCGTTCCGCGTCGAGCCGCGCTACACCAACCCGCGCGACGGCCAGGCGCCCGAGATCAACGGCTATCGCGTCGTCAACGAAGTGCAGGTCGTCGTGCGCGACATCACCAAGCTCGGTGCGATCCTGGATGCGCTCGTCAAGCTCGGCGCCAATCAGATGAACGGCCTGTCGTTCGATGTCAGCAAGGCCGAGACGCTGAAAGACGACGCCCGCAAGCAGGCGATAGAAAATGCCCTGCGCCGCGCCAAGCTGCTGGCCGCCGCAGCCGGCGCCGAAGTCGGCGACGTCATCGCCATCTCCGAGGACGTCTCCCACGGCGGCCCCCGCCCTTACGCCATGGCCCGCGCCGCCAAGGCCGACATGGTCCCCATCGAAGGCGGCTCCGAAACCCTCGAAGCCCGCGTCACCGTAACCTGGGCGCTGAAGTAGCCGGCCCGCGCTTCACCACCCGCAACGTCATCCCCGGCTTTGCGCAAATTCATCGCCCGGGCGACACGTGTCAGCGCATCGAACTCAGCCGCCAGCCGTAAACAATGTGACCTCACTTCTCCCCTCCCCCTGGTGGGGAGGGGCCGGGGGTGGGGGGAAGAGCCGGGAGATCGGTGTCTGGTGACCCAGCACCCTGAATGGCGCCAAGCTCGATCAATAAGCTTACAACGACGCCACCCGGATTGCGCAACACGTCTGCGTTTGAAAACCTGACGACTGTAAACCCGCGCCAACGAATGTGGTCGTCTCTGATGGCGTCGGTCACCAAACCGGGCCCCTCGACGTGCTGTGACCCATCGACCTCGATGATCAACCTGTGACTGAGACAGGCGAAGTCGACAACGTACTTCCCAAAAGGAACTTGCCGCCGAAAGTGATAACCTAACGCACGCAACGCGCGAAGCTCGCGCCAAAGACGGCGCTCAGCCGGAGTGCTGAATTTTCGGAGATGTCGAGCCAATTGATTGGCCATCGTCCAAGCTCTTCACCCCACCCCTGGCCCCTCCCCATCAAGGGGAGGGGGATTCCCCACTGGTCGAACTTAGCGCTCAAACCAGTGACACGATCTCGACGTTCGCGGACAGGGTTGCGGCTCCCGGCTGCACCGACCAGTCGGCGAAGTTGCGCATTTCGCCGGTCGAGCGCAGGCGGCGCAGCCGTTCGAGATCGACCGTGCCGGACACCCACTGCGCTGCATCCAGCACGCCCTCGGCAATGACGCCGGTATCCGACACGCCATGCTCCGACGGCACGAAAATGCCGGCCGCGCCGGAGTTGCGATCCACGGCAGGTGACCACAAAGCCTCGCCGACAGTCGGGCTCTGCACTGTCGCCACCGTGTTCTCCAGCGCGCGCGCCATGGCTCCCGTCCGCACCCGGTGGAAGCCCGACACCCGCTCCGTGCACGACGGCACCAGGATCACCTCGGCACCAGCCTCGGCCAGCGCCCGCGACAGCAGCGGGAACTCTGTGTCGTAGCAGATCATCACCGCCAGCTTGCCGATCGCCGTCTCGAACACGCGCAACGGCCCGCCCGGAGACACACCCCAGTCGCGCTCGAACGGCGTCATGATCACCTTCTCCTGCTCGCCGACGACGCCAGACGGCGTCACCAGTTGCGCCGCATTGACGAACCGGCCGTCATCCAGGCGCTTGGGTCCGCTGCCGACGAGAATATGCACGCGATGCTTGCGCGCCAGTTCGGCATGCAGCGCCACGCGCTCGCCCGTCAGGCGCGCCACCTCGCTCAGCGTCTCGTCGAGGTCCGCATAAACGTTCTCACCCAGCGCCGCCGCCTGCTCGATGGCCGCGTATTCCGGAAACACCAGCAGTTGCGCGCCCGTCGCCGCGCCATCCTCGACCCATTGAGCAATCTTGTCCTGCCACTCGATCAGCGTCGCGGGCTGGCCAATGGGGTACTGGGCGGCGGCAATCTTCAAGCTGTCGGGCATGGCGGCGATACTTTCTCCCAGGCGGGGAGCGAGATGTAGGAACGGTCGGCGCCGATTTCAGCGGCTCAGTTACAGCGTCTTCATCCAGAACTGCATCTGCTTGGGCGTCTCTTCGGTCTGATCGACGTCGAGCCAGGGATACGTCGCAAGGATACCCGGCACCGGAGCATAGCCGAGCTTGCCCCAGAACCGGTCGAGCGGAATATAGTCGGCCGGCTTCAGCGGATGATCGTCCGGCCGCACCACGCGGCAGAAGGTCGAGTGCGTGAAACCGCCCAGCCGCTGCGCCTGCGCCTCGCGATGCGCGAAGAAATACTTGCCCACGCCGTGACCGCGATGGCTTTTCAGCAGCACGCTCTCGCCGCAGTAGAAGATCTTGGAGATGTCGTAGCCTGCCGCCTTGAACGGTTCGCCGAACTCGTCGGCATGCTCGATCATCGGCGCACCTGTCGAGGCGCCGACGATTTGCTCACCGTCGCGCGCCACGACGCAGACCGCGCCCGGCGCTGCGGCGAACTTCGCCAGATACTCTTCCTCGTAGTCCAGCGTGCCGTCGTACAGGTACGGCCAATCCCGGAACACGATCATGCGCAGCCGCGCCAGCTCAGGCATGACAGCCTTGAGATCAGTGCCGGTTACCGAGCGAACATCCAGCGCCATCGCCGTTTCCTACATCAGCCGTCGCGTCTCAGGCCGAGACCTGCAGGATCCAGTCCGTGAGGTTGTAATACGTGGTCACGCGCGTGATCTTGCCGTCCCTGATTGCAAAGAAGGTGCCGGCCGGCAGCACGTACGTCTGCCCCTTCGCGTCTGGCAGGCCCTCGTCGGTGTTGAGATACTTGCCGTGCACGTTGAACTCCGCCGACGCGCGCGTGCCGTCCTTCGACACCATCACGACGATGTCCTTCAGCTCTTCCTTGTAGTGGTGGTCCATGCGGCCGTTGAAGGCGCGGAACTTGTCCTTGCCCTGGCGGCGCTCGCCCTGGTTCACGTCGTGGATCACGTCCTCCGACAGGAACGCGATCATGCCTTCGCTGTTGCCGGAATTGAACGCCTGGTAGTATTCGCGGATCAGATTGGCGGTGGCGACGCGGGCGGCGGATTCATCTTGGGCCATGGTCATCTTCCCTGGTGCTGGGGTCTCGGACAGTCGCTATGCAGCGCAATTGCGCGCCTCATAGCAGGTTGGGACGAGCGCGGAAATGCCCGTAAGCGCCGCAAAGCGCGACAAAGGGCGCTTTCTGGTGGGCAATCAGGCTTCTGGAGCTCTCTTCACCAATGCAGTGCAGCACGACCTTGCGGCGGTGGGGAGCTGCGCGATGCTCAAAAAGGTAAACGCCCTGCCAGGTTCCCAGCACCATCCGGCCCTGCGAAATCGGGATCGAAAGGGTTGTAGCGGTCAAAGCCGACTTGACGTGCGCCGGCATGTCGTCCGGCCCTTCGGCGGTGTGGACGTAGAGGGCATCGCCCTCCGGCACGAGGCGGCGGAAGAAGGCCAGCAGATCGCGCTGCACATCCGGGTCGGCGTTCTCCTGGATAAGCAGCGACGCCGAGGTATGGCGCACGAAGACCGTCAGCAACCCGGTTTGCAGCCCGCTCGCGCGCAACGAAATCGGCCACCTCGCGCGTGAACTCGACCAGTCCCTGCCCTCGCGTGTTAATCGTGATCTCGTGCTGAGCCTGGCGCATTCATCCTCGCTTGGGTCACCCTGCCGGGTGCACTATATCCATCCGCTGCAAGCAACGTCTCGCCGGAGCGCCGTCAAACCATGAGCCGGGCATTCGTCAAGGAATCGGATGGCGTCGAGGATCTGCCAGACCGGCTGATCTCGGCGCACGCCAATCTCGTGACTGTCGACGGCCTGGCCAGGATCGAAGCCGAGGTCGCCGCGCTCTCCCACGCGTATGCCGAGGCGCAAGCCGCGTCGGATCGCGACAAACTCGCCGCCATCGCCCGCGATCTCCGCTATTGGACGGCACGTCGCGCCTCAGCCGAAGTCGTGGCACAGCCCACTGACACCAGTCACGTGCAGTTTGGCTCCGCCGTCACGCTCACCCGCTCGGATGGCCGCAAGCAGACCTACCGTATCGTGGGCGAAGACGAGGCCGACCCGGCCAAAGGCACGCTGTCGTGGGTTTCGCCACTGGCGCACCAACTGCAGGGACGGCGCGTTGGCGATCAAGTCGCAGCCGGTGCGTTTACGTTCGAGATCGAGGCGATCGGCTGAGCAGTAGCGGCGCCACGGCAGCCAGACACGCCTCGAACGCCAGCAGATCGCCGATGTCCATCTCGGCCGGCGCGCTGCGCACCGGCGCATGCCCTGTTTCACTCATCGCGATATCGATCATCAGGTTTTCCGCCAGCCCGAAGTCCTCCACCATATTCCCCGCCCGATCGCCGTCGCTCCAGCCTGCGGCCACATGCCGGAACCTCTCCGCGCGCACGCGATAATCCTCGCCGCTCGTGGTGTAGCCGAAAACCGGCCGTCCCAACGCCCGCATGAAACCGACTTCGAACGCAGTACCGCAGTCCATCGACACGCCCCGGAACGGCGTGAGATTGGCGATCAACGCATCGGCGGATCGCATCAACTCTTCGTTCGCCAGCGCGATGGCGCGCGCCTGGTCGGCGGGGGCGAGATGCGCGACGTCGAGTTCCTGATCCAGCGGAAACAGCCCGACCAAGCCCGCGGCACTGCAACGTGCAACCTTTGCCGCGCCGATCTCACGCGCGGCGTGCAGAAACACTTCCGGCCCTGCCAGGTAGATGCGCGGCGGCAATATCTCGTCCTTCATTTTCTTCGTGCTCAGCTGGCGCCAATTGCTACGCGAATATTGCGCCACAGCGTTTCACGCAAGCAACCCCGCACAGAAAAGCAGGAAATGCTCACGCTGCTCACGTCGTGCTGCTGACGAATCATGCGATCTTCTGACGCAATCCATAACGCTCGGGGGTCGCCATGCGCCGTTCAACACTTCTACTCGCTTTCGCCGTTGCCACGATCGGCTCCGCCACATCGGCGCTGGCCGTCAGCCCGCTCGTCCGCCAGATGTGCCGCGACGACTATTTCGAGCATTGCTCGATGCACGAAGTCGGCTCTCCCAGCCTTCGCAAATGCATGCGCGCCGTCGGCCCGCGCCTGTCTAAGGGCTGCATCCACGCGCTGAAAGTTTCCGGCGAAGTCGGCAAGAAGGACGTCGAGCGCGTCGCCAAGCGCGAAAAGAAGATGAAGCGCCGCCGCGGCTGATCCATCCAACACCGCAGCAAGAATTTATGGCCGTCGCGCAAACCCGCGGCGGCCAAATCATTTGCGGCCTACTTCATCGGATGATCGTAGCGCCCACCGGCCCATGAATCGCCAGCCTGCTCCTTCGCCAGCTTTTGCAGCCGGCGCAGATCTTCATCAATGCGGGTTTTCGTGATGATCCGCACCGGCAAAGCTCTGACGAAATCGATCTCGCGCTGGTTCGGCACGAAGGGATCGACAACGCGCTTGTAGACCATGGTCCAAAGTCGGATCAGCGCGTTCCTCATCGTATACCGAGTAATCGGGGAACTGGCGCTCGCCCGGATGATAGTAGCCCTTCTGGTAATAGCCGGGCCCGAACTGCGTGCCGCCGCGACCGCCGCGGCCATCCTGCCAATAGCCCGTGCGCCCGTAGGGATCACCATCGACGTATTGCGCTTCCGCATACGCCTCGCCGGCATCATCCGGCATGGAAGACTGTCCACCCGGCGCCGGCGTCGCAAAGCCCTTGTCGCTGTATCGTCCGGCCGCCCCGTTTGGCGGGCCACCTTGCGGCCCCGTGTAAACCACGGGCGGCCCCACCGGCACGGGCTCGCCGCCGTAGCCACCGCCCTCTGCGTTTGCCGCTCCGGCTCCTGCCGCCAATGCGATGGCGCACAGCAAAGCTACCCGACCCGCATAGATCATCTCTCGCGCTCCGATTGTCAGAGGGCAAGGCTAAGCGCGGGAGCTTGTGTCGGGCTGAAATGAAAAGGCCGCGCAGTGCGCGGCCTTTAGGAGATCAATTATCCAGGAAGCTCCGCAGCTTCCGGCTCCGGCTCGGGTGCTTGAGCTTGCGCAGGGCCTTGGCTTCGATCTGGCGGATGCGTTCGCGCGTCACCGAGAACTGCTGGCCGACTTCTTCCAGCGTGTGGTCGGTGTTCATGCCGATGCCGAAGCGCATGCGCAGCACGCGCTCTTCGCGCGGCGTCAGTGAGGCGAGCACTCGCGTCGTCGTCTCGCGCAGGTTGGACTGGATGGCAGCCTCGATCGGCAGCACCGCGTTGCGGTCCTCGATGAAGTCGCCGAGGTGGCTGTCTTCCTCGTCGCCGATCGGCGTTTCGAGCGAGATCGGCTCCTTGGCGATCTTGAGAACCTTGCGCACCTTCTCCAGCGGCATCGCCAGCTTCTCGGCCAGCTCTTCCGGTGTCGGCTCGCGGCCGATCTCGTGCAGCATCTGGCGGCTCGTGCGCACGATCTTGTTGATCGTCTCGATCATGTGCACGGGAATGCGGATGGTGCGCGCCTGGTCGGCGATCGACCGCGTGATGGCCTGACGGATCCACCACGTGGCGTACGTCGAGAACTTGTAGCCGCGCCGGTACTCGAACTTGTCGACGGCCTTCATCAGGCCGATGTTGCCTTCCTGGATGAGATCGAGGAACTGCAGGCCGCGGTTCGTGTACTTCTTGGCGATGGAGATGACGAGGCGCAGGTTGGCCTCCACCATTTCCTTCTTGGCCTGGCGGGCTTCGCGCTCGCCCTTCTGCACGGCCTTGACGATGCGGCGGAACTCGAGAATTTCCAGGCCCGTCTCGGACGCCAGGCTATGGATCTCGCTGCGGATCGTCTCGATCTGCTTGCGTTCCGCCTTGACGAACGACGACCACTTCTTGCCGCCCTCCGACATGCGCTCCAGCCAGCTGGCATCGAGCTCGTTGCCGAAATACTCGTCGATGAACGCCTGGCGCGGCACGCCGTAGCTGTCGGCCAGCCGCATCAGCCGGCCTTCCAGGCCGACAAGACGCTTGTTAATCGCGTACAGCTGCTCGACGAGGCTTTCGATACGGTTGTTGTTCAGCGACAGCGACTTCACGTCGAGGATGATTTCCTCGCGCAGCTTGTCGTAGGCCTTCTGCTGCTGGCGCGAGCCCTGCTCGCCCGCCACCTGCTGCTCGAGCTTCTTGTCCTGCTGCTTGCGCAGCTTCTTGTAGGTGCCGGCGATGTTGTCGAAGGTCTCCAGAACCTTCGGCTTCAGCTCGGCTTCCATCGCGGCCAGCGACAGCGCGTTCTCAAATTCTTCGTCGTCCTCGACGTCGCCTTCAGGGCGGCCATCGGGGCGTTCGGCTTCGCCTGGCGTTGCAACGTCTGAGTTATCCAGCGCCGGCGGCTGCTTTGCTTCCGGCCCTTCATACGTGGCTTCGAGATCGATGATGTCGCGCAGCAGGATCTTGGCGTCGTTGAGTTCGTCGCGCCAGATGATGATGGCCTGGAACGTCAGCGGGCTCTCGCACAGGCCCGCGATCATGGCCTCGCGGCCGGCCTCGATGCGCTTGGCGATGGCGATTTCGCCCTCGCGCGACAGCAGCTCGACCGAGCCCATTTCGCGCAGGTACATGCGCACCGGATCGTCGGTACGCTCGCTCGGCTCCGCCTTGGTCGTCGTCGTGGTCGGCAGCGATGACGACGTCAGCGCGCGGCCACCACCACCCTCTTCATCGTCAGGCGTCTCGTCGGAGGCTTCTTTTTCTTCTTCACCCTCTTCCGTCTCGACGACGTTGATGCCCATGTCCGACAGCATGGCCATCGTGTCTTCGATCTGTTCGGAAGACACTTCTTCCGACGGAAGCACCGAATTCAGCTCGTCATACGTCACGTAGCCGCGCGCCTTCGCGGTCTTCAGCAGCCGCTTGACCGCCTGATCGGACAAATCGAGCAGCGGGCTGTCGCGCTCTGGGGCGTCCGTATCTTTGTCTTCTGTTTTTGCGTTTGCCGTTTTAGCGGTCGCTGCCATCTTGCCTACCGTCAAAAATCAATCCCAGGGCTGCCCGATTGCATCGCCCAAAACCGTCGTGCCTAAGCCCTACGGCCTTCCTCGAATCCCTGCTGATCGTCCGCGCTCATGTGCTCGAGCTGACGCTTGATCTCGCAGATGCGGGCGAACGCCTCTTCACTGCGATCTTCATGCCAAGCCCGCTCGGCAACCTCGAGCGACCTGCGCAAGCCCGACTGCCGTTCGTGCAATCCGAGGGCGTGGCGCCAGCCAGCATCCACCTCGGCGCGGTCGGAGTTGGGTTCCGCAAACTTGTCGCACCTATGCGTAATTGAACGGTCCACGAGATCAACGATCCCGCCGACGCCCAGTTTGCTCAATTGGGTGCGTAGGGTTGCTGTGTCAAGGAAATTCTCGTGTGCCTGGAGAGAAAGGAGTGCGTCGCGTAACTTTGTTAACGCAGGAGACGAGAACGCCAACCCCGCGACTTCCTCAGCATGCTCCTCGATCAGCTCAGGGTGGTTCAGCATGGCTGCCACCAGCAAGGCCTCGCGATAAGGCGCCTCAGCGCCGTCACCTGCGACCAATCGACTGTTTTTCAGGCTGGCGCTGGCATTTGCCCGCTGTTGCGGCAGTGCCTGCATATTGCGCCCCGCCCCGCCGCGCTTGCCACCCGGGCCTGGCGGCTGCCACCGGCTGCCAACCTGGCCAGCGCGGCGGCCCTGCTCCGGTTTGAAACGGCTGACATCACCGCCCTGCCGCCCGCCCCAGGCGGCCCACAGCCGGCCGCGCAGATCTCGCTCATAGTGCCCGCGAACGCCCTGGTCCGTGATCTTTCCGGTCAGTTCCCGGATCTGCTGTTCCAGCCGCGCGCGCCGCTCCGGCGTCGACCAGTCACCTGCCGCCCATTCCCGCTCGAACAGAACCTCCACCAGCGGCTTGGCCTTGGCGAACACGTGTTCGATCGCCGCCGGGCCCTGCTGACGCACCAGATCGTCGGGATCCAGCCCGTCCGGCAGGAACGCGAACGACAGGCTCGTCCCAGGCTTCAACAGCGGCAGCGCGGTGTCGACCGCGCGATGCGCCGCCTTGCGGCCCGCGCTGTCTCCGTCGAAGCAGAGAACGGGTTCATTGGCCATGCGCCACAGCAATTGCACTTGTGCATCCGTCAGCGCGGTACCCAACGGCGCCACGGCCTCGTTGAACCCTGCCTCCGCCAGCGCCACGACGTCCATGTAGCCTTCGACAACGACGATGCGGCCCTTGCTGTGCGACGCACCGCGCGCCTGATGTCCGTTGTAGAGATTGTGCCCTTTGTGGAAGAGCGGCGTCTCCGGCGAGTTGAGATACTTCGCCGGCGCACCGGCATCGAGCGCCCGGCCGCCGAACGCGATGATGCGCCCTCTCATGTCGGCAATCGGAAACATGACGCGATCGCGAAACCGGTCATACGGCTGTGGAATGTCGTCGCCGCCGATCAGCATGCCGGTGAGCACCATTTCCGGAACGCTGAAACCCGCCTTCGCCAGATGCTCTTTCATCGCCGAGCGCGAATTCGGCGCATACCCCAGCCGGAACTTCGCCCGCGTCTCGCGCCGCACACCACGCTTGTCGAGATATCGCCGCGCTTCCGATCCTGAAGCACCCGCCAGGCATTCCTCGAAAAACGCCGCAGCGATTTCGAGCAGCCGGTAGTGGCGCTGCCGCTCGTCCTCGCGCGCTTCTTCGCGCACGTCCGGTTTCGGCATCGGCACGCCGGCGTCCTGCGCCAGCCGCTCCACCGCCTCGGGAAACTGCAGCCCCTCCGTCTTCATCAGGAACGTGAAGATGTCACCATGCTCACCCGAAGCGAAGCAGTGGTAGAAGCCCTTCTGATCGTTCACGTAGAACGACGGCGTCTTCTCCGTCTTGAACGGCGACAGCCCGACCCACTCGCGCCCCTTCTTCTTCAAGGAGACCGAACGCGACACCACCTGGCTGACAGACAGCCGGCCGCGAATCTCATCCAGAAAATGTGGGCTAAAGCGCATGGGCTCCTAACTGGTGACCAACCCGCCAAGGGTTAAGTGATTTGGGAGCATCAACCTGTGTCTGCGCTGATCTGACCCCACAATTCACAGGGCCCGCAACGCGAAAGCCCGGCGGATAGGCGCCGGGCTGATACTTTGCCGTATTGCCGGTTTTCTTCAGTTACACGCAGCGACTTTGCCGCTGCACTCGCTGCGCCGTGTGCGCACGCCTTTCAGCAGGGCCGCCTTTTCGACGCTGGGACCGGGCGTGTTCTTGTCACGCTGCGGAACTTCGCGCGGGAACAGAAGGGCCTGCACCGGCAAGTTGAAACGTGCCTGCACGCTCTCGATCACCGTGATGACGCTGTGCAGCTGTGCGGCCTCGAGCTTGTCCATGCCCTGGTCGAAATGACCGATCGCCTTCAGCATGAACGCGCCGCGGCTCATCGACAGGCCGATACTGGCAGGTATGCTGTTCCAGTCGCGGCCCGTCCAGATGGAGCCGTCGGGCGCCACCGAAACGTGCTGCGCAATGGTGCGAAGACCGCGCGTTGTCATATCCAGCTTGGCGAGGAGATCAATCGAGGGCAGGCCATCGTAACTGGCGTGCGCTACCTCCGGCGTGTCGTGCAGATCGATCCGCCATACATGCCGCGTCCAGGAGAAATCTTCGACCTCCTTGACGAACTCACGCGGCGACATGGAGCGATACTGGGACATCGTACTTTCGTAGCAGAAAAAGAACGGCGGGGAAACCCGTGTCAATCCTTGATAACAAGAATTTCAACAGCAAACTCGCCGAAGATTCTGCCATCAATAGGGCAACACCCAGTCAAAGCGCATGTCATCAGAGTGCAGATCAGTATTGATTAGATTTTTATGAATGATTGATTGGTCGTGGACGACGAACCCTTCTCCGCGACCGGCTAGAGCCTCCGCGTATGTCCGCAGTCTTCGCCAAGCGTATCAATTCTGCAGCCCCTACTTCAGCACGTCCTTCACGATGGCACTTGCCTTGCCGAAGTCCATCGTGCCGGCATAGCGCTCTTTCAAGGCGGCCATGGCGCGGCCCATATCCTTCAAGCCGTTGGCACCGATTTCAGCAATCGTTGCGGCAACGGCAGCCCGGGTCTCGGCCTCGTCCATCTGCTTGGGCAGGAATTCCTCGATGACGGCAACCTCGGCTTCTTCCTGGGCGGCAAGTGCCGGCCGATCGTTCTTGCGGTAGATGTCGATCGATTCCCGGCGCTGTTTGAGCATCTTCTGCAAGACCGCCACGATCTCCGCATCCCCAACCGGCTCGGCGCCCGCAGGCTGTGCCAGGTCGCGGTCCTTGATTGCGGCAGTTACCAGCCGCAGCGTTGCCAGACGCGCCTTCTCTCCAGACTTCATTGCAGTTTTGACCGCGTCGGTAATGCGCGTGCGCATGGCGTTCTCCTTGAGGCCTCCTTGAGGCTTGGAGCGGATGGTTAAGCCGTCAACCACGCCGCCGCAAGCCGCGAGCTGCCATTTCAGCCGCATTGACCGTGACTAGGCCATCCCCTAGGTTCCGCGCCAACCAGATATCTCTGAACTCGCGCCGCCTGACGCCCAAACCCTGAGGCCAATGGCGCGCGCCTAAATCTCGAGCCCAGAGCCTCAAGCCCAAGCCTCAACCGCAGTGAGCTGCCAGCCGTGACCCAGCCCGTGACCCAGCAGAACCCGCCCGCACCTTGGACAGATACGCCGACCACCGCGCGTCTCGTGTTCGACGACGGCACCGTGATCGAGGGTATGGGCCTTGGCGCCGTCGGCTCTGCCGTCGGCGAGGTCTGCTTCAACACCGCCATCACCGGCTATCAGGAAATCCTGACCGACCCATCGTATGCCGGCCAGATCATCACCTTCACGTTCCCGCACATCGGCAACATCGGCACCAACAGCGAAGACAGCGAGACCTCCAACCTGGCGGCGCGCTCCGGCATCCGCGGCGCCGTCTTGCGCGCTTCGATCACGGAGCCGTCGAGCTATCGCGCCGTCGAGCACTTCGACCGCTGGCTGAAAGCGCGCGGCATCATCGCGATCTCTGGCATCGACACGCGCGCGCTGACCGCGCGCATCCGCGAAAAGGGCATGCCCAACGGCGTCATCGCGCACGAGCCTTCGGGCAAATTCGACATCGACAAGTTGAAGGCCGAAGCAAAAGCGTGGTCCGGCCTCCTTGGGCTCGACCTGGTGCCCGACGTCACCAGTGGGCAGAGCTACACGTGGGACGAGACCCGTTGGGTCTGGGGCGAAGGCTACGGCCGCCAGGAAAACCCCGCGTATCACGTCGTCGCCATCGACTATGGCCTGAAGCGCAACATCCTCCGCTGCCTGGCCTCGGCCGGCTGCAAGGTGACGGTGCTGCCCGCAACGGCCACGGCCGAAGACGTGCTGGAGCGCAAGCCGGACGGCGTGTTTCTCTCCAACGGCCCGGGCGACCCCGCAGCGACCGGCAAGTATGCCGTGCCGGAGATCAAGAAGCTGGTAGAGAGCGGACTGCCGATGTTCGGCATCTGCCTCGGCCATCAGATGCTTGGCCTGGCGCTCGGCGCCACCACGGCGAAGATGCACCAGGGCCATCATGGCGCGAACCACCCCGTCAAGGACAACACGACGGGCAAGGTCGAGATCACCTCGATGAACCACGGCTTCGCCGTCGACCGCGCGACGCTGCCCGCCGGCGTCGAGGAAACGCACGTTTCGCTGTTTGACGGCTCGAACTGCGGCCTGCAGCTGACGGGCAAACCGGTCTTCTCGGTCCAGTACCACCCGGAGGCCTCGCCCGGTCCCCAGGACAGCCACTACCTGTTCGATCGCTTCGTAGGCGCCATGCGAACCGCCAAGGCTGGCTGAATTAAGCCAGCGGCGGCCGCGAATTACGCATCGGTCACTTGCCACGCTGACCCGCACAAAATATGAAGCCTATAAGAGCTTGGCCACCCGCGCAGATCCGGCGGTTAAGGCAGCCGGTTGTCATGCGAGGAGAGACGTCTAATGCAAGCCAAGATTATTGCGGCCCTGGCCACTCTGGCCGTTGCTGCCCCGGCCTGGGCCGGTGCTGCAGCCCCCGAAGCAAGCCCGCCTGGTGCCGCGCAACCAGCTCCGCCAGCCGCCGCAGGCAAAGCGCCGGCCAACGCACCACAACCACCCAAGCCACCGACAGAAGCCGAGCTGAAATGCCAGGCCGAAGCCGTCGCCGCAGTCGATAAGCAGCGCAAGGTCGGCCAGTACCGCATGGACGCGGACATGATCACGGATGCCGGCCCGGTGAAGCTCAAGGAAGAATATATCCTGCCGAACCGCATGCGCCAGACCGTGGCGCTGGCAACTGAACCCACCCCCGTCGAGACGATCATCGTCGAGAGCAAAGGCTGGCGGAACTCTGGCGAAGGCTGGGAACCGATGCAGCCCGACGAGGTCAAGCAGCTGATCGAAACGCGTTTGAACACGGCCGCCAGTTCCGAACCCGAAACCTTTGGCCGCTGGAGCTGCCTGGGCAAGCAGACGCTCGAAGGCCGCGACGTCACCGCATTCGAAGGCATCGAAGAAAAGCCCAAGGACGTGAGCCCCGGCGGACCCAGCATGCCCGAGAACGAGGCCAAGCGGATTATGTACGTCAGCGCCGAGAGCGGCCTGCCGGAGCGCGGCGTGCTTGCCCGTAAGGACAAGCTGGACAAGCCGATCTTCAAGGAGGTCTACACCTATCCGACCGACCTCAAGATCGAGCCGCCGGCCGAAGTGAAGTAGCCGCGAAAATGAGGTCGAGCAGGCCTCGCAATCTTTAAGAACTCTGGTATAGAGGCGGGCCTTGCGAGCACATCGCGGGGCCCGTAGCTCAATGGTTAGAGCTGACGGCTCATAACCGTCTGGTTCCAGGTTCGAATCCTGGCGGGCCCACCACACTCGTTAATGCCGGCGAACGACACGACCCTTGTGTCTGGCCGCGCCCTGTGCCGATCCACGTACGAGTGCGAAGCACGGCATTGTGCCAAAGCGGCCCATTGCCGATGGCTGCTATCCCGCACATCAAGGCACGTCTTCCCGCCGCTCGCTTACCGTCCCCGGCATGCCCTCGAAAGTAGCGGCTTCGCGGCCGATGGCCCGCCTGTCCGTTCTCACAGGGCTAGATGCAACGAGGGAGGCCACACCCGATCCTTCACCATAAACGATCACGACAAAGACGGTTGGTACACAAATTGCTACTGCGATGCCTTGACGGCTTTACCGTACAATTCCTGAACATCCTGGGGCACGCACATGGCAACTGAACTGATCTCCAACGGCTCGTTTGAAATCGCAACCGGGCCAATTCCGACGGGATGGTCGGCGACCGGGGTGGGCCAGATAAACAACTTGCCGAATGTACCTGATGGCCGATCCCTCTACGCCTTTAGCAGCGGTTCGGCCAATCATGGAGGGACGCTGCAGCAGACGATGGCGACCGAGGCGGGCAAGACCTACACGATCACCTTCAAGGCCGGCATCAGCTGGCAACAAGCCAACGGCACGTTCACCGCGGGCTTGAAAGTCGATGTGCTCAATGGCACCTCTCTCATCGAGAGCACGAACCTCAACCTCTCGGGAAACAAGTCGATAGGCTGGGGAACGTACACGCTGACGTTTACGGCGACCGGCCCGCAGACGACACTGAAATTCACCGACACCAGCCCGAATGGCCAGGCTGATTTCGATGTCGGCCTCGACGCGGTCTCCGTGCAGGAAGCGCAGCCGGTCAATCAGACGGGCGAGTGGGGCGACCTGAAGCCGTGGCCCATCATGGGCCTGCACAGCGTCGTGTTGCCGGACGGCAAAGTGCTCACCTACGGATCACAGTCCAACTCCGATCCGTTTAACGTGCCCACGCAAGCGGCAGCGATGTTCCACGACATCTACGATCCCGTGACCGGCGAGCACATGACCATCCATCATCACGGCGAGCAGACGGTTACCGATATCTTCTGCTCGGCCGCGATCCTCATCCCCGGCACCGACAAGGTCTTGATCACGGGCGGCGACACGCGCCCCCTAGGCGGATTGAACACCGGCGTCAAAGACACGAACATCTTCGACCAGAGCGAGCATTCGATCACACGCTCGCCCGAAGGCGACATGGCCTTCGCGCGCTGGTACGCCACGACGGTATCCCTGCCGAGCGGGCAGATCCTCGTTCTCGGCGGCAGCAACCAGAGCGGTCAGGGCATCGGCACACCGGAACTCTACACGCCCGGCGAAGGATGGCGCACTTTACAAGACGCGTCGGATGCCGGCATCGCTTCAGGCTGGAGCTATCCGCGCGCCTGGGTCGCGTCTTCGGGAGAGGTCATATACTTTGCTGCCGGCGGCGCCACCAAGGTGATGGCCATCGACCCGTCCGGATCTGGCTCTATTCGCCAAATCGGCACGCTGCCATTCTCAAGCGACGGCGTCTCTCCATCGATCATGTACGAGAACGGCAAAGTTCTCATCATGGCCTCCAATGGCGATTTGTGGACCATGGACATCACCGGCGCCACGCCGGTTTTTGCCAAGGTCGCGACGCAGCTTCAGGATAGAGATTTCTCGAATATGACGGTACTGGCCGATGGCACAGTGCTGATCAACGGCGGATCAAACACAGGCGGCAGCGAGGCCGGAGCGGAGAAGACGGCCGCGATCTGGAACCCCGATACGGGGCGGCTCACCTATACGGTCGATGAACTCAACCCGCGCCTCTATCACTCCACCTCTGTGCTCTTGGCGGACGGCACCGTTCTGTCGACGTCGGGTGGTTTCTCGAGCTTTTCACAGCGTAATTATCTCGACGCCCAGATCTACAAGCCGCCGTATCTCTTCAACGAGACTGGCGCCCTGGCCGATCGTCCGGTCATTCTGGGTGCGCCAACGTCCATCGAACCCGGCGACACCTTCACGATCACCGTCGACGATGCGGCCTCCATCACGAAGCTGACTTTTGCCAAGACGGGCGCATCGACGCACACATTGAACATGGACGCCCGCTTCACCGACCTTGAGTTCACGCGCGGCCCCAACAACACCCTCATCGTCAAGATTCCGGAAAACGCCCACGACGTGACCGCCGGCTCGTGGATGCTGTTTGCCTGGAACAACAAGGGCGTGCCGTCCGTCGCCGCCATGGTCGCCGTGCAGCCGACATTGCCGAACTACGACGGGATCGGCGACATGACGGCCGAGTACTTCGCGATCCCAGCGAGCGCCATCGACCCTCGACCAGGTCGACCTCGACGCGCCGGCAATTCACTCCGAGCGGGTGACGACGATCTCCGAGAATGCAAACGGCCCCTACTATCCAGGGCGGACCCGCCGACGACTTCGGCGTTCGCTATGAGGGTGACTTCCCGGTTTGCAAAAGCCGGCGAGTACACGTTCTACCTGACGGCCGACGATGGTGCCCGGCTGATGATCGACGGCCAACTCGTCACGCAAACCGTCGGAACCACGAGCCCGCAAAGTCTGACCAAGACGATCCATTTGACTGCTGGCGAACATAAGATTCGAGCTGCGTCTACATCGAGACCGGCGGGCCTGGCCAGGTCGACCTCGACTGGTCTGGTCCGGGCTTTGGCCGCACCCAGATGACGTTCGACGGCGCTGACCACAATCTGGTCGTCAACGGTGGCTTCGAGCACAACGATCGCCACCGGATCCGTGCCATTCGGCTGGACGAAAACGCGGAGCGGGCCAAATTGAGCAGATCCCTGACTAGCGCAGCGACCGGTCGGGGATACTTCTCGCTGGGTGGCGGCTCGCCCAACCACGATGGCACTCTTGAACAAACCATCGATACCGTCGCCGGCCAGACATACACACTGACGTTTTCGTCCGGCGTGAGCTGGCAGGCAAACTGCCGGTCCGTTCGTTGGGATGATCGGCGCCGAAGTCCTCAACGGCGCTGTGTCGATCGGCAGCCAGACGTTCCAGATCGGTGCGAATACCGCCAAGGCTACAACGACTACACGATCACCTTCACCGCGACCGGCGCCAAGACCACGATCAAGTTCACCGATAAGAGCCCAGCCGGTCAAGCCGACTTCGACGTCGGCGTAGACAACGTCGTCGTAAAGCCGGCCGACGGCTCCAATAGCAACCCGGTGGCCCCCACGCCCGCTGTCGATCCCCACAACATGGCCGTCAACGGCAGCTTCGAGGTCGGCGCCGGCACCATGACGGTGCCGATGGCTCACGTCATGGGTAACAGCGATATGCCCGGCTGGACCTCGTCGGCCAATCGCATCGAGGTCTGGATGAACGGCCACAACGGCGTCACCGGCACCGACGGTAAGAACGTCGTCGAGGTCGACGCCCAGAACGGCGTCCTCTCGCAGACGATCCAGACCGAGGCCGGCAAGGCCTATGGCATCACCTTCGATTACGCTGGCCAGGCCGGTGCAATCGCCTCTTCGGCCATGGAAGTCCTGTGGAACGGCGTGGTCATCGCCTCCATCAATCCGGCGGACGCCGCCTTCAAGAACTACCACACGCACGCATTCGGCACCGGCGGCAAAGACGTGCTGTCCTTCCGCGCCGTCGCTGGCGACACAGACGCAAAGGGCGGCCTGCTCGACAAAGTCGTGGTCGCCCCCAGCGACCACCCCGTTACACCGCCCGCAACGCTCCCACCCGTCAGCACTGAACTGATTGCCAATGGCGATTTCGAGCGCGCAGGCGATGCTGCGGGCTTCGCTACCACTCCCACGGGCTGGACCACCTCCGGCGATGGCGGCCTCGACACCGATCCTGGCTTTGCGCCCAGTGGGCAGGGCTATTATGCCCTCGGCGGCTGGTCCAATGCGGTCGGCAGCACGCTGCAACAAACGGTGGCGACGGTTGCCGGACAAACCTACACGCTGACGTTCACGTCGGGCATCGCCTATCTCGATGGCGCGATCCCGGCGGGAGCCAAGCTGCAGATCGACGCACTCAACGGCGCAACGGTGCTACAGACCAAGACGCTGTCGTTCGATCCCGTCGTCGGCTTCGCGACCTATTCCATCACGTTCGTGGCGACCGGCCCCAGTTCGACCATCCGCTTCAAGGATGCAAGTGCGGCCGGACAAGGCAACTTCGACATCGGCATAGACAACGTCTCCGTCAAAGCCGGTGGCACCGTTACGCCCCCGCCCGTAACGCCGCCGCCCAGCGCCGAGTTGATCGCCAATGGCGATTTCGAACGCACAGGCGATGCTGCAGGCTTCGCTACCACGCCCACGGGCTGGACCACGACCGGCGATGGCGGCCTCGACACCGATCCTGGATTTGCGCCCAGTGGGCAGGGCTATTATGCCCTCGGCGGCTGGTCCAATGCGGTAGGCAGCACGCTGCAACAAACGTTGGCGACAGTAGCTGGACAAACGTACACGCTGACGTTCACGTCGGGCATCGCCTATCTCGATGGCGCGATCCCGGCGGGAGCCAAGTTGCAGATCGACGCGCTCAACGGCGCAACAGTGCTGCAGACCGAGACGCTGTCCTTCGATCCTGTCGTCGGCTTCGCCACCTATTCCATAACGTTTGTCGCGACCGGCCCCAGTTCCACCATCCGCTTCAAGGATGCGAGCGCTGCCGGGCAAGGCAACTTCGACATCGGCATCGACAACGTCTCAGTCAAAGCCGGCGCTGCACACACCGTCTCCGGCACGGCCGGCAACGATGTACTCTCCGGCACCGATGCCAACGACATAATCAACGCAGGCGACGGCAACGACACCATCGTGCTTGGCTCGCGCGGCAACGACACGGTCGACGGCGGTGCGGGCATCGACAGGGTCGAATTGCATGGGTCAGCGTCGGACTACATATTCACCAGCAACGCTGACGGCACGATCACCGTCAGCAACGCTGCCAACGGCACCGATGTGTTGAAGAACATCGAGACATTGTGGTTCGCCGGCGAAGCCCGTGCCTACGACGTAGCCGACCTCGCCCCGCCTCCCCCCGCCCCGCCAGCCGACCACGACCATGACGCCATGGCCCACACCACGGCCATACCAGACGCCCACGCCCACGCTTAAGCATCCGCGGCACCCCGGCTGGCAGGAACGCCAGCCGGGCTGAGTCCAAAATATCTACCGCACACCCCATTCAAGAAACCAGCATTCCTTGACCCCACCTCGGATCGCATTGCTGAGTGCCGCGGTGTTCTGGACCGTATGCTTCGGCATTTGGTACTGGAACTACGACCCGCGCATCGTCGCGTCACACGGCGGCGGCTCGGGGACAATACCCGGCAGTCACACCGGTCTCGTGGACGAGACGCTTCACGAGTACCAAGCCGGTTCAAGCTCGATTACGACGGGCCGCTCCATCACGTTCAGGTTCCCCGCGGAATTCTTCACCGTCACGGACGACCTCATCGGCGGCGCACAGAGCAGCGTCTACCTAGTCTATGACATCGACACGCGCAAGCCGCTGGAGGCTCCACCAGACATCTCGCCGTGGCGTACACGCGAACAAAATCGCGCTGCACGAGCGCCATGGCAGAAGCGTTACGACGGCACCAAACACGTTTCCGTCGATATTTTAAACCGTGACGTTCGCACCCAGCCTCGTACTTACACCCGTGAGCAACTCCTCAGACATCACGGACACGAGCAGAAATTTGTCCAGACGGTGCTTGGCTACGAACAGTTCGAACTGGTGAAACCGCCGTGGAATTACAACGATCAACCGCCACCGTTCGACCGGGGCTGGCTGTTTGCCCGCCGGAACGCAGCCGGTGTCTATGACGTCGTGATCGAGTGCACCCGGCATGTCTATATTGATCGAACCCTTCGACCGGGCTTCCCAAAATGCGCGCGCGAAACTCTGTTCGAGGGGTTGTGGCGTTTGCGCGTCCAAACCAGCGGCAAATATCTCGATCGCTTCGACGACAGCGTCGAACAGGCTAAGCAAGTCCTGACCAATCACATCATCGAACGCACACCGGTTAAATACGAACCTAAGAAAGAGAAACACTAATGACTTACAATTTTAATTTGACTGAAGAAAACGCAGCCGGCCTGACTGAGCAAGAATCCAAATATCTCGAACAATTTATAGATGCTGGAGATCGCGGGGGATTTTATGCAGCCTACTACAGCATGGCTGGCGGAATCGGACCCATCGACAATGGCGTACTCGAAGCCGCCCTGCAGGCAAAAATTGCAACGTTTAGCGATGAAGTGGGCGCCGCTGCATATTTTTCAAATCGAATACTTCAGGAGCAGAACCCAGCTGGCACGGACATACCGGAACACCAGTCAGACGTGGGGAGAGCTGCTGATCGAGGCCAGCGCCGTTCTGGGCCCTCATCTGCATGTGTTCAAGTCGCTTCTGGATGCCGTCTTTCTACCTCACGCTCCAACAAGTTGGACGAACCTGACAGAGACGTCCACCCCGGGCGACAATGACGGTGACGCCGATGCATTGAGGCAGAATACTGGATTCGCCGAGCTTCAGAATAAATTCGTGGCAGCCGCGACCGATGGAAACAACTCTCTCCTTGTTCAAGGCAGTCAAATACATAATGCCTTGGATGGTGACGACTTCGTGTTTGGCAGCGATAGCGCAAATTTAATCTTTGGCGGCGGCGGTGACGATTTCATCTACGGCAATGGTGGCTCGGATAGACTAGCGGGGGGCGACGGCACCGACTTTATCCGGGGAGGTTCTGGCGACGATTTTATATGGGGTGGCCATACGGCAAGTCTGTCTCAAACGCTTTCGTTCTCCAATATAAAAAGCTGGAACGATGGAGTGACGGACTATCTGGTTGGCGGAACCGGCTTCGACACCTACTATATATCAGCGGATGTCCTGCCCTATTGGAATATTTACGACATTCCACTTTCGTTTTTTCAAAGTATTCTTCCAACTCTTGATATAATTCATGACGAGGATGACACCGGAAAAGTAGAATTCTATCAAACGTTCCCGGACTGGGATGAATATGGTCAGCCGCCGTGGGCCTACTGGGTAAATGTTCGGGGGGCAGACGATAACTTTTACAAGATTCTACTCTCCTGGGGTCCACATTGGGCTTTTGTTCCAGCATTCGCGGTGAAGGATGAAGGACAAGGCGCTCAGTTCTTGGGCCTGACGGTAGACGACGTTTACGACGCGGCGTCGGGTACATTCATTGGATTTCAGGGCGGCCCCAATGGCAATGGCTCCGGGGAGGGAGCAGGCAGTGGCAATGGTGGCACTGGAAGCAACGGATCAGGATCGCACGCCATAGAGGGCACAACCGGCGACGACTATATCGGCGACACGGCAGCCAACGACATCATCAACGCCGGAGATGGCGACGACACTGTCTTTCTCGGCTCTGGAGGCAACGACACCGTCGACGGTGAAGCTGGCAACAACCACGTCGATCTCAACGGAGCCGCAGCCGACTACACCTTCGGCCGCAATGCCAATGGCAACGTCACCGTCTCCAGTGCTGCGACCGGCACGGACACGTTGATGAACATAAACGGCTTCTATTTCTACGGCGAACAGCAGTGGTACGACCTCGACGCGCTCGCCCCACCGACTGGAGGCGCCTCCAACACAATCACCGGAACCGCCGGTGACGACTACATCGTCGACACCGACGCCAACGACGTCATCCACGGCGGTGAGGGCGACGACACCGTCGTCCTGCGCAATGCCGGCAACGACACGGTCGACGGCGAGGCAGGCAACAACCACGTCGACCTCGAAGGCGCCTCGTCCGACTATACCTATGGACGCGATTCCAACGGCAACGTCACGGTTTCTAGCGCTGCCACAGGTATCGACACGCTGATGAACATGACCGGCTTCTACTTCTACGGCGAACAGCAGTGGTATGACCTCGACGAGCTCGCCCCGCCGGCCGAAGGCACCTCCAACACAATCACTGGAACCGCCGGTGACGACTACATCGTCGACACCGACGCCAGCGACGTCATCCACGGTGGTGACGGCGACGACACCGTCGTCCTGCGCAACGCCGGCAACGACACCGTCGACGGCGAGGCAGGCAACAACCACGTCGACCTCGAAGGCGCCTCGTCCGACTATACTTATGGCCGCGATGCCAACGGCAACGTCACGGTTTCCAGCGCTGCCACAGGTATCGACACGCTTATGAACATGACCGGCATCTACT
Organism: uncultured Pseudomonadota bacterium; assembly: GCA_963846845.1. Lineage (GTDB taxonomy): Bacteria > Pseudomonadota > Alphaproteobacteria > Rhizobiales > Hyphomicrobiaceae > JAKAXS01. Next base: position 31,382 of record CAWJXQ010000014.1, on the reverse strand, counting down.
TCTACGGCGAACAGCAGTGGTACGATCTCGACGCGCTCGCCCCGCCTCCCCCCGCCCCGCCAGCCGACCAAGAGCATGACGCCATGGCACACACCGCCGTCGTGCCCGACGCCCACGCCCACGCGTAGACCGAGCCAGGCATCGAACCTCGGCTGACGGATCGTCAGCCGGGGTCGTACTTGGCACGAATCTCGAATATCAGCACCAGTCCTATCCAATCAGGCAGGTGCTTCTGTGACGAGTGTCCCAAAACGAGACGGCAACGTGATCGCCGGTGCAATAGCCCGTTGCCGGTCGGGGTTCTTGCATGCAGGCGTCGTCAGCCTCGTTTTGAACCTGCTGATGCTCACCGGCCCGTTCTACATGCTGCAGGTCTACGACCGGGTGCTGGCGGCGCACAGCATCCCGACCCTGGTGGCGATGAGCCTGTTGGCCCTGCTGCTGCTGTCCGGTTATGGCGTGCTGGACCTGATCCGCACGCGGCTGATGGGCCGGATGGGCAACGTCCTCGACCTGAAGCTCGCCGGCATGGCGTTCGAAACCCAGGCGAACTCCCTGCACGCCAAATCCCAGGCCGGCCGCGAGGCGCTGCGTGATCTCGGTGTCGTCCGCCAGTTTCTCGCAGGCCCCGCAGCCAGCGGCTTGATGGACGTGCCATGGATGCCGATCTACGTCGGCATCGTCTACTTGCTACACCCCGTCCTCGGCATGATGGCCATCGCCGCGTCGATCGTCTTCATCATGATTGCCGCGCTCAACGAATGGCGCAGCAAGCCGCTGGCGCGCGAAGCCGACGGCTTGCGCCAGCAGGAATCGACGCACATCGCCGATGTGCGCATCAATATCGATTCCGTTCGCGCCATGGGCATGACCGGCTCCCTGAAGGATGTCTGGTCGGCCACGCACGCCTCTCTCCTCGACGCCTCGCAATCCGCCTCCGACAGGAACACGAACTATTCCGTTCTGTCGAAAACGCTGCGCCTGATCTTGCAGTCATCCATTCTCGGCGTCGGCGCCTACCTGGTTCTGCTCAACGAGCTGTCGGGTGGTGCATTGATCGCCGCATCGATCATTTTTGCGCGCGCCTTGGCACCGATCGATCAGGCTGTCGCCCAGTGGCGGACGATCCTGGCCACGCGCCGCAGCTGGAGCAACCTGAAGCAAGCCGCAGCGGCGTACGCGCCGCCGGCCCAGCCCATGCCGTTGCAGGCAGCGCGCAGCACACTGGACGTTCGTGATCTCGCGGTGCAGACGGCCGACGGCAAGCATCAGATCCTCCATCCCATCAGCTTCAACGCCGTGGCAGGAGACGGGATCGGCCTTATCGGTCCCAGCGGCGCGGGCAAGACCACGCTGTTGCGCGCACTCGTCGGCGCAATGCTGCCGAGCGGCGGTGAGATCCGTCTCGACGGCGCGACGTTGGATCAGTGGTCCGAATCCGCACGCGGCGCACAGCTTGGCTATCTGTCGCAGGACGTTCAGTTGCTCGATGGAACGCTGGCACAGAACATCTCGCGCTTCCGTGCCGGTGCCGATCCCGAAGCCATCGTAGCCGCGGCCAAGATGGCCGGCGTGCACGATCTGATCCTTTCACTGCCTGCTGGGTACGATACGCGCGTGGGCAGCGCAGGCGTCATGCTCTCCGCAGGCCAAAAGCAACGCGTCGGCCTTGCCCGGGCCATCTTCGGCAAGCCCTTCCTCGTCGTCCTCGATGAGCCGAATGCGCATCTCGACACGGCGGGAGAAGCAGCACTGTTGGGCGCGCTGCGCCAATTGAAGGCCGCAGGCAGCATCATCATCGTGGCGGCACACCGCTCCAAGGTCCTGGACGAGGTCAACAAGGTTCTGCTTGTCCAGAACGGCCGCGCCGAAGCGTTCGGCGACAAGGACGAAGTTTTGAATTCACTCATCGCCAAGAGCCGTCAGCAGCAAACCGAACGGGGTCTACATGTCGTTGGAGCATAAGCTTGCCCAAGCCGAAATGGGTATGCATCGCTTTGCCCGGATCGGCGTTGCGGTCATCGTTGTCATCGTTGGCGGAGCCGGCGGCTGGTCGGTGCTGCAGTCCATCCAGGACGCCGTCATCGCGCCCGGCACGGTCATGGTCAACTCGCAGCGCAAGACGATACAGCATCAGGACGGCGGCATCGTCGCCAAGATTAATGTGGCCGAAGGCAGCCTGGTGGCCGCCGGAGACGTGCTGTTCCAGCTGGAGCCCAGGCAACTGCAGGCCGAACTCGGCATGGCACGCCGCCGCATCTTCGAACTCAGCGCGCGCCGCTGGCGGCTGCAGGGCGAACGCGACAGCGTCGCCGCGCTTTCCGTCTGGAAGTCACCCAACGAAGTTTCGCGCGACGAAGGCGATGCGGAACTCGCTGACATCGTAGCTGGACAAAAGCGGCTGTTCGAAACCAAGCGGGACGTTCTGGCCAAGCAGAAGGAGCAGTTGGCGGAACGTGTCAATCAGCTCGATGCACAGGTGGTCGGGCTGAAAGGCCAGCTGGAATCGAACCGCGAGCAGCTTGCCGTGACGCGCAAGGAGATGACGGCACTCGTCGGCCTGCGCGACAAGGGTCTGCTGCCGATGACCCGCTGGATGCCGGTGCAGCGGCAGGAAGCGGCCCTGGTCGGAGACGTTGGATCGGCGGAGGCTCAGATCGCCACGGTCAAGGGGCAGATCGCCGAAGCCCAGCTGAAGCTGCTCGAAGCCGACGAAGGCTTCCGCAAGGAAGCCCTCAACGATCTCCAGATCGTCGACGGCGAACTCAGCCAGCTTGTCGAAAAGCGCGGTGCCCTCGAGGAGAAGCTGAACCGTCTGGAACTTCGCGCGCCCGTATCCGGCCGCGTCCTCAATCTGCTGGCGCACACGGTCGGCGGCGTGATCAAGCCAGGCGACACGCTGGCCAACATCGTTCCCGACAAGGACCCCCTAGTCGTCGAAGCGTTCGTCTCGCCACGAGAGATCGATCGTATCCGCAACGGAATGCCGGCGCGCATCCGCTTCACCGCATTCAATTCCAAGACCACACCGGAACTCAACGGCACCGTCGTCAACATATCGGCCGATCATACGCTGATGGCAGAGAATGCCCCGCCAGGCTTCAAGGTGCGCGTGAAGCTGAAGGACGGCGAAACCGAACAGCTAGGCGAGCACGCCATGCTTCCGGGCATGGAAGCCGAAGTGCTCTTCACCAGCGCGGAACGCACGGTCATCAGCTATCTCGCCAAACCGCTGACCGACCAGGTCGCCCGCGCTTTCCGCGAACGCTAGATCCTGATCGCTTGAGATGCGGCGCCGCGGAGCGCGCATCTCAGCCGTGGATCAGACACTGCCAAAGACGCCAGCCCGGACGGCCTAATAGCCGTCTGGTTCCCGGCTCGTATCCTGACGAGCCTAACCCGAGTGCTTTCAGCCGCGAGCCCTGGAGACTGCGGCATCGGTAGCGGCTTCGTTGGCTGTCACCGGACGACGCTCACTTTTTCGCCCGGCGTCACGGCCGCCAGGATCGACAGATCCGTCCCGGTCGAAGCCCAGGCATTGCACGGCACGGGCAGCCGCATTTCGCCGTCCCGCGACAGCGGTGTGGCACCAAAGGCCATGATGACGCGATGCTCGTCGCTCCAGAAGTACAACGTGCCCGGTTCGGCCTTGAGCGTTGCACCTCGCTCCCGGCCGGACTCGACCGGCACCTCGAAGTGGATGGCCTGCCCCCAGGTCTCGGCCGACGAGTACAGCGGCAACGCCGCCCATATGCGGTCGGCGATCGGCGTGTCGAGCAACGTGGCGGAGAAAGTATGGCGGCCTATCGTGATCGCGACGGTGCGAACCGGCGATCTGCCCGCACGCCCTGACGGCTTGGCTGGCGCATCCTTTGCGGAGATCTTGCTGCCGCGCTTGCGGAGAATGTTCGTAGGCATGCGCCGAGCAGAGCGGATCTGTTTGCCCTTTGCAAGGCACCGCTGCCACAAAAGCAAACGGCCGGGGTTTGCCCGGCCGCTGCAAAACTGAAGTCCTCGCGTTTGCGCTAAACGGGCGAGGGGCCAAACACCAGCGCCGTATTCAGGCCGCCGAACGCGAACGAGTTCGACATCGTGTAATTGACCTGCAGGTTGCGGCCGACGTTGGGGACGTAGTCCAGGTCGCACTTCGGATCCGGATCGTCGAGGCCGATCGTCGGTGGCACCCAGTTCTCTTCCATCGCCTTGATGCACGCGACGGCCTCGAGACCGCCACCCGCGCCGAGCGGATGACCGTGCATCGATTTGGTCGACGAGATCGCCAGCTTGTAGGCGTGCTTGCCGTAGAGGTCCTTGATGGCGTTCGTCTCGTTTTCGTCGTTGATCGCCGTCGCCGTGCCGTGGGCGTTGAGATATTCGATCTCCGTACCCGGGATGCCGGCCTCTTCGAGTGCCAGGCGCATGGCTTCACGCGGGCCTTCGATGCCCGGGTTGACCATGTCCTTGGCGTCCGACGTCATGCCGTAGCCGACCAGTTCGCACAGGATCTTTGCGCCGCGCGCCTTGGCATGCTCCAGCTCTTCGAGCACGAGAATGCCGGCACCTTCGCCCAGGACCGTACCATTGCGCTTCTTGGAGAACGGGAAGATGCCTTCCGGCGACAGCACGTGCAGTGCCTGCCAGGCCTTCATCGTTCCGTAGTTGATGACCGATTCCGATGCACCGCAGATGGCCACGTCCACCATGCCGTGCTGGATGTAGTCGCGGGCAACGCCGATGGCATGTGTCGCCGTCGAGCAAGCCGAGCAGGTCGCGAACGTCGGCCCCTTGATTCCGAACTCGATGCCCACGTGCGCCGAAGCCGATGAGCCGATGATGCGCAGCAGCGTCAGCGGGTGCGTGGCGCGCTTGTTCTCGATGAACAAATCGCGATAGGCCTTTTCGAACGTCACGAGTCCGCCGGCACCCGAACCGACGATGCATGCCGCGCGGTAGGGATCGTCGAATGGCACGTTGAGGCCGGCCATCTTCACCGCCTCGTCGGCAGCGGCAGCCGCAAACCACGAGTAGCGGTCGGCATGCATGATGATCTTGTCGCGCTGGAAGTGACGCAACCTGGCGCGGTGATCGAAACCCTTGATCTGTGCTGCGATCAAGACCTTCAGGTCTTCGGGTGGGAAGCCTTCGATTGCGCTGACGCCCGACTTGGACGCGCGCATGCCGGCCCAGAATTCGTCGACCGTCGTGCCGATTGGCGAAACGACACCCATTCCCGTCACGACCACGCGGCGTGCGCCGTTCGGTTTTGCCATCACAACTCTTCCTGATGTGCCGCTGAGCGAAAACGGCGGCAGCATCCCATTCGCGGGGCGCCGCCGGCTCGCGGTCTTTTTCTAGTGGGCTTAGGCCTTCGCCGCAGCCGGGCCTTCGGCCATCAACGACTTGACGCGTTCAACAACCGAACCGACGGTTTTGAAGTCTTCCACATCTTCGTTCGCGTTGTACGGGATCTCGATCCCGAAGGTATCTTCGATGTCGAAGACAATCATCGCGAGGTCCAAAGACTCGATCTTAAGGTCCGTGAGAGCGGTTTGCAGACCGATATCGTCCCGCGGCTCCTTCATGTGCTTCTTGAGTATCTCGATAATCTTGGTCGCGACTTCGTCCATGTTGCTCTCCAACTCCTGCTACTGCCCTCATGCAGGATACGTGTTACTTCGTTTCTAACTAGGTCAGGACCCTAAGGTCCACAAGCTGAGGCGTCCCATATACTTAAACCGCCCGTAAGTCCAGCCAGCGGCCCCGCCGGAGCTGGCAGGGATTGAACCCGCAGATTACTGCCGGGTTGCACACCGATCAGCAGTCCCAGCCGTAACAATCCATGCCTTCAGAACCGTTGCCACTCTGGTCACGCCGCGGAAAAAAGTGTTCAATGACAGCGCGGCAAAGCGCCGCCAATTCCGCGGGTTGATTGTACAAACCGCTCAAAATTAGCCGGGGAAACGTCATGACTGCAATGACCGAAGGCACCGCGCAAACTTCGTCTGCCCGGCCCTGGCTGCTGCACTACCCCAAGAATGTAGTTTGGGACCAAACTTTCAAGGCTGAACCGCTTTATGAGCTGCTCGATGCCGCAGTCCGCAAGAGCGGCGGGTTGACCTGCACGAACTTCCTCGGTCGCAAGATGACATACGCCGAAATCGGCCGCGCATCGGAAAAAGTAGCGGCCGGATTACAGAAAATCGGTGTGAAGAAGGGCACGAAGGTCGGCCTGTTCCTGCCAAACTGTCCAACGTTCATTATCTATTACTTCGGCATTCTCAAAGCCGGCGGCATCGTCGTAAATTACAACCCATTGTATACGCTAGAAGAACTGTCCTTCCAGGTCGAGGACAGCGAAACCGAACTGATGGTGACGCTCGACCTGAAGCTGCTGTTCGACAAGGTCGAGGGCCTGCTGGCCAACGGCACCCTGAAAAAGGCTGTCGTCTGCCCGTTCCCATCCTTGCTGCCGGGTGCCAAGTCCGTGCTGTTCAAGCTGGTGAAGGGCAAGGAACTCGCGCGCCCCATGTCTTCGGCGCAAAAGAAAAGCATCGTGCTCGAAGGCGACCTGATTTCCGGTAAAGGCGAACGCACGCCAGTACCCATCGATCCCTACAACGACATCGCGGTACTGCAATACACCGGCGGCACGACCGGCACGCCCAAAGGCGCCATGCTGACGCACGCCAACGCCTACATCAATGTCATGCAAGTCATCGAGTGGGCTCCCGATCTCATCTACGGCGGTGAACGCATGATGGGCGTGCTGCCGTTCTTTCACGTGTTCGCCATGACAGTCGTCATGAACGTGGGCGTCGCCAAAGCGGCTGAAATCATCATCATGCCGCGGTTCGTTCTCGATGACGCCTTGAAGCTCATCGACAAGACCAAGCCCACGTTGATGCCGGGCGTACCAACGCTGTTCAACGCCATGATCAACCACCCCAAGGTCAAGAGCTTCGATCTCTCATCGCTCAAGTTCTGCCTGTCGGGAGGCGCGCCGCTGCCGCTGGAAGTGAAGAAGGGTTTCGAGGCGCTGTCGGGCGCCAAGGTCGTCGAAGGCTACGGTTTGTCGGAAACCGCGCCGGTCGCCACCGCCAATCCCATCAACGGCCCCATCAAGGACCGCTCGATCGGCCTGCCCCTGCCTGCGACCATCGTTTCGTTGCGCTCGCTGGAAGATCTGACACAAGAAGTTCCACAGGGCGAAAAAGGCGAGATCTGCGTGTTCGGGCCGCAAGTGATGAAGGGCTACTGGAACAAGCCGGAAGAGACGGCGAACCAGTTCACGCCGGACGGATACCTGCGCACGGGAGACGTGGCCCGCTGCGACGAAGCCGGGTTTTTCTATATCGAAGACCGCATCAAGGACCTGATCATCTGCTCGGGCTACAACGTTTATCCTCGCCGGGTCGAGGATGCGATCTACACACACCCGGCCGTGGAAGAAGTGACCGTCATTGGCGTGCCCGACAAATATCGCGGCGAAGCACCCAAAGCGTTCATCAAGCTGCGCGGCGGCCACACGGCTACTGCAGCCCAGATCCTGCAGCACCTGCAGTCGAAGCTTTCGAAGATCGAACTTCCCGCAGAGATCGAGTTTCGCGATGCCCTGCCAAAAACCATGATCGGCAAGCTCTCCAAAAAAGAGCTCAAGGCCGAAGAAACACAACGTCAAAGCGGAATATAGATGGCAAAGCCCCTGCATAGCCGGCCCGATCCGGCCATTTCAAACGAAGCAATTGCAGATCCCGATCTCCGTTTCACGATTGGGGAACTCGCCGACGAGTTCGGAATTACGACGCGGACAATCCGCTTTTATGAAGCCCGCGGCCTCATCTTGCCGGAGCGCAAAGGTGCCAACCGGTCGTACTCGCGGCGCAATCGCGCCCGTCTCATGCTTATCCTGCGCGGCAAGAACCTCGGCTTCACGCTGGAAGACATCGCTGAGTACCTGACGCTTTACGATGCCGACCCCGGCCAACTGGCTCAGACCAAGATGCTCGTCGCCAAGGTCGAAGCCATGATGGAAGACCTGAACAAGAAGCGCGCCGACATCGATCGCACGCTTCGCGACCTGAAAGAGCTTCGCGCCAAGTGCCACAACTACCTGCGCGGCGGCGGGGCCCAGAAAGTCGAGTGAAGGTCGAGTGAAAGTCGAGTGAAGGTCTGACTGACGGGCGCCAGCCGCAATCGATCGCATCGCCGGAGAGAGCCATGGCAGACTGCAAGGTCATCCGTCACCGCGAAGCATTCGAAGGCAAGCAAGGCCTGACTTATTTTTCAGGCATCTCGGCCGAGACGGCGGCCGCCAAGGCACTCTGCATGCATCTGCTGGAGATGCCTCCGGGAGCCACGTCCAAACCCCACTTCCACGAAGCGCACGAGACGGCGATCTTCATGCTGGAAGGCACCGTGGAGTTTCGTCACGGCCACGACCTCGAGCATCTCGATCGCGTCGAAGCCGGAGACTTCGTCTACATCCCCGCCGGTGTGCCGCATCAGCCGTACAATCCGACTGATCGCGTGGCCAAGGCCGTGATCGCCCGCACCGATCCCAACGAACAGGAAAGCGTCGTCCTCTGCGGCACGCAAAAGCCCGCCGCCTGAACCGGCGCCGGTCTACGATGCAGCCTTCAGTTCCGCCAGCCGGCGCTCCCAGTTGAGCGCAGCCGTCACGATACCATCCAGATCGTCGTAAGCCGGGCCCCAACCCAGGGTCTCGCGCGCTTTCGACGAAGCCGCAACGATCGCTGCCGGATCGCCCGGACGCCGGGGCGCCAATCGCGCATCGATCTTCAGGCCGGCCACCCGGTTCACCGCCTCGATCACTTCCAGCACCGAGAACCCGCGCGTGTAGCCACAGTTGAAGACGTCCGACTTGCCGCCCGCACGCAGATACGCGAGCGCCGCCGAATGCGCTGCCGCCAGGTCCGTGACGTGAATGTAGTCGCGAATGCACGTCCCGTCGGGCGTGGGATAGTCGGTGCCGAACACGTCCATGTGCCCACGCTTACCCAGCGCTGCTTCGCACGCCACCTTGATGAGATGCGTTGCCCGCGGCGTCGACTGGCCTGAGCGGCCCTTCGGATCGGCACCGGCGACATTGAAATAGCGCAGCGCGGTGTATTTGAAGTCATGCGCATGCGCAGTGTCGCGCAGCATCACTTCGGTCATCAGCTTCGACCACCCGTAGGGCGACACCGGCTGCAGATCGGCATCTTCACTGACGGGATTTTCCTTCGGATTACCGTAGACCGCCGCCGTCGAGGAAAAGATGAAATGCTTCACTTGCGACGCCACCGCCGCCTCGATCAGCGCCCGCGATTTGACGGTGTTGTTGTGATAGTAGCCCAACGGATCGGCCACCGACTCCGGCACCACGATCGAACCGGCAAAATGGATCACGGCGGACACGTCATGTTTGCGCATGACGGTGCGCACCAGATCGCCATCGCCAGCATCACCCACCACAAGCGAAGCAGCCGGCGGAACCGCCCACCGGAACCCCGTGGACAGATTGTCTACGACCACGACGCGCTCGCCGTCGTCCAAAAGGCGTAACACCATATGGCTGCCGATGTAGCCGGCACCGCCTGTGACCAAAACAGTCATGCTATCAACTCATTTTCTCTTGAAAGATCCGCCGCCTTCATTATGGCACGTGAGTTAGAAAGCAAATACTAGCGGACCATCCGGCTCCGCTGACAGTTAAGAAAAAGGCTGTCCCCGCCTACCTCTCGACCCTCCCTATTTGATCGAACGGAGAACGCATGAGCGCCCAGAAGAGACGTATCCGCAAAGCCGTGCTGCCCGTCGCCGGCCTGGGCACGAGGTTCCTCCCCGCCACCAAGGCCGTGCCCAAGGAAATGTTGACCGTCGTCGACCGGCCGGTCGTGCAGCACGTGGTCGACGAGGCCCGCGCCGCCGGCATCGAGCACTTCATCTTCGTCACCGGCCGCAACAAGGGCGTCATCGAAGATCACTTCGACAATCAGTTCGAATTGGAAGCCACGCTCTCTTCTCGCAATAAGAAGAAGGAACTCGAGGCGCTACTGGCGGATCTGCCGGGTGCCGGCCAAACGAGCTTCACGCGCCAGCAGGCGCCGCTGGGCCTTGGCCACGCCGTCTGGTGCGCCCGCGATATCGTCGGCGACGAGCCATTCGCGCTGCTGCTGCCCGACATGCTCCATCACGGCAAGACGCCCTGCCTCAAGGACATGATGGAGGCGTATGCCGAACGCGGCGGCAACCACATCGCCGTCTCGCCCGTCCCTGACGATCAGACGCACCAGTACGGCATCGTCGGCGTCGAAGACGCCAAGGCGAAGGTGTCCGGCATCACCCAGATGGTCGAAAAGCCGCCCAAGGGCACCGCCCCCTCCAACCTCCACATTACCGGCCGCTACATCCTGCAACCGGAGATCTTCGGCCTGCTTGCCACGCAAGAGCGCGGCGCTGGCGGCGAAATCCAGCTGACCGACAGCATGATCAAGCTCATGGCCGCCCAGCCGTTTCACGCCGTCACATTCGACGGCAAGATCTACGACACCGGATCCAAGATTGGCTTCCTGATGGCCAATGTGGTCTATGCCCTTGATCGGGAAGACATTGGCCCGCAACTCAAAGCCGAGCTAAAACGGTTGTTGTAGAGCCACAATCGCCCGCGCAATCCTTACAATGCGGTCATTGTCGGCCACAGGCCTATTGTTGCCCGTTTTCGGCGGCATCTGGTTCGGCTAGAGTGCTTCCGAACAAAGTGTGCAGCGGTTTTTCGTAAGAAGCACGACAAAACAAAGAGCTAAAGTCGTTCCGCAATTCCATGAAGAGCGGAAAGTCTCTAGTGTTTGCGCCGCCTGGAACTTGGCTCGGTCGGAGTAGCGGAATGGCCTGGAAGAAGAACGACGGCGGCGCGGCGCCCCTGGCGCGATCGTTGACGCCCCCGGGCGCCTTCCTCGTGCGCATGCTCATATTTCTGACGCTGGTGGCGTTCATCGCCGCCATCCTGCACGAACGCATCGTCGCATCGCTGATGACCAATCCGGGCTTGAACGGCCTGATCATCGGCGTGCTGTTTCTCGGCATACTTTATGCCTTCCGCCAGGTGATCCGCCTTTATCCGGAGATCCGCTGGGTCAACGCCTACCGCATATCGGACCCCGGCCTGGTCAATCCGCACCGTCCGGTTCTGCTGGCACCCATGGCCACCATGCTGCGCGACCGCACAGGCACGCTGTCGCTGTCGACCGCCTCGATGCGATCGATCATGGATTCGATCAGTTCGCGCCTCGATGAAGCCCGCGACACCGGCGGCTACATGGTGCGCCTTCTCATCTTCCTCGGCCTGCTCGGCACCTTCTGGGGCCTGCTGGAAACCATCACCGCCGTCGGCGGCGCCATCGGCTCGCTCAACTCCGGCAACGGCTCGAACGTCGGCAGCTTTGAAGATCTGAAGGCCGGCCTGGAAGCGCCGCTCAAAGGCATGGGCACCGCGTTCTCAGCCTCCCTGCTCGGCCTCTCCGGCTCGCTCGTCCTCGGCTTTCTGGAACTCCAGGCCAATCATGCTCACAACCGCTTCTACAACGAGCTGGAAGAATGGCTCTCCGGCATTACGGAGCTGACGCCGGGCATGGTCAGCGCCACCGACCAGGCCAGCCGCCAGCTCACCAGCGCCGTATTCGAAATGCAGCGCGCCGTCGAAGAGCTGTCGAACAAGATCGGCAGCACCAGCCCATCCCTCGGCGGGCCGAACAGCGACGCCGGCGTCAAGGATCTGGCACTCGGCGTCAACCAGCTCGTGACGCAGATGCGCGCCGAACAGAAGGTCGTGCGCGAATGGGTGGATGAACAGTCGGCCCAGCAGGCCGAAGTCTCCACCGCCCTGCGCGAGCTGACCGATAAGTTCCGCAAGGTGAAGTAGGCATGGGTCGCGCACGGTCACGCCGCAACGAGGACATGTCTTGGCCGGCATACGTCGACGTACTGTCGACGCTTCTCCTCGTCGTGACCTTCCTCATGTCGATCTTCATGACGGCCCAATACTATTCCGGCCTCGAACTCAGCGGCAAAGACACCGCGCTGCTGCGCCTCAACCGCCAGATTGCGGAGCTGACGAACCTGCTCTCGCTGGAAAAGGGCCGCTCGAAAACCGGCGAGGATGACCTCGCCACCCTTCAGGCATCGTTGAACGCGCTGAAGGAAGAAAATACCAAGCTGCAGAACTTCGCCGTCACCAGCGACGAGAAGTCAAAGGCCGACGCAGGCCGCGCCGGCTCGTTGTCGGCCGACCTCGAAGCCCAGAAGGCGATCTCCAACGAAGCGCTCGCCAAGGTCGATCTGCTGAACCAGCAGATGCTCGCCCTGCGCAAGCAGATGGCCGCCCTCAACGAAGCCCTCGGCGCCTCGGAGAAAAAGGATTCCGAGAGCCAGGAACGCATCAAGGATCTCGGCTCGCGCCTCAACGCCGCACTCGCCCGCCAGGTTCAGGAGCTGCAGCGCTACCGTTCCGACTTCTTCGGCCGCCTGCGTGATCTGCTGAAAGATCGCCAGGACATCCGCGTCGTCGGCGACCGTTTCGTCTTCCAGTCCGAAGTGCTCTTCCCGTCGGGCAGCGCCGACATGACGCCGGAAGGCCTCGGCACCATCGATCAGCTGGCGACCGCCATCAACGAGCTGCGCTCCAAGATCCCCGCCGAGATCGACTGGGCCTTCCAGGTCGACGGCCACACCGACAGCCGGCCGATCGCATCATCCAGCTTCCCCTCCAACTGGGAGCTGTCGACGGCGCGCGCCGTATCGGTGGTGAAGTATCTCGCCAGCAAAGGCGTGCCACCGGAACGTCTAGTCGCCGCCGGCCACGGCGAGTTCCAGCCGCTCGAAAGCGGCGCCGACGAAGAAAGCCTCCGCAAAAACCGCCGCATCGAGCTGAAGCTAACGAACAAGTAGGTCGTAGCGGATCGACACGACGTTCGACCAAAGGAACCTGCTACCGGGCGGCTTCGGCATGGACATGCTCTACCGGGAAGCTACTCCGTCAGCCGGAACCCAACCCCGCGCACCGTCTTGATCGTCGGGCTCGGGCCGATCGCCTGCAGCTTCTTGCGGATATAGCCGACGTAGACGTCGACGGCGTTCGGCGTCACTTCAATCGTCGCGCCCCAGGCGTTCTGCAGGATGCGTTCGCGGCTCACCGCGCGGCCGCCGCACTTGGCCAGATACAGCAGCAGGTCGTATTCGCGCTTCGTCAGCTCCAGCGTCTGCCCGCCCATGCGAACTTCGTGGGCCAGCAGGTCGATGGTCAGGTCGCCGAGCGTGATGACGAGCTTTTCCTGCTGCGGTGCCGTACCCCGGCGCGACAGCACCTTGATGCGTGCCATCAGCTCTTCGAACGCAAATGGCTTCGTCACGTAGTCGTCCGCGCCGGACCGGAAGCCCTCAAGCTTTTCTTCCAGGCTGTCGCGCGCCGTCAGCATGATGATCGGCCGCGAGATGCCCGCCTGCCGGATCTGCCGCGCCAGCTGATAGCCGTCGCAGTCCGACAGCATCAGATCGAGGATGATGGCTGAGTAATCGCCCTCCCCGGCACACGCCAGGGCAGTCTCGCCTTGCCGCAGCCAGTGCACGTTCCAGCCCTCGGCCGTCAGCCCCTTGGTGACGAAGCGGCCGATACCAGGATCATCTTCAACGAGTAGAATGTTCATGTGCTGAGCTCAAATTCCAGGCGTACACCGAGACCGGTTGGCTCGATGTTACGCGCGCTGATCTTTCCGTGATGTTGTTCGACGATCCAGCGGGCGACCGTGAGGCCGAGGCCGGAGCCTCCGCGCCGCTTGCCGCCGCTGGCTTGAAAGTACGGGTCGAAGAGATTGGTCAACGCCTCAGGCTCGACGCCCGGCCCGCAATCGGCGATGTCCACGACGCCGAAGCGTCCGTCGGTCTTCAGGCTGATGACGACTTCCTTGCCCGGAGGCGAGAATTTCACGGCGTTGTCGATGACGGCGAGGATGGCCTGCTTGATCCAGCTGGGATCGCCATGCACCAGCAGTTCGTCCGCCACGATGTCGTCGGCCAGTTCCACCTCGCTGGCGTGGGCGTAGGCGTCGGCCGCCGCTACCGTCTCACGCGCGCACTGGGATAGATCGACCGTCTGGCGCTCCAGCGTCACGCGCCCGTCTTCGGATCGCGCCAGGCTGATGAGGTCTTCCAGCCGCCGCCGCAGGAAGCTGCCGCTCGCCACGATGTGCACCAAGGCGTCGCGATACGATTCCAGGTCGGCGTTCTTGTTGCGCAGCGCCACCTCGGCTTCGCCCATCAGCACGGTCACCGGCGTGCGCAGCTCATGGCTCGTCTTGGAAAAGAACAGCCGCCGGTTCTCGTCGATCTCTCGCAGCTTCTGCGTCGTCGCCTCCAGGTTCTTCGTGCGGTCGCGCACGGTTTCTTCAAGGCTCTCGTTCGATCGCTTCAGCAGCGCCTGCTGGTGGCCGAGATCGGCGGCCATGTCGTTGAAGCGGTTTGCCAGCACCACGAACTCACGCGGCTGGTCGACTTGTATCAGATGCTGCAAGATCACCGTCGCCGAACCGTTGAGCACCCGCAGCCAGCGCCGACACCGGCTTCATGATGGCCCGGTAGACAAGAAGCGACACCACCAATGCGCCAAAGCGCGGTAAGCCCGCCGATCAACGCCGAACTCACGATGAGCCTGCGGCGCAGATCATTCATGTGTTCCATGACGGCGGCGGCCTCGGCCTCCTCCTCGAACGAAGCGTCACCAACGACGGTCCGCAGCCGCTTCAGCGAGTCGTCGAGAATGTGCCGGCAGAACTCCCGCAAGGCCGCAAGTGTATCGACGGAGACCGCAACCTCACGCTCGCGCGCGATCTCTTGCCGGACATCCTTGAACAAAGCCTTGAGCGCCTGAGCGGTCTTGAACTCCTCCGCGATGCTCGTTCGCACTGCGGTGTCGCTCTCCTTGTCGATCTCCGCCTGAACCGATTTGGCGAGTTCGTCGATCTGCGCTTCGATCTTGGCGAACGAGATCTCGTGAGTCCGGTTGTAGCTCGGGTCTGCCGTCTGCGCGACTTCCTGCAGCAGATAGTGATTGATGTCCGCCTCGATGCGGTTAACCAGCGTCAGCTGGTTATAAGCCCGCGTCGCCCGGTCAAGAAAACTGTCGGCCGAATAAATGCTCCAGACCGAGAGCCCGGCCATGATCGAGAGCGCAATCAGCAAGGACGCGGTGCTGGCCTGCAAAAGCAGGCGCAAGGGCACCGACGGTTTGCCCGCCGCACCGTCAGTCGCCTTCTCTACGGCCATCAACACTGAGGTTGCCCAAGATCTGATACTATCGACCTAGATAGGAGATCGGCGTGCCTCGCGCCATACTATGTTGCAGGATCGGCCCGTAAAACCGCTATTCCGAGGCATGTTTACGCCTCAGCCTTAACGCCAATTCTCAGCCAATTCTCAAGTATGAGCTATTCCGCAGCTTCGCGGCCGAACTGCAGCTCGGCCAGCCGGCGGTAAAGACCGCCCTTGGCCATCAGTTCCTCGTGCGTGCCCGTCTGCACGATGCGGCCGTCCTCCAGCACGAAGATGCGGTCGGCTTCCAGCACCGTTGCCAGCCGGTGTGCAATGACGAGCGTCGTGCGGTTGCGCATCACATCGCCGAGCGCACGCTGCACGAGGGCTTCGTTTTCCGCATCGAGTGCGCTGGTCGCCTCGTCGAGGAGAAGGATCGGCGCGTTCTTCAGGATCGCGCGCGCGATGGCGATGCGTTGCCGCTGCCCGCCAGACAGTGTGATGCCACGCTCGCCCAGCACCGTGCGATAGCCCTGCGGCAACTGCCTGATGAAACCGTCTGCCTGGGCCGCTGTCGCAGCTTGCTCCACGTCCGCGTCACTGGCCTCGGCGCGTCCGTAGCGGATGTTGTCGGCGATCGTGCCGGCAAACAGCGCCACGTCCTGCGGCACCACCGCGATGCGCGAGCGAAGCTGATCCAAGATCGCAAGCGGCAACGTCGACGCCATCGACGCGAACTGCACCCGTCTGCGGATCGAAGAACCGCAGGATGAGATTGAAGATCGTTGTCTTGCCCGATCCCGACGGGCCGACAAGCGCCAGCGTCTCGCCGGCCTCCGCCTTGAATGAAAGACCGTCGAGCGCCGCAGCACCCGCGGGCGCGTCCGCCTGCGCATCCCGGTAGCGGAACCGCACGTTGTCGAACTCGATCTCACCGCGCGAAGGTATTGGTAGCGCCACCGGATTTGCCGGCGTGCGGATCTCAGGCACGACAGCCAGCAGTTCCAGCAGCCGCTCCGATGCGCCTGCAGCCTGGCTCATCTCTCCCCAGACCTCCGACAGTTCCGCCAGCGCGCCCGCTGCGAACACGGCGTAGAGCACGAACTGCCCCAGCCGCCCGCCGGTCATTTCACCACCGATGACGGAGGCGGACGCGTACCACAGAATGCCGACGATACTGGCCACCGTCAGGAAAATTGCCAGCGTCGTTAGCCCCGCGCGCGCCTTCAACCGCATGCGCGCCGCCTCGAACGCGTCTTCCACCGCGCCGCCGAAGCGCTTCGACACTTCGCCCTCGAAGCCGAAGGCCTGCATCGTGCGCACGGCCGCAAGGTTCTCTGCCGCATAGGCCGATGCCGTGGCCAGAGTGTCCTGTGCGTCGCGCGACAGCCGGCGGACATATCGCCCGTAGGTCATCAGCGGCAGCACGATGATCGGGATCGCCAGCAGCACCAGCAGCGACAGATGCGGCGAGGTCACGAACATCATGATCAGCGCGCCGATCAGCATGATGGTGTTGCGCAATGCCTGCGACAGCGCCGTGCCGGCCGCCGCCTTGATCTGTGTCGTGTCAGCGGTGAGACGGCTCATCACCTCGCCGGAATGCGTTTTCTCGAAGAAGGCGGGACCAAGCCGGGCAAGATGCGCAAACACGTCGGTGCGCAAATCGGAGACGACGCGCTCGCCCAGCCAGTTGACGAAATAGAATCGCGCCCCGCTCGCCACCGCAAGCATCAAGCCGATCACGATCAGCATCTCGAAGTAGTGGTTGATCAGCGCGCCGTCTTGCGAAACGAACCCGACGTCGATCATGCGCCGCACCGCCATCGGGACTGCGAGCATCGCCAGCGCGGAGACAACCAGCGCCACCAGCGCCCCGGCGATCATCTTCCGGTGGCGCAGCAGATAGGGCTTCAGCGCCAGCAGCGGCCGCAGAGACCGCCTGCTGTTATCGTTTTTTCCATCCGGAGCGTCTTGGACGGGTTTTTGGACCGGGTGCTGAGCAGGTTGCAAAATCAAACTCACGAAGTAAGGTATTTCAGGGGCTTGGGGGGCTTGCTGCAGGCCTCGGACCATGCCCGACACCGCGGCCGCCCACAAGCCATTAGCCGTGCGCAGCATCATCGCAGGCAAGCCCGCAACCGCGGCCATCCCGGGCCTTGTCAATTCCCCCTATTTTCCCTATAGAGGCGCCTTGCCGAATTCCTCGGGCCCCTAAAGTGCCGGGTACGCGCCGGGCAACCTCAATTGCCTGGGTAAACGCACATCCCACCGGGTGCGCTCCACACACCAGACATAGACATCAGAGACCGCTGCCATGAAGAAAGATTCCGATCTGCATCCCAACTACCATCAGATCAAGGTCGTCATGACTGATGGAACTGAGTTCATCACCTATTCGACCTACGGGAACGAAGGCGACAGCCTGAAGCTCGACATCGATCCGACGTCCCACCCGGCCTGGACCGGCGGCGACCAGCGCCTGCTCGATCGCGGCGGCCGCGTTGCCCGCTTCAAGAAGAAGTTCGAAGGCATTTTCTAAGCGCTGGTACAGCGCTGAACGATTAAAGGCGGATCAGCTTGGCTGATCCGCCTTTTTCTATTTCCATGAGTAGGCCGCTGAACTCAGCTGGCGGCCTTCACCGCGAACGCTGCTGCCAGCGCATTCATCTGCGCGCCAACCGGATTGGGGATCAGCGCGGGAACATCCGTCACACCCGGCTCGAGCGACATCGCCCGGTCCAGCTGAACGATGCGATCGTGCAGCGCGAAGCTGTCTTCGATCAACGCGCGCAGACCCTCGGGAAGGTCGTCGAAGCCCTTCGTGTGCTGCGGACGCCCGAGGCTCTGCAGCTTGACGCGCTGGCGCTTCTTGGCCGCCTCGTCGTCGGAAATTTCGCCTTCCTTCAACGCGCGGCGGATCAACAGCCAGGAAGCCAGATCAAGCAGCCGGGTCGTTAACCGCATGCTCTCGGTCGCGTAAAGAACGGTTGTAGTGGCCGGCAATCCCTTGCTCTCGCGGCGGCCTTCGCCGTCGAGATAAGCGGCCGTGCGCTCAACCAGCGTCATGCCATATTTGAAGACTTTGTCGAACCCGTCGGAGGCCTGGAAACGCTCGCCGAACGAGACCGTGACACCCTCGTGTCCCACTGCACTCAACTCACTCATGCTGCCACTCGTTACAATATTCGACACGGGACGCAACCCTTCATCAACATTACCACGGCCACCACACAAGAGGCCAGACAATCAACGCCTTGGTTCAAAACGAAACACATTGTCCCGTTGTCCGGCGTCTACCCAAGACAATGCAAGGGCCGTGCAAAGATTAGCGAACCCCTGCTGCTCGCGCTGTTTCCCCCGGCACCGGCACGCAGAGTTTCCAATTGAAACAGTTCAACATGAAACCCGGCGACCAGCCAATGAAAGCTCAGAATTTCGTTAGATCTTTGGTCACCATGTGGCGGTCCACGAACTAACTCTTGAAAAGTGCCGAGGCTGCCGCCTCGTGCGCCTTCTTCTTTTTGAGCTCGGCCGCGACGCGTTCGATCTCCCCCTGGAGCGCGCCGATGCGCGCTTCCAGTTCGGCGACGGACAGCGTTTCCAGCGTCTCCCCTAACGTCATTCCCGCAGCCTTCGGCCGCACGTCGTCCCAGTCCATGCCCGCCTCCCCAGGTCGGTGTTTCATTTCGTACCATCGTGCCGCGGTTGCGCGTCCATGGCTAGTCGGGCAAGACAGCACGTCATCACGGCAATGAAAGGGTGTTCGACTTGTCCTCCGTCTTAACGCTTCCCTCCACCATGACAGCCGTGCTCATCAAGGGCAAAGGCGGGCCAGAGGTGCTGCAGCCCGAAACCATCGCCGTTCCCGAGCCGGGACCCGGCCAGGTGCTGATCAAGGTCGCAGCCGCCGGCGTGAACCGCCCGGACGTGCTGCAGCGCCAAGGCGCCTATCCCGCGCCAAAAGGCCACTCTGAAATTCCCGGCCTCGAAGTCGCTGGCGAAATCGCCAGCCTCGGCGAAGGCGTATCGGCCTTCAAGCTGGGCGAGGCCGTCATGGCGCTCGTCAACGGCGGCGGCTACGCCGAATATTGCATCGCCGACGCCGGCGCGTGCCTCCAGGTGCCGTCCAATCTCACCCTCACGGAAGCCGCGGCCATCCCTGAGACGGCCTTCACCGTCTGGCACAACGTCTTCGAGCGCGGCGGCCTGCAGAGCGGCGAGTGGTTTCTCGTGCATGGCGGCTCCAGCGGCATCGGCGTCATGGCCATCCAGCTTGCCAAGGCACGTGGGGCTCATGTCATCGCCACAGCGGGATCGCAGGAGAAATGCCAGGCGGCCATCCGCCTCGGTGCCGATCGCGCCATCGACTACAAGACGGAAGACTTCGTCGACGTCATCAAGCGCGTGACGGACGGGCGCGGCGTCGATGTCATCCTCGACATGGTCGGGGGCGACTACATCGAGCGCAACATCAAGTGCTGCGCCGACGACGCGCGCATCGTCAACATCGGCTACCAGAAAGGCTCCAAGGTCACGCTTGACCTGATGCGTGTCATGCTGAAGCGCCTGACGCTGACGGGATCGACCCTGCGCATTCGCTCGAGCGACGTGAAGGCCGCCATCGCCACGGCAGTCGCAGCAAACGTTCTGCCGCTGTTTGCCGACAGCACCGTCACCACGGTCATCGACCGCACGTTCCCGCTCGCCGAAGCCGCCGCAGCCCACGCCCGCATGGAAACCAGCGAACACATCGGCAAGATCGTATTGGTCGTCGGCTGACGCGGAACCTACCAGGCCAACTCAGCCATCGCCGCAATCGGCTGCACGGCGGGATCATCGAACATTGACGCCAGCGTGTCAGCGTCGAGCGAGCCACCCTTCGGCATGCTGACCCCGCTGGCGATATAGACCGACGCAATGCCGGCCCGCGCCGCGCCGAGAATATCGGTTCGCACGCCGTCGCCGATCGCGAGAACCTGCGCCTTCTCCACGGTGCTTGCGCGATGCTCGCCGAGCCAGGCCAGCGCCATGTCGTAGATCGGCCCGTACGGCTTGCCCGCATACGTCACCGGGCCGCCCATACCCTCGTACGCCGCAGCAATGGCCCCCGCGCAGTAGACGAGCTTGCCGCCGCGCTCCACCGTCAAATCCGGGTTGGCGCAGATCATCGGGCAGCCGTGCGCGAGAAAGCGCGTCAGCATCGGCGTGTAGTCGGCAGGCGTTTCCGTCTCGTCATCGAACAGGCCGGTGCAAACGACCTGGCGCGAGGTCATTTCGTCACCCAGTTCGACATCGAGCCCATCATAAATCGGCAAGTCGCGATCGGGCCCGAGATGGAAAATCGGCGCCTTCGGCATGCCGGAGAGCAGCGCTCGCGTCGCATCGCCCGACGAGATGATCTTGTCCCACGCCGAGGCCCGCACGCCGATCCTGTTCCAGCTGCGCCGCCACCGAAGCAGCCGGTCTCGGCGCGTTCGACAACAGGATCACGGTACCGCCCTGGCCGCGAAACGCTTCACACGCCGCCACCGCTGCTTCGAACGGCGCAACGCCGTTGTGCATGACGCCCCAGATGTCGGTCAGCCAGGCAGTCATGCCCGCTGACACGGCAGCGATGCTGTCGTGAATAGGGATCGGGTTGAGAGCGCGCGGCATGTTTTGCATGCCGCGTTGCTAGACCATGTAGGCGCCTGGCGAAAGCCGCTATTACGCCGCCGCGTTGCTCGACTTGGGACCGCTGAGCTTCACAGCCCGGCGCCCGCCGAACACCCTGCCCTGGCCCAACTGCACGCCAACTTCCGCAAGCCGCTGAAGCTGCTGCTCGCTGTTGATGTTGTCGACCACCAGCGCCATGCCCGCCCCCGTGATGTAACGCACGAGTTCAGAACCGCTCACCGGCCGCCCGCCGAAGCGAAGTCCCGCCAGGAACTGGTTGCTCTCGATCCGGATGAAGGCAAACCCGTTGGCCACGAGCTGCTTCATGTCGAAATCGAGATGCGTCAGGCGGTCGATCGCAAACACCACGTGGAGGTGGCGCAGCTCCGCAATCGCGGCCCATTCAGATGAGGTGAACGCCCGCATATGCGCTTGCTGGAAACCGATGACCAGCTGCGTGCCGATATTGCCCCGCTCCTGCAACGCCGCGCGGGCATCCGACAGGAAACTCGGGTTCGTCAGGCTTTCCGGGCTGTAGGCCGAGAAGATGCGGCCCTTCTTGCCCTTCTCCTGCAGCCGCTGCGCAATGCTGACACTGCGGCTGAGGCGCGCGCTATCGAACAATGGCAGCAGCCCTGTGCCCTGCAGTCCCGAGAAGCCGTCGTTCTCGACGAGCCGGTCTCCGCCCTTGCCATGCACGTTGACCGAAACTTCATAGTGGCTGGTGCGCTGGTCGACGAGGCTGAGGATCGGCTCCAGTTCAACCTCGACGCGTCCGGCCACCAGCGAGTCGGCAACGGCCGCAACGTGCTGTTGCGCCGGGCTCAGCGGCGGCGGTGCCGAGCGTGCGGATGCCTGCGCCGCGCCACCGGCCCGTCCCTGTGTCAGTGCAGACGGCGATGACGACGGCGCCTTCATTCCATCCATGGCCTGGCGCAACGCACCGACCGAGGCGTCGAGCGCCGCGTCCGCAGGCAAGCGCGGTGGGCGGCTAAGCGGATAATTGACGTCGTCGGCAGCCTCGTCGGCGGCATTGATCTCATTGGCGAGCTTCTTCACCAGGGCCTGGATGCGTTCGACATCCGATTCCAGCGAGTTCGCGTCGTCGTTCGGTGCCGCCCGCGAGCGTGGTGCACCGGTGGCCAGCTCCGTGACCGGGGCCGGCTGGAACGCACGTGGCAAACCGGGACGCACTGCTCCCATCGAGGGCCCCTGACTTCCGAGGGCCCCTGACTACCGGACGGCCCCCTGTGCGGCAGGGTGACCGGCTGCTCCAAAGTGAGCTGCAGGCGCGTGACGCGCGGGCGCAGCACCGTGATCGCCCAGGGGTGGCAAGGAAACCTGGGCAACCTTAGCCCGCGGCCGCATGGATTGCGGCACTTCCAGCTGCGAGAGCGCACGGTCTGCTGGCATCGGCGGAGGTGTATGTGCCGCTAGCCGGTCATGAATGTCGCCGAATGCTTCGAACTCAGGTGCAGTCCGGCTGCGCCGCGCGGGCGGCCGGGCGGCCTTCCGCCGCTTCATGGCATGGATTGCGAGCAAGGCGGCATACATCACCGAGCTGATCGCCACGGCAACGTTGATATCGACGCCAAACTGCAGGTTCAGCGCTGTGGCCAGGGCCAACATGACGATGCCCATGGCCATCACGACGAACAAGTCGACCGTCCGCCCGCCCTTCTTGGGCCTGGCTTCGGCATTCTGCCTCGACGGTACTGCTCTGCGCTTCATGTTTAAGCCACCTACTCGATTCGCTTGTCCAACCAAGGATTTCGATCTGGGCGCCCAATTGCAATTGCAGCACGGCCACTTTCACCACCTTTCAACATGCGGCCGGCCGAAACTCGGCAGCAGGCGGCCTGATGCTGGTCGGGAAGCATCACCTGCAAGGGGCCGAAGTCGAAATTGACGCGGCCTATCCACCAAAAATAAAAATGACGGGGACAAACTCACCCGTGGCGATCTCGCAACACGCTGGAAATGTTTTGTCTGTCGGCGATTCCGCGCTGAATCCCTTTTCCACAGGTGCAAACGGGCCGCAATCGCGTCACGGGTCCGTCCTTGGCCGACCCGAATCGAGGCGTTGTTTAGTTCTCATTAGCCGAATCGCCGTGGTATCGTCAGAGCCGGGCGGGAACCTTGGTGTCTGGTGTTTGAGGAGAGCAGCCCACATGTTGATGAGCGTAATCGAGCCGGAACTCGCGTCTTCAGTTTATGGCGAACTGGCCGGCGCACGCGTGCTCATCACCGGCCTGACCGCATCTGGTGGCGTTGACGTCGCCCGTGCGTTTGCCGAGCACAAAGCCCGTCTTATCGTCCAGACGCCTGACCTGTCGCCCGACCTTGTCGAGTTGACGGCACACCTATCCGAAGTCGCCTGCGAAGTCCGTCTGTTCGACGAGCCGATCGACAGCCAGGAAGCGGCCATCCGCCTGGCTCAGAAGTCGGCCACCGCATTCGGCGGCTTCGACGTCGTCATCAACTTCATCACGGCTTCGAAGGCGCCTGTCTCCGGCGACTACGACGACTTGGCCGATTACATCTCGCAGACGCTCCTACCCGCCACGCTGGTGACGCGCGTTGCAGCGAACCGCATGCGCCTCATGCACACCGAGGGCTCGATCCTCAACGTCGTCAGCATGGCCCCGCCTGCCGACAGGCGCCAAGCCGGTGTCGCAACGATGGTGCGCGCCACGCTGTCGGATCTCACGCGCCGCGAAGCCCAGGCTTGGGCCGATGCCGGTGTTCGCGTCAACGCCATCGGCCCGCGCAGCGCCGACGGCTTGGGCCACTGCCTCGCCTCCGAACCTGAGATTGCCTCGCTGGCGCTCTACCTTGCCAGCCGCAAGGGCCGTCAGCTATCCGGCCAGGTGTTCGACGCGGAGAACGCGTCACTGCATTGCTGATCGAAATTTCGCTTTCGCTGTCAGCCTGGTGGCCGGATGTCTCGAAGCATCCGGCCATTTCTCTATCTGAGCCGCATGGCGATCGCAGGTCTATTCGGCCGGCACGGCCAGTGCCCACCGCCGGCTCTCCGGCAGCATGCTCGTGCCG
The DNA here is from genome assembly GCA_963846845.1 of uncultured Pseudomonadota bacterium. GTDB lineage: Bacteria > Pseudomonadota > Alphaproteobacteria > Rhizobiales > Hyphomicrobiaceae > JAKAXS01. The sequence continues at coordinate 7,370 of CAWJXQ010000014.1, read as the reverse complement.
CGCGCCGAGCAGCGAATAGACCGTGGGGATGACGAACAGCGTTAGCAGCGTGCCGAGCGACATGCCGCCCACGATCACCCAGCCGATCTGCTGACGGCTTTCCGCGCCCGCGCCCTCCGCCAGGGCCAGCGGCAGCGCACCCAGCACCATGGCGCCCGTCGTCATCAGGATCGGCCGCAGCCGCAGCGTCGCCGCCTCGATAACCGCCGCGACGCGATCCTTGCCGTGCAGCATTTGCTGCTGGTTGGCGAACTCGACGATCAAGATGCCGTGCTTGGTGATCAGCCCCACCAGCGTCACGAGGCCGATCTGCGAATAGACGTTGAGCGTGCCGCCAGCCAGATACAGCGCGCCCAGCGCGCCCGTCATCGACAGCGGCACGGTGAGCATGATGATCACGGGATCACGGAAGCTCTCGAACTGCGCCGCAAGCACCAGATAGATGAACCCCAGCGCCAGCACGAACACGAGGGCCAGGCTCTGGCCCGAAGCCCGATAGTCGCGGCTCTGGCCGTTCAGATCCGTCTGCACGTTGGCGGGCAACACCTCGCGAGCCGTCGTTTCCAGGAAATCTAGCCCTTCGCCCAGCGCCACGCCGGGCGCGAGGTTCGCGGTGATCGTAACCGAACGCAGCTGGTTGAAGCGTTTCAGTTCCTTCGGCGCCACCGCCTCCTTCACCTTCGCGATGTTGGACAGCTGCACCATTTCGCCGCTCGGCGATCGCAGGAAGATTGTCGCCAGCGTCTCGGGCGAGGCGCGCTCCTCATCGGCCAGCTGCACGTAGACGTCGTACTGCTCGCCGTTCTGTTCGAAGCGCGTCACCTGCCGCCCGCCCAGCAGCGTCTCCAGCGTCCGTCCCACCACGGTCACGTCGATACCGAGATCGGCAATCTTCGGCCTGTCGAGCTCGATGCGGAACTCCGGCGTGTTGAGCTTGAGGTCTGTGTCGACGCTCTCCAGGCCGGGATACTGGTTGATCCGCTCCATCATCTTGTCGACGTAGCCCTGCAGCTCCTCGTACGTGCCCGACGTCTGGATGACGAACTCGATCGGCCGGGCCGCTCCGCGCTGCCCGAACGAGCCGGGATTGTTCGCGAACGCCTGCACGCCCGGAATGCGGCGCAGCTTCGGTCCGATCTCGTCGGCCAGCTGCTGCTGCTTCACGGTGCGGACATCCCAGTCCTTCAGCCGCGCACTGATGAAGAACTGCGACACGTCCGGCTGCCCGTTGATCACCAGCCGCGACGTCACCTGCGGGATCTCCGCCAGGATCTCGTCGATCTGCTGCGTGTAGCGGCTGGTGTAGCCAAGCGTTGCACCTTCCGGCGCAGTGCCGCGCACGCGCAGCACACCGCGATCTTCGACAGGCGCCAGTTCCGACTTGAGCGAGACGAACAGCACGCCGCTCAACCCCGCCACACCCACCGCGACCAGCAGCACCAGGAAGCGCGCTTTCAGCGTCACGCGCAGCAAACCGCGATAGCCGTTCTCGAGGGCCGTGAACAATCTCTCGAGCACGCGGAAAGCCAAGTTCGGCTTTGGATTGTGCTTCAGGAGCTTGGAACACATCATCGGCGTCAGCGTCAGCGCCACGAAGCCGGAGACGATCACGGCGCCCGCCAGCGTCAGCGCGAATTCCAGGAACAGGCGCCCCGTCTTGCCCGGCGCAAACGCGATCGGCGCATAGACGGCCGCCAGCGTCAGCGTCATGGCAATGACGGCGAAGCCGATCTCGCGCGTGCCCTTGATCGCCGCCGCAACGGGCTCCATGCCCTCTTCGATATGCCGGTAGATGTTCTCCAGAACGACGATGGCGTCGTCCACCACAAGACCGATCGCCAGCACCATCGCCAGCAGCGTCAGCGTATTCACGCGAGAACCCGAAGGCGAACATCATCGTGAATGTCGCGATCAGCGAGATCGGGATCGTCAGGATCGGAATGATCGAAGCGCGGATCGACCGCAGGAAAAACAGGATGACGAGAACGACGAGCCCGATAGCTTCCAGGATCGTGTGGAACACCGCCTGGATCGACCGGTCGATGAACACGCTGTCGTCGCTGCCGATCTCCGCCGACAGCCCCTCCGGCAGGCCACGGTTGATCTCCGGCAGCACCGCCTGCAGCGCCTTCGACACGTCGAGCGGATTGGCCGTCGCCTGCTTGATGACGCCGACCGCGATCGCCGGTGCGCCGTTGTAGCGGCTGTCGCGCCGCTCGTCGGCCGCCCCAAGTTCGATGCGCGACACTTCGTTCATGCGCACCTGATGGCCGGCCGCCAGCTTGACGATGATGTTGCCGAACTGATCCGGCGTGACGAGACCAGTGCGCGACAGCACCGGGAACTCGCGATCCGTGCTTTCGATGCGCCCCGACGGCAGCTCGACGTTCTGCGCCCGGAGCGCGTTCTCGACGTCCTGAACGGTGAGATTGAACGCCGCCAGCCTCTCCCGGTCGATCCAGATGCGCATGGCATAGCGCCGCTCGCCGAAGATCTGGACGTCGGCCACACCCTCGAGGTTCTTGATGCGATCGATGATGAAGCGGTCGATGTAGTCGGTGATCTGCAGCGCCGTCATCTTCGGTGAGGTGAACACCAGGTTGATGATCGGCTGCGCATCGGCCTCGACCTTGGCGATGACCGGCTCGTCGATCTCGTCCGGCAAGCGGCCGCGCACACGGCTCGCCCGGTCGCGCACGTCGGAGGCGGCAACGTCCGGATTGATGTCCGGACGGAAGCGCACCGTGATGCGGCTCGTCTCCGTGCGCGACGTCGATTCCAGGATATCGATGCCTTCGATGCCGGCGATCGAGCCTTCCAGGATCTGCGTCACCTGGCTTTCGATGATGGCAGCCGACGCGCCCGGATAGCGCGTCACCACGGAGACGACAGGCTCATCGACGTTGGGATATTCGCGTACCGTCAGGCGATCGTACGAAACGATGCCGAGCAAGACGATGATGAGGCTGAGGACGGTCGAAAAGACCGGGCGCCGGATGCAGAATTCGAACATGACGATCAGCCCCCGTCGCTGGGGCTTGCGTCACTTTGCCGGACGATGATTTCGACGGGCGAGCCGTTGCGCAGGCGTTGCTGCCCCGCCGTCACCACCATGGCATTCGCCTGCAGGCCTTCGAGCACTTCCACCGCGCCGGCCTTGCGGTTGCCCAGCTTGACCTTGCTCTCCACCGCCTTGCCTTCGACGATGGCGAAGATCACGTTCTCGCCGCCGCGTGGCACCACCGCGCTTTCCGGCACGGACACCACCTCGCGCTGCGTCATGCCTTTGACGAGAATGCGCGCAAACAGCCCCGGCCGCAGAACGCCATCGCTGTTGGCCAGTCGCGCCCGGATCGACAAGGACCGCCCGTTCACGTCGACATGTGGATTGATCGCGTAGATCTCGCCGGTAAAAATCTTGCCTGGCAGCGCATCGACGGTCACGTCGATCGACTGCCCCGTTTTTATGTCCGCGAGATAAAGTTCAGGCAGTTTGAAGTCGACCTTCAACGTGTCGATCTTCTCCAGGTTCACGATCGGCGTGCCGATGCCGATGTAGGCGCCGGGCGACACGACGCGCAGACCGACCGTGCCGGAAAACGGCGCCCTGATGACATGCTTGGACAGCCGCGTCTTCGCCAGCTCGACCGCTGCAAGCGACGTCGCCTCGTTGGTGTTGGCCTCGTCACGCGCGCGCTCGGTCACGTTTCCGGAACGCGCCAGCGTCTGCGCGCGCTGCTGGTTCGTCTTGGCAAACTCGTAGCGCGCCGTCGTATCTGCCAGTTCTGCCTGGACCAGCGCTTCGTCGAGCTTCACGAGAATGTCGCCTTCCTTGACGGTCTCGCCTTCCTTCAACGGCAGGTCGATGATGCGGCCCGCAATCTCGGAGGCGATCTGCACCGACTCGTCGGAGTTCAACGAACCGATCGCACGCACGTCACCCGCAGACTTGGCCGATTCCGCTTTCGCCGCTTCCACCGGCTGTGGTCCGCCGCCATTGCCGCCGCGCTTTCCGGCCCCGCCCTTGCGTTCGCCTTTCGCAGCACCGGCCACGTCTTGCTTCGGGCTTTCCTTCGCGCCTTTTTCCTGCGTTCCGCCGGGAATGCCCTGCTTTAAATGCGCGAGCGTCTGCGACCGCAACTCCGGATACTGATAGGCAGCGCCGGCCACGGCCAACCCCACCAAAACGCACCCGATTAGAATTGCCCGCACGTCGTCCTCCTTGCGCACCCGCCACGGCGCCGGCTCCGGCCGTAATGCGACCGGCCCTCTTCTATGAGGAGAACGTAGCTCTGTGCCGCGTTCCGTCGCTATTCAATAGGAGGAATTTGCGTTCGCCACGAGGCGGATAGTGCAACTCGCCACCAGAGTGCTTCCGGACAAAGTGTTCAGCGGTTTTCCGAAAAGAAGCACGATAATACAAAAAGCTAGCGTCGTTCCGCGATTTCAAAGAAGGCGGACGACGCTAGACCTGCGGTTCGACCGCCGCCACCTTGCGCACGTGTGGCTCCGTAAGGGCCGGCGCGCAAAGTTCAATGAAACGATAGGCATAGCCGCGCAGGTAGCGCCCGCGCCGCAGCGCGATACGCGACGTCGACAGAGGAAACAGATGCTTGCTTTCCAGCAGCCGCAGCCCGTCGTCCCGGTCGTGATCGAACGCAATGGAGGCAACGATGCCGATGCCCAGCCCCAGTTCGACGTATGATTTGATGACATCGGCGTCGAGCGCCGCCATCACGATGTCCGGCGCCAGCCCCGCCTTGGCGAAGGTCGAATCGATCGCCGGCCGGCCCGTAAAGCCCTCGTGATAGGTGATGATCGGCCACTCCGCGATCGCCTCCAGCGTCAGCGGCTTCACCTTCTCCAGCTCATGCCCTTTGGGCACGACCACGGCATGGTGCCACGAGTGATAGGGGAACGCGGCGATGTCAGGATTGTCGGCCAACGATTCCGTCGCAATGCCCACGTCCGCCCGGCCGTCGAGCAGCATGGTCGCGATTTCCTGCGGACTGCCCTGATGCAGCACGAGATGCACGTGCGGAAACAGCTTGCGGAACTGCGCCACCGCTTGCGGCATCGCATACCGCGCCTGCGTATGCGTCGTGGCGATATTCAGCTCGCCCCGATCCGACGAGGCGAACTGCTCGCCCAGCCGCTTGATGTTCGCGGTGTCGAGCAGGATGCGTTCGACGATCTCGGCGAGTTCCTTTCCGGGATCGGTCAGCCCGAGCAGCCGCTTGCCACGGCGCACGAACAGCTCCACGCCGAGTTCGTCCTCGAGGTCCTTGATGTGCTTCGACACACCGGACTGCGAGGTGAACAACGCGTTCGCCACATCCGTCAGATTGTAGTTACGGCGCACCGTCTCGCGAATGATGCGCAATTGCTGGAAGTTCATCTCTGCGAGCTCATGTTCCGGCTCTGGCGTGATCAGCCGGGAACAGCTGCAGACGAGACGAGACGAGACGCACGCGCTGGCCTGCAGTGAGGTGCAGGTCGGTCAAGCTCCGACGCCGTCAGTTCCACCTCGAAGAACTCCGGCTTGGTCGCTGCCGTTGACGCCGTTGGACGCCAGCAGCTCGACGCGCGTGATCGCGCCCACTTTGAGCAGACGGCTCACCGTGGCGGAGATGCCAGGCCGCGTATCGTCGCTCGACGTCACGATCTCGATCTCGTGCGGCCGGGCGTAGGCGATCACGTCCTCGCCTTCGCTGACGCGCGTGCCGCTGAGCGGAATGGTGTCTTCGCCGATACGAACGCTCCCGCCCTCGACGCGCCCCCGGAACTTGTTCACCGCGCCGATGAAGCTGTAGGCGAACGACGTCGCCGGCTCGTCATAGATCTCGCGCGGCGTACCGATCTGCTCGATGCGGCCCTTGTTCAGCAGCACGATCTTGTCGGCGACTTCCAGCGCCTCTTCCTGGTCGTGCGTCACGAACACCGAGGTGATGTGCAGTTCGTCGTGCAGACGCCGCAGCCAGCGCCGTAGCTCTTTGCGCACTTGCGCATCGAGCGCGCCGAACGGCTCGTCGAGCAGCAGCACGCGCGGCTCGACGGCCAATGCGCGCGCAAGTGCGATACGCTGCCGCTGACCGCCCGAAAGCTGCGAGGGAAAGCGATCCGCCAGCCAGCCGAGCTGCACAAGCTCCAGCAACTCCGTCACCTTCTTGCGGATCTGCGCCTCGCTCGGCCGCACGGCACGCGGCTTCACCCGCAGGCCGAACGCGATGTTCTCGAACACGGACATGTGCCGGAACAGCGCGTAGTGCTGGAACACGAAGCCGACGGCCCGTTCGCGCACATGCCGGTCGGAAGCATCCTGGCCGTCGAGCACGATGCGGCCGCTGTCGGCAGCCTCAAGCCCCGCGATGATGCGCAACAGCGTGGTCTTGCCGCAACCGGACGGCCCCAGCAGGGCGACCAGCTGTCCGTCCGGAAAGCTCAAAGTTACATTGTCCAGCGCTGTAAAGCTGCCGAACGACTTGCGGATATTTTCAACTTCGATGCTCATGCTTGGCTCTTTGCAATGTCGCGGGCGGCACGCCACTCGACGTAGGATTTGATTGCCAGAGTAACCAGCGCCAACAAGGCCAACAACGAAGCGACAGCGAAGGCGGCCGCGAACTGGTACTCATTATATAGGATTTCGACGTGCAGCGGCATGGTGTTCGTTTCGCCACGGATGTGGCCCGAAACCACAGACACGGCGCCAAACTCACCCATGGCACGTGCGTTACACAGTATCACGCCGTACAGCAGGCCCCACTTGATGTTGGGCAGCGTGACGTTCCAGAACGTCTGCCAGCCCGAGGCTCCCAGCACCACGGCCGCTTCTTCCTCGTCGCGCCCCTGGGCCTGCATCAGCGGGATCAGTTCGCGCGCGATGAACGGCACCGTCACGAAGATCGTCGCCAGGATGATGCCGGGAATCGCGAACACGATCCTGATGCCGTGCTCGCCGAGCGCCGGGCCGAACCAGCCCTGCGCGCCGAACACCAGCACGTAGATAAGACCGGCTACGACAGGCGAAACCGAGAACGGCAGATCGATGAACGTCACCAGCAGCCGTTTCAAGGGAAAGTCGAACTTGGCAACCGACCAGGCCGCAGCAACCCCGAATGCCAAGTTCATCGGCACGGCGATCGCCGCGGCGATCAACGTCAGCTTGATCGACGAGATCGTATCCGGCTCGGCGAGTGCCGCGAAGTAAGCTTCCCACCCTTTGCGCAACGCTTCGCTGAAGACCGCAAACAGCGGTAGCAGCAAGAACACGGCAAAGAACGTCAGCGAGAGGCCGATGACGGCATACTTGACGAAGACGGGATCGCGCGTCGCCACTTTCTTTTCGTAGAGTGAGCCCCGCCCCGGAA